>JAZQFT010000021.1:0-115502 GCA_045539655.1 Ruminococcus sp. | reverse complement strand
TGATATGGAAGACCAGATGATAAAAAACGATATCCCACTGTACGCTTTGGAGAGTATGGATCCTATATCCGAATTTGATTTCATCGGGTTCACTTTGCAGTATGAGCTTTCATATACAAACGTACTCAATATGCTGAAAATGGGTAATATACCTCTCAAATCGTGTGATAGAAAAGAATTGACACAAATTGTCGTAGCGGGTGGACCTTGTGCGTGTAACCCTGAACCTTTGGCTGATTTTGTTGATATCTTTTTTATCGGCGATGGAGAAGAAGTGGATCTGGAAGTTATCGAACTTTACAGACAGTGTAAAAAAGAAGGAAAATCAAAGGACGAATTCCTGTATCTTGCGTCACAGATAAAAGGTGTGTATGTCCCTGCACTTTATGATGTTACATATAACGAAGACGGCACTATAAAAGCGTTCACCCCAAAACTTGACGGAGTGCCTGAAAAAATTGAAAAAAGAGTTATGATGGATATGGACAAGTCCTACTATCCGGATAACTTCGTAGTGCCTAATGTTGAGATAGTCCACGACAGAGCAGTTGAAGAGATATTCAGAGGCTGTATCAGAGGTTGTAGATTTTGTCAGGCAGGTTTTCTTTACAGACCTGTCAGAGAAAAGTCGGTTGATTGTATCAACGAGCAGTGTCATACTCTTTGTCGCAACACTGGTTATGATGAGATTTCGCTTTCAAGCCTTAGCTCCAGCGACTACACACAGATAGTGCCACTTTTAGAAAAACTCAGCGAGTGGTCAGTTGATGAAAATGTCAGCTTGTCGTTGCCGTCACTTCGTGTCGATGGCTTTACAGATGACATTTTGTCAAAGATAAAGTCAGTGCGTAAGAGTGGTCTTACTTTTGCACCAGAAGCAGGTACACAGCGACTCAGAGATGTTATCAACAAAAACGTTTTTGAAGATGAGCTTCTGGACACTTGTTTAGTAGCATTTGATGGTGGATACACTACTGTAAAACTGTATTTTATGATTGGTTTGCCAACTGAAACCATGGACGATGTCAAAGGTATCGCTGAACTTGGACAGAAAGTTGTCAACACTTACTACAAGAGCGAAAAACGCCCAAAAGGTAAATCAGTACGAGTGACATTATCTACATCATCTTTTGTACCAAAGCCGTTCACACCGTTCCAGTGGGAGCCACAGGACAGCATTGATACTATCCACAAAAAACAAGCTCATGTCAGAGAAAATTTAGGTACAAAAAAGATTTCTTACAACTACCACGATGCCGACACATCGTTCATGGAGGCTGTGTTCGCACGTGGTGACCGAAAGCTTTGTGATGTTCTTTTGAAAGCAGCTGAAAAAGGTATGCACTTTGATGGTTGGTCTGATTGTTTCTCTCTTTATAAGTGGCTTGAAGTTTTTGAAGAATGTGGTGTTGACCCTCATTTTTATGCTAACCGTCATCGTAGCTTTGACGAGATCCTGCCTTGGGATCATATTGACTATTCGGTCACAAAAGAGTTCTTGGTTAACGAATGCAAAAAAGCCTACGAAAATAAAACTACACCAAACTGCAGAGAAAAATGCTCAGCTTGTGGTGCGATGAAACATAAGGGAGGTGTCTGCTTTGAAAAATGTCAGAGTGTGGTTTAAGAAAGACTATGAGTGCAGATACATCTCGCACCTTGATCTTAACAGAGTGATGATACGTGCCATTACAAAAAGCAGACTTCCTGTGTGGCACACCGAAGGTTTTAATGTGCACCCATATATAACGTTTGCTTTGCCTCTCTCTCTTGGATTCAGAGGAGAGAAGGAGACTATGGATATGCGTATTCTTGACGATGATTTTGAGCTTTCTGTCATCAAAGACGAGCTTAATAAATGTTTGCCACACGGACTCACAGTCTTTGATGTTACAGAGCCTAAGTGCAAGCCTGGTGCTATTACTAAAGCCAAATTCAAGATCCGTTTGGCTTCTGATGAAATTTCTGCAGAAGAATTATATGAGCGACTTCAGGAAACGCTTGATAGCAACGAAATCTTAGTGGATAAGAAAACGAAGAAAGGCATCAAAAAGATAGATATCAAAGAGTATTTCAAGGATGCAAAGCATTATGATACAGATACCGATGTTGTAGTGCGTGTCATACTTCCTGCTGGTAGTAATACTAATATCAACCCGACCTTGCTTATAAAAGCTATGGAAGAAAAGTACGGTATCGAGATTTGCTACGATATCACACGAGTCGATGTTTTTGATGCGGAGGGAAGACCTTTTGAGTAAGTGCGATACACAGAATCAGCGTTTTGATATCGTGTTGCTAGATGCTGATGAAACTATATTTGATTTCAAGAAAGCAGAAGCACATTCTTTCAAGCTGATGCTCGAAAAATTCAATGTTGAATATACCGATGAACGTTTAGCACGATACAGTGCTATCAACCTGTCTCTATGGAAAGCTCTTGAGCGTGGTGAAGTGACACGTGAGCGACTGAAAACCCTTCGCTTTGAACAGTTCTTTGATGAAATCGGAGTGAAAGACATCGATGTTGTAGCGGTCAACGACTGTTATCTCACAAATCTGTCGAACAGTACTTTTTTGATAGAAGGCGCAAAAGAATTTGTCAAAGATCTCAGCAAGTATTGCGAGATTTACCTTGCGACTAACGGACTCACAAAAGCCCAGACAGGTCGTTTTTCTCAGTCAGCTATAAAAGATTATATCGACGGAGTATTTATCTCGGAGCAAATAGGCTTCGCCAAACCTGACAAAGCATACTTTGATTTTATTTTCAAGGAAATAGGTGTCAAAGATAAGTCTCGTGTCATTATTGTTGGTGATAGTCTCACATCTGATATGCAAGGTGGAAAAAACGTAGGCATTACAACTTGTTTGTATAACCCTAACAGCGATATAGCTGACTACGATTTATGCGATTATCAGATAAAGGAATATGATGCTTTTTTTGATATTTTATTTTCAAAGTAAATTTGACTTGATTTTTTGTTCGTAGTTAGTTATAATACTTAGGCACGATAATATTCGTGCTATATGTAGAGTTGTCCGAGCGGCCGAAGGAGCAGCACTGGAAATGCTGTGTACCTTTCAGGTACCGAGGGTTCAAATCCCTCACTCTACGCCATAAAAAAAGGCACCCTTTATGGGTGCCTTTTTTTATAATACAGAAAGGGATTTGAACCCCAAGGTGTATTTTTACAAAGTCCGTTTTATTGGACACGTAATATTGTATGATTATCTCAAGATAAAATTTGGAGGGAAATCATATGACGTTCAAGGTTGGATTTACTGTATCAGATAATTACGAGACAAATACACTGCTCAGCAATGCTGCACCATCTGAAGAAGTTGTACCAAGAAAATCTGTGGTACAGGTGTATTTTCAAAAACGTAATATGACACTATCATATTACAATGATCTGTTTGATTTGCATCAAGGCGATATGGTATATGTGGATGGTAAGCTCGAAGGTTTATTGGGTCGGGTTGTAGAAGTGAATTACAACTTTAAAATTAAGATATCTGACTATAAACGAGTTGTTTTTGTTGTGAACAGGAATGTAAGTGGCAAATTCTTTTTGGCAGGTTCACATTTTATTACTTTTGATAGGTCGGCGTTACCGTGTGACATGGTTAATTCGTGGTTCAAAGCTCCTAGTAATTGTGATGATGAGTTTGCGAGCGGGCATGATGATTCCATGATTTTCATTGATGAGCTCGAAAAAATGAACATCAGTCCAAGCATTGCGAGTCGAGGTCATGAATATTATTTGCAAAATAGGGTTAGATATATAAGTCTAGACAACACAAACGGTTATGCTATTGTTGAAGGCAGTGAAGGCTACGAAGTTGAGTTTCAGTATAACAATGGGGAGATAAGCAAGCTTGTGTGCTCTTGTTTTTGCAGCGGTAATTGTAAGCACGAATTCGCTGTCTTGTTACAGCTCAAAGAAACGTTGGAATATATAAAGAAGCACTACGCTGATGAGTATGAGTGTACAGGTTACTTTGCGGCGATTGATAAAGGAACGTTATTAAGCTTTGCTTTTGATGGAAAAGAAACTGGAAGCTTTACTATATAAATTTAGTTAGAATAATAACAAATGGGCACCATTTTTAGGTGCCCATTTTCATTTTCGTTGATATGTAGCTATTTTATGGTTAATGAAGTTAAGTGCTCTTTTTTTATCTTTGGTCCACAGGGGAGAGATGAGAGCGTTTTTATCTCCATCGCCTGTCAGTCTGTGTATAACAACAGATTCTGGGAGAACGCTGATGCACTCACACAGTATATCAGCGTATTCTTCTATACTAAGCGTTTTAAACTTATTTTCATAGTATTCTTTTTCAAGATCAGTGTTTTTTAGAACGTGCAAAAGCTGTAACTTGATTCCATCTGTTACATTTCCGACCTGTCTTGCAGTTTCCACCATCATTTCTTTTGTTTCATACGGTAGACCGATGATGATGTGAGTTATTACGTGCACTCCTATATTCTTGAGCTTTTTGACTGCATCAAAATAGAGAGAGGTATCATAACCACGTCTGATATATTGAGCAGTAGTTTCATGAACGCTTTGTAACCCCAACTCAACCCACACGGGCTTTATCTTATTGAGCTCACTTATAAGTTCGATAATATTATTACCAAGACAGTCAGGGCGAGTTGCTATTGATAGAATAGCTATGTCATCACGTGTTATTGTTTCGAAAAAAACTTTTCTCAGGTATTCAATATCACCATAAGTGGAAGTGAAAGATTGAAAATAAGCTATATATCTGTTGCTGTTGCTTTTGTTTTTAACCAAAGATTTAGCGTGTTCAATCTGTGAGTTGATGTCTAGCAACGCACTTTGTGCGAAATCTCCGGATCCTTTTGAAGAACAGAATATACATCCTTCGTCGCCACACATACCGTCACGATTAGGACAAGTGGTAGCACAGCTCAGACTCAGCTTAAAATATTTTTCTCCGTATTCTTTTTTTAGATATTCGGACAGTGTAACGTATTTCATTTTATACCTCAAGTTTTGTTGTATAAATATTACGATATTTTCAGCATAGGTGCAACATTTTTAAAATTCTCAATTAGAAATTTAACTGTTTGTAATAAATGAGATGTTGTAACTGACAAAAATATTATACTGTATTTGTAGAAATTGCACAAACGTTTTTTGAGAAACACTCAATATATAGTTGTTATAATTCTTTAAAATACATTTTATTGTTAAAAATGACTATTTATTTTTCTTATAAGCAAAAAAATTTATTTTTCTTATTGCTTTTTACCAAATCTTGAGATATAATAAGTACGGTTATATTGTAATGTACTGTCATTGTGCCCTTTTATAGGTTTAATGATATTCATAATAATGTTGATACGGTAATACATCTATACTTATTTATATATATTTTAATGGTGATTGTTATGGACAAAAATCAACAGCAGCTTCTGCTGGAAATTGAAAAACTTAACAAAGCCCAGGTTAGGATAAAACGCAAAACTACTTTTATGCTCTGCATTATTGCGTTGTTGGTGTTGATCACATCGACTATGGCTTGGTTTACACTCAACAGCTTTGCCAGCGTTGAGAATATCCAGATGGATATCACGACTGGCGTTGACTTGAGAGTAGATATGGAAAACCACGGTTCCGATATCGAGCTGTATAAGAAGACTATTACTAATGAGATGATCAATTCTTATTTGACTTCTAAGGACAAAGATGCTTTGGCGCAACAGATGCTTGATCCTGTTACTTCTCGTAACGGTATTGCTTTTGAAAGCCAGAACGGTTCTGCTCGTGTTGCTAACGAAGATACTTTCCTTGAGTTTGAATGTTACTTCATTTCATCTAAAGATATGTGGGTACACCTTTCTTCTGATGATGCATCGGATATGGAGGGCACATCTGTCACTACTACTGAGACAGGACTTAAAGCTGAGATAGTTCGTGCGGTCCGTGTCAGCTTCGAAGACTCAGGCTCAGCTGCTATTTATGAGCCTAACAAGGGCACAGCAGTGAACGGACAGAGCACATTTGACTTACAGACCCCGATGGCTTACTCTAACGATACACGTCTTTTCCATTTGGATGAGCTTCAACCTAAGAAGATAACAATTCGTGTGTGGGCTGAAGGTAACGACCCTGAGTGTGATAACGACGTACAGTCATCAAAAATTGATTTCAACCTCTTGTTCTCAGGTACAGACGACAGCAACATTGCTTTTGGTTAAATTGTTTTTACTATATATAGTTTTTATACATAGTTTTGGAGGTGGCTCAAATGCCATTGTTTAAGAAAAAACTTAATAACGACGAGCCTTTCACTCCTGAACAGTTAAAGAAGCTTGAAGATAAAGGTGATATAGCCGTTGACAGAGCCCGCAACTGGAATATCTTCGAAAGATTTTCAGCACGCCGTGACAGCAAGGATATTTCTCGTGCCGTCAGATGGAAGCGTAGGGCAGGAGTCACACTTGTTATAGCGGTTCTTATACTTCTCATTTTGTGGATCATTGGCTGGTTGCTGACTACTATCGGCGATCTCGTCATTTCTGTCGAAAGCGGCGCAGCAAAGGAAGGTATCATCATCAGTGAGTCACTCGACGATGATGGTTCTGCAAAAGACCCTAAGCTCCAGCTTTCAGCACAGAATGTCACAGAAGTTACTAACATTACATATGACTGGTTACCGACTGACCTGGATGAAGAGGGTGACGGTGAGCATAACGGCGAGAACTATCTCGCATACACCTTCTATCTCACTAACAGCGGTACTGAAACACTCGACTATGAAAGCACACTTCGTTTCACCGGTATTGCTAAGAACGCCGATGAGGCTCTGCGTATTATGATTTACAAAAACGGTGAGCCTACTATCTACGCTCAGAAAAACCGTGATGACTCACAGCTCGAAGATATCGTCAATTTCGAGTTCGTTGAAGGTGCAGACGACCTTAATCTTGAAGACTATGTTGTACTCAACGACAAGACAGAGGGCATCGCTCCTGGCGAGACTGTCAAGTACACTATTGTCACTTGGATCGAAGGTAACGACCCTGAGTGTATCAACGACATTATGGGTGGGTATGTAAAGCTCCAGTGGTTCTTCAACGTTGATGGCGAAGAACTTTAAGATTGGTGCTGCCACGGCGATGTCACGCCTCGTTTACCTGCGCTGATCTTCTGATTTTCTACTGCTCCTTAGCCACTTGCTAAAATCAAAGAGTCATATTCTTTGATTTTTTAACGCGTGGTTCAGGTCGCCTTGAAAATCAAAAGGCTCCGGTACTCGGACGCTTCTTTTAGGTATTTATCGTACAAGCACAAAGCTTGTATGTTAAATATATATTAGTAAACAATCCCCTACGTGTTTTTGGGGGATACAATTTAAGGAGGAATTTCTCATGAAAAACACAACATTTAGAAAGAAGGCTTTATTGTCTTCTGTTGCTATGCTCCTCGTAGCTCTCGTAGCTCTTGGTTCTGCAACATTCGCATGGTTTGCAGCTAACCCAAATGCAAACGCTTCAGGTCTTTCTCTTAAGACAACAGCTGCTTCAGGTCTTGTAATCAAAACTACTACAGACACAACATGGTCACATGAAGCTAAGCTCTACAAGGGCCAGACAGATCCATATGACCTTCAGCCTGTATCTCAGAACCAGGCTACAGCTGCTAACTTCGTTACAGTTGAAGCTGCTGCTTCTGACAAGTGGGAGATGAAGAAGGGCGCTGATATCAACACAGCTTCTAAATCAGCTTACTATGCTGAGGACGTTTTCTTCAAGCTCACAACAGGTTCTGCTGCAGAGCCAACAGCTAAAGTTAATGTAACAGGCGTTACAATCACAATGGCTGACTTAGCAGAAGGCGAAAACGATCCAGCTCTCTTCAATGCTATCCGTGTTGCTGTTGCTGATGCTTCTGGTAAAGTTATCGCTACATATGCTCCTAACACTGCTGGTGCAAACGGCGTATTAACAGGCAAGGATGCTGAAGGTAACCCAACTACTGAAGCTTTCACAAAGCTCGATACTGTTGGTACTGGTAAAAAAGATGACTGTGGTTTCACAGGTCTTACAGTTGCTGAAGATGCAAGCAAGAAGGTTACTGTTTACGTTTACCTCGACGGTCAGGATACATGCTGTAAGTCAGACAACGTAACAGCTGTTGACGCTAGAGAAATCGTTAAGAGCGTACAGGTTGACTTCTCACTCGTAAAATAATTTGTTTTACTTTAGTTTTGAAGTTACTTACTAATTAACTAAATGTTGTTTCGTGCCTCCCTTCGGGGAGGCACAGATGACAACTTGTCAAGGGGATTTGTATGAAAGTTTTTAAGAGTATTGTTAATACAATCATCAACATTTTAATAGTCCTGGTTTTAGTTGTATCAGTACTCGTTGCAACACTTGCACTTACTTCTAAATCCTCTGGTGTTTCTAACATTTTAGGCTACACGGTTCAGGTTATTATGTCTGACTCTATGGAAGGTGGCAACCCTGATTTTGAGGGTGGCGACTTCACAAAAGGCGATGTCATCATCGGTAAAGTTACTAACAACGCAAAAAGTGACATACCGGAAACATATAAAGTCGGTGACATCATTACATATAAAGGCTTTCTCGAAGGTAACGACCATCTTGGCGAACAGCTCATCTGTCATAGAATCACAGATGTTCAGGAGTATAATGGCGAGATTGTATATCAGACACAGGGCGACAACCGTTCTGTTTCACAGCTCCCAGACCAGGAAACTGTCGAAGAGTATATGACAGCTTATTCTATCGTTGCCAAATATTATACTGATGATTTCAAAGGTGTTAAGATCGCAGGCGTAGGCAAGGCGTACGAGTTCATTAACTCACAGTTTGGCTTCTTCTTGTGTATTCTTTTACCAATGATTATCTTCTTCCTTTATGTACTTATTAAGGTTGTTATCAACTTTGTTGAGTATAAAAAGGCAAAAGAAGATGACGAAAAAGAGCAGAATTCAAATAAAGATAATTCTGCACCACAGATGACTGCTGAAGAATATGAGCAGTTCAAGCAGTTTATGGCATTTAAAAATATGCAAAATGCTCAGGCATCAAATGATGCACAGAATTCTGACGAACCAGCAGCTAGTCCTGTTGAAGAAAAAGAGGCAGATGCTGAGTCAGAAACACCCCAGGCTTAATCTGCTGATATAAGATATAATTTCTATAGATTAGGCCGATAAATCAGGAAATAATCAGTAACGGCCTTTTCTGTACCAAAAGTGCAGAAAGGTTTCGTTGTGTTATTTTATATATCCTTAAAACGATAAAGGAGTAGAACATTATGGATACCATCTTTAAATTTTTATTTGACTTTTTAGGTCAGTTCTTCGGTTCCATTTGGGGCGCTATCGTTGGCGTTGCAAAGGGCATCGTTGGTATGTTCAATTTTTCTGAATATGTCAAGATTATTAAGAACTACACAACAACACTTGGCGGTCTTGCGTGGGTTATTGCGATCATAGCTATCGTTTTACTTGCTGCAGTTCTTGGCATCATAATCTTCTTTATCGTTATGTCTATCAAGAAGTATGCTCGCTTCAAGAAAAAGGTTAAGGACACTAACGACCTTGTCAATGAAGTGAACGCTCTCAATAAAGAAGTTATGCGTATGAACCTCGAGAAAGATAAGATTCTTTCTATGAAGGTTTCACAGATTGGTCTTAACCCTAACGAAATTTCTGAGCTTACTGGTGATGAGATGGAAGCACTCAACAATGGCGAAGAAGAGCAAAAGGGTGGACGTTTCAACAAGCTTATTACTATTGACGAAGAATGGGCTGACTATCAGCCACCACAGTATGACTGGGAAATCACACTTCCTGAATTCTGTGACAGATTCCGCAACTTCGCTTGTTCACGACTCAAGCTCTTCTATGATATTAAGATTCTTCGTTGCTTTATCGCTGGTTTTGCTTCTACAAGACTTATTATCTTACAGGGTATTTCCGGTACTGGTAAAACATCTCTTCCATACGCATTTGGTAAGTTTGTACAGAACCCTGCTATTATCGCATCTGTTCAGCCTTCATGGCGTGACCGTACTGAGCTTTTTGGTTACTTCAACGAATTCACAAAGAAGTATAACGAAACAGAACTCTTGCGTGCACTGTATGAAGCATCTTATAACGAGAACGTTTATGTTGTTATCCTCGACGAGATGAACATCGCCCGTGTCGAGTACTACTTCGCTGAGATGCTGTCTATCCTCGAAATGCCTGCTCATGACGAGTGGATTATTGAGCTTGTTTCAGCACCATGGCCTGATGACCCTGCACACTTCACAGACGGTAAAATCGTTGTACCTGACAACATCTGGTATGTCGGTACAGCTAACAACGACGACTCTACATTTGCTATCACAGATAAGGTTTATGACCGTGCGCTTCCTATCGATATTAACACCAAGGGTAAGCCGTTCGAAGCACCAGACACAGAACCTATCTTTATTAACTATAAATACCTCACACAGCTTTTAGAGGAAGCTGTTGCTGCTAACCCAATTTCTGAAGAAAACCTCAAGAAGATTGAAATTCTCGATGACTATGTTATTGAGCACTTCAGAATTGCTTTTGGTAACCGTGTTATGAAGCAGATGAAAGACTTCGTACCTGCTTATGTTGGTTGCGGCGGTACAGAAGTAGACGGTATCGACTACTGTCTCGCTAAGAAGGTATTCAGAAAATTTGAAGCACTTAACATTTCTTACATTCGTGACGAGATCGATGGTCTTGTACAACAGCTCGATCAGTTGTTTGGCAAAGAGAATATGAACGAGTGTAAAGAGTATGTACGTATGCTCCAGAAGATGATGTAATATTTTGATTTAACTTATTTTGAAGGATGGTGAGCGCCAGTATGTTGGATTTTACCAGATACTACAGAGCGTATGCTGATATGCAACAGACGCTTGAAGGCGACTATACAAAAGGATATTTGACAGGAGCTCTCGCAGACAGCGACTCCGGTGCTGACGTTCTTGCCGGTAACGCTTACAACCGAGTCATTGATATGGACTGGGTTGAGAAGATTGAAGAAGTCCTTCCGTATATGGATAAAGCCATCCGTGAAGATAGAAAATTCATTGAAACTTACGAAGAGGTAGACCGTGTTGATAAAGTTAAGCAGGTTACAAAAGAAGCTGTTCGTCATCTCACACAGCACACCAGCCTGATTCAAAAGGTCGATCCTGATGGTTCCGTATCTCCGTCTAAGCTGCTCAACACTCACCGTGAAGACAGTTATGCTACATACGAGAACAGATTTTTATACACACTTATTTATAGAACTATCTCTTTTGTTGAAGCTCGTTTCCGTGCATTGAAAGAAGCACCGAGAGATTCTTCAACAAAAATAGAGATGAATCGTGATGTAACTCTCAATAACCAAAAATTCTCATATAATCTTACTTATTCAGCTGAATCACATGACCGTGATAAAATTGATAAAGACGAAGATGTTGCTAACCTTACTGATTACGAGCGTATTGAGCGTATTCGTATGATGCTGACCGATTTTGTTAATACAAACCTTATTCAGTCACTCAAAGGTTGTATCCAGGTTCGTTCACCTATCAATAAAACAAACTGTATTAAGAAGAACCCTAACTTTGCAAAATGTAATGAGTTATGGTCTTTTATAGAATCTTATCGCAAAACAGGTTACGTTGTTGAATCTAACGAGTATTCCGGTGAAATGGACAAAGATACTCAGCAGGAACTTTACAACGTTATGGCGTTCCAGCACTTTGTAATGACTATCAGCACAAATAAAGCGCTGAAAGACAAACTCCACAGTGAGTATGTTGCTGAAAATGAACGCAGAGCAAAAGAAGCTAACAGACCTGAGGAAGAACAGGCTAAGTGGCTCGAAGAGCAGATTTATGAGGCACGACGTGAAGAAATGGCTATCCGCTTGAAGGAAGTCAGAGAACGTGAACTTATTATCGCTCAGCTCACCACTGAACTTGATCAGGAAAAAGAAAAGGTAAGACAGCGAGATCTGAAGATCAAAGAGCTGCAGACTCTTCTCAACGTAAGAGAGAAAGAGCTCGAAGAAACAAGAGAAGAACTCAGAGTTGCTTTACAGCGTGTTGCTGAACTCGAAACAGAGCTCGAAAAGTGTAAAGCTAAAATTGCTGAGCTTGAAGCTAAGGTTGAAGAACAGGCTGCTATTATCGCTGCTCAGACAGCCACTATCGCTGCACTTGAAGCTAAGATTATTGAGCTCAATAACACTATCGAAGAGCTCAACGCTCAGATTGTTGAACTCAAAGTCAAGATTTCTGAGCTCGAAACAACTGTCGCTCAGCAGGCTCAGACTATCAAAGAACAAGCTTCTCATATTGATTTCCTCAATGATAAAGTTTCTGTTCTTGAAACAACTGTCCGTGATCTTAACATTGAGATTGAGGAGCATAAGAATAGAATCAGTGAGCTTGAAAACACCTGTGAAAATCAGTCTAAAACTATTGATGAACAGTCTTCACAGATTGTTGTTCTCAATACAACTGTCAGCGAGCTCAGAGAAGCTAACGGTGCTTTGACTACTGAAAATATTGATCTGAAGTCTACTGTGCAACAGCAAGAGAGCACAATAGAAGCTAAAAACGCAGAAATTTCTGAGAAAGCTTCTATCATCAGCACATCTAACGAAGAGATTGCAAATCTGTCAACCCAGCTTAGCACATTACAAACCAACTTCGATGATTTATCTTTCAGATACGAAAATCATCAGGCTGAGGTTGATAAGCTTAACGCAACTATCAATGATAATAAGGCAGAAGAAGATAAACTCAACCATGAGATCAGAGTACATCTTAATATGCTTTCCGCAAAAGATGCTATCATAAATACATTGAATGACGAAAAAGCAGCTCTCCAGTCAAAGGTTGATAACTGTGATACCGTCGTAGCTAACAGCAAAGCTGATCGTGATGCTATGACTGATAAACTCAGAGCTGTCGAGTCTGAGTGTGTTGCACTCAATAATACTCTTCGCACCCATGTTCAGAACATCAAAAACAGGGATGAGCAGATTCAAAAACTTCAGTCTGCTGTTGATACTGCTAACACTGACAAGGATGCTGCCATTGCTGATATTACATCAAAGTACGAGGCTCAGCTTGAGGCATTAAAAGCTGATTACGAGCATAAGTTGGCTTTGAAAGAACAGGAGAAAATTGCTGCTTGTTCATTTACTGATGAGCAAAAGTACGCTGTAAGACTCAATGCTGAAAAGAAATCAATACAAGCTGATTTTGAAAAACAGCTCAAAGATGCCAAAAAGAAAGCAAAAGCTTATGTTAAGAGAGCGAGAGTTCTTATTGATTATAAGCCTGAAAAGCTCTTGAGTTTGGACGAGACAAAGGACTATCAATAATTTAAAATAACACATAGAAAGGAGCAATAATATGAAGAGTAAACAAAGCACATCTTTGATAATAAAAGCTATCATGTTATTGCTCGCTTTAATTGTTATGGTTTTTGTTGCATCTCTCGCATGGTTTTCGAACACTACTGATCCTAGTACAGCAACCGGTGTTTCTGTAAATTCCAGTTCATCAAAGTTTTTTGATATGGCTGTTGGTTTTGAATCTTCAGTAAATGGCTACAAGTACACTATGTCACAGTACAGTAAGAATTTATCTTTACGTGATATTATTACTGCTGATGGTGCGCACTACGATGTACTTCATGATTTCAGCCCGATTGACATAACAGGTGATGGTGTTTCTCTTGTTCGACCGTCAATGCAGCTGAAAAATGTTGATATTGACCGAAACAGCGGCACATTCACCACTGTTTCACCTAACAAAGAATACATTTGTTTTGATATGTATTTTCGTTGTAGTGATCCTTGTAAGGTTTATCTTGATAGCGGCTCATTTGTAAAAGGTGCTATCGAAAGTGAAGCAGGGGATGGTAAACTTATCCAGACAGAAGATACCGGTTCTAATAGAAAAGCTGAAGAAGGCGATTATTCCAAAGATGCTGTAGTTGGTGCTGTTCGAGTTTCTTTCGTGAACTACAATCAGTTCTACGAAGGAGAAGACCATGTGAATTTACAAGAAGAAGCACGTTTGCTTTGGTTACCTCGTCCGGATATCCACCTTGACACACCATTGACAGGAAAGTGGTCTTTATCTACCGACCTTACTAAAGACAACACTGTTGTTGATTACTTTGGTTCGACGGATAGGTTTATTGGTTATCCTGCTGATACTTTTACTCACCATTATTATACTTATATCTATGACGAGAATCAGGGTAGATATATCGGTGAAGACAGAAACTATGAAAATACTATCACAGACCCTAGCCGTGATGCTATCTGTGATGTAAACTATAAAAACGGCGACTATTATTTTGGTAAAACACAGGTCAATATCTGGATTGAAGGCTGTGATGCTGAGGCACGCCGTACTATTGCCGGAGGCAAGTTCCAAGTTAGCTTTGACTTAGCCGGCTCCTAAACATTTAAAATCACATTCTGTTTTTTAGGAGATATATGATGAAAAAATCAAGCTTCAAAAAACTGAATATTTTTAGAACATCACCGCTTATTGGTGTTGTTGCTATCATTGAAGTCCTTATTCTTATCTGTGTGAGTACATTTGCATGGTTTATTTTTGCTGAAAATAACAAGGTCGATACTGATGTTATTTCTGTTGAGCCTGACTCAGGTCTTGAAATCGACTTCAATGATGCAAACGAGAATGACTACGTAAATATCTGGAACTATCTCAACGAGTTTCAGTTCGAACCCGTAACTTCGCTCGATGGCCGTAATATCTTTATACCGACCACTGGTACGTTCAACGCTATAGATACTTCCAAGATGAACTTCCGTGAAGCTACAGTCAACGATATGAACTCAAAGTACATCAATATCGACTTCACGCTTACAAACAACGGTACTGAAGATATGCCAGTTTTCCTTAGCCATAAGTCATATTTTAGCCTTTATGACCCGGAAACTAAGGAGTCTATTGCAAGTAAAGCTATTCGTATCGCTTTTTATCAGAACGATGGCGAATCAGGCAAGATTACATCTTCACTTTTATCTAAGGAATATGATGGTGATACACCTGAAGATCCTGACGATCCTGACTCACCTGGCGACTCTGAGAACAATTTCTTTATTTATTTCAATGTAACAGGTTCTACATGGGATCAGGTATGGATAGAAACTGATAACACAGCTAATCTATCTGGAGCAAACAATAGATGTTTCCAGATGCAACCTCATCCAACAGATGATAACATTTATTACATCGATTTAAGAACATTGCTTCCTAATGTTGATGATAGCATTCTTACTTTTATTAAGTTTAGAAGAGATCCTAACTCAAATGATAGTACTGATACTACTGTACAGTTACCTACACATACAATATATTCCAGATATTTGTATGAATTTGAACTCAATTCAAGCAACAAAGCTTATGCGGGTAATTATAATGGTGGATATGGTATGCTGTTAAAAGAAAACCCTTCTACTTATACTGGTAATGATCCTAACGTTGGCGGCGATGACAATGGCGACAGCGGTACTGGTGACGAAGACACCGGCGAAGTGCAAGGCAAAACTACTGTTTACTTCAATAACACTTTGGGTTGGAAACAGCCATATGCATATATCTGGAGAGAAAATGGTAGTAACGACGAAGCATTATCAACTTGGCCTGGAAAACCTATGACACATATTTCAGGTTCTGTTTATTACTATACATTTGATTCTAAATACGATTCCATTATTTTTAATGATGGTAATTCACAAGGTGGCGCAGTCAAAACAGAGGATATCTATCCGGTAAAAGATGGTTACATTTATATGATTGGTTCTTCTACCGGTGATAACCAGTTTGGCTATTCACAAGAGGACTACATAGGTACTGTTGATGGTGGTACCTATCCGGTAATATCTCCGGGTGTATCCACTGGTTTCCAGCGACCATATGCTCCTGTTACACAGATTGATGATAACTCCGGTGATGCTCAGGTCGTTGTACCTGCGTTTGCATCGTCTATCGATGATTATAACAACGGTTCTGATAACACCTTGTTTACTATAGCTCCAGGTCAGACGTTACCGCTTTCTATGATTATCTGGCTTGAGGGTACTGATCCTGACTGTACAGAAGACGTCTACGCAGGAAAATATATCGACATGAACCTTGTGTTTGCAACTCCTGATTCGCAAGGCGAAGAGATGTACACATACAAATTCCTAGATAAGACTAAGGAAAACTGGATTGACGACAAAATCACTACCGATACAGGTGTTTCTTTCAAACCTGTTATCCAGTTATATGACGCAAATTCAGGCAAGGGTTACCAGATGAGCGTTCATGATGATGCTGAAGGTAAACCTACTATATGGCAGTGTAAAGCTCCTAAAGATCTCATAAATTCTGACCACATTATGTTCCGTCGTGTAAATCCTATGAATGAGGATGAAGTATGGAACTATTGGGATACATTTGGATTCAAAAACAACAGTGACGCTGTTTCTAGCGAAGTTGTTACTTTCACTGCATTTTCTGATGGTGCTCCTACAAATGCACAAAAAGACGAAAATGCAACCGAAGAATCTGGTGCACCTGAGCGTTCTTGTGGCGGACTTTGGGGCAACCACGAAACTCAGATTGTTACTATCTATGATGGTACTGAGGGACAGTGGATCAAGAATTCTTCCGAAGAAGGCAAAACATCAGTTCTTACTATAAACTATGAATATAATGGCCAGAATGTTGAGTACAAAGCTTCTGGCTCCGGTGTTGGTATGTATTACTTTGTAGTACCAATGAGGGTCTATTCTAAGACTAACAGTTCACGACCTGCTATCACATTTAAGCGTTACTACAACTTTAATGATAAGTATGCACTCAACTCTGATAAGAACTCGCTTATTTACCATATGAAATGGCAAGACCCGAATAACGCTGTTTGTAACGGTAAGTTCGGTCAAATCACCGGCAACAGTTCAAACAACTTCTACTGGGGCTCTGATGTGCTCTATATTCAAGCTCGAAACGCTGTCACAAATAAAATGAGCGGCTCACATTTGCAAGTTCATTTCTATTCTAACGAAACAGGTACTGAAGTTAGTGGTACCAGCCACTATACAACTCTTTATAGAAACGATAACTTCGCAGCATCTGGTGATGGCTACGGATACGCTTGTGTAATTCCGTCTAATAAGAACTACTACAAGTATCGTGTTGAACGCTGTAATCCTAGTGCTACATCTGAAAAGTGGAACATTACTCCACTTCAGGATATAGATTCTGCATCAACTACAAATACAACATATTCAAACACAGTTTCTAATAACATCTGCACTATTGATTATTTATATCTGAGAGTATATCTTGAGTGTTCTAAAGATTATTGTGGAGATAGTTGGGATCCTGAGATTTATATTTGGGATAAAGATGGCTCAAACGGCGCAAAAGCTGCTTGGCCTGGCGATACTATGACGTGGTCTAAAAACGGATCCGAAGATAATGATAGTGCGTACTACAAGCAATATTACTTTGATGTCAATGTTTCTAATTATGATCATATAATTTTTTCTAATGATTATGATTATGGTAATCAGCGTCGTCAGACTGGTGATATTACTATCGGTACTGATGATCAGGTCAGCGGTATGATTTATCAGTGGGATTCTAATAACCAGAGATGGCGTTCTACTCGCAAATCCGGTGTAACGCCTAACGAAACATTACATGTCACACTTTATAACTCTGAGGATTGGTCATAATTTGATTTAAAATACACACAAAGGAGGTGCCATGATGCAAAAGTTGAAAAAGATTTTTTCGAAGAAAAACAATTTAATAGTTTCTATCGTGGCACTTGTTGAGTGTATTATTTTGCTTTCAGTTGCTACATTCAGCTGGATTGAATCCAAGTCATCTCTTGTTATCAAAGGTAACAACCTTCCGATTTCACAAAACGTCAACTATCGTTTTGATGTTAAAGATGATGCTGGCAGTAGTATGGTCGATTTATCTACTTATTTCAGACCAACTGCTTTGTATCAGATGGCACATGCTTCATCACCTGATGGACAGAATTTCTACTTTAAAAAAGCTGATTCTACTACTTATCGTTTAGGTGACACCACTGACTACAATACCAGCTACTACAATTTTGATTTCCAAGTACACAACGAAACCGCAAAAACTTTCAACTATTATTTTGATAAAGCTGAAATTTTCACGGTTACTTCTGATAAAGAGCTTGATGCTGATACTAAGAGAGCTGCCGAAGGTGCTTTTCGTATTGCAGTTACTGCTGGTACTAATGCTCAGAATACTCGTGTTTATTCTAGAGACAGCGTTACCTACAGTGCTGTTAATACTCTCGCTGGTGGTACAAAGAGTGTTACTTCCACAGGCCTTTCAGGAGAAAGCGAGTATAATTATCAGACAAACACAAACAACAATATTTTTGTTTTCTCTACCACAGGCGGTGGAGATGACACTAAGGTTAATATCAAAATCTGGTTTGAAGAAAAAGACATAGCGTACCAGGCTTTGTCAGATGAAAACAAAAAGAAGCTCGAAGGCGCTACTGTCAGCATTAACTTGAAGTTCGTGAACTCCGAGTCTAACTTCCAGACGTTCTTTTTCGAAGACTATACCTTCAGTACTGAAGAAGGACACGAGGGTATGCACGTTACAAGTGAAGACCAGACAAAGAGTCTGTATTTCTATTATAATGATGGCACTACAGGTTCTGTCATTCCGATGACAACAACTACTTCGCAGAACGAATCTATCCGTTGGGTTACAGCATCTGATAGTGGAGAGCCTACTCCTCGTATTTCTGATGCTATGCGAAATGCTCTTATTGCTGATCCATCAAAGGGATATTTCTTCTATGGTACATATAACGAATCTACTGGTGTAAAAACCGAGCACTATAAATGGCCTATTACTAAACCTGCTGTAAATTCCGGCAACATATATATATTTAAAGCACTCAGTGTTCTGACTTATAACAGCAATTCCACTGGCTATGGCGTATGGGACAATGTCCCTATAAAGCTATGGCACTTTAAGGATCAGACTACTTGTGCAACATCAGATCTTTATAGCCCTAACGCTTTCCAGTTCATCAACGAACAAGGACAAAAGCGTCTGTATCTCAGTGATTCTACAACGGCATCTGCTAATACAACATGTATGTATTATGATTCTACTGATGATATATGGAAAGGTTATTATGCTTATAGTGAGAACTTCACTCCGATTTTCTCTTATACAAGCTCTTCAAACTATGCAAATGCAAATATCAAAGTCCAGTGGACTGCATCTAACCCTGCTGAATATAATGGCAAGACTATCTACAGAGCGCTGGGCTACGAGGGCGCAGGTACTGCTAATTCACAGAGCAAAGCTACAGGCGTCGGTACATGGATGGAAACTGAGCAGATAACTCTTTCAACTGAGCTTGTAGACAATTTAATGAACAGCAAATATAGATATAAAATTGCTGTGGATATTGGCGATAGCTATAAGTATTACTATATGGCTGTTGATAATAATTCTACACAATTTAAGGCGTTTGTTCCTGTTGGTACAGGTGGTACTACTGACAACGCTATTATGTTCCAGCGTTTAGCTACATATAGCACAGCTACAGTCTCCGGCACATGGAACTCAGGTGCGACTATTCGTGATAATAGCAGCATTTTCTACGCTACTGATATGGCGGCTGACTCATCAAGTGGCCAGTGGCATATTGGCGTAGTAGTAGATGGCTCAGCTGATAATATCATCAACAACATTTTGAATACTGTTGAAGACGCAAAGCTTGAGTATTCTGTAGATGGTGGTGCAAGCTACATCGAAATGAATAAACTCGATAACTATCGTTGGTTTACAGATGATTTTAGTGGTGATATTACTACAATCAACTATCGCTGGACCGCATATACAGGTCCTGGTGTGAACGAAGCGGTGTTTACCTACGGACACGACTTAGTCGATGGTATATATTTTAATATCACTGAATAATTTAAATTTTCACTAGAAAAGGAGGTGTTGAAATGAGCAATAAAAACACAAAGAAAAAGAACACTACTAAAAAAAGTGCTAAAGCTATCGCAAAAAAGCAGGCTAAGGCTTTTGCCATGCAAAAAAGCATAACTATTTTTGCATTACTTATCTTACTTGTGATTGGCTTAGTTTCAACAACCTTCGCTTCATTTATTACTGATAACACAGGGAAGAGTGGCTCTCTTATAGCTGATATCCAGACTTTGGCTGTTTCACAAGGAAATAAAACCGATGTTGTAGATACAAAAGCTAATATTGATGTCGCTGAAACTTCTGCAACTATCACGTCTGATGGTACAGCTCGTTTGTATTTTAACATGAAAGCAGTTTCATGGTGGACCGCTGGTTCAAATGGTAATGGTAACTTTGCTTATTTCTTTAATAATTCTACTGGCAAGAATGCGTGGTCAGCTCACGCTGTCAACTATAGCGGAGATACTTACTACGTAGTAATCCCAAGTGGTTCTTGGGCTGGCGTTATCCTTACTCGTAATAACACTTCTACATCACCTTCGTGGGATAATAAGTGGAACCAGACAGGCGATATTACATTGAGTAGTACTAGCAACTACCTTTCTAAATTCTCAGAAGGCAGTACTTCTGTTACTTGGGGTACTGCTGTAAAGCCCACTTCAACCGCTAGGCTTTCTGCAAGTCCTTCTCCTGCTGAAACTAATACAGCAGTTACTCTTACTCCAAGTCTTTATACTAATTCTAGTATTAACACTATCAAATCTACTACTTATACTATTAGCCCAACTTCAGGTGCTTCTATAAGTGGCAATACTTTCACAGCTACTGCGGCTGGTACATATACAGTAACAGCTACTGTTACATATACTCCAAATTGCTATAGTTCAATTACAAGTACAACTACTGCTACAACAACTATTACTGTTAATAATCCTAAATATACATACACAATCACAAAAGGTACCGGTGGTATAGTTTCTCCTACGAGCGGTAGTGTTAATGTTGGAAGCAGTGTTACTATTACTGCTACACCTAATACTGGTTATACATTTGCTGGTTGGACAGGTGCTACTAACGGTACTCTTGGCAGTACTTCATCAGCTACTACAACATTCAAGCCTACTGCTAACGGTGCTACAGTAAAAGCTAACTTCCGTCCTAATGCTCCATCAGCTCTTACACTTACTGCATCAGGCGTTGCATCAGGTACTTCCGGCACAGGTGCATCTACAAATCCTTATATTGTATTTAGCGATGGCAACTTTACGTTAACTGCAAATGCTACTGTAGTAACCGACGCTGTTGCGCACTATTCAACTACTGCAACTAGCGGCTATTCTACTACAAAAACATTCACTCCTGCACGTACAACTAAAGGTGCAGATCAATCATACACCGTGTATGCAAAGGCTTATGCAGGTGGATATTATTCATCAAACTACATTAGCAAAACAGTACATTATATGGTGTTCAGCCACCTTGTTGCTTCTAATACCGGCTTTACCATGAGCGATGATAGCATTACAGATGCACAGTCAGTTACCTTCTCAGGCGCTTATGTAAACGGAGTTGATGAAGCAGAGAAAGCATATATAACCCAGGTATATCAGATGAGCACAAACAACTCTTCTTTCTCTGATATACAAGGTTCATCGTGGACTCCTAACCAGATTGGTACTTATTACTTCAGAGTAAAGACTACCAACACAAAAACAGGCGAGGTCGTTTACTCTACATCTCAAAGGTTGACAGTTGAACAAAGTACTGTTTACTATAAGATTACTGTTGTAAATGATGGCAGTGTTGATGCTGACGTGACACTTTCAACTGATGGTACAGAGATTACAACAGGACAGATTTTATCTAACAGTCCTTTGAGCATCTCACTCACAAGACCTGACACCAAATACTATATCGAGTATCTTGAAGTTGATACTATTACCGAATTTGATAACGAATACGTCAACGGTGATATTATTGATTACTTGGCTTGTGAACATGTAAAGGGAAACGTTGAGATACACTATAAACTCACTGAAAAACCAAAGGTTAAGGTGTTAAAGCCTGCAAATTCAACTGCTATTGAATTTGCTTATTATAGCGATGGTACGCTTACTAAGGCTACAGCAGAATCAACATACCACGTCGATTATAACAAGAATATTAAATATTCTGTTACTCCGAATGCTGGCTTCTATGTTAAGTCTATGAACGGTGTAGAAATAGGCGAGATTACTGCATCTACTGTATCTGGTACAAAGAATAGCGTTACTGCTGATATACAATCAGTTACAGCAACTTTAGCTGATAACAACACAATTACTGTGAATGTTGATACAAGTTCTGATGTCACCGAAGGTGGTTCTATCACTATTGATTCAACTCCATATGAATTTGGTACAGCAAAAGCCCTCAACTACGGAGTAAAAACAGTTGTTGTTATTACACCACCTGAAGATTACTATGCACTGGTTTCGGGCAACGATGTTAATTCTACCATCTCGACAGACGGCAAGGCTACTTTTGATGTAACACTTACCGGTGATAATGAGATTTATACAGTTAAATTTATTAAAAATCCAAAGATATTTATGGTTCAGCCTGAATACGGCTCTGTTTATGTAACAAGTGGCACAGGCGAGGACACCAGATATTATTTTAACGGCGATTCTGTTGGATATGGCACAGAACTCAAGATTAATGTCAAGCCTGACCATGCAAATGCTATATTGAACGATGTTCTTGTGAACGATGCTTCTATCGGTAACACAGATGGCTCAACTTTCGAAATTGTTGAAGATTCCACAGCGACTGCTGGTATTACTGTAAATAGTGACTTTGCTTTTGACACTATTACTTCATATGGTTCACGTCGTATATTCTTCACTGATACATGTGCATGGGGCAATAGCAATGCCCAAAACGTGTTAGTACACTGTTCTGATAAATCTGGTGATACTGATTTCACCAAAAATAATATCACTATGACTCGCAAGTACTATAACGATTATAGTCAGTATGTATATTATGCTGATATTCCGTTTGGCACAAAATATGTTACTTTTGTAAACGCAAGTAATTCTGCACAATATTCAACTCAGGGAACAGTTTCAGTTTCTAACAATGCATATTATATGAGTAACACAGGCAACTATCCTAGAGCTGTTGATACCTGGCAATTTAATTACTCTGACTTTATCGCAACAGACAGAGCAGATACTATCCAGCAGGCTTCTACATCCAAGGGTACAGCTGCTACATTCCAGTACACTTGTGACTTTGGCGATGATGCACTTACTGCTGAAGTGATTTCCGGTAACGATGCTACTTTTGATTTTGACAAAGGTACGCTGTCTATAACTCCTACTGAAAATACTGAAACATATTCTTTAGTTAAGGTTACATCATCAGCTTCAACAACAGTAAAATACTATCTTATAAGAGTTGAAAACTTTGAGATAGAAAGTTTTACTGGCTTGCAGAAGATTTATAAAGCTAATATTATAAACAATGTTCAGCTTGACTTGATAGTCAAAGGTGGAGTTCTTAATTATGCTGCGGCTTTATATTCATCTGATACAAATGTCGGTGAATATGAAAGCTTGACAGTGAAAGATAGTACCGGATTCGAAAAAAATGATACTATACAAGCATATATTAACAGCTTCCTTATAGAATTCTCTGTCAGTGGAGTGAAGTACATCAAAGCCGAAGCTACAGATGGAGCTGGTCGCAAGGCTACTTCGTATATGAAAACGCTCTTTGGCACTCATGAGTATAATGGCGAGCGTGCGCTGTATTTCTACAACAATACCAACGTAAATATGAGTAAATATAACCTCAGAGCTTGCTTTATGGACGCTGACGAGAACAACAAGACTTTTGTTACTATGCAGAAGGTTGGAAATACCGATTATTATCGTGCTGTTATTCCTAACGCTTCTCAAAGTAAAGTGAACTTCTATTTATGCAACCCTAAGACATTCTCTAATAACTTTGATGACTATGATGGTGAAGAGGATTCTATAGATTTCTATTCATATGGAATAATGGGGCTAGAAATACCGACTAATGATGACGCTAACATTGTCTTCAAAGCTACATCAATAGGTAGTGACGGTATATTAGGTGGATTTGTAAATTTTGATTATTAAATTTTGGAGGTGAAAACCATGAAAAGATTGTTAGTTCCATTATGTATAGTGATGGCTGTGCTGATACTTGTTATCGGAATGACTACTGTGTCTTTCTCGTGGTTTGAACCTGATATCAAAGAGGGTATAGGTTTAGAGTTTAAAGAAAATACTAAACTTAGAGCACAAGAGTGTATAATCGCCACATACGAAGGCTCTAAAGGTAATAAAGTTGTGAACTATGCAACTGATGTTGTTGCTGATTCAAATATTACAATTTCAGCTTCTGGTTCTGGCGATACAACAACACCGAACTATAAATACTATAAAACTGTTATCACTAATAGCAGCAAGGATTATGACACAGTAGTTTCGCTGTTTTTACCTTCTTTTACAACAAGTAACGGCAATGCTAGTATTTGTGTCGCAATTCCGACAAATTCCTGTAGAACCTTCACATCTGCACAAACTGATATACATATCATCAGAAATGCCTATGTGCCTAAAAAGGATGAAGCTGATGCTAATCCTGGTCAGCTCATCGTTGAATGGTTTGTAAAATGTGATGCAGGTTCGGTTACTTTTAACCCATCACAGGTTTTCCTGATGTATAGCTAAGGTGATACAGTGAGCAAAGCACGAAAAGTTTTCAATATTCTTGGAATAATGTTGCTTGTTATTCTTGTTGCTGTTGTTGTCGTTATGTTTAACGCTCGTATTTCAGGAGAAGCTCCGAATGTTTTTGGATATAAGATATTCAGAGTTTCATCGGGCAGTATGCAGCCACAGCTTATGATTGGTGATGTTATTCTTGTAAAAGATGTTGAGCCTGTTGATGTTAAGAATGGAGACATCGTTACATATAAAGGTGAAGTCGGGGATTTGGACGATAAGTTTATTACTCATATGATGATTGAAGATCCTTTGTATGTTGATGGTGACTATGTTTTCAAGACTCAGGGTGTTGCCGAAGGCGCTGTCCCTGATCCGGAGTGGTATTCGGATCAGCTGGTAGGTGTGTTTGTTTGTAAAATACCTTTTATAAACGAGGTGTACAACTTCTTTTTGACACCATATGGGTTTATCACTTTTGTTCTTATTATTGTTGTGCTGTTTGGCTATGAGCTGATCGCTCTTGTCGTTTCTTATAAAGCACTCGATGAAGTTGATGATACAGAAGAATAGAATAATAACGTTTAGTTTGACTCGAGATTACATCTCGAGTCTTTTTTTTGCGTTGAAAAAAACTTTTAGAAATTCTTTATAGTAATATATTTTTCAACAAGTTGTGATACAATTCTCATATAATGGCTATATATTGGGTTAGTATGAGTAAATATATATTTTTGAGTGAAAGATTAGTGAGGAAATATGGCTACTGATAATGTTCACAAGGATCATCGATCACGTGTCAGAAAAAAGTTTTTGGATAATGGGTTGGATAGCTTTGAAATTCACGAAGCGCTGGAATTTCTTTTGTTTTATTGTGTACCATATAAAAACACAAGTGTGTTGTCGCACCGCTTGATAGATGCTTTTGGATCTCTATCAGCTGTGTTCGATGCACCATACGACGCATTGAGGAATTTTGGGCTGACTGAAACGCAGGCGGCTTTTTTGGAAGCTGTTCCTGAATTTGCTAGGCTATATATCGATGATAAACATAACAATATGGGGAAAGTTGTCGACTACGATACTTTGGCGGACAGTATTATCAGAAAATTCATCGGAAGAGAAAACGAAAACGTTCTTCTATTACTTCTTGATGCTAAAGGCAAAGAAGTTTTCTGTGGTATAGTATCTAAAGGTTCGCTAAATGATACAAATTTACCAATTCGTAAGATTGTTGATTTTTCACTCAGATATAACGCTAAGTCAGCTGTTATCGCACACAATCATCCCAGCGGTGTCGCACTGCCATCACGTGAGGATTTGGAAGCTACTGCTAACGTTAAGAGTGCGCTTGAGCTCATTGGAGTACGTTTGATTGATCATTTTATCGTAGCTGATAACGATTGTGTTTCGCTTTCGCAGAGCAATATAGCACCTGCATTATTTGATTATTATTTTGATTGATTTGTTTTGGAGGGCAAAATGAAAAAATACGATAATAAAATTGCTTTTGTTGTTATTATGGATACTTATGAAGGTTTCTTTCGTTTGAATAAGAGCTTTAGAAATGGTATCTTAAATCGCAAAGGAATTCAGACTATTATTGTCAACAGAGCTGATATGACAGATTGTGATAGCTCAAAAATCATTTCTATGATGAAAAGAAAGGGCTATAAATATATCGAAATGCCTGTTGAATCAACAATAGCACAGTGCTATAATACTGCGTTTGAGCATATTAACGCTGAGTATGTATGCTTTACTAATGAGTATTGCATTTATGATGATTTATCTTTGATTGCGTTCAATAAGGCTCAAAAGCACCACAACGGGGCTAACCTTATTACACTCAACTATAAAAGAACAAATCCTAAGCTAAAGCATTTCCACGTGAAGAGATACAATTTTGATATGAAGTTTGTCGACGTAAATGATATGGTTGACTTGCTTTCTTTCTTACCTTCTGTATTTGTTCGCAACGATTTTATTGGAGACTTACGTTTTAACGATGTTTGTCAGGAAGAGTCTGCGACTATGTTCCTTATGTCTTTGTGGAAAAAGAACAGCACTACCGTACTTTTTGAGAAGACATATATGCGTTACAGACATCCTAGAATTTCACATCTTTCTAAATCTTTTTATGGATGTAATAATAAGGATTTTTACAATAAGTCACTTAAAGAAAATTTTATTCCTTTTATTCATAGCTATACAGACAAGGGTGAGGAACCACCACTTTGGCTGAAAAGACTTGTTTTTTACAGACTTTATTTTAAATATTACAGTAACTTCAATGTTCGCAACAAATTCCTTATCAACAACGAAGAGGTTGATGAGTTTTTCGAGCTTTCGAAGGAAGTTATGAAGATTGTTCCAGATGAACTTATATGGAGCAATATGGAATACGAGCAGTATGTCCCACCGTTTGATATGAGAATATTATTTTCTCATCTTAAGTATAACGGTGATAAAGACAAGCTGAAATTCTCTTTCTCACATGATGATGAGAATATGTACTTTTACCAGCTTGGTTGCACATACGACCTGGGTGAACACAAGAAACTCACTGTAAGAGCTTTCAATTTCAGAAAAGGATGCTTTTCTATAGATTTAAGATACTTTACACGTCTGCTTTATGATTTTGATCACGATGCAATTACGGTGAAAGTCAACGGAAAAGATTATCCATGTGTAAAAAATGATATATATTACCTTAACAAAGTGTTTGGTGTATCTATAGCAAGTTCGTACACTTTTTCTGTAGATATTCCTATCGAAGAGTTTCTCAAAGAAGGAACTACTGTTGAGTTTTTTATTACATTGAATGGAAAAACCCAGAGAATGGAGCTCGAGTTTTACAGACCACCATCAAAGCTCAACACTTTCTGCCCGCACTCCTATTGGATGATGAACGAAAACTTAGCACTTGTATATGAAGACAAAATGCTAAAGGTTAAGTCTTTCACAAAATCCCAGATTAAAAAACGTGAAAGAAAATATCTATTTGAGGCTCTTAAATTTTTCTTTAATATAACTAAAGGTGTTAAGACACTAGCATTTTGTTTCTTTACCTATAGATTACGCAAAGCATATTTCAGACATAAAAAAGATTTTGAAGGCAGACGAATATGGTTGTTCTTTGATAAACTCTACAAAGCTGGAGATAATGGTGAGTATGCTTTCAGACACGCTATGTCACGTGACGACAATATCGAATGTTATTATATTATAAATAAGGATTCATTAGATTATCCTAGACTTAAAAAGGAGTTTCCTAATAACCTTCTGATTTATGGAACACTTAAATGTCAGCTTTATTCGCTTTGTGCTGAAAATATTATTGCTACTCATCCTGATATTATAGAGTTTTGTGGCATACGTCCAACGCTTGCGAGAGCCGTTAAAGACCTCTTTAATCCGAACCTTGTGTGTATCGCTCATGGTATCACTATTCAGAAAAACGCTGATTATCAGAACCGTTTGTATGATAACACTATGTTCTATACAACCAGCTCAAAATATGAAGTAGAGCATATCAGAAAACCTATCTATGGATATAGAGAAGACGAGGTAGCACTCACTGGTCTTGGTCGTTTTGATGGACTGAAAAACAACGATCAAAAACAAATTCTTATTACACCAACATGGCGTCGCAATATTGTTGGAGGAGCAAAAAGAAACTCTACACGATCATATTCTAATGCGTTCAAACAGACCAGCTATTATCAGATATATAATAGCCTTATCAATGATCCTCGTATTATTGAAGTAGCAAAAGAAACGGGCTACAAAATCATATTCTTATTGCATCCTGCAATGAGTGCTCAGATTGATGACTATGACAGAAATGACTATACCGAACTCATTCAGGCTAGTGGTGACCTCAACTATGAGAAAATTCTCACTGAGTCCAGTCTTATGGTCACTGACTATTCTGGTATTCATTATGATTTCGGATATATGCGCAAACCTGTTATCTATTATCAGCCAAAAGAAGTACCTATGCGATTTGAAGAAGGTGCGATGAAATTCTCTACTATGGGCTTTGGTCCTGTGTGTGATGAGTACGAAGACGCTGTAAGACTCATTTGTGAGTATATGAGAAACCAGTGCAAGATGCCTGACGAATTTAAGAAGCACGCTGATGACTTCTTTGCTTTTGATGATTTTAACAGTTGTGAACGTATATATGACGCTGTCTTAAAATGGACTAACGAAAGGGAAAAGTTATGAAGAACAATTCGACAAAAAGACTCGAGTTTTCTGACATAAGTAAATACAAAGGTGAAATATACGGTATCAGTATTTTGTGGATTATGCTTTTTCACGCTACAGCGATGCTGAAACTGCACTATGACTTTGGACTCGCTTTTTTAAAGCCGCTTGATACCCTTATTGGATACGGCAATATGGGTGTAGAAACATTTTTGTTTTGTTCAGGAATTTTTCTTTATTTTTCCTTCTATAGAAATCCGGATATACTGAGCTTTATCAAAAAGCGCCTTTCACGACTTTTCTGGCCTGTTATTATAATCACGGGTCTGTTCTGGGTGTACAAATACCTTGTTATAAAGCATGATACTTCACTCTTTTTGAGCAAACTCACTATGATGGACTTTTGGGTATCTGGTGACCAGCAGATATGGTTTGTAGCGTGCATTTTAGTGTGCTATCTGATTTATCCATACATCTATTCATATCTTTTCAATAGCAAGTTTCTAAACGCATTTTTACGACTTGTTATTCTTCTTGCTATGACCGCATTACTCACTTTGGTGTTGCGTGCAACATATCCTGATACCTATAAGAACATCGAAATAGCACTGACCAGATTTCCTGTGTTTTTCATAGGAAGTTATTTTGGAAAGTTTGTATATGAGAAAAAGAGTCTTCCATCTTATTTCTATGCTATCTGTTTTGCGTTGGTGATATTTGCGTTCGTTGTTTTAGAACTCAAAGTTTTCATCGGTGTATGGCGCAGATGGTTTTATATGGTTGGTGGTATTCCGCTAACATTTGTTATTATCTGGGTGCTTAATTTCCTCAGGTGCAAGCCACTCAATAAGTTTTTTGCATTTTTCGGTACTATTTCTCTTAACCTATATGTATCACACATTATGGTTATCAAAGTGTATCAGATGTCACCGTTTGTAGAACACAAGCGACTGCTTCATTATCTTGTGCTTATGGTTATTTTTGTAGTTATTGCATATCTTGCAGAGCTGCTTATTAACCTCATCACAAAAGGTAATAAGATAAAGAAAGTAAAACAAGTATAAAATACGAAAGGAGCGTGTTTATATGGAAAACAAGTTCAAGCTAGTATCACCGTACAAGCCTTATGGTGATCAGCCTGTTGCTATAGACACGCTCGTTAATTCTCTTAATAGCGGTCACAAGGAACAGACTTTGCTTGGTGTCACAGGTTCAGGAAAAACTTTCACAATGGCTAACATCATAGAAAAAGTGAACAGACCTACATTAGTGCTTGCTCATAACAAGACACTTGCAGCTCAGCTCTGTACTGAGTTTAAAGAGTTTTTTCCTGATAATGCTGTTGAGTATTTTGTTTCATATTACGACTACTATCAGCCGGAAGCGTACATTCCGTCTACTGACACTTATATCGAAAAGGACAGCTCTATTAACGATGAGATTGACAAGTTACGTCACAGTGCTACACTAGCTTTGTCAGAGCGACGAGATGTTATCATAGTAGCGTCAGTTTCATGTATATATTCATTGGGTGACCCTATTGATTATCGCAGTATGGTTATATCACTTCGTCCTGGTATGCAAAAATCACGTGACGAATTACTCAAAAAGCTCGTCGAACTTCAGTATGAGCGAAATGATATCAATTTCATACGAAATAAATTTAGAGTCAGGGGAGATGTAGTCGAGATTTTTCCTGCGGCATCTTCTGATAGAATTATAAGAGTTGAGTTTTTCGGCGATGAAATAGACAGAATTTCTGAGATAAATCCACTCACCGGAGAACTCGTCGCAACCGTCAGACACGCAGCTATTTATCCTGCGTCACACTACATCGTCGGTGGCGAAAAAATGAGCCGTGCTATTGCTGAACTCGAACGTGAACTTGAAGAGCGACTTGACTTTTTCAGAAAAAACGGAAAGCTACTTGAAGCTCAGCGCATTGAACAGCGTACTCGCTATGATATCGAAATGCTACAGGAAATAGGCATGTGCTCAGGTATCGAGAACTACTCTCGGGTGCTCTCAGGCAGAAAACCCGGTTCAGCACCATATACCTTGCTTGATTATTTCCCTGACGACTTTTTGCTCTTTGTTGATGAATCCCACGTAACACTCCCACAAGTGCGTGGAATGTATGCAGGTGATAGAGCCAGAAAAACAAGCCTTATAGATTTTGGGTTCAGACTACCGTCAGCTTATGATAACCGCCCTCTTAACTTTGATGAGTTCTATGAGCGAGTAAATCAAGCAGTGTTTGTCAGCGCAACACCCGGGGATTTTGAACTTGAAAAGTCTGATGTTGTTGCAGAGCAGATCATTCGTCCGACAGGACTACTTGATCCTGAAATTTCAGTAAGACCTACTGAAGGTCAACTCGATGACCTTATTTCCGAAATCAACAAGCGTATCGATAAAGGTCAGCGCACCCTTGTTACTACACTTACCAAGAAGATGGCAGAAGATCTCACCGCATATCTTGAATCATTTGATATCAAAGTTCGCTATATGCACCACGATATTGATACTGTAAAACGCATGGAAATCGTGCGTGATTTACGACTTGGTGAGTTCGATGTGCTTGTTGGTATCAATCTTCTCAGAGAAGGTCTTGATATACCTGAAGTATCGCTCGTTGCTATTCTTGATGCTGATAAAGAAGGCTTCTTGCGTAGCGAACGATCACTCATACAGACTGTCGGACGTGCAGCACGTAACGTTGACGGCACTGTTATTATGTATGCTGATAGTGTTACAGATTCTATGAAGAAAACTATTGTCGAGACTAACCGCCGACGTTCTATTCAGCATCAATACAATGTAGACAACAACATCACACCGAAAACTATTGTAAAAAAAGTCGGCGATGTACTCGAGATTTCTACTCATACTGATGATGAACTTGACCATATCGGACGTCTTTCAAGAGAAGAAAAATACAAGCTCATCGACAGCTTAAAGAAAGAAATGCACGCAGCCGCAAAGCTTCTTGAATTTGAACACGCTGCGTTTTTACGTGATAAGATAAAGAAATTACAAGGAAAATAGGAGAGAGCATTATGGCTAAACCTAAGAAAAAACAGGAATATGGCAATGAGAGTATCGTCACTCTAAAAGGTGCCGACCGTGTGCGCAAACGCCCTGCGGTTATATTTGGCTCTGACGGTATCGAAGGATGCCAACATTCCGTTTTTGAGATTTTGTCTAACTCTATCGACGAAGCACGAGAAGGCTACGGAAAACTCATCACTGTCACTCGTTACTCTAACGGTAGCGTTGAGATAGAAGACCACGGACGTGGAATTCCTGTCGATTACAATAAAAACGAGCAAAGATATAACTGGGAGCTCGTATTCTGTGAGCTTTATGCCGGCGGTAAATATAACAACAACGAAGGCAATAACTACGAGTATTCTTTGGGCTTAAACGGTCTTGGCTTGTGCTCAACCCAGTATTCTTCCGAATATATGGACGTTGACATCAGAAGAGATGGAAAACGCTACACCCTTCATTTTGAAAAAGGTGAGAATGTTGGCGGGCTCAAAGTCGAAGATTATAATAGAAAAGACACTGGGTCCAAAATCACTTGGAAGCCTGATTTGGAAGTTTTCACTGATATTGACATTCAGCCTGAGTATTTTGCAGATGTTTTAAAACGCCAGGCAATCGTAAATGCCGGCATAAAATTTGTGTTCCGCAATCAGGTCGGCAGGAGTTTCGAAACTCAGGAATTTTTGTATGATAATGGCATCGAAGACCACGTCAAAGAGCTTGTTGGCGAAAGCGGTATGACCACTGTGCAATCGTGGCAGACTGAACGTAAGGTCAGAGACCGAGATGACAAAGACGAATATAAGTGCAAAATCAACATAGCTCTTGCTTTTTCTAACAAAGTGAATGCTGCTGAGTATTATCATAACTCTAGCTTTCTTGAACACGGTGGTGCACCAGAAAAAGCGGTTCGAAATGCCTTTGTCTATATGATAGACAGTTACTTAAAACAAAACAGTAAATATACTAAAAATGAGTCCAAAATCACATTCGCTGATGTTGAAGACTGCTTGATTATCATTATTTCATCATTCTCAAGCGTGACATCATATGAAAACCAGACTAAAAAGGCGATCACTAACAAAGGTATTCAAGACGCAATGACTGAGTTCTTGCGTCGCCAGCTGGAGATATATTTCATTGAAAATCCACTCGAAGCAGATAAAATTGCTGCTCAGGTACTTATCAACAAGCGTTCACGTGAAGATGCCGAGAAAACACGTGTTCGTATCAAGAAAAATCTCACTTCAAATATGGATATGACATCTCGTGTTGCGAAATTTGTCGATTGTCGTAGCAAAGATGTAGCTGAGCGTGAGCTCTTTATCGTGGAGGGTGACTCAGCGTTGGGTGCATGTAAACAGGCTCGCAACCCTGATTTTCAGGCTATTATTCCGATTAGAGGTAAGATACTTAACTGCTTGAAGGCTGACTATGACAGGATATTCAAGAGCGAGATCATCACAGATCTTTTGAAAGTTTTGGGCTGTGGTGTGCAGGTCAAGAGCAAAGCGAACAAAGATCTGTCCAACTTTGATATCAACAACCTGCGTTGGTCAAAGGTCATTTTCTGTACCGATGCCGATGTCGACGGCTTCCAGATCAGAACACTGCTTCTGACAATGATTTATCGACTGACTCCTGATTTGATTGAAGCTGGAAAAGTCTTTATAGCAGAATCACCGCTATATGAAATCACCTGCGGTGATAAGGTGTATTTTGCATACACAGAAGCAGAAAAAGAACAGTATATTGCTGAAATCGGCAACAAGAAGTTCACTGTCCAGCGAAGCAAAGGTCTTGGTGAAAACGAACCTGATATGATGAGCTTGACCACAATGAACCCTTCTACTCGTCGACTCATTAAGGTTATGCCTGACGACGTCGAAAAAACATCACAGATATTTGATATATTACTCGGTGATAATTTGCAGGGCCGAAAAGATTTTATTGTCGAAAATGGTGCTGACTATACTGACAACCTCGATGTCAGCTGATTATAGGTGAATATATATGGCTAGAAAAAAGAAACAAAAAGATATAACTGTTCGACCACTTGCAAACGGTGTCATAGCTGGTGCAGGTGATGTTGTCGAGCAAAAGATTGCTGATACTATCGAAGTCAACTATATGCCATACGCTATGAGCGTCATTATGTCACGTGCTATTCCTGAGATAGACGGCTTCAAACCATCACACAGAAAGCTCCTTTATACTATGTACAAGATGGGACTGCTCTCCGGTGCTCGTACAAAATCTGCGAATATCGTTGGTGCTACTATGAAACTCAACCCACACGGCGATGCAGCTATCTACGATACTATGGTTCGACTGTCCCGTGGTTACGAGGCTCTATTGCATCCTTATGTTGATTCCAAAGGTAACTTTGGTAAGTTCTATAGCCGTGATATGGCGTGGGCAGCATCTCGATACACCGAAGCTAAGCTCGATTCACTTTGTAACGAGCTGTTCAAAGATATTGACAAAGATACAGTTGATTTTGTTGACAACTATGACAACACGCAGAAAGAACCTGTGCTTTTACCTGCGAGCTATCCGTCAGTTCTTGTGAATGCTAATACCGGTATTGCTGTAGGTATGGCGTCTAATATTTGTTCGTTCAACCTTCGTGAAATATGCGAAACTACTGCAGCTCTTATCAGAGATAACGAACACGATATTATTTCTACTTTACCTGCACCTGATTTTTCGGGTGGAGCACAGATCATCTACAACGAAGAGTCCATCCGTGAGATTTATCGCACAGGACGTGGTTCTATCAAAGTTCGTTCTATCTACAACTACGATAAATCAAACAACTGTATTGATATCACTAACATTCCGCCTACTACAAACGTCGAGACTATCATCGAAAAAATTATTGATTTAGTCAAAGCGGGCAAAGTAAAAGAAATCGCTGATATCCGTGATGAGACAGGTCTTGAAGGTCTTAAAATCACTATCGACTTAAAGCGTGGTACAGATCCTGACAAATTGATGCTCAAACTCTTCAAACTTACGACCCTTGAAGACAGCTTTTCTTGTAATTTCAACATACTCATCGGCGGCGTACCGATGGTACTTGGTGTCAAAGACTTGCTTGAAGAATGGATAGCGTTCCGTGTTGAGTGTATCCGCAGAAGAACATATTTTGACCTTAACAAAAAACGTGAGAGACTCCACTTATTGAAAGGTTTGGAACTCATCCTTCTTGATATTGACAAAGCTATTCGAATCGTGCGTGAAACAGAAGAAGAGGCCGAAGTTGTACCTAACCTTATGATCGGGTTCGGCATCGATGAAATACAGGCAGAATATGTCGCTGAAATCAAGCTTCGTCATCTGAACAGAGAGTATATCCTGAAGCGTACCAAAGATATCGAAAAACTCGTTGAAGAGATTGCTGAACTCGAAGCGATTCTGGCCAGCCGTTCACGAGTCAAGACTATCATTGTCAAAGAGCTCAAAGAAGTTGCTTCAAAATACGGAAAAGATCGTAAGTGCCCACTTCTTCATATTGATGATGCACAGGCTGATGTTGATATTGCTGATGAGATCCCTGATTATCCTGTACACCTGTTCTTTACTCGTGATGGATATTTCAAGAAGATTACTCCGCTTTCACTTCGAATGAGCGGTGAGCAAAAGCTCAAAGATAATGATGAAATTGTCGCTACAGTGGAAACAACCAATAACACTGACCTTCTGTTCTTTACTAACAAATGTCAGGTATATAAAGCAAAGGTACACGAGTTTGCTGATACAAAAGCGAGTGTTTACGGTGACTTTATCCCTGCAAAGCTTTCTATGGATGAAGGGGAACAGGCCGTCTTTATGCTTAACACTAAAGACTACGCAGGCTATCTTATGTTTGCATTCGAAAACGGTAAGGTTGCAAAGGTTCCGCTCAATGCTTATTGGACAAAAACAAATCGAAAAAAGCTGATCAACGCTTATTCTGATAAGTCACCTTTAGCAGGTATCGGCTATTGCTCCGTTGATTGTGAGTTTGTACTTTCTGCTTCTTCTGGCAGAAAGCTTTTGCTTCATTCTGGCTCTATCAACGCAAAGAGCTCTAAGTCAACACAGGGCGTAGCGGTTATGAAGCTCAAAAAAGGTCATCGTGTTATGGGGATAGCCCCATATATCGACGGCTCTTTTGCAAAACCATCTCGCTATCGTACACGCACTTTGCCTGCTCTTGGCGCACTTCCTAGCGAAGAAGACGAAGCTCAACAGCTTTCAATTCTGTAAACTGTAAAATAATGCTTGCAATATATAATTTTCTGTGTTATTATTATCTAGTTAATAAAGACTTACAACTTTTTTGAAAGGAAGATAAATATGTCAGTATGGGGTTATATCTTGGGTGCACTTCTGATTGTTGCATCTTTGATTATGATTATCGTTATTATTCTTCAGGAAGGTAACCAGCAGGGTCTCGGTGTTGTATCCGGCGGTGCTGATACATTTTTTGCAAAGAATAAAGCTCGTTCAATTGACGCAATGCTCGCAAAAGCAACAAAATGGGTTGCTATCGGCTTTGTTTTGGTTGTACTTGCTCTCAACATTATTGCTTATTTCTCAGCATAATTTTGAATACTTAACACATAAAATTGACTATCGGACTTTTCCGATAGTCTTTTTTTATTTGGGGATAATTATGATAAGGTTTTATGTTGTTTCGTTATGCTCTTTTATTGTTTTTTCTGTCATTCATTATTTGGGCAAAAATAAAAAGCCCTGCAAGAGGGCTTTTGTATCTTTGTTGTGTGGTCCATTGATGCTTATGGTTGTGAATTTCCTGTCATCTTTTACAGGAGTTTTAATACCAGTCAGTGAATTGTCGCTCATAACATCAGTGGTCGGCGGAATACCCGGAGTAGCTTTGCTGGTGATATCAAGGACATTGTTGTAATCAGAGTCTTGAATTCAGTTCTTTCAAAGCGTCGTTTACAGCGGTTTTATTCCTGCTGAGCATAGCGACTGAAACGTTGTAGAAAAGCTGTGGGTTTTTATGAAAATTTTTTCTCACAATTCTTGCCATACTGATATCAGGAACATAGAGGTTGAAACTGAGCAAGTCCATATCACCACCAGATATTGTACAGTTGACGTTGTATCCGTTGTCAATTTTTGTGATGGTGACAAGATTTTCTTTTTCGATACGTTCTTGTTCTAAAAGCGCAAGAGTACATTCGCAAGCTTTTTCTTTCACAGTCAGTGCAAGCGTATCTTCAAGCTGTGTAGAAATCATCTTTCCGGCATCTGTTATAAAATACAGCTTTTTTTCTTCATCAACCTGCTCAATATTATTGTTCTTGACAAGGTCATCAAAGCATGAAGATGACTCAAAATAGTTGGCAAGTCCTTTTTGCAAAAGAGCAGTGATAACAGTGTCTTTTTTCATTGGAGTGTTGACTTTATCGAACATATAGCAAATAAGTGTTCTAATTTCAGTTTTACTTCTAACACCACCCAGGCTGATGCCTTCATCAAATGTATCAAATGCCATACCTACACCACCTTTGTTTCTTTTGTTTTTATTATACCACATTGCACTAAAAAGTCAAAAAGTTATTGTATGTACAAAGATTTAACAGAAATTTTAATAAATCTGCATTGACGATGATTTTTTGTGGTGCTATACTTGTGTCAAAGGAGATGAGAAAATGTCGATTTTTTGGTTAGTTTTAGCAATCATTTTGGGATTAGTTGAAGCGTTTACTCCACAGCTTGTTTCAATTTGGTTTGCAGTCGGCGCAGTGGGTGGCTGTATTACATCACTTTTTACTGACAAAATCTGGTTACAAATCATTGTAGCTGTTGTCATAGCACTTGTTACGTTGATTATCACACGACCGCTTTCAAAGCGTGTATTAGATACCAAAAAAACATATACTAATTCTGATAGAAATATCGGAAAAATCGCAGTTGTTGTTAAGGATATTGACAATTTTCAGTCAGTTGGTCAGGTGAAAGTCGGCTCAACTGTATGGAGTGCTAAAAGTGTCGATGACACCGTCATCAAAAAGGACAGCAAAGTTGTTGTTAAGGCTATCGAAGGGGCAAAGCTTCTTGTCGAATTAACACAGTGATATATCTACATTATCAGAAAGGAAGTTATATATGGAACTCATAATTATTATTGCTTTAGTTGTTGTATTGTTGCTGCTTGTTGTCAGCAATATCAAAATTGTGCCACAGGCACATGCGTTTGTTTTGGAACGTCTTGGTGCTTACCACGCAACATGGGGGACTGGTCTGCACCTGAAAATTCCGTTTATTGACCGCATTTCAAAGAAAGTGTCACTGAAAGAACAGGTCGTCGATTTTCCACCACAGCCTGTTATCACACGAGATAACGTTACAATGCAGATTGATACAGTAGTTTATTTCGAGATAACTGATCCAAAGCTTTACACCTATGGTGTTGAACGACCACTCAGTGCTATCGAAAATCTTACAGCTACTACACTTCGTAACATCATTGGTGATCTTGAACTTGATAGCACACTTACTTCTCGTGACACTATCAATGACAAAATCAGAATAATCCTAGACGAAGCAACAGACGCATGGGGTATTCGAGTTATCCGTGTTGAGCTCAAGAACATTTTGCCACCACGTGAGATTCAGGATGCTATGGAAAAACAGATGTAGGCTGAACGTGAGCGTAGAGCTCGTATTCTCGATGCTGAAGGTGAAAAGCGTAGTGCGATTCTCGTTGCAGAAGGTCTCAAAGAATCAGCAATTCTCAAAGCTGATGCTGTCAAAGAGTCAAAAATCAGAGAAGCTGACGGTGAAGCACAGGCCATCCTTGCTGTTCAGAAAGCGTACGCAGATGCGCTGAAAATGCTCAACGAAGCAGCACCATCGGATAAGGTTATTGCTTTGAAGAGCCTTGAGTCACTTCAAAAGGTTGCGGACGGAAAAGCTACAAAGATTTTTATCCCATCTGATTTGCAGGGTATAGCTACTTTAGCTACAACTGTAAAAGATGTCTTTGCTACCGATGCACCTGCTGATACAGAAAAGTAAAGTCAAAAATATAGGGCTGTATGCATTTTGCATACAGCCCTTTTCATTATTCAATTGATACTACTGTATATCCAGCATCTGTAACAGCCTTTTTGAGTACATCGTCACTGACATCGCCCGTAACACTTGCGCTCTTTTTTTCAAGATCGACTGTAGCGCTTACACCTTCAATATCGTTGAGCGCTTTTTCAACGTGAGCCTTGCAGTGCATACACATCATTCCATCAATAATCATAGTTTTCATATTTGTGTTCTCCTTTTTTACTTTTTTTGGTTTAAATAACTTTAATCTTAGTGCATTTGATACTACACAAATGGAGCTTAGACTCATTGCGATTGTACCGTACATTGGTTCCATTCTTATATGCAAGGCAGGATAGAGAGCTCCTGCTGCTATCGGAATGAAAATAACGTTGTATATAAACGCCCAGAACAGGTTTTGCTTAATATTTTTTAGTGTAGCTTTGCTTAGCTCAACAGCAGTAAGCACATCGGATAGATCGCTTCTTGTCAGTATAATATCAGCGGAATCTATGGCTATGTCAGTGCCTGCACCTATAGCAATACCAACATCAGCACTGACTAGAGCAGGGGAGTCGTTGATACCGTCTCCGACCATAATTGTCACGCCGCTTTTCTTAAGGTCTTTAACAATTCGTTCTTTATCATCCGGCATAAGGTCAGAGAATACATTAGAAATACTTGTTTTTTCTTTGACATAGTTAGCGGAATCAGCGTTGTCACCAGTGAGCATATAGGTGTTGATACCAAGCTCGTTCATACTTTCAATAGCAAATTTACTGCTTTCTTTGATTTTGTCAGTAATATATATGATTCCAAGCGTTTCGTTATTATTACTGATGTAAAGCTTAGTGAAGCCATTTCTCGAGGTATCGCAAATGTTACTTGGATTAGCAAAAGAGCTGTTACCGATTTTGTATGTCACACCATTTATAGCACCGGTGATACCTTTTGAAGTAATACTCTCAAAGTTATCAATATCGTAGTAGTCATCAGCGTTATAGGCATCTATAACAGCTGATGATAACGGATGGCTAGACAACTTTTCTATACTTGCAGCTATTTTAAGAAGATCTTTTTTTGTGATATTACTGATAACTTTAATATCACTTACGTGAGGTTTTCCTTCGGTGATTGTACCGGTTTTATCAAAAACAATATTTTTAACCTTGCTGAGTATTTCTAAAGCCTGAGAGGATTTTATAAGAATCGAATTACTTGCAGCTACACCCGTTGATACCATTATTGCAGTTGGAGTTGCAAGTCCCAGTGCACACGGACATGATATTACTAGCACTGCAATGCCGAAGGATAGAGCAGTTGAAAAATCATTTTGAGTAACGTTCCATATGAAAGTGGTGATTATTGCCAGCGCAATAATAGTTGGTACAAAAAACTTACTCACAATATCCGCAGTTTTAGCAATAGGAGCCTTGGAAGATGCTGCTTCTTCAACTAAAGCAATGATTTTAGATAAGGTAGTATCGCCTTTGACTTTTTCCGCTTTGACTTTAATATATCCGTTGCTGAGCATAGTACCGCAGAAAACCTTGTCTAAAATATTTTTTTCTATGTGCATACTTTCGCCGGTTAGTGCTGATTCGTCAGCAAAACCGTTGCCATCGACGACCTCACCATCTACCGGTATTCTCTCTCCATCTTTTATGATGACAATATCACCGACTATGACATCGTCAGTGGAAATAAGCATTTCTATATAGTCACGTATAACCAAAGTTTTATCAGGGGATAGCTCAACAAGCTTCGAAATAGCATCGGTAGTTTTTGCTTTTGAACGTGATTCAAAATATTTGCCGATTGATACAAAGGTGAGTATCATAGCAGCTGATTCAAAATAAAGGTTGTGAATGTAGTTTTCAACTGTGAAGATAGCAAAAAAACTATATACTATGGAAGCAGTAGCGCCTAAGGCTATGAGCGAGTCCATGTTTGGAGAAAGCTTGATGAGCCCCTTGAAACCACTTGTGAAGTATTTGAAATTGAGCACGACAATTATTGAGGTCAGTGCAATTTGAATTATAGCCGAAACGACTGGTTCAATGTGCAGTGAAAACATATGTCCCATACCAACTATCATCAGCGGTATCAACAGCACTATAGAAATAATGAGTTTTACAAGCTTTTTATCAAGTGTTTTGTTTTCTTTTTTATGAGAATCTTCGTGAATTTTTGCACCGTATCCGACGCTTTTGATTGCATCAATGATAACATTCTCATCAATAGTTGAATCATCAAATTCAGCGACCATAGAGTTTTGCAATAAGTTGACAGAGCACGAAACACCGTCAATATTGTTCACTTTGTTTTCAATATGAGCAGAGCAAGCCGAGCACGACATACCTGATATATCAAATTTTACTTTTTTCATAGTATCATCCTTCAACTAATAAGTACAACTATAATGTACTATAATTTTATCATATTTGGTTTTAATGTCAATGCAAAGAGGGTGCTGTGAAAAATCACAACACCCTCTTATTTTTTGTTGAGTCATTAGCTTGCAGACTTCATTTGTAGTCTTAGCTTGTCAGAAATCATAGCAATAAACTCGCTGTTAGTCGGCTTGCCTCGACTACCCTGAATAGTGTATCCAAAGTAAGAGTTCAGTACTTCTACATCGCCTCTGTCCCAAGCTACTTCGATAGCGTGTCTGATAGCTCGTTCAACTCGTGAACTTGTAGTAGTGTACTTTTTAGCAACAGAAGGATACAGTTGTTTGGTCACAGCGTTAATAATTTCTGGTTTTTCTATACTCATCATTATGGAATCTCTGAGATAGTGATATCCTTTGATATGAGCTGGTACACCTATCTGGTGCAAAATCTCTGTGACCTTAACTTCAATAGAAAAATCATCGTTCATGGCTTTTATGCCACCGCTTTGTTTGGTATTGTTTCTCTTGAAAAGTACGACGATATTTTGCGCAAGACTGTTGATGTCATATGGCTTAATTACAAAATACGTTGCACCGCTACTCATGACTTCACGTTCTATAACTGGTGAGTCAAACGAGGAGTAAACAATAAACATAGGGGAAGGGTTGATCCCTTTCTGCTTTATGGCTCTCATAACGCCTATCGCGTCGACCTTCGTCATAAAGAGATCCATCATTACAACATCGGGTTGTGTACTACAGATTTTGGATATTAGCTCTTCGCCGTCTTTTGTACAAAACGATGATATGATGTTGTGGCTGATAAGTGCATTTTGGATTTCTACAGTGTTTTCATTAGTGTCGTGTGTCATCAGAAGTTTCAGTTTTTCTGTCATTTTTACATCTCCCAATTTATGATTGTGAAAAGATAATACCACAAATTGGTAAAAATAGCAATAGTTATGATGAAAAAATTTTAAAAAATCATAATATCAAGTGAAATACTAGTCTTTTATACTACTCAGTTATTACACAACATATTACTGATAGCGATTCCATATCCTTTTTCAGGCGAATTTATAAAAACATGGGTTACAGCACCTACAAGCTTTCCGTTTTGAAGGATTGGAGAACCGCTCATACCTTGTACTATACCACCGGTTTTATTAAGCAACTCTTCATCAGTTACTTTGATAATCATATTTTGTCCGTTATTTTCATTTATAGCTACTTTTATTATTTCTACATCGAATTCTTCTGTTTTGTTTTCTTCAATCGTTGTCAGTATAGTTGCTTTACCTTCGCTTATTTCTTGATTATTTGCTACTTCGACTATAGTTGTGTTGTCTGTGTGTTCATACGTTCCGTATATCCCATAACCATTGTTCGCTGTAATGCTTCCGATCACTTTGGAATCAAAATAACCATTTAGTCCGCCTATGACACCATCCTGTGCTTTTTGATAATTACTGATTGTTGCTGACATAATCTCTCCATTTCTGAGAGGCATCAGCATACCTGTGTCTTTATCACATATACCGTGACCCAACGCACCAAAAGTTTTGTTTTCATAATCAAAATAGGTTACAGTTCCGATTCCGGCTGTTGAATCTCTTATCCACATACCTGCCACATAATTATTATTATCATCTTTTTGTGGAATAATAGTTTTAGATATTTCCATACCATTTCGTATTATTTCCAGTTTGAGTGGTTCACCATTTGAGTTTTCGATAAAACTTTTTAATGTTTCATTTGATGTTACATCTTCTTGATTTACTTTTGTTATAAGATCGTTTACTTCTATTCCGGCAGCATCCGCTGGTGATTTATTCTCATTTACTTCTATTACTATAACTCCGTTAGTAAATAACTTCAGCCCAAATGGTGTGCCACCCAAAATAACTTTTTTGTTATTACTCTGTGCATTTACGTTTACAAAGCTAAAACTTAATATCAAAACTAAAATGAAGGCAACTGTTTTTGTACTTTTTATTGCGTGCAAATTATCACTCTCCTTTTCTGTTGCCACTTTTATTGTGAGCAGATAAAAGTGCTTTTAGTTTGGAAAAGAAAAGTTCAAAAAAATATATTACTATGTATTAGAATAAAAAGCTCTTTAATAATTGAAAATTGCCTATATTATGCTATAATGTTAGTAAATTGAAATAAAAAAGGTGGTGAGAATATGAAGATAGATTTGCCAAAAATACCGTTACTTATCATAAATACACTTGAAGAGTGTGGCTTTGAATGTTTTGCTGTTGGTGGTTGTATTCGCGATGTTTTAAGTGACAGGAAGGTTTCTGACTGGGATTTTACTACCAACGCAACTCCTGATCAGATTAAAGAATGTTTTTCTTCATATACCACCGTTGATGTTGGTGCACGCTTTGGCACTATATGTGTTGTTATAGATAATAAGAACTACGAGATAACTACATACCGTACTGATGGCGAATATGGTGATTCCAGACATCCTGATGAAGTCTTTTTTTCAAAAAATTTGAAAGACGATTTGTCACGTCGAGATTTCACTATCAATGCTCTTGCGTATAACGACAGAGCTGGACTTGTCGATGAGTTTAATGGTTTGGTGGATCTTCAATATGGTGTTATCAGATGCATCGGTGATGCTGATACTCGATTTACTGAGGATGCACTGCGTATTATACGTGCGCTCAGGTTTGCGTCTATTTACGGATATTCTATTGAACAAAAAACCGCAGAATCTATTTTAAAAAATAAAGAACTTCTTTCTAACGTTTCTGTTGAGAGAATACTAAAAGAGTTTTCAAAGCTTATATGTGGTGACCATGTTGATTTTATTTTGCGTCGATATAAAGATGTTATAGCTGTTATTATTCCGGAAATTTCTGTAATGTTTAATTTTGACCAAAAGTCATTACATCATAATAAGGATTTGTGGCGTCATACTGTATCCGCCATAAAGAATTCGCCATGTGATGAGACAGTTCGCACTGCTTTGCTTTTTCATGATATCGGAAAACCTATGACAGTTTTTACAGACGCACAAGGGTACAATCACTATAAAAATCACGAAAAGCTCAGTGCTGCTATGGCAAACACTATATTGAAGCGTCTTAAATTTCCTAATTCATATATCTCTGACGTTACAACTTTGATTGAAAACCACGACAGAAAACTTTCTCATACCGACTCATCTATAAAGCGTTGTATGCGTGATATAGGGGAAAAGAATACACAATTATTATTCAGTGTTAAAAGAGCTGACATTATGGCTCAGTCGAGTTTCAATAGAGTAGAAAAACTATTTGCCCTTGATTTAGCAGAAACTGAGTTCAAGCGGATACTTAGAGATAACGAGTGTTATTCACTAAAAGGTCTTGCAGTGAATGGAAAGGACATTATTCACTTAGGTGTCAGTAGCGGTGAGATGATTGGCAAGATACTTGATAATCTTCTTGACAAGGTCATTGGCGGCGAACTCCCTAACGATAAAGATAAATTGCTGTTTTTTGCAAAAAATATGAAAAATACACTGGAAGGTATGCACTAAGCATACCTTCTTGCAATTTGTTGCAGAAGAAGTTTCATAATTTTGTGCTATATGCAACTTGTCTTGCAAAATTTATTGAAAAATGCAAGATAGTATGATAAAATGAAACTACAATTTTTTTGAGGTAAAGATTATGGTTTCAAATTTATTGGTCAGAATTGATATGGCACGTGACAGCTTTTCAAAGGGCCAGCGTCGTATCGCGAATTTCATTGAAGAACATTATGATGAGGCTGCCTTTATGACGGCATCAAAGCTTGGTGATATTGTCGGGGTGTCTGAAAGCACTGTTGTGCGTTTTGCTACAGAAATCGGCTATTCTGGTTATCCGTATTTGCAGAAAGCTATGCAGGAGATGATCAGGGATAAGCTCACTTCGATCGGTAGAATTGAAGTGACAACTGGTCGTATAGGAGATAAAGATGTACTTGATAGCGTGCTTAATCAGGATATCGATAAAATCAAACGCACTATCGAAGAGATATCTAGAGAAGATTTTGAACATGCTGTTGATGCTATTATTAACGCTGAGCATATTTACATTTTTGGTGTTAAGTCGGCGTCATATATCGCAAGCTTCTTTGGATATTACCTTGATTTGATGTTCGGTAATGTTATTATGCTCAACACAACGAGCAAAACCACGAACTACGAAAAGCTGTTCAGGATTACCGAAAAAGACGTTATGATAGGTATCAGTTTTCCTCGATACAGCACTATGGCTGTCGATGCAATGAGTTTTGCACGAGAGCGTGGGGCACACGTTGTTGCTATCACGGACAGTATGGTTTCACCGCTGGTTGCTACTGCTGATTCTATTCTTATCGCTCGTAGCGACATAGCGTCCATTGTTGACTCCCTTGTTGCACCGCTCAGCCTTATCAATGCGCTTATAGTTGCTATGGTAATAAAACGCAAAGACGAGGTCAAAGAAACTTTCTCTAAACTAGAGCAGGTTTGGCTTGAACAAAGTATATATGCTTCACATCCGAGCGAGGATTCAAGCGATGAAAAGTAGAAAGATTATTGTGATAGGTGGCGGACCATCAGGAATGATGGCTGCCGGTATAGCTGCCAAAAACGGTGCAGACGTAACGCTTTTCGAAAAAAACGAAAAAACAGGTCGCAAGCTACTCATTACAGGAAAAGGCAGATGTAACATCACAAACTTTTGTGATAACGATGATTTTATCTCTAATATTCCTACTAATTCACGCTTTATGTATAGTGCGATTAACGCTTTTTCAACATATGATACAGTTGCGTTTTTTGAAGATTTAGGTGTCCCTATTAAGGTCGAACGTGGAAACCGTGTTTTCCCTGTATCTGATAAGGCTATGGATGTTTGTGATGCTATGAGAAACTTTGTTCTACAAAATGGCGTGAAGATAAAAACTTCTCAAGTGAAAGCACTTTTACAAAAAAATGGTGCCGTTGTCGGAGTGAAAACAGAAGATAACGAGTCTTATTCTGCTGACAGCATTATTATCGCAACCGGAGGCAAAAGTTATCCGAAAACAGGTTCAACCGGCGACGGATATATATTTGCAAAAAGCGTCGGACATTCTGTGAAAAAGCCTACACCATCGCTCGTGCCACTTGTCAGTGATGATGAGTTTTGCAAAGAACTCCAAGGCTTGTCACTAAAGAATGTTTCAATAAAGGTGCTTGATGATAATTCTAAAAAAGAAATATATTCTGATTTTGGGGAAATGTTGTTCACGCACTTCGGCTTATCAGGACCGACGATTTTATCAGCAAGTGCTCACATGAGAGATATGAGCGAGAATAAATACAGCGTTCATATTGATTTCAAACCGGCTCTTGATAAAGATACGCTTGATAAACGGTTGCTCAGAGATATGAATAAGTTTATCAATAAAGATATTGCTAATTCTCTTTTTGAGCTTTTGCCCAAAAGCTTTGTACCAGTTTTGTTAAAGCTATGTGGCATTGATCCACACACAAAATGTCACAGTATCACTGTTACACAAAGAAGATCGATTATAGATACACTGAAAGATCTGAGAGTATCTATAAAAGGTTTTCGACCGATTGATGAAGCTATCATTACTTGTGGTGGTGTCAATGTCAATGAAATCGACCCCAAAACTATGCGTAGTAAAATAGTACCTAATCTATTTTTTGCAGGAGAAGTTATTGATGTCGATGCTTATACAGGTGGATTTAATTTACAAATAGCGTTTTCAACCGGTTACCTCGCCGGTATGAATTCATCGCTTGATTGATATTATTTTTATTAAAAAGGAAGTATTATAATGAATATTGCTATTGCTATTGATGGACCTGCTGGTGCAGGCAAATCTACTATCGCAAAACTTGCTGCGAAGGAGTTATCATATATATATGTTGATACAGGTGCACTCTATCGTGCTATAGGTTTATGTGCATATAAAAACGGTATTGGCTCAAAAGACGTTCCTGCTATCCTGGATATGATAAAGGACATCAAAGTTGAACTCGCTTTCAATGACAAAAAAGAGCAGATCGTTTTGCTCAATGGCGAGGATGTAACAGCATTTATCCGTACACCTGAGATTTCTATGTATGCATCTGATGTTTCTGCTATTCCTGAGGTGCGAGCATTTTTGCTTGATTTACAGCGCAATATGGCTAAGAGAAGCAACGTTATTATGGATGGCCGAGATATTGGCACAGTTGTATTGCCTGATGCTAAAATCAAGATTTTTCTCACAGCTTCACCCGAAGTGCGAGCTAAACGTAGATATGATGAGCTCATCGAAAAAGGTATGGATGTGAATTATGACGATGTACTAAAAGATGTCATAACACGTGACTATAACGATTCTCACAGAGATGTAGCTCCGCTCAAACCAGCAGACGATAGCGTTATTGTTGATACATCTGACCTTGATTTGGAACAATCGGTACAAAAGCTCATTTCTATCATGAAGGAGCGTGTTTGATATGAGCTATAAACCACGTTTATACTCATTTTTTAGAGGAATTTTGTCACCTATATTTAAGATTGTGTTCAGATTGAAGTTTATTAACCCTCACAATATTCCAAAAGAAGGGCCTTTTATTATAGCATCTAACCACATTGCTTCTACTGACCCGATAATTATTGCTATTGGTCAAAAATACAGACGTATTCACTTTATGGCAAAAGCTGAGCTTTTTAAGAACAAGTTTTTAGAATGGCTGTTTATATCAATCGGATGCTTTCCTGTAGATAGAGGAAAAAAGGACGTTGGTGCTGTAAAACACTTCGAGAAGGTAGTCGAAGATGGTGAAGTTATGGGTATCTTTATTGAGGGCACACGATCTAAAACAGGTGAGTTTTTAAAGCCTAAGAACGGCGCTTCACTCATAGCCTTTGATACAAAATGTCCTGTTATCCCTGTTTGTATTACAAAAACCAAAAAGGGTAGAATCTGTCACTTTGGTGAGCCTTTGACTATGCAGGACTTAGGGTTTGAAAAGGGCGGAGCACGAGAATATCGAGAAGCCTCTCGCATTATTATGGACAAGATAAAGTCATTCAGAGAGCAGGATTTAATATGAGTATTACTGTTGCAAAAACAGCCGGCTTTTGCTTTGGAGTCAACCGTGCAGTAGAGATAGTGAACAAATTATCACAAAGCGATTCAAAAGTCTGTACTCTGGGTCCTATTATTCATAACAAGGAAATGGTTTCAGAGCTCAAACAAAAGGGTGTTCACTCCGTTGATAATATTGAAGACGCAAAAGATTTTGACACAGTCGTTGTCCGTTCGCACGGTGTTCCAAAGTCCACGAAAGATACGCTTTCTACTTTGGGGTGTGAGATAGTAGACGCTACCTGTCCTTTTGTTTCAAAAATACATCGTATTGTGAAAAAAGCAGGTGAAGAATCAAGGACCGTACTAATTGCAGGTGACAAAAATCACCCCGAAGTTATGGGGATTGTTGGTCACTGTGTTGGAGAGTGCTACACCTTCAAAGATGAGGACGAATTGATTTCTTCACTTGATATAATGCTCCAAAAGAATATTAAAGACATCTGTGTTGTCGCGCAAACAACATTTGATGTAACTCTATTCGAAAAATGTTTAAAAATTATCAAAAAAGTATATACAAATGCAGAAATTTTTGATACAATATGTAATGCTACGTCGGAAAGACAAGCTGAGGCGGCTTCTCTTTCAAAATCATCTGATTGCATGATCGTCATTGGTGACAGACACAGCTCAAATACTTGCAAGCTTTTCTCTATTTGTAAGCGTAGCTGTGAGAACACTTTTTTGGTCGAAACATCTGCTGATCTTGATTTGGATGTTGTAATAAAGGCGAGCTCTATCGGCGTAACTGCTGGTGCTTCTACACCGGCAAGGATTATAAAGGAGGTACTGGATAAAATGAACGATGTAATCAAATCCAGCGAAACAAACGAAATTGAAAATTTTGAGGCGATGTTAGAAGAATCTCTCAAAAGTTTAAATACAAATGAAAGGGTTATGGGCACTGTTGTTGGCATTGCGCCAAACGAGGTATTCGTTGATGTTGGCAGAAAACAGGCTGGTTTTATTCCACTTGATGAGCTTTCTGCTACACCTATCAACAATCCTGAGGAAGTTGTTAAGATTGGTGACGAGCTTGAACTTCTCATCATGAAGACAAACGACCAGGAAGGCACAATCATGCTCTCTAAGCGCAGAGTTGACGCTAAGAAGGGCTGGGAGCTCCTTGAGAAAGCATACGAAGCAAAAGATATCTTAACAGGTGTTGTTACTGAAGTTATCAACGGCGGCGTTATCGTTGTTGCTAACGATACACGTGTATTTATTCCTGCTTCACAGGCTTCTCTCAACCGTGAAGATGACCTTACAGCATTGAAGGGTCAGGAAGTACAGTTCAGACTTATCGAAGTTTCACAGCGTGGCAGAAGAAGAAAGGTTATCGGCTCTATCAAATCAGTTCTCAAAGACGAGTTTGCTGAACTCAGAGCTGCTTTCTGGGAGACTGCTGAAGTTGGCAAGACATACACAGGTACAGTTAAGACTCTCACTAACTACGGTGCATTCGTAGATTTAGGTGGCGTTTCTGGTATGATCCACATCTCAGAGCTTTCATGGCTCAGAATCAAGCACCCAAGCGAAGTTGTCAACGTTGGCGATACTGTTGAAGTTTACATCAAGGATATCAATGACGAGACAAAGAAGATTTCTCTTGGCTACAAGAAGACTGAGGACAACCCATGGACTATTCTTGAGAACGAGTACCCTGTTGGCACAGTTGTTAACGCTACTATTGTTGGTATGACAACATTCGGTGCTTTTGCTAACATCATTCCTGGCATTGATGGTCTTATCCACATTTCTCAGATTTCTAACAAGAGAATTGAGAAGCCTCAGGATGAGCTCAAGGTTGGCGAAGTTGTTGAAGCTAAGATCACAGCTATCGACTTTGAGAAAAAGCGTGTTAGCCTTTCTATCCGTGAACTTCTTCCTGAAGTTATTCCAACTACAGAGCCTGTAGAAGTAGCTGAAGAAGAGGAAGTTGTAGCTGTAGAAGATACACCAGAAGTTGCAGAGGTAGTTGAAGAAACTGCTGAAGCAGCAGTTGAAGCTGTAGCTGAAGAAGTTCCTGTTGTTGAAGAAGCAACAGAAGAATAATAAAAGTAATATTTATTTGGGCATCCTTTTTGGATGCCCATTTGTGTATAAGGTGATATTATGTTTGAAAAAATCAAACAAGAAACAAAAGCAGTATTCATTGAGCTTATTGATTCAGCTTCTTTGAAGAAGGGTAGCGTTGTTGTGCTTGGTTGCTCTACTTCTGAAATAGTTGGCGATACTATCGGGACGCACTCTAGCATGGATATAGCCGCTGCTGTCTATGATGGTATGTATGATATGCTGTGTGATAATGGTATCTATCTCGCAGCACAGTGTTGTGAACATCTCAACCGTGCACTTGTTGTTGAAGAAGAACTCGCTAATAAGCTGAACTTGGATATTGTCAATGCTGTGCCACAACCAAAAGCGGGCGGTAGCAGTGCAACGACTGCATATAGCCGAATGAAAAGTCCTGTTGTCGTTGAGCATATCAGAGCAGATGCGGGCGTTGATATTGGTGGTACTTTGATTGGAATGCATTTGAAAGAAACAGCTGTACCCTTGCGGCTTATGCAGAAAAAGATAGGTGAAGCGTACGTATCATCAGCACGAACAAGAGCGAAGTTTATCGGTGGCGAACGCACCGTGTATAATAAAGATTTATTGTGAGGTTTACTATGAATGCCAGAGAAGAATTTATAGCAATTTTTACAGAACATGTACACCGTCAGGGTGCAAAAGAGCTTTTAGAATGGATAAAAAAGACAGACTTTTTCACAGCACCTGCCAGCACTAAGTTTCACTGTGCGTGTGAGTCGGGTCTTGTTATGCACTCCGTAAGCGTTTTTAACACACTTATGGAAAAGCATTTTGATGAAACAACTGATAACATTGAAAGCTTTGCTATCTGTGCTCTGCTTCACGATTTGTGCAAAGCTCAGTTTTATAAGGTGTCTACACGCAACGTTAAGAACGAAGAAACAGGCCAGTGGGAAAAAGTCCCTTATTATGCCGTTGAAGATAGTTTTCCGTATGGTCACGGCGAAAAGTCGGTTTTTCTTATCGAGCGTTTTATGAGACTCAAGATCGATGAAGCTATGGCTATCCGTTGGCATATGGGTGGTTTTGACGAAGGTGGCGGTTTTGCTATTTCACAGGCATATGAGCGTTATCCACTTGCCGTAAAGTTGCATTTAGCTGACCTTGAAAGCACATACTTAAAAGAGAAAGGTACAAGCGCCGTAAATAAGTAATAATTGGTGAAAATATGGATTTTGAAGTTGCAAAGTTGAGAGCAAAAGAACTTACTGATTTGCTCAACTATCACAACAATAGATATTACAATCTTGACAGCCCTGAGATATCTGATTACGAGTATGATATGCTTCTCAGAGAGCTCGAAAACATCGAAGCGCAGTTTCCACAGTTGTTATCAACAAACTCACCAACCCAAAAGGTAGGTGGCTCAAAAGGTGAGAAGTTCTCACCTGTCGAACATAAGGTCGTTATGGAAAGCTTGCACGACTCTTTTTCGAGCGACGAAGTGCGTGATTTTGATCGCAAGGTGCGACAGGTGGTTAGTAACCCCAGATATGTAGTCGAGCCCAAAATAGACGGCCTTTCAGTATCGTGTGAGTATCAAAATGGAATTTTTGTTCGAGGCTCAACTCGTGGCGATGGTCAGGTTGGCGAAGATGTCACTGAAAACCTGATGACTATCAAAAGTCTTCCAAAGCGCATAGAAAATGCACCTGCATTTTTAGAAGTGCGTGGCGAAGTGTATATGTCTTTACAAACATTTGAGCGTATTGTTGCAGATCAGGAGAACAACTCGGAAAAACCGTTCAAAAATCCACGTAACGCTGCAGCAGGCTCTTTGCGTCAAAAAGATGCAAAAATCACAGCAAAGCGTGATTTGGATATATTTGTTTTTAATATTCAACAAATTGATGGTTATGAAATAACAAACCACGCGCAATCTCTTGATTATCTCAGTAGCTTGGGTTTTCCGACCTGTTCATACCGACTTTGCGATACTATCGACGAGGTGTTATCCCAGATTGATGTTATTGACAAATCTCGTGGCGAACTGCCGTGTGATATTGACGGTGCTGTTATAAAAGTCAATGACTTTTCACAGCGTTCACTCTTAGGAAGCACTGCAAAATTTCCTAAATGGGCAGAAGCATACAAATATCCACCGGAAGAAAAAGAAACAGAACTTTTGGATATAGAGATAAACGTAGGCAGAACTGGTGCACTCACACCCGTCGGCATTTTTGCTCCTGTGCTTTTAGCAGGAACAACCGTCAGCCGTGCTACTTTACACAACGAAGATTTTATCCGAGAAAAGAATATTCACATTGGCGATGTTGTTGTTATCCGTAAAGCAGGCGAAATTATTCCGGAAGTACTTTCTGTTGCTCAGTGCAGAAGTTTGGATGATCCATATACTTTCCCTGAAGTTTGCCCTTCTTGTGGTAGTAAAGTTGTGAGAGAAAAAGACGAGGCGGCAGTACGATGCACAAACACCGACTGTCCTGCACAGCTACTTCGACACCTCATACACTTTGTTTCACGTGATGCTATGGATATCGACGGTTTGGGGCCTGCAGTGCTAGAACAGCTTTTGAATATCGGTCTTATCAAATCATTTGTTGATATATACAAGCTCCGTGCTATAGATGTTGCTTCCCTTGAGCGAATGGGTGAGAAGTCGGCACTCAATTTTATCACCGCTGTTGAAAAGTCGAAGTCAGCAGAAATATATCGCCTGATATATGCGCTTGGTATCCGTCACATTGGTCAAAAAGCCGCAAAACTACTGTGCGAACACTTTTTGTCTATTGATGCTATTTTTGATGCAAGTGTTGAAGAGATTGCTTCAATAGAGGGCTTTGGCGATATTATGGCACAATCCGTCTATGATTATTTTGCTTTACCACAAACACGAGCTCTCATAGATAATCTGAAAGAACTTGGAGTTTTGATGACACCACTTGAAAAACATGAAAAAAGCGGTGTGTTTTTAGGTAAAACATTTGTGCTAACCGGTACTTTACCTACCATGACAAGATCTGAAGCATCAAAAATTATCGAAGCTAATGGTGGAAAAACCAGCTCTTCAGTATCTAAGAAAACTGATTTTGTGCTTGCAGGAGAAGACTCAGGCTCAAAGCTTACAAAAGCTCAGTCGTTAGGCGTGTCGATTATTTCCGAAGAAGATCTTCTGGCTATGATAAAATAAATAGTATTATAAACACCCCCTGTACTTATTGTGCAGGGGGTTATATTTTTGTACGAGCCTTCATATACCTTTACAAAAGGCAGGTTAAAAAATGGAAAATAAAAGAAAGACTCTATTTGGAGCGTTGCTGGCTTTACCCAGAGAAATCTATTCTGTTTTAAAAAACACACCACAAGGTATCTTGGATGAGGTTATGGAGATTGTTTTGAGGAACAATCGTCCACTATGTATTGAATGTAAAAACAAACGATACTATTTCACACAAAACAACTGCGTAACTGATACTATATTTGATCAAAAAATGGTTGTTGTGACTGCACAGCAAATGTTCGAAACAATACAAAATATTTGCAACTATTCTATCTATTCACGACAACACGAAATCAATAGTGGCTATATAACACTCAAAGGCGGTCATAGAGCGGGAATATGCGGTAGCGCTGTGGTGTCGAATGATAGGATCACAAACGTAAAAGATATCACCAGCATTAACATCAGAATAGCCAGAGAGATTATTGGTTGTAGTGATGAGCTGTATAGCAAAATTGATTTTTCGCAAGGAGTTCTCATATGTGGCCCTCCGTGCAGTGGTAAAACAACAATTATTAGAGATATCGCACGAAAACTCTCTTTTGAAAAGAAGGTCAGTGTTATCGATGAAAGAGCAGAGCTGGCATGTACAGTTGCAGGAGAGTTCCAAAATGATTTAGGGATGTGCGATGTATATGACAGCTACATAAAATCAGATGCTATAAATCAGTCGATACGCACAATGTCTCCAGACATAATTGTTTGTGATGAAATATCAACATTATCAGACGTTACTGCACTACAAAATGGCGTGAACAGTGGAGTTTCTTTTGTTGCAACAATTCACGCAGACACTTTGGAAAAATTACTTCATCGTGAAATTTCAAATAAAATCCTGAAAACAAATGCTTTTTCAAAAATAGTCTTTTTAGATACAAAAGAAAATATTGGAAAAATAAAAAGCATCTGTTCACTGGAAGAAATCGGTGGTGAATATTTTGTTTAAAATATTGTTGTCGCTACTTATTGTGTTGTGTTCAACACTAGTGGGTTTCTCATATTCTAACAAGCTGTATAAAAGAAAAAGGATTCTCGAGTCTTTTGTATTACTTATAAAAAACAGTGCTACTAAAATAAGATATACAAATTCAACTCTCGCCAGCATATTTTCACAAAACTTTATGGAATGCGAGTTTGATGAAGAAATCCCCTTTTTGCTTCAGTGGGACAAAATGCTAGAAAAATACACTAATATTCTGAACAGCAGTGACATCAAAATACTGCACGATTTTGGATTTACACTTGGAACAACTGATGTTATTGGTGAAGAGAAAAATATAGAGATGTATCTATTGCTTTTGAACGAAAAAATAGTTGAAGCGAATGAATGCATACAAAAAAAGTCCAAGCTATATAAGACGCTGGGACTTTCAACAGGACTTACAGTATCAATTTTACTTTTATGAGGTATTAAATGGACGTTGATATGATATTCAAAATTGCAGCGATAGGAATCATTGTTGCAATATTAAATCAGTTACTTGTACGCAGTGGTCGAGAAGAACAAGCGCTTTTAACTACTATCGCAGGTTTGATAGTAGCATTGATGATGATAATAACTCAGATAAGCGACCTGTTTTCAACAATCAAAAACACGTTTGGGTTGTAGCTTATGAATATTATTTCTATCTGTGCTCTTGCAATAATATCGGCGGTGTTATCTCTTGCACTAAAACGCCACAATAGCGAGCTTTCGATTTTGATTTCTATCGGAGCAACGGTCGTAATTTTACTTTCAGTGATTCAATATGTCTTAAATAGTATTGATACCGTAAGCACAATATTGGTACAGGCAAATATAAATAGCGAATATATTATGATTTTGCTCAAAGTGATGGGTATTTGCTTTATCACTGAGTTCACCTGTGATTGCACAAAGGAAGCGGGTTTGTTATCGCTTTGTTCAAACATTGCACTAGCAGGAAAAATACTTGTTTTAATAACAGCACTTCCAATGTTTGAACAAGTGTTGTCAGTTGTTACTTCGCTTAGCGGAGGTGGTACTATTGAGTAAAAGACTTTTCACCCTTATAACTGTGTTTTTATTGTTTATTACTTTGTCATGCCTCGATACATATGCACAGGATATTTCTGAATTAGAAAAAAGCGTTGATGATTTGATGGGCTCATTATCTCAGGAGGCGCAAAAAGATTTGCGTTCGATTGGTGTGGATTCCTCAGACTTTTTGAGTATGAGCAACATATCCTTTGAAAAGATTATGGGCCTGATAATGACTAAGTTTTCACAAGAAGGCAAAGGACCTTTGAATGCATCAGCGGTTGTTATTTCTATTCTTTTGTTGTGTGCTATGATGGATAGCTACAAAGATTCATTGAAACAGTCATCAATGAAAGAAGTTATAGCTATTGTAACAACCTTGTGTATTACTACAACCCTCATATTACCTGTAATACATCTGATAGAAGAAACGGTCGCAACCATAACAGATGCATCAAATTTTATGCTGTTGTATATACCTGTTATGGTAGCGATTCTTACACTGTCAGGACAGGCAGTCACAGGAGCATCTTATTATTCTTCGATGGTGCTTGCCTGTCAGGGGGTGTCACAGCTGGCTACAAAATTCATATCACCACTGCTGAGTGTTTATTTATCTTTTTGTGTATCGTCTTCATTGACAGAAAGAGTGAATCTCAGCAGCATTTGTTCAATGTTTTCTAAGGTAATTAAGTGGCTTATTGCATTTATTATGACGGTGTTTTCAGCACTGATGACAATAAGGAGTATGATAACCACAGCTTACGATTCTGTTACTGCACGTGCCGTCAGATTTACAATGTCTTCATTTATCCCAATAGTTGGTGCAGCTCTTTCTGAATCCTATAAAACAATACAAGGAAGTATAAATTTGCTCAGAAGTGGAGCTGGCGTATTTGTTATTATTGCTATTTGTGTTGTTTTTTTACCATGTATTATACGTTGCCTGTTGTGGCTGTTTTCTGTCAATATTTGTAAATCTGTCGGGGAAATAATAGGTGTCACTTCAAAAATCAGTGTCTTATCAGGTGTATCGTCTGTTATATCTACTGTATTTGCTATATGTGTTTGTGTGATGTCCGTTTTTATTATTTCAACAGCTTTGCTAATAACACTTGGAGGTGGTGCGTCATAGAAACATTGCGTTCGACCTCAGTTATCATTTGTATTTGCTGTGTATCATGTTCAATTTTGAGCCTGATAGCACCTCTTGGTATAATGAAAAAAACTGTGAACTTAGTGCTGGGACTATTTTTGATTACAAGTATGATTATGCCGATTTTGGGTTTAGCATCTGTATTGAAAGATAATGTGAAATTGCCACAAGAAGCTCTGGACAGTGAATTGTACGAATATGAATATGATGATTTAGTTCTATCACAGACAGCGAAAAATCTAGTTAGTGCAGCAAACTCTTTGTTGTCAAGCGAAAACATCTATGCAGATAATATTGAAATATCTCTAAAAAAGGCAGACGATAATAGCATATATATTAGCTCAATAAACATATACATTAGCAAAGAATATGAACAAAAAGCTGGAGTGATAACAAAAGTGATAGGCAGTAATATGTCAAAGGAACCGGTGATAATAGTCAGTGAATAAAAAATTTGATTTTAATAAATTTATCGATAACCCAAAATTCACAAAAACTCTGATTATAGTAGGAGTGTGTGCGATTGCTTTGATATTTTTATCATCATACATAGATTTGTCAGCATTCACACAAAAAAACAATGTAGAAGACTACTGCTCAGCATTGGAAGAAAATTTGTTGACTATAGTGACCCAGATAGAGGGAGTAGGGGATGCGAAAATTTTTCTGACAATGGATAACAGCGGCGAAAATGTCTATCTGAATAACTCTGATACAAAGACAAAGAGCATCACGCCTGTTGTGAGAGGCGTTGTTGTTGTTTGCACCGGTGGTGATAATTCTCTTGTCGTAGCAAGGGTTATGTCAGCAGTCACAAAATCGCTTGATATTTCATCAAATAAAGTTTGCGTAACAAAACTAAGTGCATATAAGGAGGAAACATAATGAAATTTCAAAAAAGACACATTGTGCTTGCAGCACTTGTGTTAGCATTGGCAGTGGCGGTGTTTATCAACTGGCATTTTAGTGAAGATACACCTGATATTATTGGAAAAGTATCTAAAGAGCTTGGCGCAGCGACATATGTAAATGCAGACGTTGCTACGAACGACGAGGTTGCTAACGTCTCAAAACAGACATCAAAGACCGATGACTTTTTCGCCAAAGCGACTCTTGAAAGGCAACAAGCATATGATCAAGCGATCGAGCTTGCACAAGATACAATAAAGCTATCCGACAGTTCAGACGAAGCAAAAACCCAAGCTGTTGAGCAGCTTTCTAAGCTTGAAAATAATATTGTTACACAGACAAATATAGAAGGGATACTAAAAAGCAAAGGATTTTCTAACTGTCTGTGCTTTATATCCGATTCGAACTGTACAGTCACAGTGCCAAAAAAAGAGCTGAAGGATAATACTCCTCTTATTATCAAAGATGCAGTCTTGTCGCAGCTTGAAATAGATTTCAACAGCATTACCATTGTCGAAGCATAAAAATACCCCCATGTTTTTACATGGGGGTTAAAATTATTTATAGTCTTTTGAGCTTGGTATTGTGTTCTTTTCTACCACACCGTGAAGTTTGTCATAGCTGTCTGCATCGACAATAACAAGAGCAGAGTTAGGCCTGATTTCCATATTATTATCGAACTCTCTGATAGCTTCACCTGATGCAGAATCATGGTCAACAATAACATACCATCTGTTAGGAAGCTCGTACTTGGATTTGAGCTCAAACGGACATTTCTCGTTAGTGTTATTGAGCACAATAGCCATATATTTGTATTCATTATCGCCTGCGTTTATATTAGCCATAGTTCCTGCGATAACCTTACCGTTATATGTCATATAAGTTTTGTGTACTGCATCTTCAGAAGAATCAGTGAGAAGAGAGAACTTCTTTCTGATATCAATAAGGCCTTTGTAATAATCCACAAGGTCTTTGTATTTGATTGTTCTGGTCCAGTCGATTGAGTTCACGCTGTCTGGAGAACGATAACTATTATGATCACCGTGCTTTGTACGAGCGAACTCTTCACCTGCGAGCATAAAAGGGATTCCCAGAGACATAAGAACAAAAGTAGCGCTGAGCTTGTTCTGATCAATGATTTTCATATCAGTGGTATCAAAGTCATTTACCCAGTTGGATTTCAGCAGCTTATCCCATAGAGTGAGGTTATCGTGAGCTGACGCATATGTTACACATTGCGAAGGACGCTTTGCCCATCTGCCGAAAGTATCACTGGATGCACCCAACATACCTGCAAGAACCTTGTATGTGTCGAAACTGCTACCCTGTATATAGCCTTTGGTATCATCGTCAGAACCGCCTTTGATGCCGTTGCGCATATCATCGTTGAACATACCGATTCTGGAAGACAGCTTGTGTGCATTGGCTTTTGAACAACAGTCTTCTCCGGAGATACCGTTATCACCGTTGTCAGCAGTCCATGGTTCACCATATATAAGTATTCTTTTGTCTATTTTATCAAGTTCTTCTCTTATCTGGTTCATTGTGTCAATATCGTGACACGCCATAAGGTCAAATCTGAATCCATCAATATGATATTCATTTACCCAGTACTTGAGTGAATCAATCATATATTTTCTGAACATTATTTTTTCGCTAGCAGTAACATTACCACAGCCTGAGCTGTTGAGGTATCTGTTTCCCTGCTTTCTGAAATAGTAGTCAGGAACAGTTTTTTCGAAGCACGAGTCACCGCCTGAATACATATGATTATATACAACATCCATAATAACGCCGATACCATTATCGTGGAGAGCTTTGACCATTTCTTTGAATTCTTTGATTCTGACTTCTCCGTGATATGGGTCAGTTGAATATGAACCTTCAGGTACACAGTAGTTGACCGGATCATAACCCCAGTTGTACTCGACACAGGTTTCTTCGTTTACTGAACCGAAGTCAAATACAGGATTGAGCTGTACGTGGGTGATGCCCAGATCCTTTAAATAGCTGAGGCAGGTTTTTGCGTTAGTATATGGTACCTTTGTATCGGTTTCTGTGAAAGCAAGATAAGTTCCTCTGTGTTGTTTAGAAACGCCACTTGTATTAGAAGATGAAAAATCTCTTACGTGAATTTCCCATACAACAGCTTGTGTTTGTTCTTCCACAAAAATGTGTTTATCTTCTTGCCAGCCCTGTGGGTTAGTACGTTCAAGATCAACGACCATTGAACGAGCTGAGTTTACACCAGTAGCCTTCGAGTAAACATCTTGAGTCTCGTTGCTGTTATTACCGTTTTGTATCACATATGTGTAGTACACACCGTGGAGATCTCCGTTTACGGTCTTTTCCCATACACCAGTTTGATCATCTTTGTGCATCTGTTTTATAGCAAGAACAGTTGCGCCTTCTTCCTGATAAGAGCCGGTTGAGTACAGCTTGAGCAAAACCTGACTTGCAGCAGGTGCCCAAACCTTGAAAGTGGTGCTGTCTTTAGAATAGACAAAACCAAGGTCATCTTTATCATAGGTGTTGTATATTTCGTCTTTGTTTGAATAGTACTTAGTTATCATAGATTGCCCCTTAACGAGAATTTTGCATGGTCACAATTAAATATATTCTAACAGTTTTTGTTCAAATTTCAACTAAAAATTGCTTTAAAGTGATAAATTTCTAAATTTTTTTATTTTTTATTCTAAATAAGAATAAAACTCTTGTATATTTTTAAAAAAAGTGGTATCATCAAATACAAATCAATATTTAGGGAAGTGTAAAATTTTGAAAACTGTTAAAAGAGTTTTAAATCACATCTTTATTGATGGTTTGTCAGGAATGGCTCTGGGATTGTTTGCTACCCTGATTGTTGGTACAATACTTGGACAGATCGGTAACTATATTCCTGGAGTAGTTGGTACTTATGTTGTTTATGTCGCTACTATCGCAAAGTCACTGATGGGTGCAGGTATAGGTGTCAGCGTTGCGGCAAAATTCAAGTACAGCCCACTCGTTACAGTATCTGCCGGAGTAGTCGGATTTATTGGTGCATTTTCATCTGCTATTGTTGGTGGTTCTTTCTTTGCAGAAACCGGCGGACTTTCTATATCGGGTGTCGGTGACCCTTTGTGTGCGTTTATTGCTGCGTTTGTTGCTATTGAAGTCGGGAATCTTGTTTCCGGAAAAACAAAACTTGATATTCTGATCACACCCGTTGTTACTATTGGTGTTGGTACTGTGATTGCTCTGCTTTGCGGACCATATATTTCATATGTTACTACAGTTCTTGGCGAACTTATACAGTTTGCGACTGAACAACATCCATTTGTTATGGGCATACTTATTTCAGTTTTGATGGGTATCTTCCTTACTTTGCCTATCAGCTCTGCTGCAATCGCTGTTATTATCGGCTTATCCGGAATTGCTGGAGGAGCTGCGGTTGTAGGCTGTTCAGCACAAATGATTGGCTTTGCTGTTATGAGCTATCGAGAAAACAAATTCGGAGGCTTTATTGCTCAGGGTATTGGTACCTCAATGATACAGATGCCAAATATTGTGAGAAAACCGATTATTTGGTTACCGCCTATTATCACAAGTGCCATTTTGGGTCCGATTTCCACCTGCTTATTAAAAATGACTTGTGATGCGTCCGGTGCTGGTATGGGTACTTCTGGTCTTGTCGGACAGTTGGTTACATATTCTACTATGGTGAGTAGCGGAGTATCGCCGACTGTAACACTTGTCGAAATACTCATTATGCATTTCTTGGCTCCGGCGCTTATAACTCTCGTTATCAGTGAGGGAATGAGAAAACTCAATATCATCAAACCTGATGATATGAAGCTTGATTACTAAAAGGAGAGATAACTATGAAAGCTAACAGATTATCTACTATTATATTCACAATTATTACTTTAGTGCTTGTTGCTACTTTGATAACAGGTTGCGGCGGTGTTGATAAAGAATACGAGTACAACACAGAAATTATTATCAATGAAAATGCACCTGTAGAAGGTGAGCCACAGCTGGAATCAATTGAAGGATATGTAGAAGACGAAAAACAGGACTTCATTGATTTACCATACGCTATTGCTGATACCTCACTTGAAGTTGTTTCTATTGGTAAATACACAGGTGTATATACAGATGCAGGTAATAACGAGAGCGTTGAAGATATACTGGCTATTGTTGTCAAAAACACATCTGACAAGATTGTATCCTATTCGAACATATCTTTTGCTTATGATGATGATATTGCATGTTCGTTCAGTCCAACTAATTTACCTTCTAACCAGTCAGCGATTGTTTTTACAAACACAGAGAAAGTTCCATATAAAAATGTGAAAAAGTTTGAGTGTGTTGATGCTATGGAAGTACCGTCTGACGAGTTACCATTGCTTAAAGATAAAGTCGGTGTTGATTTTAAGGATGGTGAGTTCATCATCACAAATCTTACTAACGAAGAATTAGGAGATGTTTATGTAAGATATAAGAACTTCACTGATGGTAACGCATATTTAGGTGGTATCACATATTCTGTTGTAGCGACCGATGTGAAGCCATATGAAACATATAAAGTGCCAGCAGAAGATTATAATGCTGATACCAGCGTTATTATTGCGGTAGAAAACTACATAAATTGAATATTTTCTTAATAAAATATATGTTAAAAGACGGCACTATGTGTCGTCTTTTTATTTACAAAAATATAGGTGTATGATATACTGTATTAGTAAAAATATATTTAAGAGGTACAATTATGTGTGACGTTGAAAACAATGTAGTAAAAGAAAATATTGAACCTAACGCTATCTCTCGTTATAAAAAGCGTGAGCAAGCTTTTATTCTCAGCTTTGAAACTCTTTTTTCTGATACAGATATAGACGAGCTAGCTGATAATGCCGTTGATGGTAGCGATGAGTATATGAGCGATTATGCGCTCTCGTGTGCTAAAGGTATCTTGAAATATAGCGAAGAAATTGATAGCCTGATTTCAGAAAACTTAAAAAAAGGCTGGAAAATCAGTCGTATTTCAAAGGTATCATATGCTGTGATGCGACTTGCTATATACGAAATGCTATATGTCGAAGATGTTCCTGTATCTGTTTCTATCAACGAAGCAGTTGAGCTTGCAAAAAAGTATTCTATTCCTGACGAAAGCTCTTTTGTGAATGGAGTGCTCGGAACTATTGCGAAAAAAATCAATGAGTAAGTATCTGGGCATAGATACCAGCAACTACACAACTTCTGTGTGCCTTTATGATAATGAAACTAACGAGGTTTTACAAAAGCGCAGACTGTTGCCGGTATCAAAGGGAGAACTCGGACTTCGCCAGTCTGATGCTGTTTTTCATCATACACAACAACTACCACAGCTTTTTGAAGAACTGTTCAGCGATGCTAACTGTTCTGTTTCTGATATAAAAGCAGTCGGAGCATCTTTTACTCCAAGAAAAGCACAGGGATCTTATATGCCTTGTTTTACTGTGGGCAGCGGTGTGGCAAGAATATTGTCATCTTCACTCGATGTTGCTCTGTATGATTTTTCTCATCAGCAAGGACATATTGCAGCCGCACTTTTTTCGACTGGCCAGATGAGTCTTTTGAACAAGACTTTTCTAGCTTTTCATGTCAGCGGTGGAACTACTGACGCTATGCTTGTAAATAAAGACAAAGCTTGTGGTGATGATTTGCTTTCAGTAGAGCTCGTCGGAACTACTCTTGATTTGAATGCTGGTCAACTTGTTGACAGAGTAGGGTTGATGCTCGGTTGCGATTTTCCTTGTGGCAAACAGCTTGAATCTCTTGCACTGCAGTGCAATAAACCTATAAAAGCAAAACCTACTGTTAAAGGCACTGATTGCTGTCTGAGTGGAGTCGAAAATATATGTAAAAAAGCGTATGACTCGACAGGCGACAAGTCATACACAGCAGCTTTGTGTCTAAAATATATCGAAGAGTCACTGTACGTGATGACAAAAAATATTATTGAAAATCATGGTGATATGCCTGTAGTATTCGCAGGTGGAGTTATGTCAAACTCTATTATCAGAAAAAATCTTACAAAAAGATTATCTTGTACATTCTGCGAGCCTCAGTTTTCAACAGACAACGCTTGTGGTATTGCAGTGCTCACATCAATCTTAGATAAATATAAATATGATTAGTACACCCAAAATTCTTACTGTATCACAACTTAATTTTTATCTGAAATCTTTGCTTGACAACGATCGCAACCTTCAGTTCGTGTTCTTAGAAGGTGAAATTTCGAATCTTACTGATCATTACAGTAGCGGACATATCTACTTTTCGCTCAAAGACGAGAAAAGTGTTGTGCGTGCTGTAATGTTCTCTTATGCTGCAAAAAACCTGAAATTCAAGCCAAAAGATGGTATGAAAGTCATACTTCGTGGCAGAGTTACGGTGTATGAGCCAACCGGCCAGTATCAGGTGTATGTTGAAGATATGCAGCCCGATGGTGTAGGAGCACTTGCTATGCAGTTTGAACAGCTCAAAGAAAAGCTTTCCAAAGAAGGGTTGTTTTCAGCTGATCATAAAAAGCCTATACCACAGTTTCCGCAGACAGTAGGAGTCATCACTTCACCTACGGGAGCTGCTGTGCGAGATATATTAAATATTCTTAATCGCAGATTCAAAAGTGTCGATATTGTGATGTATCCGGTTTTAGTTCAGGGCGAAAGCGCAGCCGCACAGCTGAAAAAAGCTATCGAAACTTTTTCACAGACTCAGGCTGCTGATGTTATTATTATTGGCCGTGGTGGTGGCTCACAGGAGGATTTGTGGGCTTTTAATGACGAATCACTGGCTCGTGCTATCTATGAGTGCAAAATACCTGTTATATCTGCAGTTGGACACGAGACCGACTTCACTATCTGTGACTTTGTGTCTGATCTGCGTGCTCCGACTCCGTCAGCTGCGGCTGAACTTGCTGTTCCGGATAGCGCAGAGCTTTTGAGCAACCTGTACGCACAACGACAGTACGTTGATGCGTTGATGGATAAAAAGCTCAGCAGTTTAGAAAAATCACTTTCTAACTCATCACGACTTATTACCGCATACTCACCTGAAAAACAGCTTGATGATTATAGCAGAACGCTTCAAAACCTGATTACTCGTATGCAGTCAGTATCTAGCAGTTTTTTAGAGCTAAACGAAAAAAGTATTACAAAAACTGCATCAAAGCTATCAGCACTCAACCCTGTCAGCGTTTTGATGCGAGGATATTCATATATAACTAACGAAAACAGTTCTCCGATTTCATCTATCAAAGATGTGAAATCAGGCGACTCACTTGTTATCAAAGTACAAGACGGCACATTTGATGCTGTAGTAAAATAATTCTTCTGGAGAAAATAATGGCTTTTACACACTTACATGTCCACAGTGAATACAGCTTGCTTGACGGTGCTTGTCGAATAGACAGGCTTGTTAGTGCTGCAAAAAAACTTGGACAAAACTCACTGGCTATTACTGACCACGGAGTTATGTATGGTGTGATTGATTTTTATCGTGCGTGTAAAAAGCAGGGGATAAAGCCGATTCTTGGATGTGAAGTGTATGTTGCACCTCGCTCACGCTTTGACAAGAGCTTTGATCTTGACAAAGAGTACTATCATCTCGTGCTTCTTTGCGAAAACAACACTGGTTACCAAAATTTGATAAAGCTTGTTTCAAAAGGCTTCGTAGATGGTTTTTATAATAAACCTCGTGTTGATTTAGAACTTCTTGAAAAGTACCACGAAGGTCTTATCTGCCTTTCTGCTTGTTTAGCTGGCGAAATACCCAAAGCGTTGCTTAACGATGACTACAACACGGCTTTAAAAAAAGCTAGAACATATCAAAATATTTTCGGAAAAGATAACTATTTCATCGAGCTTCAAAATCACGGTGTTAAAGAACAAGATATTACTAATCCACAGCTCATAAAAATAGCTCAGGAAATCGGTGCACCACTTGTTGTCACCAACGACTGTCATTATATAAAAAAAACTGACGCTAATATGCATCAGATTCTTTTGTGTATCCAGACTAACCATACTATCGAAGATGACGATAAAATGGAGTTTTTGACAGAAGAATTTTATTTGAAGAGCGAAGAAGAAATGCGTTCTCTTTTCAAAGAATTTCCTGAGGCTTTTGACAATACTCAACGTATCGCTGACAGATGCAACGTGGAAATTGAGTTCGGAGTACGTAAACTCCCTGACTATAAAGTCGAGAATAACGAAGACCATTTTGAATATTTCAAGCGTCTTTGCTTTGAGGGGCTTTACAAACATTATGGTAATACGCCTGATAGCTCACTTGTTGATAGACTAAGTTTTGAGCTTTCTATCATCAAATCTATGGGCTTTGTTGACTATTTTCTTATTGTTGCTGACTTTGTGAACTATGCAAAAAGCCAGAATATTCCGGTAGGTCCGGGCAGAGGCTCAGGCGCAGGCTCTTTGTGTGCATATTGTATCGGTATCACCGGCATTGACCCTATAAAATATAATCTGATTTTTGAACGCTTTCTTAATCCGGAACGTGTTAGTATGCCTGACTTTGATATTGATTTTTGCAAGGAGCGTCGCTCAGAAGTCATCGACTATGTTATACGCAAATATGGAGCTGACCACGTAGCGCAGATCGTAGCTTTTGGTACTATGGCAGCACGCGGCTCAGTTCGTGATGTTGGCAGAGCGCTTGCTATGCCATATGCATCTGTTGATTCTGTTGCTAAGCTTATTCCGACAGACCTTAATATGACTATTGAAAAAGCGCTCAAAGTCAGCACTGAACTTAAGAAACTATATGATACTGACCCTTATGTTCATAATTTGCTTGATGTTGCTATGAGTATCGAAGGAATGCCTCGTCATATAACTATCCATGCAGCTGGTGTTGTTATTACTGATAAACCTGTGTCGGCATATGTACCGCTTTCTAAATCTGACGATGCGATTGTTACACAGTTTACTATGACAACGCTCGAAGAACTCGGTTTGCTCAAGATGGATTTCTTAGGACTGAGGAATTTAACTGTTATTCACGATGCAGTTGAGATGATAAAGAAAACTGAACCTCAGTTTGATATAAACAGTATTCCTGAAGATGACAAAGCTGTCTTTAATATGATGAGTAGCGGTAACTCGGACGGCGTTTTCCAGTTTGAAAGTCAGGGTATGAAAAACGTTTTAACTCAATTAAAGCCAACATCAATAGAAGACTTGATCGCTGTTATATCGCTTTATCGTCCGGGTCCTATGGATTCTATACCGACATATATCAACAACCGACATAATCCGTCTGATATTTCTTATGCTCATCCGTTGCTTGAGGGGATACTTGATGTAACAAACGGTTGTATAGTATATCAAGAACAGGTTATGCAGATTTTCAGAACACTTGCCGGATATTCGCTCGGTCGTGCTGATATTGTTCGTCGCGCTATGAGCAAGAAAAAGCACGATGTTATGGAAAAAGAAAAGCAGATATTCATACACGGTCTTGTTGATGAGAATGGCAATGTTGAAGTTGAAGGATGTTTGCGCAGGGGAGTGGACGAAAAAACAGCTCTGTCTATATTCTCACAAATGGAGAGCTTTGCTTCTTATGCGTTTAACAAATCTCACGCTGCAGCATACGCAAATGTTGCGTATCAGACAGCATATTTAAAGTGTCATTATAAAAAGCAGTATATGGCAGCTTTGCTGTCCAGTGTTCTTGATAACCAGAACAAAATGGCGACATATATTACTGAGTGCCAGCGACTAGGTGTTTTAGTGTTACCACCACATGTCAATGAGTCTGAGGCATCATTCACTGTAACTAACGGAAACATTCGTTTTGGTCTTACAGCTATTCGTAACTTAGGCAAAAATTTCATCAACGCACTGGTGTCAGAACGCAAAAACGGTTTGTTTACTAGTTTTTACGATTTTTGTAAGCGTATGAATAACAGCGGACTTAACTCGAGAGCTCTTGAAAGTCTTATTAAGTGTGGTGCTCTTGATGATATGGGTTCAAATAGAAGGCAGATGCTTGCTGTTATGAAAACTGTCATGGAAGATCTTGAGTTTGAACGCAGACGAAATGTCGGTGGTCAAATGTCTTTCTTTGAGATGTCTGAAGTCAAAAATGATGTTTCTGTTGAAATACCACCTATGCAAGAGTTTGACCATATGGAACTTTTGTATATGGAAAAAGAGATGGCGGGTATGTATCTGTCCGGACATCCGATAGATTCATATAAAGACTTTGCGTCTTCTATTAAAGCCGACAGCCTGTCTGATATTTTGAATGCTGAAAACAGCGCCCGATACAAAGATTCATCATCGGTAAGACTTGTGTGCATTGTAACAAAGAATAAGTCGCAGATAACTAAATCTAACCAGATGATGGCGTTTGTAACTGTAGAAGATAGATATGCAAGTGCTGAACTCATTGTTTTCCCTAAAGTGTTGTCACAATATTCATCTGCACTCTATGTTGGTGCTGTTGTTGAAGTTGTCGGAACATTGAATTTTAAAGAAGATGAAGAGCCAAGAATTATTTGTGAAAAAGTGACATCACTTCCGCCTGCTGAAAAACTTCGTGGTTATGTAAAATCACATTCAGTGACAGAGCTAAAAAAGGTAGAAGCGGTGAATAAAAAAGAAATTCTAAAAGATAGTAAGCTATACTTGCGTCTTGAAAATCTCGAGTGTGAAAAATACAGCAAAATAAAAAATTTGCTCGAGCTGTTTCAAGGTGATACTCAAGTGGTGTTTTACCTTACTGACAGCAACAAACGTTTGCTTGCTCCTAAATCGCTCTGGACTAAGCCTAACAGCACTTTATTATCTGAGCTTACTCGTATTTTAGGAGATTCAAATGTTGTTATTAAATAAAAATGCTATCTTTTTGCAGTATTTGCTTTAAGTACTTGATTATTTGGATAATTTTGATTATAATATTATGAGAATTTAGTGGAGGTATTAGTAATGGCTAAAACTATTGCAGTATTAACAAGTGGCGGTGACGCACCTGGCATGAATGCAGCTGTTCGTTCTGTTGTAAGAGCAGCTAAATACAGAGGTATGAATGTCATCGGTGTTTATCGTGGATATAATGGTCTTTTGAACAAGGATGTAAAAGAACTTGATTTGAGAAGCGTATCTGACACCATCAACCGTGGTGGTACTGTTCTTTACACAGCTCGTAGCGAGGAGTTCAAAACTCCTGAAGGTATCGAAAAAGCTGCGGCTAACTGTAGAGAGCTCGGCATCGACGGACTTGTAGTTATCGGTGGTGACGGTTCTTTCCGTGGTGCAAGAAAGCTTTCATTAGCAGGTATTCCTTGTGTTGGTATTCCTGGAACTATTGATAACGATATCTCATGTTCCGAGTACACAGTGGGCTTTGATACTGCTATGAACACTGCTATGGAGATGGTTGATAAGATTCGTGACACTGCTCAGTCACACGACAGATGCTCTGTTGTTGAGGTTATGGGACGTCGTTGCGGTGATATCGCTTTACAGACAGGTATTGCTTGTGGTGCTACATCTATCCTCGTTCCTGAAATTGAGTGTGATATCGAGCGTGATGTTATCTCTAAGATTTATGAGCAGAAATCAACCGGCAAAAAGCACTTCATTATCGTTGTTGCTGAAGGCGTCGGCGGAGTAGAGGATCTTGCTAAATATATCGAAAAACGTACAGGTATCGAGACACGTGCTACTATTCTTGGTCACGTACAGCGTGGTGGTTCACCTACACTTAGAGACAGAGTTATTGCTACAGCTATGGGTGCTGACGCAGTCAGATTGCTCGAAAAAGGTATCGGCAACCGTGTTATAGCCCTAAAAGACGGCAGAACTATTGACTATGATATTCTGGAAGCTCTCGATATGGTTAGAGAATTCGATAACGAGCTCTACCAGACAGCTATGGAAGTTTCTATCTGATATTTGTTTTTGTTAAGGCACAATGTTTCTGCGTTGTGCCTTTTTATGTAAAGGAAATGGCTTATGATAAACTATTTTTATAACATCATTCTAAAAGAAGATGTGTGCGACTTGTATTCTGATGTTCTCACCAGTGTCAGAAAAGATTACTATATGAGTAAAGATAAGCAGAAAGGCAAGCTCACTCAAAACAGCAGTGGTGACACCTTGTATTACGACTTTGCTATCGAAAAGGATAGAACGATGAAATGGCAGATCAGCGACAATGAAAGCATAATTTCGGATGTAAAGTCAGCTGAAGATAACAGGTATTGTGTGAATTTTTATGATGATAATGGTTTGTATAAAGTTCTCACTTTCAGCAAACACCATACACTTCTTATGATTGAGTATTATCGTACAAAGGAGTTTTCTGCATCTTCGACACCTTGCTGTACTATTGAACCGAGAAAAGGAGAATCAGGTCTTTGCTTATTACAGCGTGTTCGTGGCTCTATGTTACCATCAGTTTTGTATCCGATGCCTGATATTGATGATGAGTACATAGCTGATAAGGTGAATGATGAATTTGGCGACTATGAAGTTGTTGCATCTACCAATGATGGTGTTATAAAGTTTTTGAGTCAGGGACAGTTGGATGCGTTTGAAGCATTTATTGATAGAGCACAGGCTATGAAGCTCACCGACAATGCTCCTGAAAGATTCATTGATGATGAAGATGCTGTCCTTGCACAAAAGCTTAATCCTAAGGATTTTAACGTGAAGCGCAACCTTTCACAGATTGTAGACATTTCACAGGCACAGGACTTTTCTTACGAAGTCGAAGATATCCTGCTTGGTGAAGACGAACAAGAACAGTTTGAAGTTGATGTCGAGTCTGTTTATTTGGAAAAAATGGATAGTGTTGATGTTGATGCAACTCTTGAGGAGTTTTTAAAACAAGCATCAGAATATTCATATAAGAACGACGACTCTGTATCAGCTTATGAACATACTGTACAGGCATCTACTGAGGATGCTCAAGATATTGATATTGTTGAAGAGACAGAGTCTGTTGATAATGCTCAGTCATGTTTTGAAAACATAGTTGACACTGATCTTGCGGTGACTACAGGTTACGTGAGCGAACCGCAGAATGATGAGATAAGCGTTTGTGAACCAAGTGATGTATCATCACAAGGCATTGCGACGATTGATGTTTATGATGATGATTTCTTGTGCGTGCGTGATGAAGAACCTGATAAGGAGATTGTCAACGGTTCTAACAAGTATCTTTATTATGGCAAGCTCGATGAGAATTCTAACAGAGTTGGTTATGGCAGAACTGCTACAGAAGACGGCCGTACAGCATATGAAGGCGTTTATGAATATAATAAGCGTAACGGCAAGGGTGCATACTATTATAAGAATGGTCTACTTTGCTATTATGGTGATTGGAAGGATAACAAGCGAAACGGATTCGGAATAGGAGTCAGCTCTTTTGATAACAGCGTACACGTTGGTGAATTTGCTGATAACAAGCCGGTTGGTGACGGTGCAAGAATCGACGCTGATGGAAATGTCAGGTTTATTTCTAAAACACTTTCCAATGGAGTAAAAGTTTTGCTCAACTTTGATGGAGATAAGATTATCGTGTCTAAATTTAACGAAAACGGTGACCTTATTTCCGAAAACTCTTCAAATCTCACATATTTTTAATTAACAACTCATATTTTACTATTTATTGTAAACACTATTACCGTTCCGTTTGGAGCGGTAATTTTTTTTGAGGTGATTTAAATGTACAAAATTTTATGCGTAATGATGACTATTATAGTGTTCTGCTTCGCTCTTGTTGGATGTGGAGGAGAAGAGTCTGTTTCACAGATGGCGTCCGATGCTGCAAGTGATGTAGAATCTTTCGTTTCTTCAGAAGCTAACGATATGATGTCTAGCACTGACGGCGAAGTGACAGACGGTGATGGAATGATTGGCAATGAGTCTGCTTCAACCAACGAAAACGAAGGTAGTACTCAAGGTTCGGCTAACAGCAACACAAACAACAGCGCTTCTGGCAACGACAATAATGGCTCTTCTGGTAATAATGAAAACGGCGACGCACAAAATTCTTCTGAATCATCAGGACTTATGTGAAAAAAGCACAGGTTGTAGCCTGTGCTTTACATATTTACACAACTTTTTCTAAATCTGATTTAAGACGTCTTATAATTTTCTTTTCGAGCCTTGATATATATGATTGAGAAATTCCCAGCAAATCTGCAACTTGTTTTTGAGTATGTTCCTTGTTACCGTTCAAGCCGAATCTAAGTTCCATAATAAGCGATTCACGTGTGTTGAGTTTTGAAACGGCTTCGAGAAGTAGATTACACTCTAACTCTTGCTCGATATCTCTATTTATTATATCAGCATCACTTCCGAGCACATCGCACAAAAGGAGCTCGTTTCCGTCCCAATCTGTATTTAAGGGCTCTTCAATAGAAATTTCATTTTTTCGCTGTGATGTTTTTCTTAGAAACATAAGAATTTCATTTTCGATGCATCTTGATGCGTATGTGGCGAACTTGATATTTCTTGATGGAGAAAAGGTGTTTACCGCTTTAATCAGTCCTATTGTGCCGATAGAAATCAGGTCTTCTATGTTTATGTTTGTGTTCTCAAATTTTTTTGCTATATATACGACTAACCTGAGGTTATGTACAATCAGCGGTTCTCTTGCTGTTTCGTCACCGTTTTTTAGTTTTTCCATGATTTCATTCTCTTCTTGTTGATTAAGCGGTGGGGGGAGAGCCATTGTTCCGCTGATATAGAACACGTTGTGTGAAGCGAATAACAGCTTGATTTTAAGTATTAGATTTTTAATAAGTTCCATTTGTATCACCTGACTATTTGAGAATTTATGATTGCTTTGATTGTTTTATCTATTTCTCCATCATATATCCCTATATATACATTTTTATATATGGCTTTTTTATCTATATATATATTGTCTGCTTTTATTGCACTCAAAATTCCATCACTACCTAGAGCTTTGTATGGTACTATTCTTGTGCATTTTTCTTTGATATTCTTATCAAGAATCGAGCTTTCAGCAATAATAACCGGCGAGCCCGAAAACGGTTCTACTACAGTGCTTCCGGTGTCTACCTTAGCAATACATGAATAATCATGCCCTTGTATGTTTATTTTAAGCGATACCAGCGTGCTGTCTGCAGAAGATGAGAACAAATATTTCAAACCAATAATGATTATGTATATAGCAATACTGATGATGATCAAAAACAAGGGTTCTATTTCAAAGTAAACGACATCTTTTATTACTGCCATATTTTTGGGATTAAAAACTTGATACACGAGTGACATCAATCCACAAAAAATTGTGCTGATAATGTATGTAGCTGATATGTATTTTACTATTGATTTTATATCTGTATGCTTGAATGCGACCAGACACATTGTGATTGAACAAAATAACTTGATCAAAATTGATAAAATATTATTAAATTTAGGTATGAATATAAATAGTGTAAATAAAGAGCCCAGTACAGAAGCAAGAATTATTTTATATCCCTTTGTTTGTATATGCAGGAATTTCTGTGTCAAAGAAAGGATAAAATAATCAATAAGAACATTTGTGAATATGAGAACATCTATGTAAATAACCACTGTCACCATCTCCGTGTACATAGTATCTCATACTTTATATGTGACAGATGTCAAATAAGAGAGGTGTTTTTATGTTGTTTGGTATGATAATAGGTATATTTATAGGTGTTTTAATCGGTATATCAATAATGGTGTTGATGATAAATTCAAGAGACTGACTTTATTTATATTTAAAAAGTTAATAATTTGTACGTTTATACGACAAAGTTTGCACATATATATATTGTATAGTATTAAAAAAGGAGGAGTTAGATGCCCTGCCGACTAGCTGAACTCAGACATAAGGAAGTAATAAATTCCTGTGACGGTTCAAGGCTTGGATTTGTTGATGATTTGGAGGTGGATACACACAGCTCAAAGGTAGTAGCGGTTATAGTGTATGGAAGACCAAGGTTTTTTGGACTGTTTGGTCGTTCTTCTGATTGTATTATCCCGTGGGATAATATCACTCTGATAGGAGAAGATACCATATTAGTTGATTTTAAGGTGCAAAAAATGACTAGTGAAACAAAAAAAGGTAATAAATTTGTTACAATTTGTCATTAAAAATATTTGTGCGTGATAGCAAATTGCACTATAGATAATTGTCTAATCTGTACATTTTTTACTAAAAATAATGCTTTATTAGAATAAAAAGCCATTTTTGATGCTAAATTAGAATTAAAACGAAAAAGTTACAAGCTTGCAATTTTTACGACTTTATGATTAAATAGCACTTGAAAAGGTATGATTTTACAAATATTTCCATATCTTATTCACATCGGCTTACCGATGTAGACTACTTAAAGGAGGAGATAATATGAGAAAATTTAAGACATTTTATCTGAGAGTTCTCATAATGACATTGTGTGCATTTTTTGCATTATCAGTGTCTGTTCTTACACCTGAAGTAGAAGCTGCAAGCGAGACCCCGATAACAGAAACCAAAGAAACAGAAGCTAATACATATATAGAAGATGACAGCGATGCTTTAGCGTTAGCTCGTGCTATTGCTATTGACGAAGCTAAGCTTGAAGCAGAAAGCATTGTCGAAGAACTTCAGGTTGAAGCAGTACAAGTTACTGAAGCTGAGCCTACTGAGGCAACTGAAGCTGAAACAGTTCAGGAGACAATTGCTGAGACAGAGTCATCAACAAGCAGCTCTACAGAATCAACTAGCGAGGGTAGTTCATATGTATCTGGTTCTTCAAGCTCAAGTTATCTGCTTGATATTGAAAATCCGGATCCAAACTACACAAGCTACGCAATCCATCTTTCTGATGCTGACCGTGATCTTGCAGAACGAATTATCATGGGTGAAGCAGGCTCGATGGGTTACACTGGCATGGCGATTGTTGCTCAGTGCTTGAGAGATGCATTCGTAATGGGTGGTCATTCTGACATTGCGACTGTTATTTCTAAGTACGGATATTATGGTTCAACATCTATCACACCTAGCCAGACATGTAAGGACGTTGTAAATTACATTTTTGACCAGGGCGGCGCTGCCGTTCAGCATAGAACTCTTGTGTTCTATTCAACTGCTTATTGCTCAAGTGCTTGGCACGAATCACAGAATTTTGTCTGTGAGTATGGCGTAGTAAGATTCTTTGATATGTAATAAGCAAAAATAGTATCATAAAAAAGAAATCAAGCATCAAAAAATGCTTGATTTTTTTTATTTATATGGTATAATATTTAGGCATTACGCACGCTGAAGCTTACCGGCTCAGTAACACATAGGTGTTTGTCCCGGCAAATTCACGGCTCAGCGGAGGTTTTAACCTGAGGAGGAAAATAAAATGGCAGTAGTTTCTATGAAACAACTCCTGGAGGCCGGCGTACATTTCGGTCACCAGACAAGAAGATGGAACCCTAAGATGGCTCCATACATTTTTACAGAGCGTAACGGTATCTACATCATCGACTTGCAGAAGACCGTTGTAAAGCTCGAAGAAGCATACAACTTCATTCGTGACCTTTCTGTAGAGGGCAAGAACGTTCTCTTCGTTGGCACAAAGAAGCAGGCTATGGAGTCAGTTAAAGAAGAGGCTCTTCGTGCTGGCGCTTACTATGTAAACGCTAGATGGCTCGGCGGTATGCTCACAAACTTCACAACTATCCGTAGAAGAATCGCTAGACTCAAGCAGCTTCGTGCTATGGAAACAGATGGAACATTTGATCTCCTTCCAAAGAAGGAAGTTATCAAGCTCAACCTTGAGATTGAAAAGCTCGAGAAGTTCCTCGGCGGTATCAAGGATATGGAGCAGATTCCTGGATGTCTCTTTATCGTAGACCCAAGAAAAGAAAAGATCGCTGTTGCAGAAGCTAAGAAACTCGGCATTCCAGTTGTAGCTATCGTTGATACAAACTGTGATCCAGACGATGTTGACTATGTAATCCCTGGTAACGATGACGCTATCCGTGCAGTAAAACTGATCTGTGGCGCTATGGCTGATGCTATCATCGAAGGCAGAGAGGGTCAGATGGGCGCAGCTGCTAGAGATGAAGAGGCTGACGTAGAAGAACTCGTTGAAGAATAATTCTATTTTAGAAATAACTACGTATAAATAACGAAAGGATTGATATATATGGCATTTACAGCTCAAGATGTAAAGGCTCTTCGTGAGAAGACAGGTTGCGGTATGATGGACTGCAAAAAGGCACTTACTGAGGCTAACGGCGATATGGACGCTGCTATCGATTTCTTAAGAGAGCAGGGTCTTGCAAAGCAGGCTAAAAAGGCTTCCAGAATTGCTGCTGAAGGTGTAGCTTTCGCTATCACTAACGATGACAATACAGCTGGTGTAGTTATCGAAATTAACGCTGAGACAGACTTCGTTGCAAAGAACGCAGATTTCTTAGCATTTGTTAAGACATGTGCTCTTACAGTTATGGAGAATAACCCAGCTGACGTTGACGCACTTGCAACTTTAAAAGCTGTTGGTACAGAGATGACAGTTGCTGAACTTCTTCAGGAGAAAGTTCTTACAATCGGCGAGAATATTAAGATTCGTCGTTTTGAGAAATTTGATGGTCCTACAGTTGGTTATGTTCACGCTGGTGGCAAGATCGGTGTTATCGTAAACTTCGAGACTGATGTTGATACTACAAACGCTGACTTTGTTGCTTTCGGTAAAGACGTAGCTATGCAGATCGCAGCTCTCAACACACAGTACCTTGATTCTGCTGAAGTTCCTGCAGAGACTATCGACCACGAGAAGGAGATTCTTGTTGCACAGATGAAGCAGGATCCTAAGATGGCTAACAAGCCTGAGCAAGTTCTCGCTAAGATCGTTGAAGGTAAAATTGGCAAGTTCTATAAAGAAAACTGCCTTGTTGATCAGGAGTTCGTTAAGGATAGCTCAATGACTGTTGGCAAATATACAGAGTCTGTTGCTAAGAAGCTTGGTGGCTCTATCAAGATTGCAAAATTCGTTCGTTTTGAGAAGGGCGAAGGTCTTGAGAAACGTCAGGATGATTTCGCTGCAGAAGTTGCTAGCATGGTAAAATAATTATATTTAACCTATATGAAGGAGTGGTTTTTATAACCACTCCTTTTTTATTGTAAAAAATCTCTAAACATTCATATTTATTTACTTTATACTTCTTTACAAAATTCACGAATTATAGTATAATTTTCTTAATTATAAAGACAACTATGGGGTGATATCATGAATTCTAAATATAAAAGAATTTTACTCAAGCTTTCCGGCGAATCTTTAGCAGGTGAAGCTAAACACGGAATCGATTTTGACACAGTACTTTCTTTCTGTGAACCTATCAAAAAACTTGTTGATGATGGGGTAGAGGTTGCTATCGTTGTTGGTGGTGGTAACTTCTGGAGAGGACGCACAAGTGGCAAGATGGATAGAACACGTGCTGACCATATGGGAATGCTCGCAACCACTATCAACGCTTTAGGTGTTGCAGATGCTCTGGAACAGATTGGTGTCGACGTTAGAGTGCAGACTGCGATCGGAATGCGAGCTATTGCAGAACCATATATCCGTAACAAAGCTCTCCGTCATCTTGAAAAGGGAAGAGTTGTCATTTTTGGTTGTGGTACAGGTAACCCATTCTTCTCTACAGATACTGCTGCCGCTCTTCGTGCTGCTGAGATTGAAGCTCAGATTATACTCAAAGCAACTATGGTTGATGGTGTCTATGACTGCGACCCTAAGACTAACCCTGATGCTAAGAGATATAGTACAATTTCTTTCCACGATGTTCTCGAAAAAGACCTCAAGGTTATGGATTCTACTGCAGCTGCTATTTGTAAAGACAACAACATCGGCTTGCTTGTATTCAGCGTAGATGACCCTGATAACATTTACAAGGCTGTGTGTGAAGATTCTATTGGAACTTTAGTCGGCAACTTCTAATTTTTGCATAATTTTTATTTTAATATAATATCACAATAAGGGAGGACCTATAATGAAACCTACATTACAAAAATCCGAAGAGCGTATGCAAAGACGTATCGATCATCTTGATGCTGAGTTCAAAGCAATCAGAGCAGGTCGTGCAAATCCTTCAGTTTTAGATAAAGTTACTGTTGATTATTATTCAACACCAACACCTATCAACCAGCTTGCTGCTGTATCTGTAACCGAGGCGAGAACACTTACTATCCAGCCATGGGATGCATCTGTTCTCAGAATGATTGAAAAAGCTATTCAGATGTCAGATATCGGTATCAATCCGCAGAACGATGGTAAATGTATCCGTCTTATCTTCCCACCACTCACTGAAGATAAGCGTAAAGAAATTGCTAAAGAAATCGCTGCTATCGCTGAAGATACAAAGGTCCAGATCAGAAACGTTCGTAGAGATACTATTGATAAGCTCAAAACTCTTAAAAAGGATGGCGAGCTCACAGAAGATGATCTCAAGCACGGTGAGAAAAAGGCTCAGGAACAGACAGACAAGTTCATCAAGGTTGTAGACCAGATGGCTGACAAGAAAAAGAAAGAGATTATGGAAATCTAAGATGGCTATTTTTAAGAAAGCTAAAGATGACAGCATATCTATCAAAGACATAGTACTTCCTGAACATATTGGAATAATAATGGACGGTAACGGCAGATGGGCAAAAAAGCGTGGTCTGCCTCGTACCGCCGGACATACTGCTGGCGCGCAAACTTTTCGAAAAATTGCGCGCTACTGTTCCGATATAGGCATAAAATATTTGACGGTCTATGCATTCTCCACAGAAAACTGGAAACGTCCCGAAGATGAAGTCAACGCTATCATGAAGCTTTTCAAAGAGTATATGATTGAAGCTATCAATGACTTTCAGGATGATAGTATTGTTGTCAAGTTTATCGGTGACCGTTCTGTGTTTTCTACTGATATGCTTGAACTTATCGAGCGTAATGAGCAGGATTCCAAAGACAGAGACGGTATGGTGCTCAATATTGCTATGAATTATGGCGGCAGAGATGAGATTGTGCACGCTGTCAAAAACATTGCTCAGGATATTAAGGACGGAAAGCTCGATGTTGATGATATAGATGCTCAGCTTATCAGCGATAGTATTTATACTAGCGGACAGCCTGACCCTGATCTTATCATTCGCCCTAGTGGTGAGTATCGAACTTCTAACTTCCTTTTGTGGCAGTCAGCGTACTCTGAATACTGCATTATGGATGTTTTGTGGCCTGATTTTAAGAGCGAGGATCTTGATAAAGCTCTTATCGAATTCGCCAAGCGTAATAGACGCTTTGGCGGAATATAATTTTGACTCCTAGAAGGTGAATTACCTATGAAAACAAGACTGATTACATCAGCGGTTGGTATTATTATCTGCCTGGCACTTTTGTATGTTGGTTTTTACTATTCTTTACCAATCAACATTGCTATAGCTATTGTATCAGGTGTATTATGTTTTGAATTTATTAACGCAAAATCACTAACTAAAAAATATGTTGTTTCAATACCATGTATTACTTTTGCTGTTATTTCACCACTTTTGTGTGCGTATATGGTTGAACTGATTCCGCTGTTTGTATTTACTATCGTATTTTTTGTTTTGATGGTTGTATTTCACAACACAGTAAATATGGGCGACGTTATGTTTGCCTATGGCGGCACTGTTTTGATTACCTTATTGATGACAGCCTTTGCTGATGTTTCTTGTAATAGGTTTGGTTTTACAGCTTTTTGGGTTGTTCTTATTTTAGCTGTACCTTGGTTGTCTGATAGCGGTGCATATTTTGCTGGTGTGTTTTTAGGCAGACACAAGCTGTGTCCTGCTATCAGTCCCAAAAAAACTATTGAAGGTGCTATTGGCGGACTTATATGCGGTGCTCTGGGTTCAGTTTTAGTTGGCTATATTTTCTCACTTATATATACAGCTGATATGTCAGTAGGTGGAGGAGAAGTTACGGTAACTGTTGAGTATCTGCCTCTCATTATCATTGGTTTGATTAATCCTATCGTTTCGATTTTTGGTGATCTTACATTTTCTCTTGTTAAGCGCTATTGTGGCATAAAAGACTTTGGTTCAGTAATGCCTGGTCACGGTGGTCTTTTAGATAGATTTGACTCTGTTCTTTTCTGTGTTCCGCTTGTTTACATTGTAAGAGAATTTACTGAAGTTATTTATATTTGTTAATCGAGGTTTATTATGGTGAATAAACTATCAGTCTTGGGTTCAACCGGTTCTATCGGTACTCAGACACTAGATGTAGCAAGAATGCTCAATTTACAAGTTACGGCACTTTCTGCACATAGTAATATAGAGCTTCTGGAAGAACAAATCAGAGAGTTCAAACCTTCTGTTGCTGTTGTTTTTGATGATAGTAGGGCAGATGAGTTGAAACTCAATATTAAAGATCTAGACACTAAGGTCTATAGCGGTATGGAGGGTCTGCTTTATGCGGCAACCCTTGATGACTGCGACTTGGTTGTCAACTCAGTTGTTGGTATGGTCGGACTAAAGCCCACACTTGCATCAATTGAAGCAAAAAAGAACATTGCTTTTGCTAACAAAGAGACTTTGGTTGCTGGCGGTGCTTTGGTTATGGATGCCGCAAGGCGTAACGGTGTGACACTGTATCCTGTTGATAGTGAGCATTCTGCTATTTTTCAGTGCTTGCAGGCTTCACCACCTTATAAAGCACTCAAAAAAATTATTCTAACTGCATCGGGCGGACCATTTTTCGGCAAGACTGCAGATGAATTGAAAAATGTCACAGTCGCTCAGGCGCTCAATCACCCTAACTGGTCCATGGGTGCAAAAATCACTATTGATTCTGCTACTATGATGAACAAAGGCCTTGAGATTATTGAAGCAGCGTGGCTTTTTGATATGTCACCTGACGATATTGAGGTCGTCGTACATAGAGAGAGCATTATTCACTCTATGATTGAATTTGTAGATAACAGCGTGTTGGCACAGCTCGGACTTCCTGATATGAGGATTCCTATCCAGTACGCTATCACATATCCAAATAGGTTCGAGTCACCTGTTGGGTCACTTGATTTTTCAAAAATCTCGAGTATGACGTTCTATCAGCCGGACTACGATACCTTCAAATGTCTTTCTGCTTGTAAAAAAGCTATGAAAAGGGGTGGCGTTATCCCTGCTGTTGCAAATGGCGCTAACGAAGTAGCTAACAAGCTTTTCAGAGAAAACAAAATCAGTTTTCTCGATATTGGAGAACTAGTTTCTTCAGCTGTTGATACTTTTGAAGCTCAAGAATCAAAAACTCTTGCTGACGTTCACGATGCTGATAAAAAAGCCCGAGAATATGTATATAATTTAGCAAAATAACTGGAGATGATTTTATCACAACTGTTGCACTTATTTTAATTGCGGTTGTTTTATTTGAACTTATTATTTTTTTCCACGAGGGTGGACATTTTGTTGCAGCTAAGAAAAGCGGTGTAAAAGTCAACGAGTTTTCAATCGGTATGGGACCAAAGCTCTTTTCTTTTACAAAGGGCGAGACTACCTATTCTTTCAGACTTCTGCCTATCGGAGGTTATTGTGCTATGGAAGGTGAAGATGAGGAAAGCGAAAACCCACGTGCTTTTTCTAAGGCGAGCGTATATAAGCGTATGATTATTGTCGTAGCGGGAGCAATTATGAATATTTTGTTCGGATTTGTGCTTATGATGATCACTTTACTTCCGAACAAAGCGTTTACCTCAACTACAGTATCATCGTTTGAGCCATATTCTTTCACTGCAGCTACTGGTTTGCAGGAAGGCGACGAAATTATAGAAATCAATGATTATAAAATCAACACATCTACTGATTTCAGCTTTGCTATATATACACTGCCTGTCAAAGAGGTCGATGGTAGCACACTTGAGATTTACAAAGAAGACTGTCTTTTTTACTTGCGCAACCACTGTGCTACAGTTTCTCAATCTGCAAGCGACGAACAGCTCATATCTCTTTATGAAGTCTGGAGCGAAGGCTTTGAGAAGATTGTAGATGCTACAACAAAAGAGTCAGCATATAAACTGATGTGTGAGTATATTGATGAAGTTTCAGTAGCTATCTCGCTTGAAAAAGTTGATACCTATCCTGAAATTGAGGAAAAAGAAACTCGCAAACGTTTCAATACTTCTATGACAGTCATCAGAAATGACGAGAAGATCGAACTCGATAACGTGGACTTTTTCACATATCTTGATAGCACTACAGAAGAGCCCGCATTATCTATAGATTTTCATGTGGAACCGATTGAAAAGACTTTCACTACACTTGTTTCGCAAACTTTCAAAGATACTGTTGCTGTTACTCGTATGGTTTGGGCTAGTTTTGTAGGTTTGGTTACCGGTCAGTTCGGTATCAATGAAGTTTCAGGACCTGTTGGTCTTGCATCGGCTATTACTGATGTTGCATCAGAGAGTCTGAAAGTCAGCTTTTTGAATGCTGTTATGAGCATTGTATATGTTATGACGGTTATTACGATCAACTTGGGTGTTGTAAATATGTTGCCTTTCCCAGCACTTGATGGCGGACGTTTTGTGATGCTTTTGATTGAAGCAATTTTCAAAAAACGTGTACCACAAAGGGTCGAAGGAATTATCAATGGTATCGGACTTGCTCTGCTATTATTGCTTATGGCAGTTGTAACTTTTAAAGACATTTGGATGCTTATATTAGGAGGATAATATGAGTAAAATACAGGTCAAAGCTGGAAATGTATATATAGGAAACGGCGCAGATGTTACTATCCAGTCTATGCTCAACACTCGTGCTGATGATATAGCAGGTAGTGTTGAACAGGCAAAAAGACTTGAAATAGCAGGATGTCAGATCATTCGTGCTGCTGTACCTGATATGAACGCAGTGCGTCTTATCCCAGCTTTAAAAGAAGCTGTTTCTATTCCTGTAGTTGCAGATATTCATTTTGATTACAGACTCGCACTTGAATGTGTTGCTGCAGGTGTAGATAAAATACGTATCAACCCAGGTAACATTGGAGCTGAAGATAGAGTAAAGCAAGTTGCTCTTGCATGTAAAGCAAAAAATATTCCTATCCGCATTGGAGTTAATTCTGGTTCACTGGAAAAAGAAATACTCAAAAAGTATGGACATCCTACAGCACAAGCTCTGTGTGATAGTGCTTTGTATCATGCATCACTTCTTGAAAAATATGATTTCACTGATATAGTTTTGTCGATGAAAAGCAGCGATGTTGCAACTATGGTCAAAGCTTATGAAATCGCCGACCAGAGCTGCGACTATCCATTCCATTTGGGCGTTACCGAAGCAGGTACTACACGTATGGGAATAATTAAGTCTTCTGCGGGAATCGGTTCGCTTTTACTTCATGGTATTGGAGATACTATACGTATTTCGCTCACAGCAGATCCCGTTGAAGAGATTTATGCCTCAAAAGACCTTCTCAAAGCGATTGGTATAAGAAAAGACGGCATCACTTTTGTATCTTGTCCAACCTGTGGCAGAACAAAAATTGATTTGATAGGACTTGCTAACGAAGCTCAAGAACGCCTTAAAGATTGCAACAAGAATATAAAAGTAGCGATTATGGGTTGTGTAGTCAACGGTCCCGGTGAGGCTAAAGAAGCCGATATTGGAATAGCCGGTGGTGACAAGGAAGGGCTTGTCTTCAAAAAAGGCGAAATTTTATACAAGGTCGATGAGAGCAAACTCATTGATGCTTTGATTGATGAAATAGATAAGATGTAAATTGAAAGGTTTATAAATGAATACATTAGGCAGTATTTTTTCACAGTACATCAGCGCTCCTGTTGTAGAAACGGTTGCAAGCGCTAGGGTATGTGATATTAAAATCCAAAAAGAAAAACGAATACTTGATGTTTATGCTAAATTTAACTCTTTAGTAGACGCTGAGGATATTTTTAAAACCGAGCGTTTGCTGAAGACTTCTACTATGCAGTTTTCTAAGGTTACAATACATCCTCAGTTTGATGAAAAGCTTTTTGATACAGCATATTTTCCACAGATTGTAGAGTTTTTGAAGGTGAATACACCGAGTCTTAATGGTACTCTCAATGATGCGACTCTCTATAAAAAAGATAACGTTCTCACTGTCAAACTTGCTCACGGTGGTCTTTCTTTGCTTGTTGCAAAAGACTTTTCAACTTTACTGAATGATATGATAAAGAAATTTTTCTCTATATCATTTGAGATAAGGTTCAGTGGTGTTACAGAAATTGATGGTGATTCTGAAGAATATCAGGAGCAGATTAGTAACGTTGAAAAAAAGATTTCTCGTGAAAAGCTCGAAGAACTGTCAAATATGTTCGAATTTGAAGAAAAATCTTCAGAAAATTCCAACTCAACTCCGAAGTCAATCGAAAAACGTGTTGGTGTTTATGTCACACCACAGATTATTCCTGAAACTATGCGTCCGCTATATGGTCGTGTTACAAAAGGAAAAATAATTCCTATAGAGAAAATTGCCTATGATACCGGAAGAGCTACTATCTGGGGTGATGTGTTTTCAAGCGAATGGAAAGAAACCCGTTCAGGAGATAAAAACATCATCACATTTGATATCACTGATTATACTGGCTCTATAACGGTTAAGGTGTTTAATAATAAAAACGAGTGTAGAGTACTAGAAAATGTAAAAAAGGGCTCTACTATAATTTGTTCAGGTGATGTAGAATTTGACAAATATGCTGGCGAGATTGTTGTGAATGCTCGTTCTATCTCAACAGTAGATAAAGTCAAAGTAGGGGATAATGCTCCAAAAAAGCGTGTTGAACTACATTTACATACAAATATGTCACAGCTTGATGGTGTTACAGATGCTGGCACTCTTGTAAAAAGAGCGGCTCAGTTCGGACACTCAGCTGTTGCAATAACAGATCACGGTGTTGCTCAGGCTTTTCCAGAGGCTATGAACGCTTCCGAAGCAATCAACCGTGACGCAAAGAAAATCAAAGTCATCTATGGCGTTGAAGCATACTTTATGGATGATTTGGTTGAATCAGTAGATGGCGAAAAGAATGTATCGCTCGATGACACGTTTATCTGTTTTGATATTGAAACCACAGGTCTTTCCGCAAAAACAGAAAAAATCACGGAAATCGGTGCTGTGAAGGTTTGCGGTGGTCAGGTAGTCGATACTTTCTCGACATTTGTTAATCCCGAGAAACCGATTCCTGCGAAGATTGTGGAGCTGACAGGTATCACTGGCGATATGGTAAAGAGCGCTCCATCACAGAGCGATGCCGTTCGAGCTTTCCTTGATTTTTGCGGTGATAATATTCTTGTTGCTCACAACGCACCTTTTGATACTTCGTTTATCAAAGTTGCGTGTGAAAATATGGGCGTCGAGTATAACTACACTTCACTTGACACAGTTGCTATATGTCGAGCAATTCTTCCTGATATCAAGAACTGTAAGCTCGATACAGTTGCCAAATATCTGCGACTTCCTGATTTTAATCATCATCGTGCAGTTGATGATGCCCAAATTTTATCTAAAATCTTCATTAGTCTATGCAATAGGCTAAAAGACGATTATAATATTACATGCACGAAAGATATCAATACACAGATTGCCGGTGGCGATTTTAAAAAGCTGCCTACATATCACCAAATAATTCTTGTAAAGAATAATATTGGTCTGAAGAATCTCTACAGACTTATCTCTATGTCACACCTGAAATACTTCTATCGCAGACCAAGGATTCCGAAATCCGAGCTTATCAAGTACAGAGAAGGGCTAATTATCGGTTCTGCTTGTGAGGCTGGTGAGCTGTATAGAGCTATACTGATGGGTAAGCCGTGGGGCGAACTCAAAGGCATAGCTTCATTCTATGATTATCTTGAGATACAGCCAAACGGTAATAATATGTTTATGGTGAGAAACGGCAAGTTTGACAGTGTATCTGAGCTTGAGAAAATCAACCGTACCATCATAAAACTTGGCGAAGAGCTCGGCATTCCTGTCGTTGCAACGGGCGACGTACATTTTATGGATCCACATGACAGTGAGTACAGAAAGGTACTTATGGCTGGTCAAGGTTTTTCTGATGCCGACGAACAAGCTCCGCTGTATTTCAGAACAACTGCTGAAATGCTTGATGAATTCCAGTATTTAGGAGAAGAAAAAGCATATGAAGTTGTTGTCGATAACCCTAACAAAATTGCTGATTCCTGTGAGTGGATTCGTCCTATTCCAGAAGGTAACTTTCCACCATTTATTGATGGTGCTGAAGAACAGCTTGTTTCTATCACATGGGAGAGAGCGAAGGCAAAATACGGTGATCCTCTTCCTGATATTGTAAAAGCAAGACTTGATAAAGAGCTCAATTCTATCACAACATACGGATTCTCAGTGCTGTACATGACCGCTCAAAAACTCGTTGCAAAAAGCGAAGAATATGGCTATCTGGTCGGTTCTCGAGGAAGCGTAGGCTCATCTTTTGTTGCTACTATGTCGGGTATTTCAGAGGTAAATCCTCTGTGCCCACACTATATTTGTCCGGAGTGTAAATATAGCGAGTTTATCACTGACGGTAGCTATGGTTCAGGTTTTGATTTGCCTGAGAAAAAGTGTCCACGTTGTGGTGCACAGCTTGATCGTGACGGACACGAGATTCCTTTCGAAACATTCCTTGGTTTTAAGGGTGATAAGGTTCCTGATATTGACCTTAACTTCAGTGGTGAGGTGCAATCACGTGTACATAGATACACTGAAGAATTGTTTGGTAAAGACAACGTCTTCAAAGCGGGTACTATCTCAACCATTGCTGAAAAGACAGGAATCGGCTTTGTTAAAAAGTACTGCGAAGAACGTGGCGTTACAATGCACAAAGCTGAGATTTCTCGTCTTGCTAACGGTTTCACCGGTGTAAAGCGTACCACAGGACAGCATCCGGGCGGAATGGTTGTTGTGCCACGTGGTATGGAGGTCTATGATTTCTGTCCTGTTCAACATCCAGCCGATGATACAGGTTCTGATAATATTACAACTCACTTTGATTTCCATTCTATTCATGATACTATCTGTAAGCTCGACGAGCTCGGACACGATGTGCCGACCATTTATCATTATCTCGAGGAGTACACAGGTATTCCTGTAATGGACGTGTCGATGAGCGATCCTGAGGTTATGTCGTTGTTTACGTCTACGGAAGCGTTGGGGGTTACACCTGATGATATAGATTCACAGACAGGAACTTTCTCGATGCCTGAGGTCGGAACATCGTTTGTACGTCAGATGTTGGTTGAAGCTCAACCTAAAACATTCACAGACTTGCTACAGATTTCGGGACTTTCTCACGGAACTGATGTTTGGATAGGTAACGCTGCTGATCTTATCAAAGACGGTACTTGTACTATCTCAGAAGTTATCGGTACACGAGATTCGATTATGACCTATCTTATGCACAAGGGTCTTGAGCCTGGAATGGCATTTAAGATAATGGAAATTGTCCGAAAAGGTAAAGCTACAAAGCTTTTGACTGATGAACATATCAATGCGATGAAAGAGCATGATGTTCCGCAATGGTACATTGATTCTTGTATGAAGATAAAGTATATGTTCCCAAAAGCCCATGCGGCTGCATATATGATAGCAGCACTAAGACTTGGTTGGTATAAAGTTCATAAGCCTCTTGAGTATTATGCGGCGTATTTTACTGTTCGTAACGATAACTTTGATGGTGCGACACTGATAAAAGGTAAACAAGCTGTCAAAGAAAAAATACGCTCTATAAACCAAAAAGGCTTTGAAGCTAGCGCAAAAGAAAAGCAGGAGATACCGATGCTTCAGATTATGAACGAAATGCTCTGTCGTGGCATTGAGGTTCTGCCTGTTGATGTCAATAAATCTGACTCTAAGCGTTTTCTTATAGAAGAAGGGAAAATCAGACTTCCTTTCTGTTCGCTTTCAGGTATAGGTGAGGCAGCTGCCGAAAGTCTGGCTGAAATCGGCAAGACAACAGAGTACTTATCTATCGAAGATATGATACAGAAAACTAAGGTCAACAAGGCTGTTATTGAAATATTGAGAGAATGTGGTGCGCTCGAAGGTATTCCTGAGAGTTCACAGATGTCTCTTTTTTAGGAAGGAGTGGTATATTGAATAAGAAATTTAAATATATTAAGATTTTCTGGCTTATTACATATACCTTGTTAGTAGCATTTTTGCTCATAAATATAAAACAAGTTGGTACAGCACTTGGAGTTGTTTTACGTGTGTTTATGCCATTTATTTATGGATTCATTCTTGCTTATATACTGAGCTTTCCGTACAACTTTTTTATCAACAAATGTTTTAACAAAATAGGCACAAAGCGTAAAAAACTAGAACCTATAAAAAAACCTTTGGCTTTAATTTGTTCATATATTTTGTGCTTTGGTATTATTACGCTTTTGGTGTGCTTCTTAGTGCCAGAGCTTTCAAAAAGTATAAAGTCACTCGTTGATGATATACCTGTCTATGCGGAATCTATTCGAAAATCAGCTGATGACTTTGTAGTTATGATCAGAAGTCAATTTGGTTATGATCTCTATGATGCAAATACATACAACGAAATTATGAACTTCTTAACAGGTAAAGATGCTCAAGAGGTTATCAATAACTTCATAAATAACGCTTTCCCTGCAGCACTAAACTTTGCTGAGGTCTTTACTACAGGACTTTATAACTGGATTATCGGTATCGTAGTTTCTATTTATATGCTTGCATCTAAGGATAAACTTTGTCGTCAGTGCAAGTCTGTAGTCGTTGCGTATCTGCCACTAAAGGTCAGCAAAAAGGTTATTCAGATTACTGATTTATCAAATAAAAAATGCGGTAAATTCATCATTGGCAAAATCATTGATTCTGCGTTGATTGGTTTGATTTGCTTTATCGGATTATCTATTTTTAAATTCGATTATGCATTGCTTATTTCAGTTATCGTTGGTGTTACTAACGTTATTCCTTTCTTCGGACCATTCATCGGTGCTATCCCATGTGCATTTTTGCTTTTGATTATTGATCCGATACAGTGTTTCTGGTTTATTGTTTTTGTTATCATTCTCCAGCAGTTTGACGGAAATATTCTCGGACCTAAAATATTGGGCGAAACAGTAGGAATTTCAGGATTCTGGATATTGTTCTCTGTTATCGTTGGCGGCGGATTATTTGGCTTACCTGGTATGTTGCTAGGTGTGCCTGTGTTTGCGGTTATCTATACACTTATTGACGATTCCGTCACAAAGAGGCTCAAGAAAAAGAGCTCTACCTACACCATAAACCAGCTCTCAAAAGAGCTCGATGATTTAGAAGCAGAAATATTTGTCCAAAGTAATAATTCTGAGTCAGATGATTCAGATGAAAATATATAAACTTTAGGGGGTATAATTATGTACACAAAAAGATTATTAAGCCTTATCATATGTGTTGTGATGATGGCTACAATGATTGTTATCCCTGCAACTACAGCAACAGCTGCACCTGTTGCTGATAACGTTGTCGGATACAATCTTCCTGCTGACATAAATGATGGTAATATCCTTCATGCTTTCAGCTGGAAACTTAAAGAAGTTACACAGTATGCACAAGAAATTGCTGAAGCTGGTTACACAGCTGTTCAGGTTTCTCCGATTCAGTGCACAAAAGACACTACAAACGATGGTGCTTATGCAAACGACTGGTGGTGCTTCTATCAGCCAACTGATCTGGCTATCGGCAACGAGCTCGGTAACGAAAACGACCTTAAAGAAATGTGCGAAACACTTCACACATATGGTATTAAGGTCATCTGTGATATAGTAGCTAACCATGTTCAGAATAGCACAAACAAGACCGAGGCTTCTAAGGTCAACGCAACGTTGAAGAGTTATCTTCGTAATACATCCGGTACTAAACTTGTACCTTATGTTGATTCTACACGTGCTGGTCAAACAACAACTGACCTTAACTCTCAGCTTCCTGATCTTGATACAAGCAACAAGGACTATCAGAACTATTTGATTGGTTATCTTGATACACTTGCAGATTGTGGTGTTGATGGTTTCCGTTTCGATGCTGCTAAGCATATCGAAACACCTGATGATGGTGCTGTAGCATCTGACTTCTGGCCAACTATCACCAACGCAATTCTTAAAAAGAACCCTGATGCATATATCTACGGTGAGGTTTTAGGACTCAATGGTTTAGTTCCTATTACAGCTTACACAAAGTATATGGATGTTACTGACTTTGCTTATGGTTCAATAGTGCGTAATGCTATTAAAACAAAGAAGGCATCTGCTTCACTTGCTAACTACGGATATACAGGTTCACAGAAAGCTGATAACGTACTTTGGCTTGAGTCACACGATACATTCACAACAAATCCATCAAACTCAGATTCTTCAAACTTCCTTTCAATAGAACAGCAGATTGCTGGTTGGGCAGTAGTTGGTGCTCGTAAAGACGCACCTGCTTTATATCTTGTCAGAACCAACTGTGCTAAGCTTGACGTAACACCATCACTTGTATCTATCAAGTATGATGAGCTTATCGGTGCGCCTGGTGCTGCTGACACATGGAAGAACCCTGCTGTTCAGGCTGTCAACCAGTTCAAAAATGAATTTGTCGGACAGTCCGAGACAATATCAGCTAACGGAAATCTTTTCTTTGTACAGCGTGGTACAACAGGTATGGTTATTTCTAACCTTGCTACAGGTACTGCTACTGTGAACCAAGCTTGTACAATGGCTAATGGCACATACGTTGATCAGGTATCTGGCAATAAGTTCACAGTATCTGGTGGTAAAATCAGCGGTACTGTAGGCGAGAGTGGCGTTGCAGTTGTTTATAATCCTAAGAAAGCTGCACCTATCGCTAAAGTTAAGCTGAATTCTACAGTTCTTGGTGCTGATACATTAAAGAGCTACACTGGCTCTACAGCTACTATCGCAGTAACACTCGAAAATGCTACAAGTGGTACTATCAAAGTTGGTAACCTTGACACAGTTGAAGTTCCTGTTGACGGTGCTGCTATTACTCTCAACAGCTCTATTAGTGCTGGTCATAGCATTGATGTTACAGTTACTGCTACAAACGGCACACAGACAACTTCCAACACATATAAGATTTTGAAAAAGGACGCTTCTGAGACAAAGAGAGTTTATTTTGATAATACTGTTACTCAGTGGCCGAAAGTTCACGTATATTGCAAAACAGGAGAAAACAGATCTACAGAGATCGTTGATTTCCCTGGCTACGCAATGACAAAAGATGCAACAAATCCAAATCTCTACTACTACGATGTACCTGCTAATACAAACTATGTTAAGTTCTCAGAAGGTAAAGTAGCAGCACATATCGGTCATAGCGAATCTGTATGTGGTGGGTATTGCGGTCGTACAATGCCTCCTACTGTTATCTATTATGGAACTGCTAATACTGCTGCTAACCGTGAGTCCGGTGGTTATAAACTTACAGGTTCTATGATTTTTGAGAAACTAGAGTGGAAGGATTACGGCGATTATCCTACAACCATATTAAAGTCAACTGACATTTCTTATTCAACTGAGATGCCTACAGAGCCTGTTTCAACAATACCAACATATGAACCAGGTACACTTATTTATGGTGACTTGAATGCTGATGGTAAGGTTACTATTTTGGACGCTACATCTATCCAAAGACACCTTGCTGAATTATCTATCCTCGACGATGTTATACTTCAGTGCGCTTATATAGATCCAGACGATAAAGTAACAGTTATGGACGCAACTGCTATCCAAAGACAGTTAGCTGAGCTCGCAGTATATCCTTTGATTGGTACTCCTGTTGAAACTGTACCTAGCACAGAACCGACAGTTCCTGTTGAAACAGTTAAAATCACTCTCAACGACACCGACGCATTTAACGGTAAAGATATCTATGCTTTCGCTTATGATGGCGCAGGTTCAACAAATGGTGAATGGCCGGGTCAGAAGATGACAAAGAGCGGCTCAACATATACTCTCGATGTTGACAAGGCGTTCACAAAAGTTAAGTTTGTTGGTGTATATAGTGAAATTACTGAGTCTACAACTCCTGCGACTATCGAGTCTAATCCATTTGATGTAACAACTACACCATACACACTCGAAAGCGTAACTCTTACATGCAACGAAAAGTGGTCTGTAGCTTGTGTTCACCTTTGGAATACTGACACTGTAGAAAACGTTTCTACAGCATGGCCTGGTATTAAAATGAATGGTTCATCAGGTAACTTTACTTTCAATATTCCTAAGGATTCTCCATACACCCAGTATAAGTTCAATAACAACAACGCTGGTGCAGAGAGTAACACATTCTATCTGGTAGAACCTGAAACAACAGCAGTATATTTCACAAATATCTACGGCTGGAAGGCTGTTTATGCACACTGCTGGCAGACAGGTGGTGGCGGTACTGCATGGCCTGGTCTTGAAATGACTTTTGTTGAAAAGAATGATCAGAATCAGGATGTATATAAAATTGATCTTCCTGTAAATTCATACAACAATATTATTTTCAATAATAAAGGTGCAGGTATTCAGACTGAAACACTCCAGCTTCAGGGTGTTCCTAATGAAGGCTTCTATCCATTATCAGGTACTGGACAGGGCATTAAGTGTGAAACATATATTTACGGCGAATAAAATCAGAAAAAAAGAGCTCGACTTTATAGTCGGGCTCTTTTTGGCATAAAAATACCCTTTCAAAATTGAAAGGGCAAGGTGTTGTTGACTTTTGTCTCAATAAAAAATATACTATATAGCGTACTGCTTGAGAATATCAATAAGCTCGTCTGTGACGTTATTCTCACAAATAACCTCAATAGGTTTTGTGATGTCCAGTGAAATTATTCCTATGATAGAATGACCATCTATGTTGTAATCTCCACTTTTAAGTGTGATTTTAGTGTCCATAAATCGTGCCATTTTATCAACAAAATCTCTGGCTGTATCTATATCTTTAATCAAAATTGTGCTACTATACATAACAGACCTCCGCAATTTGTCGTCATATGTTATATTATGTATATATTAGCACTTTAATTTGATTTTTACAATGTTATTTTTGCTGAAATTTTTAAGAATTTAGGTGTTTGTTTTGACTTTTAAAATTGAAACCCTTGGCTGTAAAGTTAATCAGTATGAATCACAACTTATGTTTGAATATTTATGTGATGCGGGTTTTGTTCCAGCTGATGGTACAGCAGCTGACGTGATTGTAATCAATACTTGCACTGTTACGTCAACAAGTGACTCAAAAAATCGCAAAGTTATCAATCGTGCTCGTAGAGATAACAAAAATGCCATCATTGTGCTCACCGGTTGTATGCCACAGGCTTTTCCAGATAAAATTGAGCTTTTTAAAGACTGCGATATAGTTCTTGGTAACGTTTGTCGCAGAGAAGTAGTGGAATATATTAAGGAATACCTGTTGAATAAAAAACGAATTATAAAAATCGAAGAGCATAAGAACGATGAAAAGTTTGAGAATATGCGAGTCAATAGTTTTTTAGAACGCACACGTGCTTTTGTTAAGATTGAAGACGGTTGCAACCGTTTTTGTTCGTATTGTATCATTCCATATGCAAGAGGCCGAGTCCGATCCAAAGCCCTTGATGACTTAAAATCTGAGGTCGAAGGACTGGCTCAGAGGGGATATAATGAGATTGTGCTGGTCGGAATTAATCTATCAGTATATGGCGAAGATATAGGAATAACTCTTGCAGATGCTGTAGAAATTGTATGCTCAGTTGATGGCGTTGAGCGTGTAAGACTCAGTTCCTTGGAACCTGAGCTCATGACTGAAGAGGTGCTCACAAGATTTGCTAGCCAACCTAAGTTTTGTCCGCATTTTCACTTGTCTTTACAAAGTGGATGTGATGAAACATTGAAAAGAATGAATCGTCACTATACATCAGATGAGTATGCTAATATAGTCAGCAATATCCGACGCATCTTTGATAATCCTTCTATTACTACAGACATAATGGTCGGCTTTGCGGGAGAAAGTGAAGAAGAGTTTAAGAAAAGCCTTGATTTTTCAGATTATATAGGCTTTGCGAAAGTACACGTTTTTTCTTATTCTCAACGAAAGGGTACTGTTGCAGATAAAATGCCTCATCAGGTTGACCCTAAAGATAAGAATATTCGTAGCAAACTGATGATTGAGCATACTGAAAATAAACGTAAAGAATTTTTAGAGTCACAGGTAGGTAGGGTAGAAGAAGTGCTTTTTGAAATAAAGAACCGCAAAGGATATTTTGAGGGTTACACAAAAAACTATACTCCTGTTTATCTGCAATCTGAGGATAATGTTATCGGCAGAATAATAAAAGTCAAAATAATCCAAGCCCAAAACGATTATTGTATTGGTGTTATTGCGTGACACCTGTCAGGTGTTTTACAACATTTTCTATTTCAGCCTGATTAGTTTCATCGAGAAAGCTTTCATAGCTGTATAGCATAATTCCGTCAAAATTATTTTTTTCGACTATTTCTATTTGTGTTTTTAATATATCGTCGTTATCAAGCCACGTTCCCTCGTCTTCATCGGTGCCACCCTTGTAGCCAGCAAGACCAATATATGTTTTTATATTTTTGTGCATATTCAGTTTTTTCCAATCACTGATGCTTTCTTCGAAAGGGAGTGAGGGGTTGTCTAAACTGAAATATATCTGCGGACAAATATAGTCAACATAACCTTTCTTTTGACACCATGTTTTTACGTCAGCTCCAAGCGCAATATTATTGTTTATGTTGCCTTGTGGCGATATTCCAAATACAACATCATTTCGATATTCGTGTACTGTATTATATACGTCTTTTATCAGTTTGTTCACATTTTGTGCACGCCATACTTCTTTTGAGATGTTTTTATTCGTGCTATTTTTATATGCTAGATATTTTGGCTCGTCAAAATCATCGCAGTTTTCTGGATAAAAGTAATCATCAAATTGAATTCCGTCAACATCATAGTTTTTAACGATTTCTTTTACTCCGTTTATGATAAGTTTCTGAGCTTTTTCGTTAGATGGGTCTAAATATATACTGTTTTTATGTTCAAAGCCTATGCTTTCATCTAACATGTAGGGATTTATTTCACTTAGTTCTTTGGGTGTTTGTTCACTTTTCACTCTGTATGGATTTATCCATGCATGCACACTGATGTCGTTTTTGTGACATAAATCACAGATGATTTTTAGCGGATCGTAGCATGGGTCTTTTCCTTGTGTGCCTGTCAGTATATGTGAAAAAGGATAGTATGATGATTTGTACAATGCGTCTGAAAACGGCCTTACTTGAAATACCAGTGTATTAAATCCGCTTTCTTTTGTTTTATAGATTATAGTGTTGATTTTATCCACAAAACCATCTTTGCTTTTGTTTGTATTTTGCATATCAAGGGTTATGTAGCTTACCCACACGCCTTTCAAATTCTCTTGTACTTCATCCATTGTAGCAATCGTATCAGTTTGTACTACGTCTTCTTTTTCGCTGACAACTGCAATCGCTGCTACTAGAATAATGATTGATATCAAAAAGGGTGTATATTTAATGTTTCTCAAAAAATCACTTCCAAGGTTTTATTATGTTATTTGAAATTTTACTTTTTTATTTTTTTATTATTAATATTATTTCAGCGATAATTACAATATATGATAAGTGCAAAGCGATTCAAAACAAGTGGCGAATCAGCGAGAAAACGTTGATAACACTATCCGTTTTGGGTGGAAGTTTTGCAATGCTGGTTACAATGCTTGTGATACGTCACAAGACTAAAAAGCCATTGTTTATGATCGGGATTCCGTTTATCATCGTTATACAAATTGCTGTTTCAATCTACATTGTGGTGAATATATGAATATTGAATATGATTCTAATAGAGAAAAAACTTTGAGGTTTACTGTACCTGCTGAATATGATAAAGTTGATGCAAAAACATTTTTGCGTAAATACTGTGGCGTATCAGCTCGAACATTATCAAAGCTTAAACGAACTAACTTAGGAATAACTCGCAACAATGAGCTTCTGAAAACAACAGATACATTGAATTGTGGCGAAATTGTTATCTTAGCTATGCCGGATGACATCAATGAGATAAAAGAAGTTGAAGGTGAGCTTGATATACTATTTGAAGATAAACATATATTAGTTGTTAATAAACCCTGCTTAATGCCAGTTCACCCCACAAAAATACATCAGGAAGACACACTTGCAAATATTGTTGCTCACTACATGAATAAAAATGGGGAGCATTATACTTTTCGAGCTATCAACCGACTTGATAGAGATACTTCGGGATGCGTTTTACTTGCTAAAGACAGATATACTGCAAATTTACTGCCATCTTCAGTTGAAAAAGAATATATTGCTGTATGTGAAGGTGTCATAGAATGTTGTGGTACAGTTGACAAACCGATTAAGGTTATGGAAGGGCGTTCTATTCAGCGTATTGTTGCTGAAGATGGTGCACCTTCAGTAACTCACTACTTTCCTGAACGTATTGCTAATAACCACACTCTCGTTCGACTGGTGCTGGAAACAGGAAGAACACATCAGATCAGATGCCATATGAGTAGTATAGGGTATCCGCTTGCTGGTGATGATATGTATGGTGGATCTCTTGAATATATTTCACGCCAGGCACTGCATTGTCATAAAATACGTTTTGTTCATCCTGTTTCACATAAGACGATAGAGATTGTGGCTGAAATACCACAAGACATATTATCAGTTCTGGAATAACTTTACGACTACTTGATTCTTATTTTTTCTTTTACATTCACACCTTTTATTCCACCAAAAGCTGAGAATAGCAACATAACGATAGCTTTTAGTGCTGTAATAATTGTTATGCTCTCACTGGCTGTAGCAAATCCGCATATCAAAAGAGCTACAAATACGATAAATCCGTTCAGTAGTCCTAGTATTAGTCCTTGACTTTTGTTGATTCTTGCAGCGATATACGAGCCTATCAGTACTCCTACAGCATCTATAACAAGCATTATATATGATAGATATTCGTACGGTAACAGTGACGCAGAAAGAAAAATCACACTCATTCCACATAGGAATATTACTATCATCGCTACTGAGGATACAACTCCGAGTATCAGCGACTTAATAAGCATTTGTTTATCACTACTTATATTTGAAAAATAACGCAAAAAAATCACCTCTGATACATAAGTATTCAGAGGTGAACTTTTTTATTATTAAATTACAGCTGATTGTTTTTGTCTGCTTTATCTTTAGCTTTTTTATCAGCTTTTTCTTTAGCTTTCTGCTGTGCAGGGTTAGGCTTGTTATCTACGCTTGAAATACCCCATTTTTTGATTTTGATCTTAGCTCTGTCTGTGCCTGTTTCAATGATAAAAGCATCTTCGTCATCTTTAACAGCAACAATTTTACCAACAATACCACCGATAGTTGTTACATCATCACCAATAGTGATGCTCTTTTTCATTTCTTCTTCAGCTTTTCTCTTTTTTGAGTTTGGTCTGATAAGGAAGAAGTACATAGCACCAAAAATCAAAACATAGATTATGATAATGCCCCAGCTTGAGTTAAAAAATTCTGGCATATAAAAAACCTCTCTTTCAAAAATTCAAAATATATTATATCAGCAAATATTGCAAAAAGCAAGTAACTATTTGATGTTTAGATACGCTTGCCCAGTATTTCTCTATATTTGTTGTAAAACTGAGTGAATGTATCGTTGTCGAGTTCTTCTCTGATTCGTGTCATAAGATGGTTGTAGAAATGCAGATTGTGCATTACTGTAAGTCGCATACCGAGCATTTCATTAGCTTTCATCAGATGTCTGATATAAGCACGAGAGAAATTCTGACAGGTTGGACATGTACAAGTCGAATCAATAGGGGAGTCATCGAGTTCGTATTTTGCGTTGTTTATGTTTATGATACCGTCCCAAGTGAACAGATGGCCGTGTCGGGCGTTTCTACTTGGCATAACGCAGTCAAAAAGGTCTATTCCACGATATACACCTTCCAATATGTTCACTGGCGTACCAACGCCCATCAGATAACGCGGCTTGTCTTTAGGAGCAAATGGCTCGACAGCTTCGATGATTTCATACATAGTTTCAGCACTTTCACCTACAGCAAGACCACCGATTGCGTATCCAGGTAAATCAAACTGAGCGATTTCCTTCATATGGTCAACTCTGAGGTCTTTATATACACCACCCTGGTTGATACCGAAAAGCATCTGTTCTTTGTTTAGTGTATCTTCCAAAGAGTTGAGTCTATCCATTTCAGCAATACAGCGTTTGAGCCAACGAGTCGTTCGCCCCACTGATTCTTTAGTGTATTTATACTCAGAAGGATTTTCTACACATTCGTCGAAAGCCATAGCAATTGTTGAACCTAAGTTGGACTGTATTCTCATACTTTCTTCAGGTCCCATATAAATTTTTCTGCCATCAATATGAGAATTGAAGTACACGCCTTCTTCTTTTATATTTCTGAGCTTTGCGAGTGAAAAAACTTGAAATCCGCCACTGTCAGTGAGTATAACAGAATCCCATTTTGTCATTTTGTGAAGTCCGCCGAGTTTTTTTACAGTTTCATCACCGGGTCTAAGGTGCAGGTGATAGGTGTTACAAAGCATAACCTGAGTTTCAATTTTCTTTAAGTCAAGTGCAGACAAGCCACCTTTTATTGCACCACATGTAGCAACATTCATAAATGCCGGCAGTTGTACAGTGCCGTGCACAGTGGTGAACTGAGCTCTTCTTGCTTTTCCTTCTTGTTTTATTAGTTTGTACATATTTACCTTACCTTTATACAATCATCATACTATCGCCGAAAGAAAAGAAACGGTATTTTTCTTCTACAGCGACTTTGTATGCGTTCATAGTGTTTTCGTATCCGCAAAATGCAGACACCAGCATAATTAAGGTGCTTTCTGGTAGATGGAAGTTTGTGATAAGTCCATCTAACACCTTGAACTCAAATCCAGGATATATAAATATATCAGTGAATCCATCACAAGCAATTATTTCGGCGTGCTTTTGTGCTACACTTTCGAGAGTGCGACATGACGTAGTGCCTACAGCGATCACTCTTTTTCCTGCTTCTTTTGTGCTTTTTATGAGATCAGCGGTAGCTTGTGGAATTTCATAGTGTTCTGAGTGCATTTTGTGTTCTGTGATATTATCAACTTTAACGGGTCTGAAAGTTCCGAGTCCAACATGAAGAGTAACATATCCGATGTTGATACCCTTATCTTTAATTTTCTGCAAAAGTTCTTTTGTGAAATGAAGCCCTGCTGTAGGAGCGGCAGCAGAACCAAGCTCGTTACTGTACACAGTCTGATATCTTTCTTTGTCCTGAAGCTTTTCTGTTATATAAGGGGGAAGAGGCATTTGACCGATTTTGTCAAGTGCTGTGTATATGCTCTCATTACAAGAAAATTCAACAATTCTGTTGCCTTCTTCAGTAACATCACGAACAGCTCCTGTCATTATGCCTTCGCCAAAAACAAAATTTGAACCGACTTTTGCTTTTTTACCGGGTTTAGCAAGTGTTTCCCAAGTGTTGTTTTCAACTTGTCTTAGCATCAAAAATTCAACACTTGCACCAGTTCCTTCCTTTTTACCAAAAATTCGTGCAGGAAGAACTCGTGAGTCATTGAGAATCAGACAGTCGCCTTCATTCAACTCATCGATAATATTATAAAAATGCTTGTGACAAATATTGCCGTCTTTTTTGTTCAACACCATCATTTTTGAGCTATCTCTTGGTTCTAGTGGGGTTTGTGCAATGAGCTCTTTTGGTAGGTCATAATAAAAATCAACAGTTTTCATTTTGATTACCTTTCAATTTTATATATATTGATTATTCTTATCAAATCAAATTGACAAAGATATGTTCAGATGTTATATTATAAAATAAGTTAAAATGCAAATTTGAGTGTATCTAAACATAAGATATATAATATATTATTATTAAAAAAAACACAACTGTTTTTTTGAAATCGGAGGAATAATTATGAAACAGTATAAAGTTGGAATTATTGGTGCGACAGGTATGGTTGGCCAGAGATTTGCCCTTCTTTTAGAAAACCATCCTTGGTTTAAAGTGACAGCACTTGCTGCTAGCCCTAGAAGTGCAGGAAAAACATATGAAGAATGCGTTAAAGATAGATGGGCTATGACTTCTCCTATTCCTGAAGCAATGAAAGATATGATTATTATGGACGCTAGCGACGTAGAATCAGTTGCTTCTCAGGTTGACTTTGTGTTCTGTGCTGTTGATATGAAAAAAGACGAAATCAGAGCTCTTGAAGAAGCATACGCAAAAGCTGAGTGCCCTGTTATGTCAAACAACTCTGCACATCGTATGACAGATGATGTTCCTATGATTATTCCTGAGATCAACTCTGACCATGCTAAGATTATTGAAGCTCAGAAAAAACGTCTTGGCACAAAGCGTGGTTTCATTTCAGTAAAGTCAAACTGCTCACTTCAGAGCTATGTTCCTGCTATTCATCCACTCAAAGAGAAGTACAATGTAACAAAAGTTCTCGCTTGTACTTATCAGGCTATTTCTGGAGCAGGAAAAACTTTTGAGCGTTGGCCTGAGATGGTTGATAACGTTATTCCGTATATCGGTGGTGAAGAAGAAAAGTCAGAGCAAGAACCACTGAAAATCTGGGGTTCTATTGAGGATGGAAAGATCGTTCCTACAAATGACATCTCTATCACATCACAGTGTATTCGTGTTCCTGTTTCTGATGGTCATTCTGCTGCAGTGTTTATGTCATTTGGCTGTGAGAATAAACCGTCTGTTGAAGCTGTAATCAACGATTGGAATAACTATGTTGGTCGTGCACAGGAGCTCAATCTTCCATCTGCGCCAAAACAGTTCTTGCATTACTTCACTGAGCCTGACCGTCCACAGATCAAGTTAGAGCGTAACCTTGAGAATGGTATGGCTGTTTCTATCGGAAGACTCAGGGAAGACACACAGTATGATATGAAATTTGTATGTATGTCACACAATACTCTTAGAGGAGCTGCAGGTGGTGCAGTACTTATGGCTGAGCTTTTGTGTGCTGAAGGATATATAGACTAACTAATTGGAGGACCCCTTATGAGTAAACCAATTTTTACTGGTTCCGGTGTTGCTCTCATTACACCTATGAACGCTGATGGTAGCGTGAACTACGGTGTTTTGGGTGAATTACTTGAATTTCAGATTGAAAATGGCACTGATGCTATTATTGCATGCGGTACAACAGGTGAAGCTGCAACTTTGACTGTTAAAGAGCACTGTGAAGTGTTATCTTTTGTCACTGAAAAAGTCAACGGCAGAATTCCTGTTATAGCTGGTACTGGTAGCAATGACACTAACACAGCTATCGAGCTTTCTAAATCTGCTCAAAGCTCTGGTGCTGATGCACTGCTTTCAGTTACTCCATATTATAATAAAACTTCACAGACTGGTCTTATCAGACATTTCAACACTATTGCTGATAACATTGACCTTCCTATGATTTTATACAATGTTCCATCTCGTACGGGATGCAACATTCAGCCTAAGACTTATGCTGAGCTTTGCAAACACGAAAATATCGTTGCTACTAAGGAAGCAAATGGCGATATCTCTTCTGTATCACAAACACGTTCACTTTGTGGTGACAAGCTCGATATCTATTCAGGTAACGATGACCAGACAGTACCTTTTATGTCTTTAGGTAGCTTAGGTGTTATTTCTGTTTTTGCTAACCTTTGTCCGAAAGAAATGCATCAGATTTGTCAGCTTTGCCTTGATAATAACTTTGTCGAGGCCGCAAAGATGAATTTTCATTATGTAGAGCTTATGGATATGATGTTCTCTGATGTGAATCCTATCCCTGTAAAAACAGCGATGAACCTTATCGGATTTGATGCTGGTGAATGCAGACTTCCGCTTGTACCTATGAGCTACAGAGGATACCATGATCTCAAGGATTGCCTTGCTAAATACGATCTTATCGGCAAATATTCTAAATAATTAAAGTAGGGCGTTTAATACGCCCTATTTTTCTAAGAGAGGGGACGTTTAAATGACAGATATTATTCTAAACGGTTGTAACGGAAAAATGGGTGCTGCTGTAACAAAAGCAGTGTCTGAACGTGATGACTGCAGAATTGTTGCTGGTGTGGATCTGTACGGCGACAACATAAATTATAAAGTTTTTCGCACCTTTGCTGGTGTAGACATAAAAGCGGATGTTATCATTGACTTTTCCAACCCATCTGTTCTTGATTCTATGCTCAGCTTTGCTAAAGATAACAGTACACCTGTTATTATTTGTACAACCGGCTTCTCTGAGCCACAGGTTGAGCAGATTAAAGAAGCATCAAAAGAAGTTGCGATCTTTTATTCAGGAAATATGTCACTCGGCATCAATCTCATAATCGAACTTTCTAAGAAGGCTGCATCGGTTTTTTCTAACAATTTTGATGTTGAAATTATTGAAAAACATCACAATCAGAAAATCGACGCACCGTCAGGTACAGCACTTATGATTGCAGATGCTATCGCCGATGTTTTACCTGATTCTCAGTATGTATATGACAGACATTCATATAGACAAAAGCGTAGCAAAAATGAAATTGGTATTCATGCTGTTCGTGGTGGCACGATTGTTGGTGAACACGAAGTTATCTTTGCTGGCCACGATGAAATTTTGTCACTCAAGCATCAGGCACTTTCTAAAGATGTGTTTGCTGTTGGTGCTGTAAATGCTGCTGTTTATTTGAAGGACAAACAAAGCGGTATGTATGATATGGGAGATCTCTTGTCTGAAACTTAATATTTATTGATAACACCTCTATATTTTTGAACATATTATGTTAATAAAAATGTAGAGGTGTAAATTTTATGGAAAAACAATTATTATTAGTACCATCCGTAACATATGCTATGAAAGCTAAAAATATATTAGATAGATATAAACTTAGATCATATATCGAACGTACCCCAAAAACTCATCAAGTGTATTCGTGCGGATATTGTCTATTTGTGCCCGAAAATGTAGAAACAGCTTATGATATATTACTTCGTAGCGGCATAAAAATAATAGGACGAGTAGCTCGTGATGTCTTATGATATATCTTGATAATTCTGCAACAACATTTCCGAAGCCTAAGAGCGTCATATATGCAGTCAATGAAGCTATGCAAAAGTACTGTGCAAACCCTGGAAGAAGTGGACACGATTTATCTTTGAAAGCAGCAGAGCAAGTTTTTTTATGCCGAAAAGCTGTTTGCAAACTATTTAATGTTGATGATGAGAGCAAAGTCGTTTTTACTTCAGGGTGTACACAATCTCTTAATACTGTGATAAAAGGTGTTCTGAAACCTGGAGATCATTGTATTATATCGAGCTTAGAGCATAATTCTGTTTTAAGACCGCTTGAAATATTAAAGTCAAAGAATATTTCATATAGCATAGCTGATGTATATCCAGAGGATAATGATAGGACAGTGGATAGCTTTAGAAAGTGTATAAATGAGAAAACCAGACTTATCGTTTGTACACATGCTTCCAATGTTTTTGGAATACGACTACCTGTGGAACGTGTATGTGCTCTTGCTCATAGCTACGGTATTCTGTTTTGCCTGGATGCTGCACAGAGCGCAGGTGTATTAGATATCAATATCGGCGAGGATGGGTTTGATTATGTATGTTGTGCCGGTCACAAAGGCCTTTATGGACCTATGGGTATCGGACTCTTGATTATCAACACTGATTATTTGCCTGATACTTTGCTTGAAGGTGGTACAGGCAGCGAATCTCAAAATCTGAATCAACCTGATTTTATGCCTGACAGGTTCGAGAGTGGTACTTTGAATATTCCTGGTATATGTGGACTAAAAAAGGGTATAGAGTTCGTTCTTAATAAAGGGATAAAACAAATTTTTATTCACGAAATGAATTTGATATTATTTCTCCATAAGATGTTGAACTCTAACAGTAGGATTACAATTTATAATAAACCTGATATGTTTTACAGTGCGCCGCTAATAGCCTTCTCTGTCAGTAATATTAATAGCGAGGAAGTAGCAATGCATCTGAATAGAAGAAATATTGCTGTACGAGCAGGATTACATTGTTCTCCAATTGCTCATAAATATATAGGCACTATAGATAATGGTGTAGTCAGGATATCTCCATCAGTTTTTACAACACTAAATGATATGAAAACACTTGTTTTTGCAATAAATAATTTATAATTTATAGCTCAATAAAGTTGAAATGACAAAAGATGTGTGTTAAAATTAAATAAAGTATGTACAGGAGGACGTTCATGGGCTTTTTATCTAGTTGGATGACTACCATAGCAGCTATTCTGAAAACATTTCAGTTCAGCGACGCTATTGATATAGTGCTTGTTGCGATTATCATTTTCAGTTTATTTAAGCTGCTTCGACAGACCAGAGCTGCTCAGCTTGTCAAAGGTCTTATTGTTCTGGTTGTTGCTTATGCTGTTTCTGCAATTTTAGATTTAACTATGGTCAACGTTATATTGACTACTTTGTTTGAATTTGCTGTTATTATTCTTGTTATTGTATTTCAGCCTGAATTGCGTCGAGCTTTGGAGCATTTAGGACGCAGTAACATTTCTAATAATTCGATTTTTTCTGCTATCAGCAATAAGAGCACCGATCTTGTATCTGTGTGGTCTAAGGCTATTAGCGATGTTGTAGATGCAGCAACAGTTTTCAGTCATTCTAAAACAGGTGCCCTCATTGTACTTGAACGTCATACAATGCTTTCTGAGATTTCTGCCAGTGGTACACAGCTCAACAGCGATACCTCTGTAGCGTTGCTCGGAAACATATTCTTTAACAAAGCTCCTTTGCATGATGGTGCTTGCATTATCAGAGACGGAAAAATCTTATCGGCAGGATGCATTCTGCCTCTTACTGATAACACTCGACTCAACTCATCATTAGGTACTCGACACAGAGCGGCTATCGGTATGAGCGAAGAGTCTGATGCTGTTATAGTTGTTGTATCAGAAGAAACAGGGATAGTTTCTATCGCTGTAGATGGAAAGCTCATCAGAGAGCTTGACAGAAAAGAACTCTATGAAAAGCTCACGGAGCTCATAATACCTGCTGATAACGAAAAGCAAGATCTCTTTACTGTGCTATTCAGGAACAGAAAGGAGAAAGACAATGAAAAATAAATCAGGATTCAGACGTTTCTTTTCTAACGATATTACTTTGTTCGTTACATCACTTTTATTAGCGTTTGTTATTTGGTTTATAATTAATGCAAATTCACAGACCGAAAGTAACGTCACTATTTCCGATATTCCTATCACGATTGAATTATCTGAGGATGCTATCGAAGATGGTATGCAAGTATTCAGCGGTGCTGATTCTACTGCTTCTGTTGAGGTTTCCGGAAACAGAATCACTGTCGGTTCACTTACTGCTTCAGATATACAGGTGGTAGCGTTGCAGTCTAATTCGATTATTGCTCCGGGTAGCTATGATCTTGAGTTATCTGCAAAAAAGGTCGGTGTAAAAACCAACTACAATTTTGCTTCAAATGTCACTCCTTCTAATATTACTATCTATGTTGATAAATTTAAAGAAAAGAAGTTTGAAATTGTCGATGAACTCGCATATAAAGTAGAAGAAGGCTATTACGCAAATACATCATTGTCAGAAACTTCTGTTGTGGTCAAGGGTCCTGAGACTGAAGTTAACGCTATTGATAGAGTGGTTGTACAAGGCTCTTTGGAAGGCACTACAGGCACTGCTACAACTAGTGAGTTCGAGCTGGTTTATCTTGATAAGGATAGCAATAAAATTGACATAAAGATGTCTGAAGCTGATGTCACTATGGTGAAAGCCAGCCTGACACCGTTGCCTACTTTGGATGTTGATCTTAAAGTCGATATTTTGAACGAGCCTAAATCACACCCTAAAGTGAAAATGTTGCCAAGCAGTATTAAGATTGCTGCTGAACAAAGCGTCCTTGATGAAATTGAGGACAACACTGTGAACATAGGCACTTTGAATTTCGCTAACCTTCTTAACAAAAAGAACTCTATAACCTATGATATATCTCTTCCTAATGGATGTAAAAATCTGAGTGATAGTACCGAGACAAAGGTCAGCATAGATTTATCTGATTATGAACGTAAGACTCTCAGTATATCTAGCTTAACGAGTGAAAATGTCGATTTGTCTAAGTATAACGTTGTGTTCAACAACTCTAATATTGAAATAACTGTTTGTGGACCACAGGACTTGATTACCGAGATAAATTCTACAGACATTATTACAACAGCTGATTTCACTGATAAACTTGAAGATATTGAAAAAAACAGTATTTCACTTGAATTACCACTTAAATTTGATTTTACAAACGAGTTTAAAGAATGTTGGGTTTATGGTGAATATAAAGCGAATGTCAGCGTAAGCAAAAAATAAGAAAAAGCACGGTATATAGCCGTGCTTTTTTTGTTTAGTAAATATCATACGAGTATTTGTATCTATTGTTTATTAACACACCTGTAGTTTTGACGTCATCTTTGTGTACATACACACTTTGAACTAGTCCTATACCTATAAGTACGGAGAGTATTGATGTACCACCACTGCTGAAAAACGGTAGTGTGATGCCGATTACAGGCATTAGTCCTAGCACCATTCCAATATTGATGACAGTTTGTGTTGCAATCATAGAGAAAACCCCGACACATATATACTTTCCAGTGTTATCTCGTGATAGAGTAGAGTTGATAATTATCTTTATGATTATTAACAGCAAAATGAGCAATAGCAACGTGCATCCTATAAAACCAAGCTCTTCTCCAGCGACAGTAAAAATAAAGTCATTTTCTTGTTCGGGCACGATATTCGATGCGACTCTGGGACCATTATTCAGTCCATATCCTTCCATACCACCTGATGCTATGGATACTTTACCCTGATATTGTTGCCATCCATAGTTAGTCATTGCGTTACCGTCAATATCAAATATAGCCATAAAGCGATTTTTGTGTTCATCGTTTAGCACATAGTTCCACACAATCGGTACTGCAGTACACATCAAAAGCAGCATAATCAAAAAATATCTCAGCTGCACGCCGCCAATAAAAATCATAAAGATAAACATAAATACGAACACTAGTGCGGTGCCATCATCACCCTGAAGATGAACGAACAAAACCGGGATAGCTATGTGAGGGATGAGGGACAGCACGCCCCAAAGCGACTTTATCATTTCACTATCGTTGAGCATCTGCAGATGCTTTGAAAATGTGATGATAAAAATAATTTTGACTATTTCTGAAGGTTGAAATGAAAAACCACCTGGAAGTCTTATCCATGCAGTGTCATCAGTTCCACTTACGTTTATACCAATGAAAAGTACAATTACCAGCAAAAACACACCTATAACAGCAAACAACCACCATGCTTTAAGTATGTTTTCATAATCTATCAAAGATATTATTATTGCCAGAACATATCCACCTATAATAGCGATCATCTGTGACTGCAAATAATTGTAATCACTTGTTCGTTGCATACTATTGATCAAAAGTACGCTGTATGCAACAGCAGCTATAGTCAGAATCCACAGCAATTTATCAGTTTTAATAAAGAAGTTCTTGATTGATTTAGCAAACGAATTCAAAGTCACACCGTCCACATAAAACTTTTATTTGTATTATATTTGAATATAGCGTTAATATCAAGTATATTAACATTTATGTAATTTAAATAAGACAAAATTTATTGTTTTTTTCTAATTAGCATTATTAAGCAAATAATATATGATAAAATATTTTGGTGAAAAAAGTAGAAAGTGTAGCTTTATGATTAAGATAATTTCCGAAAGTGTTAAGCAAACTGAAGATTTAGGAAGAAAAATAGCGTCTATACTTAAAGGTGATGAAGTTATTGCTATGCTCGGCGACTTGGGCGCGGGCAAGACAGCTTTTACTCGAGGTCTAGCTTCGGGACTTGGTTTTGATAATGGTGTTTCCAGCCCGACTTTTGCTTTAGTCAACGAATATGATGCAGATTTGAAAATATTTCACTTTGATATGTATAGAATTACTAGCGAAGAAGATTTATATTCTATCGGTTTTTTTGATTATATCGGTAACGGCATTCTCATTATAGAATGGAGCGAAAATATCTTGTATGCGCTTGACGATGGCTATATTCGCATTGAAATAAGAAAAGGCGACACTGAAGACCAAAGAATATTTACGATAGAAGGGCTTGATGAATTTGAAGATTTTATCACTTGACGCTTCTGCTACATCTGCTTCTGTGTGTATTTATGATACAGATAACAACAAAATCATTGGTGAGTATTATATCAACACAAAACTTACTCATAGCCAGACGCTGGTACCGATGATTGATGCTTTGCTTTCTTCGACAAAACTGGAGTTGTCTGATATTGACTGCTTTGCTGTGAACACTGGCCCCGGTTCTTTTACAGGAATTCGTATAGGCGTATCCGTTGTTAAAGGTCTGGCGATGGCATTGAATAAACCTTGTGTTAGTGTTTCGACACTTGAGTCTATGGCGTATAACTTCATCGACTCTAAAAATACTGTGGTTTGTTCTTGTATGGACGCCAGACGTAATCAGGTTTATAACGCATTGTTTTCAGTTGATGATAGCATTGTAACTAGACTCTGTGATGATAGAGCAATCAGCGTTGATGAGTTACTCAATGAACTGAAAAAATATGATAAGCGTGTTATTTTAGTAGGTGATGGTGCCTATCTGTGCTGCGAACAAAAAGATACAGAATCACAGATTGAACTAGCTGTTCCTACAAAATGTTATCAGACAGCATCTTCAGTAGCTCTGTGTGCTGAAAAATATATTGCTGACAATAATATACTTGATGCTTCAGCTTTAATGCCCACGTATCTTAGACCATCCCAAGCCGAACGAGAAAGATTATCAAAAGAAAAGGAATGAGTGTTATGAAAGTAGTGTTAGGATGTGACCATGGCGGTCTTAATATTAAAAATGCAGTTATTGAATACTTAAAGAACAATAACTTCGATTATACAGATTTTGGTTGCTATACTGAGGATAGTGTTGATTATCCGGAATATGCATATAAAGTAGCTACTACAGTTGCTAAAAATGAAGATACCCTAGGTATTCTTTGTTGTGGTACCGGTATTGGCATCTCTATGGCTGCTAACAAAGTTAAAGGTATCAGGGCTGCCGTTTGTACTAATGAGTTTATGGCAGAAATGACAAGACGCCACAATAATTCTAACATCATTTGCATGGGCGGCAGAATTATAGACGAAGCTACTGCTGTGAAGCTGGCTGATATTTTCTTGAACACTGAGTTCGAGGGTGACAGACATATCAGACGTGTTGATATGATTACTGCCATCGAGGAAGGAACATTCAAAAAATAATTCAACTTTGAAAGAAGGTAATTCTATGAGCAAAATCACTATATTTGATCATCCGCTTATTCAGCACAAGCTCGCTATACTTCGTGATAAAAATACAGGCAGCAAACAGTTCAGAGAACTTATTTCAGAAATTGCTATGCTTATGTGTTACGAAGCTACACGTGACCTTGAACTTGAAGATGTTGAGATTACTACACCTATGTGTAAAACCAACGCTAAAATGCTTGCTGGCAGAAAGCTTGCATTTGTACCTATCCTCAGAGCAGGCTGCGGAATGCTCGATGCGATGCTTGAAATGGTCCCTGCTGCAAAAGTAGGTCATATTGGTTTGTATCGTGATGAAGAAACTCACCAACCGGTCGAGTATTATAACAAATTACCTAGTGATGTTAACGAACGTGATGTTTTTGTGCTTGATCCTATGCTGGCTACCGGTGGCAGTGCTGTTGATGCGATTTCTATCATAAAGCGTTCAAACCCTCGTTCAATCAAATTTATGTGTATTATTGCAGCACCTGAGGGAATAGAGGTGCTCAGTTCAGCACACCCGGATGTACAGATTTTCTGTGCAGCTAAGGATAGTCATCTCAATGAGAATTGCTATATCGTTCCTGGTCTTGGAGATGCAGGAGATAGAATATACGGTACAAAATAAAAACAAGGCACCAGTGCATACTGGTGCCTTACTTGATGTTGCAAAAATAAAAATATCCCAAAGGCGATCGCCCTTGGGATATTTGGTGCCGGTGGTGGGACTCGAACCCACACGCCATTGCTGACAACAGATTTTGAGTCTGTCTCGTCTGCCAGTTCCGACACACCGGCTCAACGAAACTGATTATACACTATATTTTTCAATAAATCAAGAATTATAAGAGCGATTTTAACAAAAAATATTTTCTGAGTATAAAATATTTGAAAAAATAAGCGAAATTGGTGAAATTACTAAAAATGCAACTTTTATATATTGATATTGAAAATTCAGTATGATAAAATATTATGTTGTAAGAAAATCTTACTAGAAGGAAGGAATCAAAATGCAGAATAAAGAACGTAGAGTTGGTACAATATCCAGAGGTATCCGTTGTCCTATTATCAGAGAGGGCGACAATCTCGCTACTATCGTTACTGATAGTGTACTCGAAGCAGCACAGTATGAGGGTTTCGAGTTGAGAGATAAGGACGTTATTTCAATTACTGAGTCTATCGTAGCGAGAGCACAGGGTAATTATGCTTCTGTTGATGATATTGCTATAGATGTGAAAGCAAAACTCGGTGGTGAGACAGTAGGCGTTATTTTTCCTATTTTATCCAGAAACAGATTTGCTATATGCCTCAGAGGTATTGCAAAAGGATGTAAAAAGGTTGTTCTTATGCTCAGCTATCCTTCTGATGAGGTTGGTAACGAGCTTGTAAGCATTGATAAAATTGACGATGCCGGTGTGAACCCATACAGCGATGTATTATCATTGGAGCGTTACAGAGAGCTTTTTGGTGAAAACAAGCATCCGTTCACTGGTGTTGACTATGTTGACTATTATGGACAGCTCGTAAAAGAGTGTGGTGCAGAGGTCGAGATTGTTTTTGCAAACCAGCCTAAAGCCATTCTTGACTATACTGATTGTATCATTAACTGTGATATTCATACACGTGCCAGAACAAAGCGTATATTGTTGGCTGCTGGTGCAAAAGTGGTTTGCAGTCTTGATGATATTCTTAACGCCCCTGTCAACGGTAGTGGCTGTAACGAAAAGTATGGTCTTCTTGGTTCAAACAAATCAACTGAAGACAAAATCAAGCTTTTCCCGAGAGATTGTCAGCCACTTGTTCTTGAAATCCAAAAGAACATCTTAGAAAAAACTGGAAAACATGTAGAAGTTATGGTCTATGGCGATGGTGCTTTTAAAGATCCACAGGGCAAAATCTGGGAGCTCGCTGATCCGGTTGTATCACCTGCTTTCACCGATGGTCTTGTTGGTACACCTAATGAGCTGAAACTCAAATATCTTGCTGATAACGATTTCAAAGATTTGAGCGGTGATGCTCTCAAAGAAGCAATTTCTAAGAGTATTCGTGAAAAAGACGGTGATTTGGTAGGAAATATGGCATCACAGGGTACAACACCTCGTCAGCTTACTGATCTTATCGGTTCACTTTGTGATTTAACCAGTGGTTCTGGTGACAAAGGCACACCTGTTGTGCTTATTCAGGGCTATTTCGATAACTATACAAACTGATTGATTTTAGATAGGGGAGATATATAATGAGTAATGTTCGTCCTGATACTATGGAAAGAATAACAACACCTGAGCTTGCACAACAGTTTATAGATGAACAGATTAAAGAAGTTCAGGCGCAAGTTGGCGACAAAAAAGTGCTTCTGGCGTTATCCGGCGGTGTTGACAGCTCTGTTGTAGCTGCATTGTTGATTAAGGCTATTGGCAAACAACTTGTGTGTGTTCATGTGAACCATGGTTTGATGAGAAAAGGCGAGAGTGAAGAAGTCATAGAAGTTTTCCAGAATCAGCTTGATGCTAATCTGGTATATGTTGATGCTACAGATCGTTTTCTTGATCTTTTAGCTGGTGTAGCTGAGCCTGAAAAGAAGCGAAAAATTATTGGTGGCGAATTCATCAAAGTTTTTGATGAAGAAGCTAGAAAACTTGAAGGTATATCTTTTCTTGCACAAGGCACAATCTATCCTGATATCCTTGAAAGTGACGGTGTTAAAGCTCATCACAATGTTGGCGGACTTCCTGAAGATATGCAGTTTGAACTCGTTGAGCCAGTAAAATTACTATACAAAGATGAGGTTAGAGTTGTAGGTAAAGCGCTTGGACTTCCGTCTTCTATGGTCGATCGTCAGCCGTTCCCAGGTCCTGGTCTTGGAGTACGTTGCCTTGGCGCTATTACTAGAGACAGACTTCACGCTCTTAGAGAAGCTGATGCAATTCTTCGTGAAGAGTTCGATAAAAACGGCCTTGCCACTAAGGTTTGGCAGTATTTTATCGCTGTTCCTGATATGAAGAGTGTCGGTGTAAAAGACGATAAGAGATATGAGGGTTGGCCTGCTATTATCCGTGCTGTCAATACAAAAGATGCAATGACAGCAACTATCGAAGAAATCCCATATGAAATTCTTCATCATATTACAGATAGAATTACTCACGAAGTTGACGGTATTAACCGTGTTCTTCTTGATCTCACTCCAAAGCCAATCGGCACAATCGAGTGGGAATAATACCAAAAACGCTGAAAACCCGCATAAATACTGGGTTTTTGAGGGTTAAAAATCCTCGTGACAACGTTTTGACAACAATTTCAGATTATTTATAAATAAAGAGCTAACAGATTTTTGTTACAAAGTCTGTTAGCTCTTTTTTGTTTTATAGTCCTACTATACCTATGGCTGTGCTGATTACATCACTTAATGTAATACCTTTAACTTGATTTTTCACATAATCCTTAATGCGTTCACCCTTTAGTTTTCTTGCCATATCTGCTACATCATATATTTCTGCACTTTCGTTAGTGATAAATTCAATAAGTTCTCTGATTGTAGCAAAATTCGAGTCCAAATTTTCTTCCAAATCAATTTTGATTGATTCGTCAAATCGCAACTTGCCGTCGTAGTAGTTTACAAGTATGAGTTGCAATTTGTCTTGGTAAGGCTTCTTGAAAATTTGGTTAAATTCGTTTTTTATACTTATGAAGGCTTTTCTGTCGTAATATACACGGGTATCATTGCCTTCAAATTTTAAAATAATTTTATTGCTAGATGCCTCATCGGGACAAAGATATTCACCATAACCAGCCCAGAAAAAGTCTATTGCCTTCCCGGTGTTGTAATGCCAATACAAATAACAGCTATCTACTATTGATTGTGTCAGAGGCAAATCATATCTTGCAAGCACAATTCCAACGATACGTTTTTCATCATAATCATATTTATGTGACACTTTTCGGTTTAATTTTTGAAGTGATAGAGCTTCTTCCATTTTTTGTGTCCTTTCTTTTAAATATCTTCTTCGGCTATATACTGTATATCAATTTGCGAATGATTATAATTTGAAGTCTCGTGTATATGTTTTTCAACACTTTTACGAATACGTTCTATTGTTTCTTTTGGTGCAATTATAGCAAGCACACAAGAAAAATCACGTTGTTGGACAGTTTGGTAATTTGTGCCCGCTTCATATAGTCTATGCAATGTGTTGCTGATAACTGAAAACGGCATTGGTTGGCGCCAATACTTAATTTCAAAAATAATATCGCATTTACTTTCGGTCGAAATTGCGATAGCATCATAATCATATTTACCAATCCTGACATTTCGTTTAAATATATGCCTTCTTCGGAATGCAATAGGAAGGGCATTTGCGAAATAGCGTTCCTCAATTTCCATATATTTTAGAATTCTATCATGTTGGCTTTGAATATGGGATTCTTCTAAAACAAAATCCTCCTTTATTTCGGATTCTGTTTTTGCTAAAACTTCTGAGTTTTTCAAGGTCGAAGAATCAAGTTCTTTTTGAATTCTTTCAGCTTCTATTAATGCGTCCAAATCTTTTTGTACTTTTTTCCAATTCCTTATTCCAACGATAACAAGAATCACTCCCGTGATGAACATTATGACAAGGAGAAATGGAAGCACTTTTAGAATAATATTCATTATTTGTTCTCTCTGCTGTAGACCATATTGAGAATACTGTGAAAGCTGATCATATTCAATCTGACTAATTAGTGCTACATCTGTATTTAATAAGTAAAGTAGCGATACAAAAGGTAAGGCTATCAAAACAATACCTAAAGATACTAAGAATTTGTGAAGACTATCATACTCTAATTTTTCCATAAGATACCTCGTTATTGGTCTGCTTTTTTCGCATTTCGCATTTCATCAAGATAATCCCTTGTGCGCTGTACCTCTACTTCGGGATATGTATAACGCCAACGGTCATATTCCTCTTTGCTGATTTCGCCGTTGCGGTACTTCTCTGCTTCTTTCTGCCATGCGGTAAAACGCTCAAGCAAAGAAATGTAAGATGTTCCTCTGTTTTTATCAAGGCGAATACAAATCTCGTCATCGAGCTTGTCAATCTTCAATCCGTAAATATCCTCTAATGCAAAGAGGGTATGCATAAAGCCGAGATCCGTATCAATATCAGGAACATTCAATGCCATAGTAGAAACGCCCAAAGCATCGGCAAGCGCTTCGGTTAAATCTGATTTGGGTGTTCTTGTACCGGATTCATATTGAGCCAATCGAATATCGGCAGTTTTCTCCGGAAAACCAACTTTTACACCAAGAAACTTTTGTGTCATACCTTTTAGGTTACGAAAAAATCTAATTCTTTCACCAATTGCCATAGTAATTTCACTCCTTACTTATGTGCTTTGCATTGAGTATAACACAAATGTTTAAGTGCTGTCAAGATAATATAAACAAAAAAGTTTAATATTCTCTCAAAAATCACTTGACTTAACGGAATATGTTTAGTATAATGAGGACAACTTAAACAAATACAGTTAAGTTGCTACAACTAAACGACCGTCCAAGTGGGATACTTTGCCAAGACCTTCCGCAAGGAAGCGAGCGAGAGAACGTCGCTGAAAAGCAGGGGCAGGAACGACACTTGGGGAGAACGGCAAATCCAAACACAGCAATAAAAACTAACAAAGGAGGTGCAGCAATGTTTGAAGATTATTATATGACCGCAGACGATGTTGCAAAGGCACTCAAGATTTCCAAATCATTCGCTTACAAGGTGATTCGGAAAATGAACGCTGAACTGCAAGAACAAGGATTTTTTACAATGGCGGGGAAAGTCAACAAACAATTCTTTTTAGATAAGACTTGCTATGATGCAGCCAAAGTTAAGGAAAGGAAGTGATGAAAATGGCTGTTTATAAAGATGAAAAAACAAACACTTGGATGGTTTACTACCG
>JAZQFT010000020.1:0-2942 GCA_045539655.1 Ruminococcus sp. | reverse complement strand
CTATGGTCAGTAATTCATCACCAGACAGCAGTTCGTCAATTGTTACTCCAAAAAAATTTGAGATTGCTTTCAAAGAATCTATATTTGGATATCCTCTGCCTGACTCCCATTTTGAAACAGCAGTTCTGGACACAAAAAGAACCTCTGCAAGTTCTTCCTGTGTAAGTTTTTTTTGCTTTCGGAGTTCCTGTAATTTTTCGTAAAATTCCATAATATCTGCTCTTTCCTAAAATAACCACTATATGTTAAGTTCTAGTTTATCGAGTTGATTATAGCACAACAAATAAAATGATATCAATATAAACTTAATATCTGTTACACCTCCACCTTGCTCCCGTTCTTGAAGCTAAACACAATACTTCCGTCTGAGTTTACAACAAATTTATCAACTATTGTGTGCCATAAAGCTTTGGTCAATTTATATTAAGTAAGGTAAGTTTTGATATTTTTATACAAAGATTCTAAACTTAACATTGAAGCTCACTAACTAAATAAAAAAAGCAGGTTTAATGCCTGCTTCTTTTTTATCATTATTCTTTTGCTTCTTTTTCCCAAGTAGCTATCGCATCTTTGATAGAGTCATAGTGACCTGTCCAGTACTCACAGTTTTCATCATTTCGTCTGTCTGTGAGCTCATAGTTATCTTTCAGATACTGTGCAAAATAGTCAGTGAACTTTTCTGCACCGTAGTAATTAACGTGACCGCTGTTATAGAAATCTTTTTCCATATCATAGTCATCTGTTATCTCACACATAAGATACTTATATCCACGCTCTGATAAAATATCACACAAGGAGTTGTTGAGCGCCATTTCTTCTTCGCTTCTACCCTGAGGTGTGTTCAAAAACAACACTTCAAAATCCTGTGTATCGAGATAATCGAGCAGCTCATTCAAAGACTCCTCAGCAACAGGGTGCAACGGCTGTCTTGTGTCAACCTGACCTGTTTTGTCTTCAAAAGCCTCTGTTGTGACAACAGTTCTGGTCGGACTCATATAAAAGCCTAGATCTGCATATGCATATTCGTCGATAAACTCCTGCATATTCTCCCATGCACTATGATGCTGAATGAGAGGAAGATAAAAAGACTTTTTGTCAAACTCGTGATCAGGTGCAAGAGACTGCAGTTTAGGGAGTGATTTTCCAATAGCATTCAGTCTGTTTTTCAAAGACAGACAGTTTGTATCTGTGACATATCGAACGCCCGCTTCGATGCTTTGAATCTTTTTGTTATACTTAGTAGTGAACGGACGCATATCAATGACAGCGAGCTTGAAGTCCTGGGTTCTCTTTGCCTCTTCAAGCATATTGACAGAAAGCCACGCAGACTGAGCATCAGAAGTCAGCGGATATGCTGTGACACCATAGTCTTCAAAGCCCTTTGCGCTGATATAGTATCTGTCGATACCGCTGGTGCCGGTGAAAATAACATCGACTGTGTTTTTCTCGAATTTTCTGAAATCATCATATCTGTCTTGTGTCTGAGCAAAGTCAGGCTGCTGTAATACTAACGTAGTGAGTCCTGCAACAAGAGAGACTACTACAAGCAAAAAAGCTATCATACGAAAAACTTGTTTTTTGTTCATAATAAGGTATTTACTCCTATCAACTGTACTAAAATTACATAGTACTACAAATTTTGTATTAACAGAGTGATTATATCATTTATTGTATGATAAAGCAAGACAAAACCTCTTGCCCTATTTCACAAATTATTGTCATTTTATTTTGCTATAGTGGTGTATGTGTGATACAATTAGTACAAATACAAAAAAGAAGGTTACTATGCACGTATATCCAAACTACTACCAAAATTTCAGATGTATAGCTTCTTTATGCAAACACAACTGTTGCATTGGATGGGAAATTGACATCGACGAAAACACGTTTGACTTTTACAACAGCATAAAAGGCGATTTTTCAAAGCGTCTGAAAAGAAACATCAGCTTTGATGACACCCCGCATTTTTTACTCACAGAAGACGAACGCTGTCCGTTTTTGAACAATCACAACTTGTGCGATATTATCATTACTTTGGGTGAAGAACACATCTGCGATATATGCAAAGAGCACCCACGTTTTCACAATGAACTGCCCCATCGTATCGAAAGCGGGCTGGGACTTTGCTGTGAAGAAGCCTGTCGCATTATCCTGTCTCAAAAAGAAAAAATGGTGTTGCAAAGCGAATGTGAAATCAACACAGACGATGAAATCATCATATTGCGAGACATAATAATGGGCGTTCTGCAAAATCGTGAAAAAATGATTATTGATCGCATCTGTGATATGCTTTCTCTCTGTGATACATCGTTTGAGTTTTCAGATCCTTCAACGTGGTGCGATACCCTTTTGAGTTTTGAGCGAATGGACGAGAGTTGGGCTGATTTGCTATATATAGCAAAAGAAAACTGCGAAGCGCAAAATGACGACACTTTTATAGAACATATGACTGATAGGCAGCACGAGTACGAACAGTTCGCCATATATATTTTGTACCGTCATTTTGCAAATGCGCCTGACCTTGAAAACGCAAAAACACGTGCAAAATTTGTTGCATTTTCCTATTACTTTTTGTACTTTTTAGGAAAAGCCTTGTATAAAGCTAAAGGAGAATTCACTTTTGAAAATCAGGTCGATATCGCACGTCTTTTTTCAAGCGAAATCGAATATTCAGACGAAAATTTATATACACTTTTTGATATGTTGTAACAAAAAAGCACTGCCGATTCTGGCAGTGCTTTTGCTTTTACTTTTTGTATTGTATTGATTTGCCCTTTGTATCATATCCACTGACGTAGGACTTGCCTGTCGAAGAAATACAACGCACGGTGTAAGTGTATGTTTTTCCTGATTCTGCTGCAGTGTGAATATAGGATGTAGAAGTAGTATCCTTGAGCTTTTTCCAGCTTGAACCACTCTTTACAAACACTCTGTAATTAGTA
>JAZQFT010000019.1:0-2612 GCA_045539655.1 Ruminococcus sp. | reverse complement strand
CGTTATCAAATGTCTTTGAGTGGATGATTGAGTTTACAGCGAGTAAAATGTCAGCAGAACTGTCGATGATTGCAGGAGTGTTACCTGCACCAACACCGAGAGCAGGCTTACCGCTAGAGTACGCAGCCTTTACCATACCAGGACCACCAGTAGCGAGAATGATGTCTGCTTCTTTCATAACTGTGTTTGTCATATCTAAAGATGGAACGTCAATCCAGTCGATAATACCCTCAGGTGCACCTGCTTCTACAGCAGCCTCGAGAACGAGCTTCGCTGCAGCGATAGTAGAGTTTTTAGCACGTGGGTGAGGGGAGATGATGATTGCGTTTCTTGTCTTAAGCGCTAATAAGCACTTGAAGATAGCAGTGGAAGTTGGGTTAGTTGTAGGGATAACCGCAGCGATAACGCCGATTGGCTCAGCAATCTTTGTTGTACCATATGCCTTATCCTCTTCGATAACACCGCAAGTTTTAGTATCCTTGTATGCGTTGTAGATGTATTCACTTGCGTAGTTATTCTTGATAACCTTGTCTTCCACAACACCCATGCCTGTTTCTTCCACAGCCATTTTAGCGAGTGGAATTCGAGCTTTGTTAGCAGCAGATGCAGCGGCTAAGAAGATTCTGTCCACCTGCTCCTGTGTGTATGTTGCGAAAATCTCCTGCTGTTTTCTGATTTTCTTGATAGCTTTTTCGAGCTTTTCGACGCTATCAATAATATTGTATGTTTTTGTTTCCATTTAAACCAACCTCTCTTGTTATTTTGTGTTGAATTTTGACTTCGTTATTATTTTAACAATATGTTAAACTTTTAACAATTCTCAATTTATATAAGGTGGTTTATCAAAATTGATAACACTAAAAATGACATAAAAAAGCCCGACCTTGTAACAGGTCGGGCAAAAATAGATTGCATTGAATTTATAAGTATTTACGTTTCGATTCACACAACTGTGTAATGAATTCTTTGTCTAGCTTTGAGAGCTTGTATCCGTTTTTATAAATCAGTATATCTTTGTACACTTTTTTATTTTCATTGCATTTTCGTTGTACAAGATTATATCTTTCAAGTAGCTTTTTTGGAGCAGGGGACACCCACATAAAGGTTTCAGGATTATTAGAAAGTAAATCGAACTGACTTGCTCGTTCGAAGATAAAAATTCTTCGGTCAATATTGTCAGGTAGTTCTTCTTTAACTACTTTTGAAAGTGGCATAGACGGTACATACGGGTCAGCGTGTGCAATTTCTATGTATTCTGTTAGGTCATCAAAAGTTATGTCTTCTTTTTGAGCAAGGGGACTGTCTGCACTCATGATAAGAGAATAGCTGAATTCCGTAACAAGCTCATAGCAAAGACCTTTTTCTTCGAGCATTGTTTTGAAGTATTTGTCATAGTTTCCAGCGTATCTGATTATACCGAGTTTATAATCGTGCTTTAGTATATTGTGTATGGTACGCTGTGAGTTAGTTTCTTTGTAAAATATTTCAGCAGCATCCTTTGTAAGACTTTTAGAAAACTGTGAAAAAGCTTCGGAGATATAGCAAGCTCTCGGAACTGAAATAGAAAACTTCTGTTTTTGTGGGGCACCGTGTTTGTAGTAGTTTTCAACCTGATCAATTTGTTCAAGAATGCCTTTTGCAAAACCAAGAAACTCTTCACCCTCAAGGGTAAGTTGCATACCCTTAGTGGTTCTCTCGAATATTGTTATGTTAAGATCAGCCTCAAGTTCTTTTATTGAACGGCTTATATTTGGTACAGCAATGAGAAGCTCTTCGCTCGCCTTGCTCAGCGACCCAGTTTTTGCTACTGTGAGAGCATATTTAACGTGTAGTAAATTCAATTCAAATCACCTCTCCATGCATTGGATATAATTATAACAATTTTTATTTAGTAAATCAATATATTCATCTGCGATTTGCGTTATATTCTAAATATGTGAAGTAACATAAAAACAGAAATCGAGTGTTCAAAAACAGATTCCGTTATGAGCACTCGAAATGGTAAGAACTACCAAAATGTTACATAGTACTGATATTTTTCATCTGTGACTTTGTCACTTTTAATTTTGATTGCAGCAACATTTAATTATTTCCGTCATTCGCATAATTTGCATTAATTGTATTATTATCTTGTTTTTTGTTGAATATAGGTAATGATAAAGTAAAACATGTGCGATTAGGAGACATTGTCATCGCATCGCAGATTCTACATGGGAAGCCGAAATTGGTTATTATGTAATTAGGTGAATTAGTGATTATTGTGATGGGAAGAAAAATGATATTTGGCATAATTATGCAGCTTTGACTGCAGCCGCATATACTCGAGCACTCATAGAAATGCTACCCTACTAATTACAATTAATCGTCTGCGGCTTCGTTAAGCTTCATGCATTGATGACTTAATACTCCGATAAAAAGAAAAATAGCTTGAACATCTTACTAACGGTAAAGGTATTCAAGCTGTTAAGACTTGGTGCGGGTGACAGGTGCTTAGTATTCATTAATAGTTATCTCGTCTTACCCTCATTGTGGTTCATATAGATTCATCATCGCTCTCGCTAAAATCGTCATACTATGACGATTTATTAACGCTCGCCTTCAAGTCCTGTCAG
>JAZQFT010000018.1:0-11284 GCA_045539655.1 Ruminococcus sp. | reverse complement strand
AAATCTATGGCTAGATATACAGGAGCTGTATGCAGACAGTGCCGCAGAGAGGGCAAAAAGCTCTTCTTAAAAGGCGAGAGATGCTATTCAGACAAGTGTGCAATCGCACGTAGAGCTTACGCACCTGGTCAGCACGGTCAGGGTCGTAAGAAGAGCTCAGAGTACGGTCTTCAGCTTAGAGCTAAGCAGATGACAAAGCGTTACTACGGTGTACTTGAGAGCCAGTTCAGAAAATACTATGGCTTGGCAGAAAAGAAAGAGGGCAAAACCGGTGAAGCTTTGCTCGCTATCTTAGAGAGCCGTCTTGACAACACAGTTTACAGAATGGGTTGGGCTTCTTCTCATGCAGAAGCTAGACAGCTCGTTTCACACGGTCACTTCACAGTAAACGGCAAGAGAGTTGATATCCCATCATACTTAACAAAGCCGGGCGAAGTTATCGCTATCTGCGAGAACAGCCGTTCAAGCGAAAAATTCAAGGCAGTTATGGAGGCTAACGCTTCCAGACCTGTTCCAAAATATCTCGAAGCTGCACAGGGTGCATTTGAGGGTAAGGTAGTAGCTGTTGCACAGCGTGACGAAATCGACCTCGATGTTGATGAGACCCTCATCGTTGAGTTGTACTCTAAGTAATCCTCGGCATGATCGCAAGATCATTTTCAAAATACAGTTTTTACTGTTAAAAATTAAGGAGGAATTCACTAATGATAGAGATAGAAAAACCAAGAATCGAAACCGAAGAGTTATCCGCGGACGGTAAATACGGCAGATTTGTCGTAGAACCACTTGAGCGTGGCTTTGGTAACACATTGGGCAACAGCTTGAGACGTGTACTGCTTTCATCTTTAGAGGGTGTAGCAGTTACATCTATCAAGATTGACGGTGTACTCCACGAGTTTTCTACAATCCCTGGCGTCAAAGAAGACGTTACTGAGATTGTTCTCAATATGAAGAGCTTGGTTGCTAAGCTTCACAGCAACGGTCCTAAGGTTGTTGAAATTTCAGCAGAAGGCCCTTGCGAAGTTACAGGCGAAAGCATCAAGTGCGACAGCGAAGTTGAGATCTTAACACCTGATCTCCACATCGCAACTTTAGGCGAAGATTCTAAATTAAATATGGAAATCACTTTGGACAAGGGCAGAGGCTACGTTCCTGCTGAACGCAACAAGGCTCTTATGGGATCTGATGTCATCGGAGTACTTCCTGTTGACTCAATTTACACACCTGTTCTTAAAGTGAACTACACTGTTGATAACACACGTGTTGGCCAGATCACTGACTATGACAAGCTCACACTCTCTGTATGGACAAACGGCGTTATCAATGCGCAGGAAGCAGTTTCTCTTGCTGCAAAAGTTCTTACTTCACACTTAAACCTCTTTGTTGACCTCTCTGACAGAGGCTACAACACTGAGATTATGGTTGAAAAGGACGACAAGGGCAAGGAAAAGGTACTCGAGATGACTATCGAAGAACTCGACCTCTCAGTACGTTCATTCAACTGCCTCAAGCGTGCAGGCATCAACACTGTTGAAGACCTCATCTCAAAATCTGAGGAAGATATGATGAAGGTCAGAAACTTGGGCAGAAAGTCACTTGAAGAGGTTGTTTACAAGCTCTCAACTTTAGGCTTCAGCCTGCGTAAAGAAGACGAATAATTCTTTGATAAATACTCTTACAAAATCGTAAAGGAGTGAAGACAAATGCCAGGTACAAGAAAATTAGGCAGAGCAACAGACGCTAGAACAGCAATGCTCAGAGCGCTTGTTACATTCCTGCTTGAGAACGGCAAAATTGAAACTACAGTTACTCGTGCTAAGGAAGTATCTTCTTTGGCTGAGAAAATGATCACTATAGCTAAGACAGAGACTCTTGCAAATAAGCGTAACGTTATGGCTTTCATCACTAAGGAAGACGTAGCAACAAAGCTTTTCAAGGAGATCGCTCCAAAGTATGCTGACAGAAACGGCGGTTACACTCGTATCACTAAGATCGGTCCACGCCGTGGCGACGCAGCAGAGATGGCTATCATCGAGCTTATCTAATCTAAGCTTAAGTTAAAATTGAAGCACCCAAGTGAACACTTGGGTGCTTTTTTATGTATTGATATTTGGATTGTTAGTTCGACACAGTATATAATCAATACTTACATTATAAAAATCCGCCAAAACTATCAGCGTTTCTGTGGGAGGTATGCGCTCACCACTCTCAAATTTTGATATAAGTGCTTGTTCTATACCTGTTTGCATTTGCACTGCTATTTGCGTGAGTTTTCTATCCTTGCGTAATTTCTTTAAATTGTTTTTCATAACATCACCTAATGACATTTTGTCATATAATAATATTGACAAATATGACTATTTGTCATATTATATAATTGTAATAATTATATTTATGTAAAGGTAGGTGATAATGTGACTAATTATAGTGTGGATTTATCTACTAAACCATCTAAAAATAGTAAGATTATTTCCATTATTCTGATTTGTGTAATTATTCTTTTGACTGTTACAATATCTATTCTGTCTCAATTCTATATTAGTGAGTCTGAAGCTAATGAGAGGTCTATGAAATATATAAGCACAATCTTCGATGATGAAAACATTGAGATTATTGAAACCAAAAAGTTAGATTATTCTCTAAGTGATTATATAATCACATGCACTGTAAGTCGTACTGGTGACCTGTTTAGTTATTCTTTTCCAGTTGAAGTAACGATATATAGGGATTTTGAAGGGGTGCATGTACACTCTTTTGATTTAGTTGACAATAGGGAGAATGATACTGATACAGGAGAATTATTTGATGAAGAAAAGGTAATCTATGAATTTAATGAAAATGATAATTTCTATTATTTCTTAGGTAAATTAGGCGGTAATTATAAAACTATTTTTAGTATTGATAGCATATCTAAAGATAGCATTAATCTAGACAGTTATGTTCACGATTTAGGTGGATGGGGTCATGATTCTTTTGATCATTTTCAGTCTACATACGATATGACTTTTAATTGGGAAGAAATGTGTTTTGAATATGAGTACTATGGGTATTGGCGGATTTATCCTGATAGAATTGAGTATTTAAGATACTGGATAAATAGAGGTTTAGAAGATGACTATAGCGAGATAAGCCCAGTTGATCCTAACGACTATTGGTGGTTCGATGAAGCAAGCAATATATAAAATATATATTTGGAGGTTATTATGATTTTTTTTGGTGTTATTTCTTTGATAGTTGGAGCTTTGTTATATTTTGTGGGAACAAGCATAAATAATGACATGGACGCGCAAATGGAAAGTTTTTTTAACGATGGTATAACCAACCCGGGTTCTACTCAGGAGACTATTGGCATTATTTTAATGATTGTAGGTGTGCTGTTGATTATTGTTGGTGCAATTATGAAGAGCGCAAGTAGCAACAATATAAATACTTACAATAGTACATCGAGCAATAATTATGCAGGCACCTGGTTGTGTAGATGTGGAACAAGAAATAGTGATTATAATAGCATTTGTTCTAACTGTAATACTAGAAAATCTGACCTTGAAGCAAATAATGATGGTAGCTGGGTGTGTCCAATGTGTGGTTGTAAAAATCAACATTATGTTGGTACATGCGGTTGCGGTCAAGAAAGACCATAAATGTACAATATATTTTCAACTGCAATGACTTTAAAGTTTTCATAAGTGCGTAATCAAATGCTTGTGAAGGAAAACCCTAAAAAGTGTACGCAGATTTATATAATAGGAGGTATATATGTATTGCAGGCATTGTGGAAATAAGATAAATGAAGAAGAGAAATTTTGCAGGAATTGTGGAAAAGCTATACATAACAATTCATCACAGTTGAACTTGACAGTTTTATCTAATAGTGGCGGAATCAAACTGGATAAGACATCAGTTGCATTTTTAGTAATGAGTTTTATTGTGTTGATAGTAATGTTGATTTTGCCTGTGATAAGTATACCATTAGGTGATAATCATAAGTGGATGTTATCGGACACAATAATAACCGGCGTATCAAGATTTGTTACAAAAGATTCAATAATTAATACTATGTCGCCTGTATGCTTTGTTTTGATGCTAACAGCTTTGATATTAATTGTAGTTGCAGCTATATATAAAAAGTACTCGTTAAGTGCTATAGCATCTGCAGCAAATATTATTATTTTGTATATTTATCTATCGATTTCATCTTCATGGTATGATGATATGATGTGGGAACACTATTCTGATCCAAATCCTCTTTCGTTTGATGTCGGAGGTGTATTTATTATCCTGTTATCCATATCAACGGTTGCTTTAAGCTTATATAATTTGCGCAAGCAAAAATCTAAAAAATCTGAGTAGTTTTGGCAATAAACAGTACCGCATACAATTTTGTTGTAAAAGCAAAGCACCTGACATTCGTCGGGTGCTTTTTTGTATGCGAAGCTATTTAAAAATAATTTGAAATAGCTATTGACATTTAGCACTTTGCGATGTATAATCTATTTAAAGAAAATTTGAAATAGGTGATCAGTATGGCAGTTTCAGAAATTCTTTCGGCACTTTCGGACAATAATCGACGTAGGGTGCTCGAGATTTTAAAAAAAGGTAAAATAAGTTCAGGGGATTTAGCAAAAGAGCTTGATATGACACCACAAGCTTTGTCCTATCATCTCTCAAAGCTCAAGAAAGCTGATCTTATTTACGAAACAAAACAAAAGAACTTTATCTACTATGAGCTTAATCTGACAGTGCTCGATGAAGCTGTGATGTGGATTGTAAATCTAAGAGGTGAAAATGATGACAAAAGCTAAAGAAACATTATATAAGCTACTAACCCGTTTACCATTATCTGTAACGTTGATATCATTTTTCTTTATGCCCGATACTGTTGCGGTACATTTTGATATGAATAACAACGCTGACAGATGGGGAAGTAAATATGAATTGCTGATACTCCCAGCAATAATTCTGCTTATCGGAATTGTATTTTTACTTGTAGCAAAGCATCTTGATAAAAAAGAGGAACACGGTAACAATAATTATAATATTTTCATTACAACAAGCATTGTAATATTAGCAATTTTCAATGTGCTGACTTATTTTACTTTGTATATAGCTTTCATGGATATACAGGATTTTGATGCATCAAACATTGATTTATTTAGTTTGATAACACTTCTCTTCGGCTTTGCATTTATAATAATCGGCAATGTGATGCCAAAAGCTAAAATGAATCATTTTCTTGGTCTTCGTACAAAATGGAGTATGAGTAGTGAAGATGCGTGGAAGAAAAGCCAGCGTTTTTCAGGATATTCAGCAATAATAACAGGCGTTGTTATGGTCGTTGTTAGCGTTGTTATAAATGGACCGCTATGTTTGTTTGTATTTATTGCTTTGCTGTTAGTTATGGCTATCGTAGATACAGTTTATTCCTATATAGCCTCTAAAAAATAAAATGCATATGAATAAGCACCTGACAGATGTTGTCAGGTGCTTTGTTGTTATATAAAATTATTTGAGCAAATCAGAGAACAGCTTGATATTATCGTACTTATAGTCGAGATCTCCGCTTTGTTCTTTTGTGATGACTTCAACAATGCGGTCGTTGATAGGGGTTGGGATGTCGTATCTGCGTCCCCACTCGCATACAACGCCGTTGATTGCGTCAACTTCACACGGTTTGCCTTTCTTTATGTCCTGTAGCATAGAAGGCTCGATAGCATTGTGCTTTTTCATAGCTATAGGGATAAGGAGCGTGCCTAAAAAGCGTTTTATCGGTGTTCTGTAGTAGAAAAGCTTTGTGATGTTTTTGCCCTGTACAGGAGCAAATGTAGCACCGGTTGCACGACCGACGTTGATGACCTCTTTCATACAGCGGATAGCAAGTCTCTTTGTTTCTTTGTTGTTGGCAACATCGCCGAAGGTACCGCCGATGACTGTGCCGAGTCCTGAGAAAGTAGCGTTGATGAGTAGCTTTGACCAGCGAGCGCCGATGAGGTTGTCTTCCTGATGCACAGGACACATCAACTCGAGCAGCTCTTTGACCATATTGAACTGTTCATCAGTGATGCCTTTCATTTTGCCCATATGGAAGTACAGTGAATCAGGTGAGCTGGTGAGCTCGCATACGCCCGCTTCTTTGAGTGTGGCACCCCATTCAACGGTACAACCCATTGTTCTGTGCTCACCGACAATTTCAGCTATGAGGGGCTCTGGTAACCCGTTTTGCAGTGTAACGATGACACCGTCATCTGCTAGATAATCCCTGAGTATAGTCACAACTTCACGGTTGAAAAGCTGTTTGGTCATAAGAAGTATTACGTCGTATTTACCCTCCATCTGTTCAGGTATCATTGCTTTCACAGGTACATTCATCTCGACAGTACCAGTGATTATAGCGCCCTTTTCGTTGAGTGCATCAACGTGTGCACGGTTGCGGTTGATAAGGTCAATCTGACCACCGTTTTTTGTTATATATGCGCCGAGCACTGTTCCCAGCGATCCCGCACCATAAATAGCATATCTTTTCATTCCATAAACCCCCATCATAATATGTATTTATTATACCATAAAAGAATTATAACATAAAGGAACAGTTATGTAACTTATAAAATTTATTGAAAAACGATAAAAATATATTGACAAACAGTATATATGAGTGTATTTTATAGATAGAAAAAAACATTTTTTGGAGGATATTATGCTGAAGATTTCTAAAGAATTGTCAAATAAGCTCTCACTTGTAATCGCTGTAATCTTTTTTGTGGCCTGTATTGTGTGTGCATTTTTGCTACCTACTGTTGTTGATATACTCATTGATACACCTGACAATATCGGCAACAGAGAAGCAATCACACTCGTTGGCAGAGTGTTTGTGCACATTGTGTCATATGTCTTGCTTGTAGTATTTACTGTCGCAGATATTCTGCTGATGTTTCTGCTCACAAGAGTACGCAAAGGAAAGGTATTCACACCTGTCAGCGTTTCTCTTATCAGATACGTATCGTGGTGCTTGTTTTTGATTTGTGTGGCATTTGCATTACTCGGAATATATTTTCAGCTTGCATTGATTATGGCATTTTTGGCTATGTTTTTGGGCATCTGTCTTCGTGTTGTGAAAAATGTTATCGAAGAGGCAACTGAGATCAAAAGCGAAAACGACTTGACTGTGTAGGTGATAGAATGATTGTAGTAAATTTAGATATTATGATGGCAAAGCGCAAGATGTCACTCAATGAGCTTTCAGAAAAAGTCGGCATCACACTTGCGAATCTTTCGATTCTGAAAAACAACAAAGCGAAAGCAATTCGATTTTCTACGCTCGATGCTATCTGCAAAGCACTCGAATGTAAGGTTGAAGATATTATGGAATTTGTTGATGACTAAGGAGTGAGTATTATGAACAACAATATACCACCGATTGTATCGCCTGAGATGCAAAGCAATTCTATTTATATGCCTACGGTAAAAGAGCCGAAAGAAAAGCGCGAATATTCTTTGAAAGAAAATATATTTGCATGGATGTGCTATGTGCTGTCATATTTGTTCTGCCTTTCTATCCCAATAAGCGACAATCCGCTGGGAGCATTTGTTGTTATTGTTCTGATGTTCGTGGCAACATTTGCGTTCCTTGTAATAAAAGGGAAAAAGATACAACTGATGTCAGTTGTAGTTGCGCTGTCAGCCATAACAGTGTCGCTGTGTCTGGTACTGACATCAAATGATTTTCTGCACTTTTTTGCTTTTCTGTATTCGCTTGTTGCGTATTGCTACTTTTTGTACTCATTCACAAGCGAACGCAAATTTTGTTTTGCGGATAGAATTCTCATTGATTTTGTGAAAGCAATCTTTGTGTTGCCATTCCATTCGCTCGGCGAGATATTTGTAGCTCTCTTTTGTGGGAAATCAAACAAAAGCGGAAAGTTCGTGCTCAAAGTCATGTTGGGTGTTGTGATAGCGATTGTTCCGACGATGATTGTTTTTGCGCTTTTATCGTATGATAGTGGTTTTTCTCAGCTGATGGAAAAGATGTTCAGCTTTGAAACTTTTGATATAGTGAATCACATTGTTTCACTTGTTTTTGCGGTGCCGGTCAGTGCGTATATATATGGAATATTCATCTCTTCAACCGACAAAAAGTGCGAAGATATGCTCACACCGTCAAAGTGCAAAAAGACTATGTCAACGCTCAAAATAGCTCCTGTTGTGACTGTGCTGACTGCGGTGTTGCCGATTTTGTTCATATACGTAGTGTTTTTTGTATCACAGTGGGGATATTATATGTCCGGTTTCACCGGTGTTTTGCCAAAAGATTTCAGCTACGCAGAATATGCACGTGAGGGTTTCTTTCAGCTTTGCACCGTATCAGTGATAAATTTAGTGATAATTATAGCGATATCGCTGTTTTTGAAAACAAAGAGAAATAAACCATCGGTTATTTTGAAGACACTTTCTATAATAATATCCGTGTTTACACTCGTGCTCATCAGCACAGCAGCCGCGAAGATGGTGATGTACATCGACTGTTACGGACTCACCCAAAAGAGAGTATATTCATCATGGCTGATGATTGTGCTCGCAGTTGTGTTTGTGATGATTATCATAAAGCAGTTTGTCACAAAGCTTCGGTTGATAGCGTTGTCGCTTGCGGTGACTGTTGTGATGTTCACAGCTCTTGCAGTATGTGGTGTTGACGAAATTATCGCAGAATACAATGTCGACAGATATGTTGACGGCACACTTACGACTGTAGACATAGAAGCACTCGATGAGCTGGGTGATGCGGCAGTGCCATCTATGGTCAGAGTTTATGATATATTGTTGATTCAGCCGTATGCACAGATGAGTGATGCTGACAAAGATTTGTTTTTTGATGTAAGAGATTCTTTGAGTAATAAAGGAATTGAATTCAAAAATAGAGATGATTCAGGAGAAAATGATGTTTGGTCATTTACTGTTACTGCAATAAAAGCTCAAAAAGCATTGGAAAAAACTCTGTTTTACTAAAAAAGAGCAAAAGAAAACCCCACCGATTTTGTTCGGTGGGGTTGAAGCTTTTATATATTAGTTTTCGCTGTATATAACAGTTACGTCAGGATGGAGCTGAAGGATAGATGCAGGAACCATAGGATCGATAGGACCGAAGAAAGATTTTTCAACGATTTCCTTTTTTGCTGCACCGTTAGCAACGAGCAGAACCTTCTTAGCCTGCATGATAGACATCATTCCCATTGTGATAGCTGTCTTTGGAACATCGTCTATGCTCTCGAAGAATCTTGCGTTAGCTTCAATAGTTGACTCGTCGAGCACAACTTCATGAGTTGGACCAACAAAGTATTTGTCAGGCTCGTTGAAGCCGATGTGACCGTCTAAGCCGATACCTAGAAGCTGAATGTCAGTGCCGCCTAAGTCTTTGATCATCTTGTCATAAGCTTCGCCCTCAGCCTTGAGGTCATCAGCACAGCCGTTTGGAACGAAAGTTCTCGCTTTGTCGATGTTTACGTGGTCGAAGAGGTTGTCGTTCATGAAGTAACGGTAGCTCTGATCGTTTGAACCGTCAAGACCAACATACTCATCGAGGTTTACAGATGTTACTTCAGAAAAGTCGATTTTTCCAGCTTTGTTGTCTTCGATGAGTCTTTTGTATGTGCCGACCGGTGAAGAACCTGTAGCAAGACCTAAAACGCAGTTTGGCTTATTGATGATAACAGCAGCGATAATATCAGCAGCCTTGTTGCTTAACTCTTCGTATGTTTTTACAGTAATAAATCTCATTTGAAACATTCCTTTCAGTGTATCGTAAAATACATTTATAACTTAATTATAATAATTGCCAAGCGGTTTGTAAAGTGAAAGTTGTCATTACTCGGCACAGTGACCCTTATCCTTGACAACCTTTGCTATCATATCAGCGTATTTTTCGCAAAGCTCTTGTGTAGTTGCTTCAATCATAATACGGATAACAGGTTCGGTGCCACTCTGTCTAAGGAGGGCTCTGCCGTTGCCGTCGATAAGCTTTTCAACAGCGTTTAACTCATTTAAAACGTCCTTATCTTCCATTACGGCGTTCTTGTCTTTAACTCTGACATTAACAACGTGCTGAGGATAAACCATAAGACCTTCTAAAAGAGAAGATAACGAGAGCTTTCTGTCACACATCTCTTCAGCAATCATAATAGCGGTCAGAATACCATCGCCTGTTGTAGCGTATTTCTTTAAGATAATGTGACCTGATTGCTCGCCGCCGATAGAGTAGTTATTGTTTTGCATTTCTTCATATACAAAGCGGTCGCCAACCTTGGTCTGCTTGCAGTTTATGCCTTTCTTTTTCAAAGAAGCAAAGAAACCGCTGTTTGACATAATTGTTGCTACAACAGTGTTGTCGTTTAACATACCCTTGCTTAATAGTCTGTTAGCAAGAATGTACATCATACTGTCGCCGTCGACAACGTTACCGTTTTCGTCAACAGCAATACATCTGTCACAGTCGCCGTCAAACGCAAAGCCAACGTCAAGGTGGTGCTCTTTAACAAGGTTGCACAGCTTTTCAATATGTGTTGAGCCACAGCCGTTGTTAACGTTAAGACCGTCAGGTTGAGCACCTATAATAACCGTTTGTGCACCCAAAGCATCGAAAACAGCCTTTGCAATCATCCAAGATGCACCGTTTGCACAGTCAAGACCTATTCTCAGATTTTTGTAAGAATTGGAGGCTACGGAAATAAGATAGCCGACATAGCGATTTCTGCCTGATACGTGGTCAATAATCTGACCGATTCTATCTCTGCGAGCCAAAGGCAGGTCTTTATCCTTAATGCCGAGTACAGAGAGGTTGCCGTCAATGTATGCCTCAATTAAAGCAGTTGTTTCATCGTCAAGCTTCTCGCCGTATTTGTTGATAACCTTGATGCCATTGTCGTAGAACGGGTTGTGTGAAGCGGTAATCATAATACCGCAGTCAAATTCGTCCTGACGGGTAACATAGGAAATTGATGGGGTAGTGGTAACATGGAGCATATATGCATCAGCACCGCTGGCGGTGATACCCGCTACGATGGAGTACTCGAGCATATAACTGCTTCGTCTTGTATCCTTACCGATAACGATTCGTGGTTTATATCCCGGTTTTGTGCATCCTGAAAGCTTTGAGCCATAATACCAGCCGAGGAAACGACCAACTTTATACGCTTGCATAGAAGTAAGGTTAACGTTAGCTTCACCTCTAAAGCCATCAGTACCGAAGTATTTGTTCTTAATCGGAGCACCCTTAGGAGCTCGGTTGATGACAACACTG
>JAZQFT010000017.1:0-5159 GCA_045539655.1 Ruminococcus sp. | reverse complement strand
TTTGGGTCTTTTTCAGGTTTAGAAAGATTTATTGTTATATCTATCTCACCGTATTCGGTCTGAGCTTTCCATTTCAAATCTTTCTTGATTCTGTATCTTCTAATGTAATCGCTATCGCAACTGAGCTTATAATAAGTATCTGTTGCATTTTTTGCAGATACTGCGTAATAGTCCCAGAAGTCTTTGATAACTTCTGATGGACGTTTTATCATTGTGTTCATCAGCTTTACATCGAACAAATCTCTGTACGTAACTGTGTTTTCAGTGAGCAAACCCTTTTCATAAGCCATATCAAGAAGATTTTTAAGTATATCCTCAAGATCATCAACGTTATCATCTGTGAGTTCTATATCTAAATCGCCGTCAGGTTCGTCAAGTTCCATGATTTCCATAAGTAAATTTGTAACATATATTTTGTCTTCCGGCTCAATTAACCCAACGTTTATACCGTAAGAAACAAGTCTTATTATCTGACTGTAAATACTTTTCATAAAAATACCGCCCCTTATATGACTTTACATATATCCGTTTTTATGAGTACTGTGCCATTTCCAGGCTGTTTTAATTATTGTTGAAAGGTCGTCATACTGTGGTTTCCAGTTGAGCACTCGCTTTGCTTTTTCACTGGAAGCAATCAGTACCGCAGGGTCACCTGCTCGTCTTGATTCTTCGACTACTTTGATTTCTTTACCTGTGACTTTTCTTGCTGTTTCGATAACTTCTTTTACCGAGAAACCTACTCCGTTACCGAGATTGAAGATATCGCTTTCGCCACCGTTTAAGAGATACTCAACAGCTAAGATGTGAGCCTGTGCAAGGTCAGTTACATGAATATAATCTCTAATACAAGTACCGTCTTTTGTATCATAATCAGTACCGAAAATACTGATGTGGTCTCGAGTTTCATTTGCTACCTGCAAAATGATTGGAATAAGATGTGATTCAGGGTTGTGTGCTTCGCCGATGTTTCCGTCTATGTGAGCACCGCAAGCGTTGAAGTATCCCAGTGAAACGTATTTGATACCGTGAGCTTTTTCTGTCCAGTAAAACATTCTTTCCATCGCTCTTTTTGTTTCACCGTAGCAGTTTGTGGGAACTGTTGGGTCACTCTCTAAGATTGGAGTGTTAACAGGTTCACCGTATGTAGCGGCTGTTGAAGAAAAGACGATGTTTTTGATACCGTGGCTGACAAGCGATTCAAGCAAAACCTTTGTACCGTAGATATTGTTATCATAGTATTTGAGAGGTTTTACCATACTTTCGCCAACGAGTGAGTTAGCTGCAAAGTGGATAACCGCATCAATATCTTTTTCTAAATCCAGAACATTATCAATGTCAGCTTTGTTTCGAAGGTCACCCTTGTAAAACTTAGCGTCTTTGTGTACTGCTTTTTCGTAACCTGTTTCAAGATTATCGAAGACAACTGCCTGGTGACCTTGTTCAATAAGTCTGTAAACTGTGTGTGAGCCGATATATCCTGCTCCGCCGAGAACTAATATTTTCATATCAATTACCTCTTAGATTACCTTTATGCTACCGTGGTTTCTAACCTTTAATATACGGCAGGAGTTTTCTCCGAACACTGAGTCGATGAACCCTTTGTAGTTATCAACAAAGTCGTTGTGTACGAACGCCTGAATTGTTCCTGCGAAACCACCGCCGTGAACTCTTGCTACACCGTAATGTAGGAGAAGTCCGCCACTGAGTGCTAAAGCTACTGAAACATTCTGGTGCTGAATGTCTCTGCTTGCGTAAACATTCTGAAGATATTTGAATGATGAGTTACCTGATTTCTTGATTACTGCTAAGAACTCATCAAAGTCATCGTGTCTGAGAGCTGCAACAGCATCGTCAACATTTTGCTGTTCCTTGAAGAAGTGGAAAGCTCTGAGTGTTGCTCTGTCACCAGCAAACTTTCTAATTTGGTTTAAATGGAGATAGAACTTAGTTGAATCGCAATCTCTAAGCACTTCTTTACCAAAGTAGTTAGCTACCTTTTTCATCTCAAGCGGTATCATAGTGTAATCATCTGTAAGGTCAACGTGTGAACCTTTTGTGTCAACTATGCAAAGGCTGTAGTTGTATTTTTCAAAATCAACATCAATCTTGTTTACGATTGGCTTCTCAGGATTTTTGAAGTCTATGTTTATCATACCGCCAACTGAACACGCCATCTGGTCCATCAGTCCGCAAGGCTTTTTGAAGTAAACATTCTCTGCAAACTGTGAAATCTGAGCGATTGTGATTGGGTCGATTTTCATATCATTGAAAAGTCCTGAAACGATTGTGCCAATTACGTTTTCGAATGCGGCAGAAGATGAAAGACCTGATCCGATAAGAACATCACTTGTTGTATAAGCGTTGAAACCGCCTAACTCATAACCTCTGTCCTTTATACCTCTTAATACACCTCTGACAAGACCTTCTGTACATCCTGCTTCGTCTTCTCTGATTTCAAGATCATTGACATCGATTGTAATCATGTCATAGCCATTTGAAACCACTCTAACGATATTACTATTGTTTTTTGCTGCGATACCGATTGTGTCCAGGTTGATTGAAGTAGCGAGCACCTTACCGTGCTGATGGTCTGTGTGGTTACCGCAAACCTCACTTCTACCCGGTGCACTAAAGATACTAATGTTATCCTGACAGAAGAGAGTTTCATACTGCATGATAGCCTGTATGTATCTAAGTCTTTGATAGTCGAGTACGCTGTCATCAACATAGATGTCTTTTAAAAGATTGTCATACTCTTTGTTTTTAAAGTTTTCTAAAGCTGTTACTGAATTGATCATTTTCCTCACCCTTTTTATTTGTTAATTTATTTGGTTTATTTCTCCTTTGTTAACTAAATTATATTCAATGTTTACTAAAATGTCAATAGATGTTTACTAAATTTTACTTCATTTTTAGTTAAAACAACTACTTTCTGCGTTTTTACTAAAATTTTACTTGATTTTTTAGTAAACATTCACTATAATAAAATCAGAAAAGAGGTTGATATATATGGCAACAATTCGTGATGTAGCTGAAAAAGCTAATGTTTCGGTCGCTACAGTATCCAGAATTCTTAATAATGACCCTACGCTTAGTACTTCCCCTGAAACCAAACAGCGAGTGCTTAATGCGGCTAACGAGCTTGGATATATCAAGAAAAAGAAGGTTGTATCAAAGTCTAACTGTACTATAGGAATACTTCAGTGGTTTTCTGCAGCACAAGAGATGGAAGACCAGTACTATCTGATGATGCGTCTTGGTATAGAAGAGTGCTGTGCAAAAAATAAGATAAATATGATAAGAAAGTTTAAGTCTGATTCCGATTATCTAACAGCACTAAAAGATGTTGACGGTATTTTATGTTTAGGTAAGTTTAGTAAACAAGAGCTTAATGAACTTAAAGCTATTACTTCTAATATAGTGGTTCTTGATATGCCTGTTGATGATGTTGAAATTACATCTATAACACTCGACTTTAAGCAGGCAGTGAATTCTGCTATGGAACACCTCTATAATTTAGGTCACAGAAGAATAGGTTTCTTGGGTGGGATACAGACTGATGAAGATAACTCATCTATCCCTGATGAGCGTTTCAGCTATTTCAAAGATTTTTGTGAGAAGCACGAAATTGAATATAAGGACTATGTCGGTATGACACAGTTTAATATTCAGTCGAGCTACAATACTACAAAATTGATGATAGAAAGTGGCAACATACCAACAGCTTTCTTCGCAGCAAGCGACCCTATAGCAATCGGTACTATGCGTGCTTTACAAGAAAATGGTTATAAAGTGCCTGATGATGTTTCTCTCGTTGGATTTAACAACACTGAAATCACAAACTACACAAACCCACCACTTACTACAATGAACGCACCTGTTTATGCAATGGGACTTTACGGAGTATCAACTCTCTATAGCCTTATCACCGAAGGCAAAAAAGCGGTTCCTGTCCCAATGAGAATAAAACTTCCATGTAAACTTGTTGAGAGAAACTCTTGCAAATAGATATAGTCAAAGTAACGCCCTCTTTTTAATAAAGGGGGCTTCATTTGTCTCTCCAAATACCGTTTCACCAACAAAGCCGTGGAAACTATAATATGTTTATATACATAAACGTAGATAACATCATAAAATCACTTAGTTATACCAACGCACTCGAACCTCAAGCGATTCAAAATTTGATAGATGAGAGAAGAAAAGTCGATGTTACTATTCCTGATATTGTTTATAAGATATATTCGGGATTTCTACATTTATCTTTTAAGAACGCTGAATCCGTAGACATATAACGAACATTAATACGTTATATATACTTATCAAAATCCTGGCGTACACATAACCAATATAAAATCTGACAAAAAGACTGCTAAATCAAAACATCAGACACTAAGCATTATCAGATTGAGTATTGTTTGCATTTCGAATTATGCGTATATCTTCAAAATAGTATAAAGCCTAGTATTTAAGCTGTTTCAAAACTTAGTGGCGGTAACAGAACATATTGTTATGTTACCGCCACTATATTTCATCATTTTTTCAAATGTTGCGTGTATGCCAACTAATCTATACATTCAAACACCGTTTACTTCTGTGTTTGAATGTGATTCAAGTATAAGTTTCGTACATCTAGAAAAGTCTCAAATTCCTGATAAGCACTAGGTTTTCAAGCATCTGCAACGATATATTTCAATAATCTCCGAGGTGTCAATACCTTTAGGTTTTGGTGTCAACCGATGTGCAGGTTCAAGTCCTGTCACCCGCACCAAAAAAAGCAGATATCCATTTGGGTATCTGCTTTTTATCATATGTACCGAATGGAGCTGACAGGACTTGAAGGCGAGCGTTAATAAATCGTCATAGTATGACGATTTTAACGAGAGCGATGATGAATCTATATGAACCACAATGAGGCTAAGACGAGATAACTATAAATAAATACTAAGCACCTGTCACCCGCACCATAAAGAAGCAGATATCCATTTGGGTATCTGCTTTTTATCATATGTACCGAATGGAGCTGACAGGACTTGAAGGCGAGCGTTAATAAATCGTCATAGTATGACGATTTTAGCGAGAGCGATGATGAATCTATATGAACCACAATGAGGGTAAGACGAGATAACTATTAATGAATACTAAGCACCTGTCACCCGCAC
>JAZQFT010000016.1:0-64726 GCA_045539655.1 Ruminococcus sp. | reverse complement strand
GCTGAATGGATTGATAACGGACATAATAATTTTGACGATGTGAATACATGCATTTTGCGAATTGAACTAACACACGGATTACTGTTATCTCACGGAACTCGTTATGATATTGATTTTTCTAAGTGACTGACCAATTCCAATTTGACGAGGAGAATGTATATGAAATACAAAGGAACACTTATTGTTGTTAAAGATTGTAACCGTGCGCTAAAGTTCTACAGTGATATGTTTGGATTTCAACTTCTTCAAGACAACGATGGGAATATGGAATTGACGAATGATATATATTTACAGGAATTGGGATACTGGGAACAATTCACAAAAAGAAGTGTAATTCAAAACAGTAATCAATCTGAGTTGTATTTTGAAGAGCCCAACATAGAACAATTTGTAGAGCGTCTTGAAACACTTTACCCTGAAATCGAATATGTCAATCATCTGATGACACACAGCTGGGGACAAAAGGTGGTTAGATTTTACGATTTGGATGGTACCTTAATTGAAGTAGGAACACCGGTGTAATCAACAAATTCCAATTTGTCGAGCAGTAAAGTTGATAACATTTAAGTTGATGTAATTTAAATTCTAATTTGCAGAACAAAAAGTTCACAGATAATTTATATATGCAATCTTGAAATGCGAAAACTAACGTTTATAATGAAAATATAGGGTTAAATCATCAAAGGTGGTTTTAAGTATGAAAAAGTTTGTTGCATTAGTTTTAGCTTTGATTTGTATACTGTCTGTTGTAGGTTGCTCTGATGCTCCTGCGGATAGCGTGAAAACTATCAAAGGTAATCTGGCGACATACTACGAGATGAGTGACGGTACCTGGCAAGTAGATGGCCACACTTATAAATACCGACATGAAATCACAGGAAGATTACATAATGCCGTTGTCGATTCAACTTATGTGTATCTCAGTAACCTCGAAGAAATAACCTTTGAGCAAGCGTGGAAAGCATCAGGACTCAGTAGTAATACAGAAGATTATTTTACTGTCGAAGAAGCTATCCTCGTAGAAATGGGAACAGGAACTGACTAACGGTAAGCGAAGAGTACAGGTTAACTAAGCGGACGTGATGTTTTAGGAATTGTTATTATGAGAAAAATTAAGAGAAAGACAAATAAAAAGAAAAAATATAGTTCTTCAAAAAGAAGAAATTCAGATAGTGTTATTGCTTTAGCATATTTTCATAGATATGGTTGGATTGTTGTTATGTTAGTGCTAAGGTTTCTTTTTTCTGATGAACGCTACTATGTTTTATTTGTTAGCGTAATAATATATGCAATTTGGACTTTCTTGGGATATAAACTTAAGTGGAAACACATTTTTTGCTCTTATCAAAATGCTTATCGTGTGAAAATGACACCTAAGACTATTAATTGGAATTTGGTTGATAAGAAAGATGCTTATGGAATACCATTATTTTTTCTATTGGTAGGAGTAGTTGGTTTGATTATTGTGATTGTGTAACCATCGTTGTTATTTGGTTTACGATATTTTAAAATCGGGATTGACAAGTGAAAACAAACGATTATAATGAAAGAATAAATTGAAGTATCGAGCGGGTTTATATATAAAAACAAAATCTGACCCGCATTAAGCAAAGAATATAGACTAAAATTAAAACTTAATAACATTAGGAAATTAGATTATAAAAAGCAGCATTACAAACAGATTTCTATTTGTGGTGTTGCTTTGCTTTTTTCTGGGTATAAATTTCTGTAAACCTTACACAGATGAATTGTGACGGTGTGTGAAAGTTAGTTGAAAACTAAGTGAAAATTACTGACTTTTGTGATTGCGAGTGATAAAATTAATTTCAGAAAGGGTGATATTATGCGAAAATTAAGTGTACTGGCGATACTTATGATTGTTTTGTTTGTGTTCACAGCTTGTGGCAATGACATAAGTGAAACCGAGAAATCTGCAACCCCTACACAGGTTCAGGTGACTGAAACTCAATTACCTGATGACGGCGTGGTTGATATAAGCTTGAGTGATAAAGAAATCCTCGTTGATGGCAAAACTGCTGAGAGCGATACAAGCGGTGCAGTCTATACAGCGAATGACATTGTCTACTACGAAGAAGGCAAAGATTTTACTTATGGTGAGGGTACTGCTGAGGAAGCTCATAGTGCGAAAGAAGCCAAAGCTCATACAGTTGTGCATATTACAAAGGCTGGCGAGTATAAACTAAGCGGTAAGCTTTCAAAAGGTCAGATTGCTGTTGATTTAGGTGAGGACGCAAAAGAAAATCCCGATGCAGTTGTCACCCTTGTTTTAAACGATGTTGACATAACCTGTGATGTAGCTCCTGCGATTATTTTTTATAACGTCTATGAATGTTCAAACTCCGATTCGGAAACTGCAACAAAAGATGTAGACACTTCGAAGGCAGGTGTCAACGTTATTGTTGCAGACGAAACAGAGAATACAGTCAACGGTTCTTATGTTGCAAAGATTTATAAACCTGACAGCGTAGTCCTTAGCGATAATGGTAATGAAGTTGAAGATGCTAGTAAGCTTCACAAGTACGACGGAGCTTTTTACTCAAAAATGTCAATGAATGTAAACGGCGGTGAAAAGGGAACAGGCGTGCTTACTATCAACGCTGAAAACGAAGGACTTGATAGCGAGGTGCATCTGACAATCAACGGTGGTAATATTAACATCTATTCAGGTAACGATGGTATCAATACAAACGAAGATGGTGTTTCAGTTACTACCATAAACGGTGGTAATCTCAATATAAAAGTTACTGGTGAAACAGGCGAAGGTGATGGCATTGATTCCAACGGATGGCTTGTTATTAACGGTGGAAAACTCACAGCACAGGCTTGTTCTGTAAGTGCTGATGCAGGTATTGATTCAGATATGGGAATTCATATCAATGGAGGTACTGTTGTAGCAAGCGGAAGTATGCTCGATAGAATTGAAGATGGTGGTCAGACTTGCGTAACATTCAATCTCGCTCAGAAGCAAAGCGGTAAAAAACTCTCGATCAAAAATTCTTCTGGAGATGTGGTAGCTGAAATTAAACCGGAGAATGATTGCTCGGTGATTCTCTACAGCAGTCCTGATTTAGATAGCGAAGATACCTATTCTCTCTATAATGGTGATACGTTGGTAGCGCAAAGCGGTAGCGGATTTTTGGGCGGTCCTGGGACGCCACCACCAGGTGGTGAACCACCGCAAGGAGGTATGCAACCACCACAGGGAGATATGGAGCCACCGGGAGGACGTGTCCCGCCTGAGGGCGAACCTCCTCATTGGAATTGATTTTTTGAATGAGATATTGACAAGTGAAAACTAACGTTTATAATGAAAGCATAAATTGAAGTATCGAGAGGGTTTATATACAAAAACAAAATCTGACCCGCAGTAAACAAAGATAAAGCACTGAAGCATTAAAAACTTCAGTGCTTTTGTAGTTTCATCGCTCATTTCATCAATCAAAAAGCGTTGAATTATGATTGATGAAAATATATTTTGTTTGAAAAGTTTTTATCTCAAAATAAGTTTTATTTTATTCTAAAATTATTTTAACTTTATTGAGTAACTCAAAATAATCGAAAAAACACTTTTCGAAATTTCCTGTAAAAATTCTGGAAGTGGGACAAACTGTGGTCGTAGGTGATTTTTGAGTGAATATGCGTTGGGTGAGTTTGAATTTGAAACGAGGTGACATATGTTTAGTAGAAATAGACACAGTTACCTCGTCTTACCCCCATTGTTTAAATAGATAACTACATCTTCGCTCTCCCTAAAAACGCCATACTATGGCGTTTTCTTAACGGTCGCCTCCAAGTCCTGTCACTCTTTTGCTTGTATAAAAATTAAAAAGCACAAATACCAAATGGTATCTGTGCTTTTTATGGTCGAGGTGACAGGACTTGAACCTGCGGCATCCTGGTCCCAAACCAGGCACTCTACCAAACTGAGTTACACCTCGAAAGCGTGTCTATCTGACAGCCCTGTTATTATAACTGATAAAAATTGATTTGTCAAGCAAAAAATACACTCTTTCTACTTGTATTTAGTAAAAAAAGCATTTATAATGATATATGTATTATTATAATGCATAAATTTGTGCAAATTTGGAGAGGACGCTTATGCGTAAAAATGTTTTTACATCGCTATTCGCTTTGGTTGTGTGCATTATGCTGTTGATGTGTTCGGTGGTTTGTGCATCAGCGCTTGATGACAAGTACACTATCGATGAGCTCGGCCTTAGCATCAAACTTCCAAAAGAATACTCTGTTATCACCAGAACCACTCAAAAGGGTGATGAGGCGTTCAAAACGCTCAAGCTCGACTATGACGAGACGATGACAGCGTTTTCTGCGGCAAATATCTATCTTCAGGCGACATCTGACGACAGCGTGCTGAAAATCACTCTCACCAAAACTGCTGACAAAAACAGCGAAGCTATCAACAACTACAGTGAGCTCAAGTCCTCTGAGCGCAAACAGGTGCTCGAAGCATTCCTCGCTGATGATGCATACACAAACGGTGTTGAAATAAAACACAACGGTAATATCTACTTTGATCTGAGCTTTTCTCAACAGACACAGTCGGGCGTTATCTATGGTTATCAGTGCCACAGTGTTATAAACGGAATGAACATCAACCTCACTTTGCAAAAAAGTGCAGAAGAGCTCACTGCTGACGAAATCAAGGTTGTGACAAGCATTGCTAATTCCATCCATTTCAAAAAAATTACTCATAAAGACGGCGTTTCTTTCGACTGGTGGAGAGTGCTTTTGTGGATAGTTATCCTCATTGTTATCGGTTTGCTTGCTAAGTATTTCTACGGCCAGTATAACAAGAGCAAAAACGATAAGAAAAATGAGCGTCGAAACAGACTGAAAAAATCTCATTTTGATACAGATTTAGAAACTGACAGACTTTTAGAAAGTGATAGTGAGCCACTCCAGTCAGAGAGCAAGCGTTCACTTTTGTCCGAGCTCGGATTTGAAGACGACTTTGAACAAGAGGAGCTGAGCTTTGATGAGCTGCTCGGCTATGATACTACTGACTATTACGAGCGTGCTAACACTGATATAGATTCTTTTGATATTGACGTGAAAAGCAAGGACCGTTCAAACGGAGTCGAGTTCTTTGAAGATCAAGGAAAAACCATCAACGACAAGCCTGACTATTTCGAGAGCTTTTTCACCGAAAAAACAGAAGAAAATCGCTCACCGATAAAGCGAGCACTGAGCATGGTCGCTTTGTATGCAAAGCTGGCACTTCGCCACCTGTCATACTTTTTCAAAAATCTGATAAAAATGCTCACAGGAAATAAAGGAAATAACCGCAAAAACAGATGATTTTTCCTCGTTTTTAACAAATTAGCTAAAAATTTTTTGATTTATAAATAAATTTGTAGTTTTTCGATACCTGTGTGTTATTGAATTAACAATGTTTTTGGAATATAATTATAGGGAACAAAAATATCAGTATTATATACTGTCTAAGTAAGGAGATATAAAAATGAGTAGAGTTTACAATTTTTCAGCAGGTCCATCTATGCTTCCTGAGGCAGTGCTCAAAAGAGCAGCTGACGAGATGCTCGATTACAACGGCAGCGGTCAGTCTGTAATGGAGATGTCCCACAGAAGTAAAGTTTATGATGTCATTATCAAAGAAGCAGAAGCATTACTCAGAGAAGTAATGAACATTCCTGACAACTACAAGGTGCTTTTCCTTCAGGGCGGTGCTTCATCACAGTTCGCTATGGTTCCACTCAACCTCTTCAACAAGAGCAAAAAGGCTGACTATGTTATCACTGGCCAGTGGGCTAAGAAAGCATATCAGGAGGCTAAGAGATACGGCGATGCTAAGGCTATTGCTTCTTCTGAAGACAAGACATATTCTTACATTCCAAAGCTTAATAAAGCAGATTTCACTCCTGATGCTGACTACTTCTACATCTGTGTGAACAACACAATCTACGGTACACTTTATCACGAGCTCCCTGACACAGGTAACGTTCCGCTCGTTGGTGATATTTCATCATGTGTTCTTTCTGAGCCTATCGATGTTTCAAAATTCGGTATTCTTTTAGCAGGCGCACAGAAGAACATGGGTCCTGCTGGTGTTACTATTGCTATCATCCGTGAAGACCTCATCGGCAACGCTATGGACATCACTCCTACAATGTTCAACTACAAGACACATGCTGACAACGATTCTATGTTCAACACACCACCATGCTATTCTATCTATATGGTTAAGCTCGTGCTCGAGTGGATCAAGAACGAGATCGGCGGTCTTGAGAAGATGAAAGAGCTCAATGAGAAGAAAGCTAAGCTTCTCTACGACTTCCTTGACAACTCAAAGCTCTTCAAGGGCACAGTTGTTCCTGAGGACCGTTCACTCATGAACGTGCCTTTTGTTACAGGTAGCGATGAGCTCGACGCTAAGTTTGTAAAAGAGTCAACAGAAGCTGGCTTTGTGAACCTCAAGGGTCACCGCTCTGTTGGTGGTATGCGTGCTTCTATCTACAACGCTATGCCATATGAGGGCGTTGAAAAGCTCGTAGAGTTCATGAAGAAATTCGAAGAAGAAAACGCTTAATCGTTTTTATATATTCAGATTCAGTCAAAGAGGGTTATCAAAATGTACAATATTCTTAAACTCAACAAAATCGCTGAAATCGGCACAAGCCGTCTTGGTGAAAACTATAACTGTGTTGACGAATGTGCTACACCTGATGCAGTGCTCGTTCGTTCAGCATCTATGCACGACATGGAGCTTCCAGAGAGCTTGCTCGCTATCGCACGTGCCGGTGCAGGTGTCAACAACATTCCGCTTGACAAGTGCACAGAAAAAGGTATCTGTGTGTTCAACACACCTGGTGCTAACGCTAACGCTGTTATGGAGCTCGTTATCGCAGGTCTTTTCATGGGCTCAAGAAAGCTCGTTGAAGGTATCGAATGGGCTAAGACCTTGAAAGGCAACGGCGATCAGGTTCTCAAAATGGTTGAAAAAGGTAAGAGCCAGTTCGCAGGTCCTGAAATCAAGGGCAAGACTTTAGGTGTTATAGGTCTTGGTGCTATCGGCGTTCTTGTTGCTAACGCAGCTCGTGCACTTCATATGAACGTTGTTGGCTACGACCCATTCCTTTCAGTAGAAGCAGCGCTCAAGCTTTCTCGTCATGTACACACTGTATCTTCACTTGATGAGATTTATGCTCAGTGTGACTACATCACAGTTCATGTTCCACTTATGGACAACACAAAGGGTATGATTAACTGTGAGTCTATCGCAAAGATGAAGGAAGGAGTTCGTATCCTCAACTTCTCTCGTGATGGCCTTGTAGTATCTAAGGATATCATCAGCGGTCTTGAAAGTGGCAAAATCGGCGCTTATGTAACAGACTTTGCAACAGACGATCTGCTCGATGTTCCTGGTGTTGTTCCTATGCCACACCTCGGTGCTTCTACTCCTGAAAGCGAAGACAACTGTGCTATCATGGCTGCTGACGAAGTCAAGCAGTACCTTGAACTCGGTAACATCAAGAACTCAGTCAACTTCCCTTGCGTATCAATGCCAAGAACAGGTGACGTAAGATTCTGTGTCTTCCACAAAAACGCTCCTAAGCTCATCGCACAGCTGCTCGAAGCTATCGGTGGCAACGTTGAGAATATGGAGAATAAGAGCCGTGGCGACTATGCTTACACTATCATTGATGCAACAGCTCCTAACGCTGACGCTAAAGATAAGCTCGAAGCTATCGACGGTATTATCAGACTCAGAGTGCTCTGATTTTATAAAAAATATAGAGAAGACCGCAGTGAAAACTGCGGTCTTTTTTTGTTTTTTGTGATAAGTTTTGAAAAAATTGAAAGCACTCAAAAAAATTTTTTGCAAGAAGTTGCATACTTTTATGCAACTTTTTCTGTTTTTTCAGGTATAGGTGAAAGGGTTTTTATCAGGGGTTTGTCGATGTGTGTGGTGAAAATATTGAATCTGAAAAAAGCAGAAATTTTTCTGCAGTTTTTCTGCCCTAAATAAAATTAAATTAAATAAAATTAAATAAAACTAATCTAATAAAGAGAAATGCTAAAGAGAAAGTGTGTGCAATAAGTTGCATAGTGATATGTTGAAACAGAAAAATTCGTATTTCAGCATTTGTGTATTGGGCCAATAGTGTGTTATGCAAGATATACAAAAGCTGAACAAATTTAGTGTTTATTATAACGATTGACATATTTTATAGCATAGCGTAAAATTAAATTAGACAAAGCACATAAATCATCGTAGCGTTTATTCATTTTGTATCCAGTACATAAAAAACCTATCGTGATTTACTTTTATATTATTCTAAGGAGATGATTATATGAAAAGAATAGTTAGCATTGTTTTGGTAGCTTTGATGTTGTTTTCAGTAGCAACAATGACGGCTTTTGCTAGTGAATTGGCAAAAGAAAAGTTTGATGAGCTGGAAAAAAAGATTTATTTAATAGCAGAAGAGCTTAATATGTATGTTGAAGGAAGTTATGATCCAATAGATGCAGGGGGGTTTCTACAATATACCAATGAAACAAGCAGTAATCTGAATTCTGTATTGAATGAAGCAAGTGCATTTATAGTCAAAAATCGTTATGATGTTAATGATAACATTATTGAACCTATCGAAGAAATGGACGAATATATGGCGGCTATTGATAAAGCGTACGGTGAACTGGTGCTTGTAAAAGAAGATTTAGAATTCTTAGTCGAGTTTTGTCAGAGTGAGAAAAACGACGATTACTACAGTGACGATGTATGGAATAATTTCACTCTTAATTTAGAAAATGCACAAGCGATTTTAACCGATGAAAGTATAGTTGATACAAGAGTTACTGATGCTTTTTGGGAACTGTTTGAGTCGCATAATAAGCTTTGTTTATATAACGATGTGATGGGTGATGTCGATAAAGATGGTAAAGTCAGCATCGTAGACGCTACATATATTCAACGCTATAAAGCAGAACTCACTGAGCTCAACTCATCACAAAAAATTGTAGGTTGGATTAAATACAATTACTATGGAGATATGGATATAACTTCTGCAACTGAAATCCAGAGATATCTTGCAGAACTTAGTGATAATACAAACTGGGGTTATGCATATAAGCAATTACTCAATTCAACTAAGCCAAGAGATATTATGAAGAATCAATTATTCTATGATGCTATGATGGATAGATACTGGCCTTGGCTTTAAAGTTCAGCTACTACAGTATTGCCACAGACGTGTTATTCCGCTACTCCTGCTACACGTATTATTTTATACGGTGATGTAGATTTAAGCGGTTCGGTTGGAGCAAATGACGCAACTATAATACAATTTTATGTGGCAGAGATGACTGATTTGACTGACGAGCAAAAAATAGCAGCCGATGTAACTGGAGAAGGAATTGTTAACGGTGCGGATGCTGTTTATATTCAAAGATACTTAGCAGAAATGATTTTTATATTCCCTGTTGAAGAGTAGAGTGAATCTCAACACAAAGTGAACAAGTGAATATGAAAGCCTCGATGCACAAAGCGTCGGGGCTTTTACTTTTGATAACGAGCATAACAAAACGGCACCCAGTAAAGAGTGCCGTCGTGTTATCAGATATAGACGTTCTTGAGATATTCGAGGAACTTGTCGTTTAGAATGAAGTCAATTTCCTGTGGGTTGTCAGGCAGGGCGATGATCGTCTGTTTGTTGTATTTGATGATGTATCCGTCGTATATTCCACCCCTGATTTTGCGAGTGTTGTTGAGTGACAGCCCTGAATTTGACATAGCACGAGAGAGCACCGTAACGAGGTTTTCGTCGTCGTTGACTGAGAAACCGCCGATGATCACAACACAGTTGCACAGCGTCAGACTCTCGCACAGCGTTTCGCCGAGCTTTGTCGGTGCGACAGAAGCGATTATTCTGTTTTCGCTCATACCGATTTGTGAAAGCTTTGCTCTAAGCGTTTTTTCACAGTACGAGGTTTTTCTCGATTTGTAAAACAGGAGATCGTATTTCATTTTGTGTTCCTTTGTATCTTATTTTAGGGTAGCGTCAAAGTCCGGATAAATAGTCATAGAGTATTTGACAGAGTCAAGGTCAAGTCCGTCGGTCTGCCAACCGGTGAAGGTGTAGTCGTAGTAGTCGTCGCTCGGCAGTCCCGGAGTTCCGCCCGGAAGCTCTACTGAGTCGCCTTCTTTGACTGATTCGGTGTAGTATTCAGAACCGTCCCAGTTGACGAATTTTACTTCGTAATATGTGATGACAGCTTCAGTTTCGCTCTGTTTTTTCTTTTTATCCTTTTTGGTTGTCGGGGCTTCGGTCGGGTTGGCAGCGACTGTCGCTGTCAGGGTTTCAGATCCTTCGAGCTTGCCTTTGCCATCGTACCAGGTGACAAGGCCGTCAGTGTTAGCCTTTTTGAAGGTGAGTACCTTTGGGCGTTCACCGCCACTACTAGAGTAGTAAACATCAGGGAAAACAGGGTTCTGATTCAGCGTTGCGATTTCGACATCAACGTCAGCTTTTTCGCCTTCTCTGAGCTTTCGTGCTACAACAACTGTTCTGAAGTTTGAGTACTCATAGCTACAGGTGGATAGTGTGAGAAGCTGGTCGTCCTCGTTGACCATAACAGGACAGTTGATGAGTGAGCGGACTCTGCAGTTGTACACAAAGTTCATGAACTCCGCATCAGACAAGAATTCAGCCTGCATATAGTTGAAGAACTCACCGTGAGCGTAGAGTGTGTTTGTCTTGAACACGGAGATGATTTTGTAGATGTTATCACTCTCAGGAGTGTTGAATTTGACAACAGGATGCTTTTTGTAGAAATCGAGGTCGCCTTCCAGATCACCGTAGCCTGTAAGCCCCTTGAACATAGAACCGTCCTGCATATTGTGACCGTGGAGAATGACGTTTTTGGAGTTCACGGAATCAGTGCAACGATAGTCCACAAACACGCTGCCGTAGGTCGAGTAGCTCTTTTTGTATGTATGATTGAGATAGTACTGAGAAGTAGCGTTGTCGCCTTTGTGCTCAAGTACAGGGTAGTCGATCTTGGTTTTGTCGATGGTTATCCAACCGACGATTTCTTTGTTGATTTTTTTCAGCGCTTTCCAGTTCTGAGTAGATGGGGTAGGGCTATCGTCAGTATCAACTTCGGTGTTGTATGCAAGGTCGTGTATCTCGGAGTTGATCTGAGAGTTCAGATATGGCTGGATAATGAGGTCGTTGATGAGATATCCCGCAGCACCCAGAAAAGCTATCAACGCAACAATGACTATCCACTTGCGGGTTTTGATGTTTTTAGGGTCGTCTTTTTGTGGAATAAAGCTCTTGAAAAAGCCTTCCTTTTTCTTTTTTTGCTGAGTGTTTTCAATATAGGTCAGACCATCGGGAAAGTCCACGCTGTTTGACTCGAAAATACGAGTAGCTATATCAATGCTCTTTGTGATGAGAAAAGAAATCTCGTTTTCTGTGAGCGTTGCAAGAGGTAGCACAACGTAGTAGCTGTTGAAAATTTTGAAGCAATATCCGGGATACCCGTTGCCCAAATCTCCCATGGAGCAAATCTTGATTTTCGGTTTCATACCCTTGTGCTCTTTGTCGGGGACGATTCTTTCTTCGCACTCTTTGATAAAGTTGAAAAAAAGTGATTTGAAACTTGATGGGTCGGTGGAGTCAAGGGCGTTCACAAATATATTGTAGTCCGGGGCTTGTTCGCTGTTTTGCGATGAGCTCAGGACCCTTGAGAACACTTTTGCATCAGGAGTGATATCTGTGTTGTACATTACTCTGATATCACGGACATACAGCTGTCGGGCTATGACATCGATTTTTTCGTTGAACAAATCGGTGTCGACAGAGCTTTTTTGTACAGAGTATATTTCGCAGTTATACATTTGTCTGCACTTCCTTTACATTTCGTTTCTGTTATTTTGATATTTCGTTTCTGTTTATATTACGGATTTATAACCGTGAGTCTGACGTTTTCTACTGCATCTGCGATGAGTTCAGAGAGCTTTGCTTCTTCTTCAGCAAGCTTGACAAATTTAAGCACAGGACGTGTGCGAGGATGTTTCGGAGTAAAGACCGTGCAACAGTCTTCGTACGGTTCGATAGATGTTTCGAAGGTGCCGATTTTTCGGGAAATCTGAATGATTTCTTCTTTGTCCATACCGATGAGCGGACGGAACACAAGCATCGAGGTGGCTTCGTCAGTACACGCCATAGCGTGGATAGTCTGGCTTGCGACCTGACCCAGACTCTCGCCTGTGATGAGTGCGGTGCAGTCGTGCTCTTTGGCTAAAATTTCAGATATCTGCATCATAAGACGACGCATGATGATAGTAAAGAGCTCCTGCGGACACTTGTCACGAATAGTTTCCTGAATCTTAGTGAAAGGCACTGTGTACATATTGATAGTACCAGAATATCTGCTCACGATTTTCAGAAGCTTTTCGACTTTCAGGTGGGCACGCTCGCTGGTGTATGGTGGGCTTGCAAAATGAATCGCAGTGAGTCTGATACCACGCTTTGACATCATGTATGCCGCAACAGGGGAGTCAATACCACCACTGATAAGTATAGCAGCGTTGCCACCTGTGCCGACAGGAATACCGCCCTGACCACGTAAGGTTTTGCACCTTACATAAGCACCGAAGTCACGCACTTCGACTGTGACGGTGATTTCAGGATTTTTCACATCTACTTTGAGGTGAGGGAACTGTTCAAGCAGTTTTCCGCCTACTGTGGCTGAAATCTCAGGTGACTTGAGCGGAAAACGCTTGTCAGAGCGTTTTGATTCGACCTTGAAAGTTTTTGCGTCCATCAGGTCATCATACAGATAGTCGCCGGCTTTACTAAGAATATCGCCCATATCTTTTTCGCACACGAGTGCACGCGAGAATGCAACGATACCGAAAACCTGTGATACTCTTTCGCATACATCGTCAAGGTCAATGTCAGCTTCGAGTGGCTCGATATAGATAGTGGACTGGGCAACAGATACGGAAAATTTGCCCAGCGAGTGAATTCTGTGTTTGATGTTTTTGATGAGCACGTCTTCAAAAGAACGACGGTTGAGTCCTTTTAAGGCGATTTCACCAACTTTGATAAGTATAATTTCTTTCATAATATTTCCTATTTCCTTTTTGCGAGGGTGTTCATACCCTTTTTGAGTGAATCTAAAAACGCATCTACATCGGCTTTGTCGTTATATTTAGAAAAGCTGATGCGAAGCGACGAGTCGATGAGGTTATCGGATAGTCCCATAGCCGTGAGTACGTAGCTCTTTTTGCCTTTTGCACACGCAGACGAGCTCGATACATAAACCTCGTCTTGCTCAAGATGGTGGAGCATGGTCTCGCTTTTGATGCCATCTACGGAGACGTTGAGTACATATGGCAGGGCGTTTTCGCCCGAATTTATCGTGATGTCAGAGAGCTTTGTGAGTTCTTCTTTCAGGTACGAACAAAGTCCTGACACATGCTCACGGTTTTTTGCTATGTCAAACTCTTTTACAGCTGTTGCAAAAGAAGCAATAAGCGGTGCACACTCGGTGCCTGGTCTTATCTTTTTTTGTTGTTCACCACCGAAAAGTAGCGGAAGCACTCGCACACCTTTTTTGATATAAAGTGCGCCCACACCCTTTGGACCGTGCACCTTGTGTGAGCTGACGCATAGTGTGTCGACATTCCATTTCTTAGGCTTGAGCGCCATTTTTCCATATGCCTGTACCGCATCAACATGAAAGACAGCGTCTTTGTTCTTGCGCTTTATTATCTTTCCTATACGTTCGATGTTTTGCACTGAGCCGACTTCGTTGTTGACTGCCATACAAGCGACTAAGATGGTGTTTTCGTCCACCGTTTCTTCAAAAGCTGAGGGTGGTATCACACCGTCTTTGTCAGGTGTCAGATACACGACTTCAAAACCATCTTGTTCGAGCTTTTTGCACGCTTCTATCACGGAGCTGTGCTCGATAGCTGTCACGACGATTTTGTTGCCGCTGCGTTTTTTAGCATTAGCCACACCGAAGAGCACAGTGTTGTTCGATTCAGTAGAGCCGCTTGTGAAGTAAACCTCGTCAGCTTCTACAGAAAGTGAGTCTGCAATAACCTCACGGGCGTTAGTGAGCTCAAGCTCAGCTTTGAGCCCTTTTTTGTGCAGTGAGGACGGGTTGCCATATTCAACTGTCATCATAGAAAGTGCCTTTTGAGCCGCTTTTTCACTAGTCACGGTGGTGGCACAGTTGTCAAGATAATGTTCGGACATATTTTTACCTATTATAATATATTTTTACATTATATATTATAACTTTTTGTGAACTTAAAATCAAATACAGTTTTGTAATAAATAAGTAGCAAAATACTGGGAAAAATACTGTGGGTGATAAATATGGAAAGCAAGAAAAGCTACAGCAAAATGGTGCAAAAAGAAACCACAAAAAGCCCCATCATAAAAGACTGTATCTTTGCGTTTTTGATAGGCGGTGCGATATGCACCATCGGTCAGTGGCTGACAGAGCTATATATGAGCTTTGATATGGGGAAAACTCAGGCACAGACAGTTACGTCTATAACACTGGTGTTTTTAGGAGTGTTGCTGACAGCACTGCATCTGTACGAAAAAATAGCGAAATACGCAGGAGCGGGCACACTTGTGCCTATCACAGGCTTTGCAAACTCGGTGGCGTCGCCTGCTATTGAGTTCAAAAGCGAGGGCTTTATCCTGGGCGTTGGCGCAAAGATGTTTTCAATCGCAGGGCCTGTTATAGTCTATGGTGTGGTGGCGTCGGTTATCTACGGCGTGATTTACTATATTGTGCAACTGTTCTGAAAAAGGTATAAAACAAAGAAGGCTTCCCGAAAAAGGAAGCCTTTTGTTGTATATTCATATTTATCTGATACCGAATACTTCGCCGATTTTTTGAAGAGTTTTGTTGTTTTTTGAGATGTGTTTGTATAGAGCAGTGACACCACAAAGTACAGCGAGCGTGAATGCTGTGAACAGTATCGCTTTGATTGTGTCACGGCGGTGCCAGATGATGTAATCGAACAGCCTTTTTGTAGCGATGTCGCACACTCTGAACACCCAGTACTGTGTACACATGATAAACAGTGAGTTGTTGCCCAGGTATATGAGCATCTTTGAGCTGCCTAGCGTGTTCACGTTTTTGAAAATAATGTAGTAGAAAAGTATCGCTGCGGTTGCGGCAATAAGAAAATGTGCGATGTTGCCGAATATTGCGTGGGTGTATTTTATCCTGACGTTCAGCACAGCCGAGAAGACAAAGCTTACACAAAGCAAAATAACAAGCATCACGACTTTTTGCCAGTGTTTCAGGTTGAGTGGCTTTTTTTCGAGCGAGGTTCTCATGATATTGCCCATCGAGTAGAAAATCATCGCAAGAGGCACGAGGTTGAGCTTGAATGTGAGCATCATTTCGCCAAAGATGAAAAACAGCACAACTGACACAAAGAGCACAATGAACTTGAAATTCGTCTTGTTGTTGAGTCTATCAAGCACAGCGAAAATTATCTCGACAAAATAAAGCACCAGCAAGAACCACAGCGGTGAGTTCCACGTGAGCAGTCCGTTGTAAGTGACCATTTTGAGCATCAACAGCTTTATGTCATAGCTCATAATAACATTGACCAACGTCGACATCAAAGTCCACACAAGAAAAGGCACGAGTATAGTGAACGTTTTCCTTTTTATGAAGTTTTTGATGGGTTTAGCGCTACGATTATATAAATATCCCGATATAAAGAAAAACAGCGGAACATGAAAAGAATAAATGTAACGCTCCAGCAGCTCGAAACATCCCAGATGTCCCACGGTGATGAGTATGATACCAAACCCTCTGAGCGAGTCGAGCCACAGCATACGTTTGTTTGTCATATTTTACTCCTGTAAAATTTATCCGAAAAAGTATATCATATATTTTTTTGCTGTTGAGTCTTTCATAGAATTTTGTCGTATTTTGTAAAGAAAAAGCTCCTCTAGTGAGGAGCGTTCTTGTATATATGAAAGATTATTTTTTCAGTCGCACAGTGATTTCGCCACTATGCAGGGTTTTTGTGCCGTCTTGAGTTTGTATCACAAGTCCGCCGTTTCTATCTATATCTATAGCGGTAGCCTCTTTTGTCACACCGTTTTGTGTGTAGCTTATCTCGCACCCTAGTACCAAAGAATGCTTTTTGTACTCATCTATGAAATCACGTGTGTGAAGGTGACGGCTCATTTCTATGATGTTATCAGCGATTTTTGCGCAAAGCTGTTCTTTGCTGTGCGTTTTGTTGAGCGAGGTGGCTGTGTGTTTTATATCGTCAGGAAAGCTTTGTGTGCTCAGGTTGATACCGATGCCGATGATGATTTTTTCTATTTTTTGATTTTTCTCGTCTGTAATAGCTTCGCACAGAATACCACATAGTTTTTTGTTGTTCAGATATATATCGTTGACCCACTTGATTTGTGGTGCAACATCGTACAGCTCTTTGAGCGCACTCACAACACACACAGAAGTCGCTGTTGTCATACATATGATATCATCGTTGTTATCAGCTACATCGAGCAGTAACGACATGTATAGTCCAGTATCAGCAGGGGAGTAGAAGCTCCTACCCAGTCGGCCTCTGCCACTGCTCTGGTGATTAGCAGCAAAGAGTGTTGGGGTGTCACATTGGCTGTGAACTCTTTTGGCATAAGAGTTGGTTGAGTCGATGCTGTCAAAGCAAAAAACTTCTATATCATTTTTCAGATGATTACATATGCTTTGTTTGTTCAGTGTGGATGATGTACCACACACGCATATATTGTCACACATTTTCTCACCGACCTTTTTGAATATACCGATATATTATCACAAAACAGGGGCGTTATCAACGCCGAGTGTGCCGGTATATCCTTCGGGGTATCTTATTTGTAACTACTTGTTGTTCAAAAAACTAAACGCACCCACGTGTTTCTTGACAGACGTTTTCTTCAAAATCCGCTTTTATTGTTCATAAAAAGAAAAATGCACAAAAATAATAAAAAATCCTGAAAAAATCATTGACATTATTCTTTTTTAGATATAAAATAGTAAACTGTACCATTATGGGGGCATATGCCCCTATTGTGCAACAAAAAGTTTTGCAAAATGTGAATATTAGCACACTTGATGATAGTTTGTCAAGAGGCTTTTTGAAAACAATTTTGTAACCTTTTGTGGTGCGAAAACACGGGTATATTTCGCGACATATCCGTACAGATTTTTAAAGGAGTGATACGCCTATGGTAAATGTCAAACCGGTTAAGCTAGGCAACAGCGAGCGATACAGCTTCGGCAAAATTGACGATGTCATCGATATGCCGAATCTTATCGAAGTGCAGAAAAAGTCCTATCAGTGGTTTCTTGATGAGGGTCTTAAAGAAGTGTTCAAGGATGTATCAGGTATTCAGGATTACCAGAACAACCTCGTGCTCGACTTTATCGACTACACTCTCGATGTGGACCACCCGAACTATTCTGTAATCGAGTGTAAGGAGAGAGATGCTACTTATTCAGCAGCACTCAGGGTTACTGCTCGACTTCTTAACAAAGAGACAGGCGAAATCAAAGAATCAAATGTATTTATGGGTGACTTCCCGCTGATGACACCATCAGGCACTTTTGTTATCAACGGTGCTGAGCGTGTTATTGTATCTCAGCTTGTACGTTCCCCTGGTGTGTACTACAAGATGGACCACGACAAAACAGGTAAAGAGCTGTACTCTTCTACTGTTATTCCTAACCGTGGTGCTTGGCTTGAGTACGAAAACGACGTCAACGACGTTCTCTATGTTCGTATCGATAAGAACAGAAAAGTTCCTATCACAGTATTTTTAAGAGCCTTGGGTCTTGGCACTAATGCTGAGATTTTGGAGAAGTTCGGCGATGACGCTCGAATCAAAGCTACATTTGAAAAAGACACTACAAACTCTGTTGAAGAAGGTCTTATCGAAGTTTATCGTAAGCTAAGACCATCTGAGCCTCCAACAGTAGAAAGTGCTCAGACTCATATCAACAACTTGTTCTTCGACCCACGTCGTTATGATATGTCAAGGGTCGGCAGATATAAATATAACAAAAAGCTCGGTATTTCTAACCGACTCGCAGGACAGACTATCACTGAACATATCATCAACCCTCGCACCGGCGAGATTCTTGCTAAGCGTGGCGACACTATCGATCGTGACAAAGCGCTTGAGATCGAAAACGCAGGTGTAAAGGAAGCATTTGTTTCTGGTGAAGATGGCAAGGTAGTAAAGCTCATCTCAAACGGTATGGTTGACATTAACGCTTATGTTGACTTCGACTGCGTAGAGCTTGGCATCAACGAGAAGGTTTCTTTTGATGTACTTTGCGAGATTTTAGATTCTTGCGATAACGAAAAAGATCTCAAGAACGCTATCGCTGACAGAGTACACGAGCTCATTCCTAACCACATCACAGTTGACGATATCTTCGCAACTGTAAACTATATGAACTCACTTGCTGAGCACATCGGTTCAACTGATGACATCGACCACTTGGGTAACCGTCGTATCCGTTGCGTTGGTGAGCTCTTACAGAACCAGTTCAGAATTGGTTTCTCAAGACTTGAGAGAGTTATCCGTGAGCGTATGACACTCCAGGCTCAGGATCCTGAGGCTCTTTCACCAAGTTCACTTATCAACATCCGTCCTGTGACTGCTGCTATCAAAGAGTTCTTCGGTAGCTCTCCACTGTCACAGTTCATGGATCAGACTAACCCGCTTTCTGAGCTCACTCACAAGAGAAGACTCTCAGCATTAGGTCCTGGCGGTCTGTCGCGAGATCGTGCAGGTTTTGAGGTTCGAGACGTACACTACACACACTACGGACGTATGTGTCCTATCGAAACTCCTGAAGGTCCTAACATCGGTCTTATTTCATACCTTGCTACTTTTGCAAGAATCAACGAATATGGCTTTGTTGAGGCACCATTCAGAAAAATTGACAAAGAAACCGGCGTTGTTACAGACGAGGTTGTATATATGACAGCTGATATGGAAGACGACTTCAAGGTTGCTCAGGCGAACGAACCGCTCGATGAGAACGGCAAGTTCAAGAACTCTAAGGTTGTCGGACGTTACAAGGACGAGTTCGTCGAGCTCGATCCATCACAGTTCGACTTCATGGACGTTTCTCCTCGAATGGTTGTTTCCGTTGCTACAGCTATGATTCCGTTCCTTGAAAACGACGACGCAAACCGAGCACTCATGGGCTCCAACATGCAGCGACAGGCAGTTCCACTCATGGTTACTGAGTCACCTATCGTTGGTACAGGTATGGAGTATAAAGCAGGTACTGACTCAGGCGTATGCGTGCTCGCTGAAGAAGACGGTATCGTTATGAGCGTTGACGCTGACCATATCCGTGTTCAGTACGACTCAGGCAGAATTCAGGACTTCGAGGTTATCAAGTTCCTGCGTTCTAACCAGGGTACTTGTGTCAACCAGATTCCTATCGTTTCTCGTGGACAGAGAGTTAAGAAGGGCGAGGTTCTTGCTGACGGTCCTGCTACAAAGAACGGTGAAATTTCACTGGGTAAGAACGCTCTCATCGGCTTTATGACCTGGGAAGGTTATAACTACGAGGACGCTGTTCTCATCAATGAAAAAATCGTTAGAGATGATGTTTACACATCTATCCATATTGAAGAATACGAAACAGAAGCAAGAGATACAAAGCTCGGCCCTGAAGACATCACAAGAGATATTCCAAACGTCGGTGAGGATATGCTCAAAGACCTCGACGAAAATGGTATTATCCACATCGGTGCTGAGGTTCACGCAGGTGATATCCTTGTTGGTAAGGTAACACCAAAGGGCGAGACTGAGCTCACTGCTGAAGAGCGACTCCTTAGAGCTATCTTCGGCGAAAAGGCAAGAGAAGTCAGAGATACTTCACTCAGAGTTCCACACGGCGAGTCAGGTATCGTTGTTGACGTCAAGGTGTTCACAAGAGAAGACTCACGTGATGAGCTCCAGCCTGGTGTCAACAAAGTCGTAAGATGCTATCTCCCACAAAAACGTAAGATTTCTGTCGGCGATAAGATGGCTGGTCGTCACGGTAACAAGGGTGTCGTATCCCGTATTTTACCTGTTGAAGATATGCCGTTCTTGCCTGATGGTACTCCACTTGATATCGTATTAAACCCTCTGGGCGTACCTTCCCGTATGAACATCGGACAGGTTCTCGAGGTTCACCTGGGATATGCTTGTAAGGCGCTTGGCTGGAAGATTATGACTCCGGTCTTTGATGGTGCACACGAGCAGGATATCTTTGAGCTGTTTGAAAACATCAGAGATAAGGAAGACTACCCGGACAAGCGTGAAGTCACAGGCATCGACTTCGGCGAGTGCTTCAAGCACAACGGTATCTCTATGGAGTGTAAAACAATGCTCAAAGACGGTAGAACAGGTGAGTATTTTGACAACCCTGTCACCGTTGGTTATATGTACTACTTAAAGCTTCATCACCTTGTTGATGATAAGATCCATGCTCGTTCCACAGGTCCTTACTCACTCGTTACTCAGCAGCCTCTGGGCGGTAAAGCTCAGTTCGGTGGCCAGCGTTTCGGTGAGATGGAAGTTTGGGCACTGGAGGCTTACGGTGCAGCATACACACTTCAGGAAATCCTGACTGTCAAGTCCGACGACGTTGTTGGTCGTGTCAAGACATACGAATCTATCGTCAAGGGTCAGAACATTCCAACACCTGGTATTCCTGAGTCGTTCAAGGTTCTTATCAAAGAGCTCCAGTCACTCTCACTCGATGTACGAGTTCTTGACAAAGATGGCGGCGAAATTGACTTAAAGCAGAAGTTCGATGAGGACGAAGAAGCTATGGTGGTAGTAGCAGACGACGAGACCTTAAATGAGGATCAGGTCATGACTACTATGGACGGCTTCCTGCTTGACGAAGACTCAGAAGAGGGCAATATGTTCGACGAATCTTCAATCTATGAAGATCACGACGATATGCTCGAATTTGATGATTATGGCACAGATGAAATGTAAGGAGGAGCTGCACTATGGATAACAACGTATTTGATTCAATTAAAATAGGCCTTGCTTCCCCTGAACAGATCAGAGAATGGTCATATGGCGAAGTCAAAAAGCCTGAAACTATCAACTATCGTACCTTGAAACCTGAGCGTGACGGTCTTTTCTGTGAGCGTATTTTCGGACCTACAAAGGACTGGGAATGCCACTGCGGAAAGTACAAGAGAATCAGATTCAAAGGCAAAATATGTGACCGCTGCGGTGTAGAAGTTACACGTGCTAAGGTCAGAAGAGAGAGAATGGGTCACATCGAGCTCGCTGCTCCTGTGTCACATATCTGGTACTTCAAAGGTATCCCATCAAGAATCTCACTGATGCTCGACATCTCACCACGAGCTCTTGAAAAGGTACTTTACTTTGCATCATATATTGTCACAGATCCTGGCGATGCAAGAGAACTCACAAAGATGCAGTTCCTTTCTGAACAGGAATATCGTGATATGCGTGAAAAATACGAGGATGATTTCAAAGCAGGTATGGGTGCCGAAGCTATCAAAGAGCTTTTGTCCCAGATCGACCTTGACACACTCTCTGTCGAGCTCAAAGAAGAGCTCGAGGGCGCTACAGGCCAGAAGAAAGTCAGACTCCAGAAACGTCTTGAAGTTGTCGAGGCATTCAGAATGTCAGGCAACCGTCCTGAGTGGATGATTCTTGACGTTGTTCCGGTTATCCCACCGGATATCAGACCTATGGTACAGCTCGACGGTGGTCGTTTTGCAACATCTGACTTAAACGACCTGTACCGCAGAGTTATCAACAGAAACAACCGTCTTAGAAGACTTTTAGAGCTCGAAGCTCCTGACATCATCATCAGAAATGAGAAAAGAATGCTCCAGGAAGCTGTCGATGCACTCATCGACAACGGTCGTCGTGGTCGTCCTGTCACAGGCCCTAACAACCGTGCTCTCAAGTCGCTCTCAGACATGCTCAAGGGTAAGCAGGGACGTTTCAGACAGAACCTCCTTGGTAAGCGTGTTGACTACTCCGGACGTTCTGTTATCGTCGTAGGTCCTGAGCTCAAGATGTATCAGTGTGGTCTTCCAAAGGAGATGGCACTTGAGCTCTTCAAACCATTTGTTATGAAACGCCTTGTTGAGACTAAGGCTGTTCAGAATATCAAAGCAGCCAGAAAGGCTGTAGAACGTGCTAAGCCTGAGGTTTGGGACGCACTTGAAGTTGTTATCAAGGGTCACCCTGTACTTCTCAACCGTGCTCCTACACTTCACCGTCTTGGTATCCAGGCATTTGAGCCTGTACTCGTTGAAGGTAGAGCGCTCAAGCTCCACCCACTCGTATGTACAGCGTACAACGCCGACTTCGACGGTGACCAGATGGCTGTTCACGTACCACTTTCTGCAGAAGCACAGGCTGAGGCTCGTTTCCTCATGCTCGCTGCAGGCAACCTCTTAAAACCATCAGACGGACGTCCTGTTGCTGTTCCTACACAGGATATGGTTTTGGGTTCATATTACCTTACTCTTGATAAGGACGGTGAACCGGGTGAGGGCAAAGCGTTCCGTGATATCGACGAAGCTATGATGGCTTATCAGACAGGCGTAGTTACACTTCACTCTAAGATTAAAGTAAGAAGAACTATCACTGTTGACGGTATTGAGAAGAGTGGCATCGTTGATACAACTGTAGGTAAGATTATCTTCAACCGTCCTATCCCACAGGATCTGGGCTTTGTAGATAGAACTGACCCTGAAAATATGTTCAAGTTCGAGATTGACTTCCTTGTTGGCAAGAAACAGCTTGGCAAAATCATCGACGCTTGTATCAAGATTCACGGCACAGAAGTTACTTCTGTCGTTCTTGATGAAGTCAAAGCTCAGGGTTATAAATACTCAACTCGTGGTGCTATCACAGTTGCTGTATGTGATGCTAAGATTCCTCCTGAGAAGAAGGAAATCATCGCAAAAGCAGAAGCTGATGTTGATGCTATCCGTGATGAGTATATGATGGGTCTTAGATCTAATGAAGAGCGTTACGAAGAAGTTCTCCGTATCTGGGAAAAAGCTACTAACGACGTTACTTCAAAACTTCAGGGCAACCTTGACAAGTACAATCCGATCTTCATGATGGCTGACTCAGGTGCTCGAGGCAGTATGTCTCAGATCCGTCAGCTCGCTGGTATGCGTGGTCTTATCGCCAACACATCAGGTAAGACTATCGAAATTCCAATTCGAGCTAACTACCGTGAAGGTCTTAACATCTTAGAGTACTTTATTTCTTCTCGTGGTGCGCGTAAAGGTCTTGCCGATACAGCGCTTAGAACTGCTGACTCAGGTTACCTCACACGTCGACTTGTTGACGTATCACAGGATGTTATCATCCGTGAGGACGATTGCCATTCACACGAGGGTCTTGAAGTATTTGATATCAAAGCAGGCAAGCAGACTATCGAAGGACTCCACGAGCGTCTTATCGGTCGTTACCTTGTCGAAGACTTCAAGGACGAGAATGGCAACGTGCTCGTTTCTAAAGACACTCTCATGGGCGACAAAGAGGCTGACATCATCTGTGGCTCCGGTGTAGAAAAGATTGAAATCCGCTCTATCCTTGGCTGTCACTCAAAGTACGGTGTATGTAAGAAGTGCTACGGTGCTAACCTTGCTAACGGCCAGCCTGTTACAGTCGGCGAGGCTGTAGGTATCATCGCTGCTCAGTCTATCGGTGAGCCTGGTACTCAGCTCACAATGAGAACCTTCCATACCGGTGGTGTTGCGTCAGCAGAAGATATCACACAGGGTCTTCCACGTGTTGAAGAACTCTTTGAGTCACGTAAGCCGAAGTCACTTGCTATCATCAGTGAAATCGACGGTGAAGTTCGTTTTGAAGACATCAAGAACAACCGTCACGCTGTTGTATATAATAAGGAAACAAGCGAAGAAAAAGCATACCTCATTCCATTCGGATTCAGAGTTGCTGTTGAAGAAGGTCAGCAGATCAAGAAGGGTGACAAAATCACCGACGGTGCTGTCAATCCACACGACATTCTTGATATACTTGGCCCTAAGGCTGTGCAGGACTACCTCATTTCAGAGGTACAGAGCACATACCGTTTACAGGGTGTTGATATCAACGATAAGCATATCGAGGTTATCGTTCGTCAGATGATGAAGAAGGTCAAGGTTGACGACGCTGGTTCAACTGACTTTATGCCTGGCCAGATGTACAACCGCAACGAAGTTATCCACGCTAACAAGCAGATCAGAAAGCGTATCGAAAACGGCGAAGAAGGTCTGCAGGAAGCTACATGGACACAGCTTCTCCTTGGTATCACCAAGGCTTCTCTTGCTACTGACAGCTTCTTGTCAGCTGCATCATTCCAGGAGACAACTCGTGTTCTGACAGATGCTGCTATCAAGGGTAAGGTTGACCCACTCATCGGTCTGAAAGAAAACGTTCTTATTGGTAAGCTCGTTCCAGCAGGTACTGGTATGAGCAGATATAACAACGTCGAGCTCGAAGAAAACTACATTCCTCAGGCTCCAACAGCTCCTATCGAGTGATAAATCTTAATAAATTAGGGAGGGCTTTTTGCCCTCCCTTTTTGCGTATTATTTGCATAAAAATAACGGCTAGAGTAAAATACTCTGAGCCGTTTTTGTGTGTTATATAAGCTTTGGGTTGTTTGTGCGATACACAAGATAATCGAGGTTGGTTTTGTAGTAGTCCGCAAGTATAATCAAAAGGTTCAGAGGTATCTCACGCTCACCACGTTCATACTTGGAATACAATGACTGGTCGCACATAAGAATTTTAGCAATTTCCTTTTGTGTCAGGTCGTTATCCTCACGCAAATCCTTGATTCGTAGTTTCATAATCATCACCAATTAGATTATAAAATAGTACATATAGTCCTATTGACAATTAGGACAAATAGTCCTAAAATATATTTATCCAATATTTATTTTTATGTAAAGGGGAGAGGAAAATGGCGGATATTCATGAAAACAGCAATCAAATATGTACGGAAACGAAATCACTTAGAAAAAGCTTTACAATTTTTTTGGTTATTATTTTTTCGATTTCTTCGATTTTGCTTATTATGTGTGTTTTTAAATATTGTGAATACAAAGAAATAATAGCTCATCACGAATACAAAATCAGTTCGATAACAGCTATTGATGTGCCTTCTAGAATTGATGATTTTAATTCAAAGTATGAAGATTTGAAACTCTTATATGCGAATAATGATGCATATGAAGCAGAAGAATCATCAGATGAGTTACATAATCTAAGAGATGCACGTGATGAAATAATTGATGGTATTAGTACATATCAAAATATTTGTGAAGATGATGTTTATTTTGATATTGCGAGTATATCTGGTTGTTATGATGATATTATCAATGAACTGTATGAGTGGCGTTCTTTTGTTGCAGATAGAGATTATCTAAGAGCAGATCCATTTGAATCAGTGTCAACGAGTTCGGCACTTCTTTTGGAATTTGAATCAAAGTTAAGACAAAATCTTTTGCCGTTGAATACTATAGAGAGCAATTTAAATGCAGAACTTGATGGATATATGCATAATCGAACTCTTATACAACACTCTTTAATAATATTAGTGGTGATATGTATATTGTCTTTTTTTGCTTTAATGATTATCTTGTATTTATCAAAAAAACACAAAAAGTAAGGTTGATAATATAGGATTTATTTTAAGTAGATTAAATACCAAGACATGAATAATTTCAGGGTAAATTTATTAGTTGACAATCAGAAATTTAAGGTTTAATAACCATAGCATACATAAAGGAGAAATATATGAAAAAATATACTAGATTAATTGCAATTATAATGATTACTATTATGTCAATGGCATTGATGACCGCATGTGGAGAGCCTAAGGAGGTTTATCTTACTACTAGTAATATTTATGATTATCTCAATATAGAATTTGTAGAAACATCCTATGACGGATACAGAGATGTTGATTATCAATTAGTTGTTTCAGGTAATGAGGGAATGATTTATAGCGGAGTTGAAATAACGTTTGATCTTAAATCGGCGAATACCAGTGATTGGGCTTCTAAAAACAATGAAGTATTATCAGTCGCACAGGATGGAAACACTGTTGTGGATTATGATATGGTTGCGTATATTCCTCTCGACGGAGTAATGGATTATCCGAGTTATACTTTTGAATTAACATCGGTAACAGGAATGGTGCTAGTTGATTAATTTAAACAAAAGAATGTGTTAGACAAACAAGATTAGATAAATATAATAATTACCCTGATTAAACAGAAACGGCGGTTTTATAGAACCGCCGTTTTCGTTTTATTACTTTATTTTTTCAAAAACCTCTACTCCGTGCTTGCACAGTGGGCACACAAAGTCAGGCGGGAGCTCGTCGCCCTCGTAGACATAACCACAGATTGTGCAAACCCAGCCTTTTGCTTTCTTTTGTGGCTTTGGCTTTACGTTTGCGTGGTAGTAGGAGTATGTCATAGTAGGGTCGCTGCTGAGTGTCTGAGCCTCTGTCACCTCACAGATGAACATAGTGTGTGTGTCGAGCTCAACCTCCTGTTCGACTTTCAGAGAGAAAAATGCATTTGAATAGCTCGGCAGGATAACAACATCGTTGTCAGCTCTGTGCAGGTTAGGGGACACGAATTTTTCTGTATCTCTGCCACTTTGGAAACCGAAGTACTGAAAAATTTCAAACGGTGTTTCCTCGCTTAGGCAGTTGACATTCAAGATGCCAGTGTTTTTTATCATATCGTGGGTGAGGTTCTGTTTATTTATTGTGACAGCTACCCTCAGTTTTTTGTCAGTGAGCTGAGTGACGGTGTTGACGATGCAACCGTTGTCTTTGTCGCCTTCTTTTGCTGTAACAACGTACAGACCGTAGCCGATATTAAAAAGTGCACTTTTGTTTATTTTATCGCTCATTGTGTTACCTCCGAAGTTTATATATTTATATATATAATTGTATATATTAAAGTGTGTTTCGTCAATAATATTGTGTGATATAAAGCAATGTAAAATACGCAAAAAAACGTTGACAAAGTGGGGCTCTTTGTGGTATCATCAATAATTGTGGGATAGGGCGCATTTTGGGGTTTTCTTATTGGTTAAAACCTTTAAAAAATGCAGATTTTATCTACTATTTTAGTGCAAAACCCACAACTTTCATACAGCATGTTTTTGGAGCACGCTTTTGTGTGTCCATCAACATACAGCAAAAGTTTTCTTTTGCGGTCAAAATTTTCTTATAACTTTGGAAAGGAGGAAAATTATGCCAACCTTTAATCAGTTAGTTCGTAAGGGCAGAGAGGTAAGTGAGAAGAAGTCAACCGCTCCTGCACTCTTGAAGGGCTGGAACTCTCAGAAAAACAGAGCTATCAACCAGACATCCCCTCAGAAGCGTGGCGTTTGTACTGCAGTCAAGACTGCTACCCCTAAAAAGCCTAACTCAGCGCTCAGAAAGATCGCCAGAGTAAGACTTTCAAACGGTATCGAAGTCAGTTCCTACATCCCTGGCGTTGGCCACAACCTTCAGGAGCACTCAGTTGTTCTTATTCGTGGCGGACGTGTTAAGGACTTACCTGGTGTACGTTACCATATCATTCGTGGTACACTCGATACACAGGGTGTTACAGGCCGTAATCAGGCTAGATCAAAGTATGGCGCAAAGCGTCCAAAGAAGTAAGGAATTGACGACTCACAGTTATTATTAACTGAAACTGTATAGCTACAGTGGTTTATATATAGACCTCTGTGTGCATATACGGGGGTTAGTCACTTTCGAGTACCTAAGATTTCTCAATATTTGTGAAGGAGGGAAGTAAAGATGCCAAGAAGAGGTCAAATCGCAAAACGTGACGTTTTGCCAGATCCGGTTTATAACTCAAAGCTCGTTACTCGTCTTATCAACAACATCATGCTCGACGGCAAAAAGGGTGTTGCTCAGAAAATTGTATATGGTGCGTTCGACATCATCGTAAATAAGACAGGTAAGGATGCTCTCGAAGTATTCGAGCAGGCTATGGAAAATGTTATGCCAGAGCTCGAAGTTAAGGCTAGACGTGTCGGCGGTGCTACTTATCAGGTTCCAATCAAGGTAAGAGACGCAAGAAAGCAGACACTGGGTCTTAGATGGCTCACAACATATTCAAGAGCAAGAAGCGAGAGAACAATGAAAGAGAGACTTGCCGGTGAGATCCTTGATGCAGTCAACGGTGCTGGTGGCGCGTTCAAGAAACGTGAAGACACACACAAGATGGCTGAAGCTAACAAGGCGTTCGCTCACTATAGTTGGTAAGATAATCTCTAAGCTAAGACACGAAGGAGGATATTATGCCAAGGCAGGTATCGCTTGAAAATACTAGAAACATCGGTATCATGGCGCACATTGATGCCGGTAAAACAACTACAACAGAAAGAATTCTGTACTACACCGGTGTAAACCACAAAATTGGTGAAACACAGGAAGGTGCAGCTACCATGGACTGGATGGAGCAGGAGCAGGAGCGTGGTATTACTATCACATCTGCGGCTACAACATGTTTCTGGAAGAATAACAGAATCAACATCATCGACACTCCTGGACACGTTGACTTTACAGTAGAGGTTGAGCGTTCACTGCGTGTACTTGACGGTTCTGTCACAGTACTTTGTGCTAAGGGCGGCGTTGAGCCACAGTCAGAGACAGTTTGGCGTCAGGCTGACAACTACAAGGTTCCAAGAATGGTCTATGTTAATAAGATGGATATCATGGGTGCTGACTTCTACCACGTTGTACAGATGATGAAGGACAGACTTAAATGTAACGCTGTTCCTATTCAGCTTCCAATCGGCGTAGAAGATACATTCAACGGTATCATCGACCTCGTAGAAATGACTGCTGAAACATACGGCGGCAAAAACGGCGAGGAAAGAATCACTATTGATATTCCTGAGGATATGATGGACAAAGCAGCTGAGTACCACGAAGCTCTTATCGAAGCTGTTGCTGAGACTTCTGAAGAGCTCATGGACAAGTACTTCGGTGGCGAAGAAATCACTATCCCTGAAATCAAAGAGGCTATCCGTAAGGCTACTATCGCTAACGAGATGGTTCCTGTATGTTGCGGTACTTCATATCGTAACAAGGGCGTACAGAAGCTGCTCGATGCAGTTATCGACTATATGCCGGCTCCAACAGACATCCCTGCTATCAAGGGTGTTGACTGTGACACAGAGGAAGAAGTTGAAAGACATTCTTCTGACACAGAGCCATTTGCAGCTCTTGCGTTCAAGATTGCTACTGACCCATATGTTGGTAAGCTCTGCTTCTTCAGAGTTTACTCAGGTAAGGTTGAGAAGGGTACAGCAGTATTCAACTCAACTAAGGGCAAGACTGAGAGAATCGGTCGTATTCTTCAGATGCACGCTAACGACAGAAAAGATATAGACTGCTGCTATGCAGGTGATATCGCTGCTGCTGTTGGTCTGAAGAACACCACAACAGGTGACACACTCTGTGACGAGGATCACGCAGTTATCCTTGAGTCTATGGAGTTCCCAGAGCCTGTTATCAAGGTTGCTATCGAGCCTAAGACTAAAGCAGGTCAGGAAAAGATGGGTATTGCTCTTGCAAAGCTTGCAGAAGAAGACCCAACTTTCAAAGCTTATACTGACGAAGAAACAGGCCAGACTATCATCGCTGGTATGGGTGAGCTTCACCTCGAAATCATCGTTGACAGACTGCTCAGAGAATTCAAAGTAGAAGCTAACATCGGTAAGCCACAGGTTGCTTACAAAGAGACTATCAAAACTGAAGCTGACGTTGATCAGAAATATGCTCGTCAGTCAGGTGGTAAGGGTCAGTACGGTCACGTTAAGATGAGAATCGCTCCTAACCCAACAAAGGGTTATGAGTTTGTAAACTCAGTAGTCGGCGGAGCTATTCCTAAGGAGTACATTCCTGCTGTTGACGCTGGTGTACAGGGCGCTATGCTCTCAGGTATCTTAGCTGGCTACAACGTAGTTGACGTAAAGGTTGAGCTGTACGATGGTTCATACCACGAGGTCGACTCATCTGAAATGGCGTTCAAGATTGCCGGTTCTATGGCATTCAAAGAGGCTATGAAGAAGGCTACACCTGTACTTCTTGAGCCTATCATGAAGGTTTCAGTTGTTGTACCTGAAGAATATGCAGGTACAGTATTCGGCGACTTCAACTCACGTAGAGGTGCTGTAACAGGTCAGGAAATCGACAACGGTACTGCTAGAATCACAGCTAACGTTCCACTTTCCAACATGTTCGGCTATGCTACAGACCTTCGTTCAAAGACACAGGGTCGTGGCCAGTACGTTATGGAGCCATCACACCACGATGAAGTTCCAAAGTCAGTCGGCGAAGAAATCATGTCCGAGCGTGCAAAGAAGGACTAATAAATTATTTGCACATTTTAATAAAAGCTATTGCAATTCTTCAAAAGAATTGTTAAAATATGCTCAACAAGCTTTATATCTAATTAACAAATAAAGGGAGGAAATTCCAAATGGCAAGAGAAAAGTTTGAAAGAAGTAAGCCGCATGTAAACATCGGTACAATCGGTCACGTTGACCACGGTAAGACAACACTTACAGCTGCTATCACAAAGGTATTAAACCTCGGTGGTGACGCTGAGTTCGTTGATTATGCAAACATCGATAAGGCTCCTGAAGAGAGAGAGCGTGGTATCACAATCAACACAGCTCACGTTGAGTACCAGACAGAGTCACGTCACTATGCTCACGTTGACTGCCCAGGCCATGCTGACTACGTTAAGAACATGATCACTGGTGCTGCTCAGATGGACGGCGCTATCCTCGTTGTATCAGCTGCTGATGGTCCTATGCCACAGACAAGAGAGCACATCCTTCTCTCCCGTCAGGTTGGCGTTCCATACATCGTTGTATTCATGAACAAATGTGACCAGGTTGACGACGAAGAGCTCCTCGAGCTCGTAGAGATGGAGATCCGTGACCTCCTCAACGAGTACGAGTTCCCTGGCGACGATACACCAATCATCAAGGGTTCTGCTTATGTAGCACTTTCTAGCGCTTCTAACGATCCTTCAGCTGCTGAGTATGCTTGCATCCACGAGCTCATGGCTGCTGTTGACGAGTTCATCCCAACACCAGAGAGAAAGGCTGACCAGCCATTCCTTATGCCTGTTGAGGACGTATTCACAATCACAGGCCGTGGTACAGTTGCTACTGGTAGAGTTGAGCGTGGTCAGATCAACACTTCTGAGGAAGTTGAAATCGTTGGTCTTACAGACGAGAAGAGAAAAGTTGTTGTTACAGGTCTTGAGATGTTCAGAAAGACTCTTGACTATGCTGAGGCAGGCGACAACGTAGGTGTACTCCTCCGTGGTGTTCAGAGAACAGAGATCGAAAGAGGTCAGGTTCTTGCTAAGCCAGGCACAATCCAGCCACACACAAAGTTCAGAGGTCAGGTTTACGTTCTTACAAAGGACGAAGGTGGCCGTCATACACCATTCTTCAACAACTACCGTCCACAGTTCTATTTCAGAACAACTGACGTTACAGGTACAATCTCACTTCCAGATGGCGTTGAGATGTGCATGCCTGGTGATAACGTAGAAATGGACGTTGAGCTTATCACTCCTATCGCTATCGAAGTTGGTCTTCGTTTCGCTATCCGTGAAGGCGGTAGAACAGTAGGTTCAGGCGCAGTTATCGCTGTAAACGAATAATTTCAGTACCTAAGGAACTATCCTTAACTGAAACTCAATATCAAAGCAGTAAGCGGCTCACCACTTCGGTGAGCCGCTTTTGACTTTTTCTTGATTGCTGATAGGTCATTGTGTATAATAAATAAAAGATAATAATATATAAATTTCAAGGAGAAATGGCTATGAAAAAAATACTGTGTTATTTGGCTACTGCTTTGCTGTGCGTGTTCATAGTGGGATGTGCAGAAGAAAAGGAAAACATACCGACTGAGATGCCTACCCAGCAGGCTACTGAAGTAGAAACACAAGCACCTACAGATCCCCTAACTGAAGCACCAAAAGCTCAGGACCTTTCACTTTACATACCTTATGTAGAAGATGTTCTTGATAAACACGAGTATGATTATTCGACTAACAATGCAAAAGGAGTTTTGTGCGACATAGATGAAAATGGTATAGAAGAGTTGATTGTGACTTATTCTGTGCATGACGGAAAGAATCTTCATGATCCTTCCCAGCTTAATCCGTGCGATGTTTATGATATCTATACTATGGACACAGAAAGCGTTGTTACCTTGCTCGAAAAGGAAACTCTTTATTCTCTGGCAGGAGGCCCGAATGGAGACTTTTACTTGCTTCATAACGCTGACGAAAATTTGCTCGCAGTTAAATATACAGAGGTTAATCCGGGTTCTGGTGAAGAACTGTATAATATCGGCGATTGGAATTTTTACAAAATAGATGGTACTGAATTTAAGGAAGTTAAAACAGTCAAATATACTATTGTTGCTGACTATTCAGGAAACACTGACTACGATAAAAGCACTGTGACTGAAAATTCCACAGAAAAACCATATAAAGAGTTTGAGGATTGGCTCAACGGCTACGAGAGCGTTTTCTTATTTAATTCTATGGATAATGTTGACAGTACAGATTTAGAAACTCTTTTAAGTGAGCTTAAGTAATACCACTTGAAAAATGTTATGAAATGGTGTATTCTTGTAACATAACTTTAAGGAGGATTTTGCTATGCTTAATAATGAAGATATGATGACTGAGTACGAGCCACAGATTATTACGCTTGAGGATAACGAGGGCAACGAGGTGGAGTTTGAGCTCCTCGATGTTGTGGACTACGAAAATGAAGAGTACATCGTGCTCATCGAAAACGACGAAGATGCTCAGGATGTTGTTATCTTGAAAATCGAGAGCGTCGACGATGAGACCGAAAACTACGTTGGTATTGACGACGAAGAACTGCTCTCAAATGTTTTCGAAGCTTTCAAGGAGAAGTATAAGGATGAGTTCGATTTTGAATAAGGTTTTTAAATCAGCTTTAGCTTTAACTTTGGCTTTAGCGATGTGCGTATCGCTGACGGCGTGCACAAAAAACACTGAAAACATCAAAGGCATTGACCAGATAGGGCTTAGCGGTGCGTTGTATGAAAGCTGGCTTTATAACAGCGCTGATGAAGAATTCATCGCTGAGATGGTCGATATCTACAATTCTTTGAAGTTTGAAAAATCCGTTGAAACTGTCGATATGATGACAGCGGGTGATACTTTGCAGTTCACTTTTTATGCTGATGCTGAACAGGTCGCTGAATTTATCGTGGATAAAAACAATATGTGCTGTTTTGAAGCAGGAGCTCAGTCGTACAAAATCGTGTCTGACTTTGATTTTGAGCACGTAAAAGAGCTGGTGCAAGAACAAACAGAAAGCATCACAAATGATATCAAAGATGCTCAGAAAAAGCAGGAAGAATTAGAAGAAATGCAATAAAGAAAGCTCCCTTTTCAGGGAGCTTTTTTATTTAGTAGTTGATGTGTATTTTGTCAAAAAGCCTGTAGTGCTCGAGAAGCTTGAAAAAAGGAAGACCGAGCATAACACAAACGCCGATTTCACCAACAGCGACCATACCGCCTTGGAGTAAAAAGCTAGATAGATGAAACGGTCCTTCAATGAGAAATAACTCGAGCTCCAAGCCGATGATGACACCGTTTATCACAGCGGGCATCAGGCTCGACAAAACAGGAAGAGTGAACCATTTTATGTACCTGAGTTTGTGAACAAGGGCAACTGCAATAAAAGAAGCGAACGTGCCGAAAAGTATGTCCATCGGCATCACACCAATGCTGATTATGTTTGACACAAGTGTGCCGACGGTCACACCCCACACAGCGGACGGAGTGAAAAGTGCGAGCATACACAGTATCTCAGACAGCCGAAACTGAATAGCCATCGAGGTAGTGCCCGGAATGAGTAGCTCCTGAGTATAGGTGAGTGCGATATACAACGCTGCTATCATTGCGCCTTCAACAAGGCGATAGATGTTGCTTTTTTTCATATTTATTTGCCTTCTTTACTTAGTTTTGTTTAGAGTCAGGAAGTTTTCGAACTGACTGAGTGTGATTATATCACAACATAGCGTTTTATGCAAGGTACTGGAAGGTTATGGCGCTCGATTGCATTGAAAACTCGAGGGCTTCGGTGCTTGGACTCTTAATATAACGAAAAAGCCACTCGATTTCTCGAGTGGCTTCTCCGCTTTAGGATTTTTTGAAATTAACGTGAAAAAAGTAATTAGCTAATATAAATTTAAGCAATCTTTGTTTTGTCGCCGAGCAGGTTGAATCTGAACAACTTGCTTTCGTCTTCTTTGTTTTCACAGACGATACATGCTTCTGTAATCTTGCCGCCTTCGATGAGTCTTGTGAGACCTACGAGCTGACAAAGCTTGCTTTTAAGATTAAGTTTATCTCCCTCATGGGTAACGAGAAATACGTTGCCTTTGCAAGTGTCGAGCACGGCTAGAAACTCAGAAACATCGATGTCGTGAAGACTCATAATAGGTGTCATCATAAATGTCTCCTCCTTTATTATGTTTTCGTGCTGCCATTTACCATTTGGCTATATTCCTAAAAGTACTGATGGGTGTGTGTGAACCCGTCAGTAGTCAAGCGGACGTTGTCTTGACAATTATTATTATAGCGACATTTTTGTAAATGTCAACAAAGAAGAGACGTTTAGTTTGTGCATTGTGCCGACACACTTTACAAACAGAGGGCGAAAAATACCGCCTTAGTTGTTGATAATGCACAATAAATTCGACAAAAGAGTTAAATTTTGAAATTTGCGTGTAATTTGTTTCGTTATTATCAACTAATAGCACTTCACTTATTTGTACAATATATACATACCGCCGAAATTAGTTTTGCTATTTGTGTTGTATTTACTGTGTTTTTTATGATATAATCATCTACAGAGTAAAAAACAAAGGAGAAAACTTATGCTTAACAAAGAATATGGCGTTTTTAAAAGCGGTACTGACATCCGTGGCGTAGCGAGCGAGGGTGTCAAAGGATATGAAGTGAATATGACTGACGAGAGAGTTGCTCGTATGGCTAACGGCTTTTTGCTGTGGCTGTCAAAAAAGGTCAATAAGCCTGTCGATACTCTCAAAGTTTCTGTTGGTAGAGATAGCAGAATCTCAGGTGAGAGAATCGCAAAGTGCGTTTTGTCCCAATTTGAGAGAGCTGGTGTCAAGGTGCTTTACTGCAACCTGTCTTCAACACCATCTATGTTTATGACAACAGTCGATCTCGAGTGTGACGGTGCTGTGCAGATCACTGCATCTCATCATCCGTTCAATCGCAACGGTCTGAAATTCTTCACACGTGGTGGTGGTCTTGATGGCTGTGATATCGAGGCTATTCTAGAATATGCTCAGGACGACATCAAACCAGATGCTGTACAGGGCGGTAGTGTTACAGAAGTTCCATATATGAAGCAGTACGCAGAAAATCTGTGCGAATTCATCCGCAAGGAAGTTAATGCAGAAGACTATATGCACCCACTCAAGGGTTTCCATATTGTGGTTGATGCCGGTAACGGTGTCGGCGGTTTTTATGCTGGAGACGTACTCGAAAAGCTCGGTGCTGACACAACAGGTTCAAAGTTCCTTGACCCTGACGGAATGTTCCCAAACCACGTTCCTAACCCTGAAGACCCTGTCGCTATGAAGAGCATCTGTGATGCAGTCATTGAAAACAACGCTGATTTGGGCGTTATCTTTGACACAGACGTTGACAGAGGAGGTGCAGTGGATCGTCACGGCAAGGAAATCAACCGCAACCGACTCGTTGCACTTGCATCAGTTATTGCACTTGAGGGCAACGACGGCGGTACTATCGTCACCGACTCTATCACATCCCCTGGTGTAAAAGATTTTATCGAAAAAACCTTGGGCGGCAAGCACTATCGCTACCGCAGAGGATACAAAAACATCATCAACAAGGCTATCGAGCTAAACGAGCAGGGCATCAACTGTCCTATCGCAGCAGAAACCTCAGGTCACTGTGCAATGCGTGACAACTACTTCCTTGACGATGGAGCGTACTTGTGTACACGTTTTATCATCAAGGCTGCACAGCTGAGAAAAGAGGGCAAAGAAATTGACGATTTGGTTGCAGAGCTTTCTGAGCCTGTCGAAACAATCGAGATTCGTTATGAAATCGAAGAACCTGATTTCAAGGCTTGCGGACTTCGTATCATTGACGAGCTCACAGCTTACGCAGAAAAGACAGAAGGCTGGGACGTTGCTGATGACAACCGTGAGGGCATCAGAGTTTCTTTTGGTAAGGAAGACGGCGACGGCTGGTTCTTGCTACGTCTTTCTGTTCACGATCCTATTATGCCACTCAACATCGAGAGTGATAGTGAAGGCGGCGTAGCGATCATTCGAGAAAAGGTTGAGTCTTTCCTCAAAACTACTACTGGACTTAAAATTTAAGAGAAAAATATAGACCCATCGGAAATCCGTTGGGTCTTTTTTGTATAAATATGTAATTTTGCGTGATCTGCGGACCACGGTCGCATTGAAAACTCGAGGGCTGTGCACCTTGGCGCTTAATATCACGCCTCGCTGTGCTGCGCAATTCCTCTTGTAACTCCTACTCATTCAACCACCCGACGGATACTATGTATCCTTTGGGCGCTTGCAACTCGTCCGTCGTTAACTCGAGGGCTGTGCACCTCGGCGCTTAGTCTTCTTCATAGTTACCCATAAAGGAGAATACTTCCACTTCTTCAGACAGTGTGCAAAGGAAGTCCATAACGCTTTTGTCACGCAGGTTGCCGGTGAAATCGAGATAGAAAAGATAGTCAAACTCAGCGTTTTTCATCGGACGTGACTCGATTTTTGTCAGGTTGAGTCCGAGCAATGAGAACATATTGAGCACTCGAGACAGAGCACCTTCTTCGTGAGGGACATTGAAGCACAGGCTGATTTTGTTAGCATTTTCGCTGATGTATGGCTTCTTTGATATAACGATAAAGCGTGTTGTGCTACGGTTGTAGTCCTGAATATTGCTTTCTAAAATCTGTAGCCCGTATTCTTTCGCTGCCATAGTCGAGCAGATAGCCGCACAGTTGAGTCGCTTTTCTTCCATCACCTTTTTTGCGGCAACAGCGGTGTTAGAGTGGGCGATAGGAGCGAAATCATGTTCTGCGATATATGTAGCGCACTGGGTGAGTGCCTGTGGGTGTGACCACACCTGCTCAATGTCTTCGATAGTACTTTGCCTTAGTGCGCACAGGTTGTGGCTGATGTCGAGTGCTTTTGCTGCTACGATGTAGAAGTTGTGCGACATAAGCAGGTCATACACTGCAGATACCGAGCCGCCGCTTGTGTTTTCAACAGGAAGCACGCCGAACTGAGCTTCGTCTTTTTCGACAGCATCAAAAACATCTTTGAAAGTCTTGTAGAAATAAGGCTGAGCATCATCAAAAAACTCGTTGCACGCAATGTGCGAATTCGCACCTGCGATGCCCTGACACGCTACTTTTACATTGCATTTTGGCATTTGTTCGGTGTTTTGCTCGATGGTGTCGTTGAGCTTGTTTTTGCCGATGATGCGGTTTTGTGACATACGTGACACGTGCATAATATCCTCGAACAAAAATCTCAACTGGGTTTTGTATTTGCTCGCTTCGTTTGTAACCTTGTCGAGTATCTGCTCTTGTCTTTTTTTGTCTAGTATCGGGATACCGTGAGCCTGTTTATACTCGCCGACAGCTTTTGCACAGTCCATACGCTTTTCGAGTAGATTTATAAGCTCTTTATCAATGATATCTATTTCTTTTCTGATGTCATTTAAGTCCATTTTATTCATTCCTTAAATAAGATTTATGATAGCGATAGCTGCCATAGCTTCAACTATCGGAGCTACTCGTGTGACAACACACGGGTCGTGTCTGCCGACTATCTCTATAGTTGTGTTTTCTTTAGTACTGAGATTGACGGTGTTTTGCACCTTTGCGATAGACGGAGTCGGCTTGAACGCTACCGAAAATACAAGTGGCATACCGTTTGTGATACCGCCGAGTATTCCGCCACAGTTGTTGGTTTTTGTGACGACTTCGCCGTTTTTATATATAAACTCGTCGTTGTTTTGTGAGCCTCTTACTCTTGCACTTTCAAAGCCCAGTCCGAACTCAACACCCTTACACGCAGGGATAGCAAACATAGCGGATGATATGACGCTCTCGACACCGTCAAAAATCGGACCGCCCACGCCTTTTTTCATATTGAGCACTGCACATTCGACTATACCGCCGACAGAGTCGCAATCAGCCATAGCGTCTTCAATGGCACTTGTCATTGAAGATTTTCCGTCATCGTCGATGGTGGGGAAGGAGTCAGCTTTGAGCTTATTGTAAAGCTCAGAAGTGATATCTGTGTTAAGAAAGCTTTTGTCTTTTATGCCTGCGATTTCGCTGACATGGGACACGATGTCGATGCCGTATTCTTTGTTTAGTATCTGGCGACATATCTCACCCGCAAAAACAACAGGCGCCATCAATCTGCCTGAAAAAGGACCGCCACCGCTCATATCAAGTTCACCGTTATATTTGAGAAAAGCTGTGTAGTCAGCGTGACCCGGACGAGGACAGACTTTCAAAGAGCTGTAGTCCTTGCTGTGTTGGTTTTGGTTTTTTATCACCATTTTCAGCGTTTCGCCTGTAGTGATGTTGTCTTCAATACCGCTGATAACAATAGGTAAGTCGGGCTCTTTCCGAGGAGTTGCAAGATGCGACCTGCCTGGAGCACGACGTTTCATCTGTGTATGTATTTTGTCAAAATCAAGCTCAAAACCCTTCGGCAAGCCGTCAATAATGACACCGATTTCTTCTGCGTGGCTTGCACCGAAGACGTCGAGCTTTATTTTATCACCCCATGATGACATCTGCTTTACCTCCCAAGCTGTTGTAGTCATTGAAAAAGTCGCTGTAAGACTTGTTGATAGCGTTTGCTTTGTTTATCACTGTTTCGTTTTCGCATGCTAGCGCAGCGATGCTCGATGCCATAACGATACGGTGGTCGTTGAAAGAATCTACCGTACCGCCCACCAATGTGTTTTTGCCGATGATAGTCATACAATCGTCTGTGTAGCTACAGATACCGCCCAGTGAGTTTATCATTTTTGCAGTAGATTCGAGTCGGTCGCTCTCTTTGAATTTGAGTCTTTTTACGCCGTAGATGTTAGTGACACCTGATGAAAAAGCAGCCACAATCGCTACAACTGGCACAAGATCAGGGGTGTCGAGTGCGTCGATGTCAGTGCCTTTGAGCTCACTTTTTTTGACAGCGATACAGTGATCTTTGAATGCTATATCAGCACCAAAAGCGATGAGAATATCGACGATTTTCTTATCGCCCTGATAAGAATTTATATCAAGATTTGTGACGATGAGATCTCCGTTTATTGCACCGCCACAAAGGAAAAACGCCGCCTGTGACCAGTCACCCTCAACACATAGTCCTGTGCTTTTGTCAAAGTACTCAGGCTTTGCGATATACTGTTGTGAACCTTTTATGAAGTAGGAGGTTTCGCTTTTTCTGATATTTATGCCGAATTTTTGCATTATGTCGGTTGTAATATCAACATACTGACCTCCGACGAGTTTTGATGTGAGTTTGAGTGTGGAGTCAGTTCCTAGCAGTGACAGCGCAAAAAGTAGTCCTGTGACGTACTGAGAGCTTACAGAAGGAGAAATTTCAAATGTGTCACCACTGAGCTGTCCGCTGATAGTAAGTGGCAGATAGTCTTCTTCTGTTTTGCATTTTACACCGTGTTGTGGCAAAAGTGTGAGGTATTCATCGAGCGGTCTTTGTGGCAGTCTGCCTTCACCGGTGAAAGTGACATTGAGCCCTAGTGCAGCACAGATAGGTATCATCACCCTCAGCGTTGTACCGCTTTCTTTACAGTTGAGTGTAAAATGCTCAGTGCTTTGCTTTGTGGCAAAAGTTCGTGCGTCAACACACACAGTGTCGCCACTTCTTTCGATTTTTGCGCCCAAGGCTTCAAGACAGCCGATGGTGGCTTTCATATCATCACTCTGAGATACGTTTTTTATGTAGCATTTTTTGTAGGTTAGTGCGGCACAAATGAGCATCCTGTGTGCAACGCTTTTTGATGATGGTGCCTGCACAGTGCCACACAATGCGGATTTTTGTATGATTGCTGTTGACATAGTTTTATCAGCCCAGAAACTGAGCGAATTCTTCCTTTTCTATAGTGTATATGAGGCTTGAGCCGATGTCGCTCAGAAGAACAATGTTGAGCTTATCGCCACTGCCTTTTTTATCATTCATAGCGTTTTGTGCTATGTCTTTTGTGCTGTTTTTGACAGATGTATCAAGGTGATGCTTTTTGCATAGCTTTTCTATTTTATCAGCACACCCTTTTTTTGTGATACCCATATTTTCAGAGGCTTTTGTGATGAGTACCATACCCTTTGCGACACATTCACCGTGTGACAGTGAGAAGTCACTCATTTTCTCAATCGAGTGTCCTGCTGTGTGACCGAAATTCAGTATCATACGGATACCGCTTTCACGCTCATCTTCATTGACAACATCACGTTTGATTTTCAGACATTCGAGTATGATTTCTTCGATATTTTCTTTCACATCAACTTTTTCTAGCATAGAGAAAAGCTCTGAGTTTTTGATGCATCCGTATTTTATAACTTCGCCCATACCATCTGCAAAAAAGTGGTCGGATAGGGTGTCAAGCGTCAAAGGGTCAATCAAAACGAGCTTTGGCTGATAAAAAGCACCGACGAGATTTTTTCCGTGTTTTGTATCGACGCCTGTTTTTCCACCGACTGAAGAATCCACCTGAGACAGCAAGGTGGTCGGTATCTGTACAAAGTCGATAGAACGCATATATGTAGCTGCCGCAAATCCTGAGATATCGCCGACTACACCGCCGCCGAGTGCAACGATGAAATCTTTCCGTGTAAAATTCTGCTCGCACAAAGCGTCATAAATGTCTGAGACAGTGCCCAGATGCTTTGATTTTTCACCTGCAGCAAAGATGTGGCTGTACACATCAAAACCGTATTCAGCGAGTGATTTGCTTACAGTGTCGAGGTACAGCGGTGCGACGTTTGAGTCAGTTATTATCATCGCTTTTTTGCCTCTTATAACCTGAGCAATATATTCTGCGCATCTTGAGAGTATCCCTTTTTCAATCAGGATATCATATGAGGAGCTTTTTGTGTTGACGTTGAGTTGTTTCATTTTTAAGCCTTCTTTTTGAGTTCTTGCATTATCATATCGGCGATTTGCTCACCGCTTTCATTTTTCACGGTGACTTTTATATCGCAAACGCTTTGGTATGTGCTAAGACGCTTGTTGTACAAGTCGTCGATGTCGTTTTCTTTGAGAAGTGGTCTTTGCGTGTCGTTTATAAGTCTTCGTTTTATGACACAAAGGTCTGTGTCGATGAACACGATACGATATCCATTCTCTTTGAGAGTTTTCACGTTTTTTTGAAACATCACTGCTCCGCCACCTAAAGCGAGCACCTGTGAGTCTTTTTTTGACAGCTCACTTATGGCTTCGCTTTCTTTTTCACGAAAGTATGCTTCGCCGTGATTTTTGAACATTTCTGTTATAGTAGTGTTCTCATTTTCTTCTATGTACTTGTCGGTGTCGATGTGTAAAAGCGAGTATTTTTCAAAAAGAGCAGTGGCGACAGTAGTCTTGCCACAGCCCATGAACCCACACAACGCAAGTTTTTTCATAAAATCACCTTAGCTTGTCTTCAGCCAATCTGCATATTTTTTGCAAATCTTCTTCTTTGTATGTTGCACCGACCCAGATTTCGTGAGCTTTTGCCGCCTGATAGACAAGCATCTCAACCGAGCCGATAGCGTTTTTGTTGTATTCTTTTGCTTTTTTCAAAAGCATAGTTTCGAGCGGGTTATATACAGCGTCGAACACAGCATCAGCGTTTTTGATGATGTCATCACTGGCTATGCATTTGTCAACATTGGGATGCATACCAACAGGGGTTGCGTTGACAAGAAGCGAAAAATGTCTGTCGTTAGGTATATTGTCAGTTGAAAAAACATCGACATCCGCAGAAAGCTTTTCTTTGATTTCAAGCACAAGCTCTTGAGCTTTTTCTATGCTTTTTTCTCTGACCGCAAGGCTTATGCGGCATCCGTTATCAAGGCATTCAAAAGCGATAGCACGTGCCGCTCCGCCGTAGCCGAAAATAAGCACATCTTTTGGGAGTATCCCACCGCATTTTGCTTTCACCGCAGCGCAAAATCCATATCCGTCGGTGGTGAAGCCCTCAGAAGTCACTGTGTTTTTCACAGTGTTTACACTCATACAAAGCTGTGCTTTTTCTGATATTTTATGCAGCTTTTTAATAATATCTATTTTGTAGGGTATAGTTACATTGTAACCGTCTAAATTTTTGAGCACAGTGTCGTATTCACGCTCAAGGTCGGCTATGTCGAGCGCTGTGTACTGCGCATCAATATTGTCAAGCTCAAAGAGTTTTTTGTGTATAAAAGGTGAGAGGCTGTGGGATATCGGATGCCCCACAACAGCGTATTTTTTAGTGCTCATAAAATTCCCCTACAGAAACAACAATTAAAAAATTGACATAATTGTTGACAAAGATAGTTATAACTAATAATATGAATTATGTGATATGAATCAGCTGATGTTTCATTATCGGCTACACATACGGTATTTTATGTCGGATATTATAGCACAAAAATGGGCTTATTGTCTACAAAATATCGAATAGTAATTTAATTTTTGGAGGATCACAATGGTATTAGAGAAAGTTAAAATGATTTTAGCTGACCAGCTTGAGGTAGAAGAGGATACTATCACAACAGACACAGATATTCAGGATGATTTGGGTGCAGATTCACTCGACGTAGTTGACCTTGTTATGTCACTTGAGGACGAGTTCGAAATCGAAGTTCCTGACGAAGATATCGAAGGCCTTCGCACAGTAGGCGCTCTCGTATCATATATCGAGTCACATTCATAATTTTGACTTTTTTAGGGTCAGGCTTTTTGGTCTGACCTTTTTTCTTTATAAACCTGTTTTATCACTCATTTTCTCTTGAAAAAGTTTTAGTATAATAGTATAATATATTGGTTAATACAAAGGAGGGGCAAAAATGGCAGATAAAAAGAAAATGGTCGAGGCTATCACCAGCCGAGACACCGATTTTGCTAAATGGTACACCGACATCGTTAAGAAGGCTGAGCTTGTTGACTACTCAGGAGTGAAGGGTTGTATGGTCATTCGTCCGTATGGCTACGCTATCTGGGAAAACATTCAGGCTGACCTTGACAGACGTTTCAAAGAAAAGGGACACGAAAACGTATATATGCCGATGTTCATACCTGAAAGCCTTTTGCAGAAAGAAAAGGACCACGTCGAGGGCTTTGCTCCTGAATGTGCATGGGTTACTATCGGCGGTAGCGAAAAGCTCAACGAAAAGCTCGTTGTTCGCCCTACATCAGAAACACTTTTCTGTGAGCACTACGCTAAGATTATCAATACTTATCGTGATTTGCCAAAGCTATATAACCAGTGGTGTTCAGTAGTCAGATGGGAAAAAACTACCCGTCCGTTCCTTAGAACATCTGAATTTTTGTGGCAGGAAGGTCACACCATGCACGAAACTCCAGAAGAAGCTCAGGAAGAAACTCTCACAATGCTCAAGGTGTATGAGGACTTCTACAGAGAAACTCTTGCTATCCCTGCAGTAGTCGGCAAAAAGACAGAGAAAGAAAAATTTGCCGGAGCACTTGAGACATATACAATCGAGCCTATGATGCACAATGGTGTTGCACTTCAGGGCGGTACATCACACTACTTTGGTGATGGCTTTGCAAGAAGCTTTGATATCACATTCACAGGCAGAGATAACAAACAGCACTATCCACACCAGACATCATGGGGTGTATCTACTCGTATGATCGGTGCTATCATCATGGTTCACGGTGACGACGACGGACTTATCCTCCCACCGAAGGTATCACCTATTCAGGTTGCTATCATTCCTATCGCTACTCACAAAGAGGGCGTGCTCGAAAAAGGTGCTCAGCTCTATGATAGACTCAAGGGTAAGTTCAGAGTAAAATACGATGACTCTGACCAGTCACCTGGTTGGAAGTTCAGCCAGTACGAGATGAAGGGCGTACCAATTCGTGTTGAACTCGGTCCTAAGGATATCGAGAAAAACCAGTGTGTTATCGTACGTCGTGATACAAGAGAGAAGATTTTTGTATCTCTTGATAACCTTGAAATGGAAGTTGAAAATGCACTGCAGGCTGTACACGACGGTATGTATCAGCGTGCACTTGAAAATATGAAAAACAAGACTTTTGTCGCAACTGATTTTGATGAGTTTGTCACAACAGCTAAAGAGCATCCGGGCTTTATCAAGGCTATGTGGTGTGGCGACAAAGAGTGTGAAGAAAAGCTCAAGGAAGTCACAGGCGGCGTCAAGAGCAGATGTATTCCGTTTGAAGAAGAGCATCTATCTGACAAGTGCGTATGCTGTGGAAAAGAAGCTAAGCACATGGTATATTGGGGCAAACAGTACTGATACTAAATATACAAAATTTTCTAAAAAGGAGGCGGTAGTATGCCGATAAAAGTCAAAAATGATTTGCCGGCGACAAAGATACTCGAGTCCGAGAACATCTTTGTTATGCCTGAAAAGCGAGCTATGACACAGGACATCCGTCCACTCAAAATCATCATAGTCAACCTCATGCCGACAAAAATCGTGACTGAAACACAGCTGCTCAGATTGCTCGGTAACTCTCCGCTTCAGGTTGATATAGAGCTGTTACAGATGGCTACTCATCAGTCAAAAAACACATCTAAAAAGCACCTGACCACTTTCTACAAAACTTTTGATGAGATAAAAGACCAGAAATTTGACGGTATGATTGTGACAGGCGCTCCGGTTGAACTACTCGATTTTGAAGAAGTTGACTACTGGGACGAGCTGTGTCAGGTGTTTGACTGGGCTAAGAAAAACGTGTACTCGACTTTCTTTATTTGTTGGGGCGCACAGGCAGGGTTGTACCACCACTACGGTATCGGCAAAGTCACCTTTGATAAGAAACTAAGCGGCGTGTATCGCCATCGTCCGCTAAATCCGTTGCACCCGTTGCTGCGTGGTTTTGACGATGAGTTTTATTGTCCGCATTCTCGCAATACAGGTGTCAACCACGATGATTTGCAGCATATCGAAGAACTAGAGATTCTGGCTGCAGGGGATACCACAGGCGTGTCTATTGTCTGCAACAAAAACGGCAGACAGTTCTTCATACTCGGTCACTTTGAGTATGATGCCGACACCCTCGCTAACGAGTACTACAGGGACAAGAACAAGGGGCTCAATCCTGAGATTCCGTACAACTATTTCCCAAACAACGATGTTACTAGGAAACCTGTCATGTGCTGGCGCAGTAGTGCAGCACTGCTGTACTATAACTGGCTCAACTACTACTTGTATCAGCAGACACCGTACGATCTGGAAGATCTCAAAAAAATGTACGATGATACTGCTGAAAATGATGAATAAATAAAGCAAAAGGCTGTTCGTTTTGAACAGCCTTTTTTATATGAGCTTTTGTCGCATTATGCTCAGTATTTTCTTTTCTTTTCTGGACACCTGAACCTGCGTGAGTCCGAGTGCTTTCGCTGTATCGACTTGGGTTTTGTGCTTGAAGTACCGCAGAGTAATGAGCTCTCTGTCAGACTTTTCGAGCGTGCTTAAAATATCGCTGAGTGACAGCTTTTCTATCAGCGAGTCTTCGATTGATATTGTGGGCACATCGAGCTCTCTTTCGCCATCTTCACTGTGGGCGGTCAGCGACATCACAGGGGTGGATACGGACAACGCTTCGCTTGCTTTGTACACATCTACACCCAATTTTTCTGCAAGTAACGAGATAGGAATATCGTTGCTGTGCTCTTTTTTATATTCGTCAGCTATTTTCGACGCTTTCAGCGACAGCTCTTTGAGGCTTCGGCTGACTTTTATCATACCGCCGTCACGAAAAAGTCTTTTTATCTCACCGAGTATCACAGGCACTGCATAGGTCGAAAGTTTGTACCCAAGACTCTCGTCGAAATTGTCGATTGCTTTTATTAGTCCTACACAGCCTGATGAATACAGGTCGTCATACTCGATGCCTTTGCCTACAAATTTTTTTGCACACGAATGTACAAGACCCAAATTTTTTTCGATTAGTTCATCTCTTGTCATAGTTTGTGTGATATAGCGTTTTTTCCATTGTGACGGTTGTGCCGGTGCCGACTTTTGAACGCACCTTTATGTTGTCCATAAAGCTCTGCATCACCGCAAATCCCAGCCCTGCACGCTCTTGCGACGATGTTGTGAAAAGTGGTTCCATCGCCTGCTCAATGTTTTCGATACCGACTCCTTTGTCACGCACTTTTATAATGACTCTATTTTTGTCGGTTATTTTCACATTTATGTAGATAGTGCCTATAGAGTCAGGATAGGCATGTACAATGCAGTTTGTTACCGCCTCTGACACTGCGGTTTTTATGTCAGAAAGCTGTGCGATGGTCGGGTCAAGGCACAGTATGAACGCCGACACCGCCGCTCGTGCAAAGCTTTCGTTTGAGCTTTTTGATACAAAGCTTAAATTTAGTTCATTTACAATGTTCATTTGAGCACCCCCAGTGTGTCGATACCTGACAGGCCTATGATTTTTTGTAGTCTTTTTGGCACATTGATGACTTTTAAACTTCCGCCGATTAGTGAAACAGCACGATATCGCCCCATGATAAGCCCTATTCCTGAGCTGTCCATAAACGACACGCCTGAAAAATCAAGGTGGAGTTCTTTTGGACGCAGGCTTTCGGTCTGACCATCGATTTTATTCCTTATCATCGGCGCCTGGTGATGGTCTATTTCACCGTACAATTTTGCTGTGAGAATGTTATCTTCATACTGTGTTTCTACTACCATTTTTTCACTTCCCAATAAAAAATACCTATACTCATATCATATAAGTATAGGTACAAAAACTTTGTTTTATTCAGTTGTCGCAAAAGCTCAGTTGTTGAGCTTTTCCATGATATATGGTCGAAGCTCACCCGCAAGATAAAGCGAACCACAGATGCAAAGTGCGTATTCATCTTCTTTTGCGATGTTGAGCGCTAGGTCAAAAGCAGATTGTGGGGTGGAGCTCACAACAACCTTTTCGAAATATCGCTTGCATACATCAGCTAGTTCATAACAATCCATATTGCGAACGTTTGGCACATCGGTGACTATAACTATGTCAAACATACCTTTTATAAGCTCTATGGCATTTTCTACATCTTTGTCCTTGAGCATACCTATGAGGAGCACCCTCTTTTGCTCTGTAAAGCGTTCTATCGCATTTTTAAATGCCGAGATACCGTTTACGTTATGAGCGCCGTCCAATAAGATTACAGGCGATTTTGAGATCATTTCAAAACGAGCAGGGTTGTGTGAGTTTTGAAAGCCTTCTTTCAGGTTTTTATCAGTAAATTCAATGACACCGTTTTCTTTGAGTGCAAAAAGTGTGCATATAGCTGTTTTTGCGTTTTGGAGTTGATGCTCACCGATGAGTGGAATGAAAAGCTTTTTGTTATCATAAGAAAACTCACAGCCATCACAGCTCAAAGCTATATCAGAAAACCCGATATCGTCTGCAAGATACAACTTGTTGTTTTTATCTTTTGCAGTTTCTTTGATGATTTCAAGGCTCACATCATTTTGACTTGATGTCACAGTGATGGAGTCGCTTTTGATGATACCGCATTTTTGCTCTGTGATGAGCTCGATAGTGTCGCCTAAAATAGCGGTGTGGTCAAGATCGATTTTTGTCAGCACTGAGCACAGTGGCTTTTTAATGAGATTTGTGCTGTCGAGTAGTCCGCCGAGTCCTGTCTCACATACAATGATATCACAACCGTTTTTCTTGAAAATATAAAAAGCAAGTGCAGTTAGAAATTCAAATTCTGTGATGATAATGCCTTGTTCATTCAGCGTATCGAGCATAGGTGACAGGAACTCAACCGCATCGCACAGCTCTTGCTTTTCTATCATTTCGTTATTTATCTGTATGCGCTCCCTGAAGTCGGTGATATATGGGGAAATAAAAAGACCGGTTTTATATCCGCTTTCTCTGAGTACATTTGAGAGCATCTGGCATACAGAGCCTTTTCCGTTAGTGCCGGCTACGTGTATAAACTTTTGTTCTAGCAAATCATCGCCCAGCATTGAAAACAGCTTTTCTATCCTGTCGAGTCCCGGACGAGAGCCGAACTTGTCGAGTGAGTGAATTTTTTCTAGTGCTTGTTCGTATGTCATTTTTAGATGAGTTCCTTATATATATCGTTTTTGCGTATTTTTGTTATCTTTGATGCTTCTTTTGCGGCGTCTGTCGGTTTTAGTCCGTCTTTTATGAGCTTTTCTGCGATTTCTACTGCATCTGTTAAGGTGTATTCGCTTTCTTTGTCAGCTGATTTGCCCTCTAAGATGAGCACGATTTCGCCTTTGAGCGGATTATCTACATAGAGTTCAACCGCTTTTTTTGTGGTAGTGCGGATGATCTCTTCGTGAAGCTTCGTGAGCTCACGTGCTATAGTGAGCTTACGCTCGCCGAAAGTATCGTACAAGTCCTTTAAGGTGTTAGGAAGCTTGTGCGGTGCTTCATAAAAAATCATAGTGCGTTCTTCGCTTAAAAGTTTTTCGAGATGATCAAAACGACTCTTTTTATTTACGGACAAAAAGCCCTCAAAACAAAAGCGACCTGTCATAAGACCGGATACACAAAGAGCCGATATAACGGCTGACGGACCCGGTACGACAACGGTTTTGATGGAGTATTCTTCGCACTGTTTTATGAGTAGCTCGCCCGGGTCAGAAATGCACGGCATACCTGCGTCTGTCACGATAGCACAGCTTTCGCCCGCTCTTATGCGGTCACAGATTATCTGTCCACGATATTCCTTGTTGTGTTCAAAGTAGCTCACCATCGGTTTTTTGATGCCGAAGTGATTGAGTAGCTTTAGGGTGACTCGTGTGTCTTCTGCTGCGATGAAATCAACCTGTTCGAGCGTTTCTATCGCACGAGGTGACATATCGCCTAGGTTTCCTATCGGAGTTCCTACTACATATAATGTGCTCATATCCTACCTTCTTTATATAAACCGTAAATTTGTTTCATTTCATCTGAAAAATCTCCGTGCTCGTCTTCGATGAAAAGAGTCGGCATAACCTGCATAAAGCCTTTGTTGCCTTTGTACCTTCCTTCGAGCAAAAATAACTTTGGCTCTTTTTGTAGCCTTTGCTGAACAAGTCGCAGTCGCTTTGGTTCGATATCAAATTTTCGCATACTTTCCATCACATCAGCAAGGCGTTCGGGGCGCTGACAGATACAAAATCTGCCCGAAAACTGCAACAGCTTTGAGGCGGCTTCGCAGATATCGTCGAGCGTACATGATTCTTCGTGTCGAGCGACGGTTTTTTGTTGTTCGGGGTTTTTGATGCCACTGCCACTGAGCTTGTATGGAGGGTTACACACAACAACGTTGAAATGACCGAACTCGCATTTGCCTTTGAGGTCTTTTAAATCAGAGTGAAGTGGTGTGATACAACTGCAGTTAATAAGTCCGTTTTGCTCATTGTGAGTGATACTCCTTTTGAGCATATCGATAGCGTCTTCTTGAATATCAACAGCAATGAGTTCTTTTATAGAGTGTTCTCTGCACCACAAAAGTGGCATAGTGCCACAGCCTGTACCAAGCTCAATCACACAGTCAGAGCTTTTTGGGCTTGCAAAATGAGACAGCAGTATTGTGTCTGTCGAAAAATGGTGTATGTCGCTGACTATGATTTCCACTTTGTTTCCGAGTGGTTCAAGTCGTTCGTTGACTTTGAGCATTGTATCACCTCACAAACTAAATTTAATTATAGCATATCTGAGCGTTTATGCAAACACATCAGGTTTTTCTTTTTCACAAGTTGTCAAAAAACACAGCAGAGCTCCCCTTTCCTGCTTGACAACTATCTTTAAAAAGATGTATAATCACATCAACCAATATTGGTTGATTTCTACATAAAAGAAGGTTGCTAAAATGAAAAAAATAGTTAGTTTGCTTTTAGTGCTTGTTATGATGATTAGCGTTGTGATGACTGTACAGGTTGAGGCTTTTGCTACAACCGACAGCGAGACACAAACTGAACAAGAGGGATTGTACGTCAAAGCTGACGGTGTTTTGTACGAAGTAGAGCAGGGCAAGACTTATACATACGAGTTCAGCCTTCTGCCTGATGCTGCTGTCATAGATTTTGAAGCACTGCTCACATATGATGCGCAGGGACTCAAACCGAACTATACGTCGGCAAGTAAACTTTTCCCTGTGTGCGGTTCAAATGTTATTTATAACAACAAAACCGAGGGCCAGTTGATCTTTTTATATTCTGATATAGATGGCAAATACTTCAGCTCATATGAAAACAGAGTTCTTACGTTGGACTTTGAAGTCACTGCATCCAGCGGTACATACGAAATCAATACTGACCTCAAGGTTCTTACCGTTCTTGGCGATAGTGGCAATTTTGTGACTTATCGTGATAATAGTGAGAACCTCGTTGACGAAAGCAAGATAAATGCGAAATACACTTTCTCAGCACAGCCTTATGTTGAAAAGCCAACTGTTGAAGAGACAGAAGAACCAACCGAAGCACCTACTGAAGAACCTACAGCATCTGAGGGTTCTGACAGAGTAGATGAAACACAAGCGCCTACAGAAGAGCCAACCGTGGAGCCTACCGAAGAACCAACAGAAGAGCCGACTGAGGACTCAACCGAGGGGCTCGTTGCTGTTGCTTCATGGGAATGTACTTATTTTAGCATAGACTATAACTCTGATACCGGCACAGTTGAAAGGCCTGAGTATACGCATACTCATACTTTATATGCCCCTGCATCTTTGGGTGAGGCAAAAAAGCTAACCGATGTAACTATCTTCTCGACGAGTAATCCTAATTCTGGTTTTGATCAAGAAATATATTTTTACGATGTTGATAAAGGCGAATATGATTTCACCTTGATATGCGAGGGTAGAGGGGAAATAATACCATTCGAGTATCATACTCGCAGACCATTAGTAGTAAGAGAGAATCATACGGATCTTACTGTTTTTGTTAAAGATGGATTATATTATACTTCTGGACATGAGGGTGGACATTACTTATACAAAGGTCCTGATTTCATTGGGTTATCAGTACCTATTCCGGAGGGGCTTCATCATGGCTTGTCTCCTAATCCTCATCCACCTCTTCCTGGTTATGAAGATTATTTTCAATCATCTGATGTATTCACTTATAATGTAGAGTTTCCGGGAATAGGCGACTTCGGTGTAAAAGATATTACTCCAGATAGTTTTACTGTGTATTGGGATAAGGTTTTGTATGCTGATTACTATTATGTATATGTGGATGGTTACAGATACAAGAGAACATCTGATACAAGAATGATAGTAGAAAATCGAAAACCGAACAGAGAATATGAAGTTTATGTAAAAGCAGTTTTATATGACGGAGAAATAGTTACTGATGATGCGAGGTGTTACGTAACAACGCCAAACTACAGCCCACTTAATTATGAAACAAGCTGTAGTATGGATTCTGTTAATATTGTGTGGGATCGTAATGAATGTGAAAAAGCATGGATTTATTTTGGAAAAGACCCTGACAACCTCAAACTATACGGTTCTTCTACAAATGGTGAATACACCATAAAAGGTCTGAAGCCTTTCACTAAGTATTATTTAAAGATAAGCTATCTGAAAGGCAACAAAATTTATAGCTTTGACAAAGTCACTTCTTTCGTAACAAAAGCAGATCCAAAGTATAAAGTGAGTCCTTCCGTTGATTCACAAAGTGATACTCTTACACTGGACTGGGATGTTGTCGATGATTCCTACAAATACTGGGTGTTTATAAACGCTAATGGCAGAGAGCTGATATACAGCACAAGAGATACCGAGTTTACTATAAATAACTTTTCTCAGACAGGATGGGAGATAAAAGTAAAAGGTATAAATTCAAAAGGAATGTACGAGTATAACCACCCACTTGCACAGTATTAAAAAAAGAGGCGATTCTTCGCCTCTTTTTTGTGCCTTAAAACACAAAAAAGCTCACGGAAAACCGTGAGCTTTTTGTATTAAGTAAAAATTAACCCTCAGCGATAGCTTCTACAGGGCACTGACCTGCGCAAGCACCGCAGTCTACACAAGTGTCAGCGTCGATAGCAAACTTGCCATCATCTTCAGCGATAGCCTCGCATGGGCACTGATCAGCACAAGCACCACAACCGATGCATGTGTCCTTATCGATAACATAAGCCATTGGGATAAACCTCCTTGTTAAGTGTTGCAACTATATTGTAGCACACTTTATAAAAAAATCAATTATTTTGTCAAAATTTCTTATTCCAAGTTTTTCAGCTCGTCGAGCTCTTTCTTGTTGACTTTGATGTATCCGTCCTTGACAAGCTTGACTTCTTTCACCTTGAAGGTTTGTGGAGCAGCCTCGTCAGGGGTATTGTCCATTTTGACTTTCAGCGTCTGGGTGAGTAGGTTGTTTTCCACCACAAGTCCACGTCCGATAGGGGTCTTGACGATAGCGCCGACTTTAGGAGTGCGTTTTAAGAGATCTGTGTACGCTTCTTGCTCGTATTTTAGACAGCACATCAGTCGTCCGCAGGTACCCGAAATTTTCACAGGAGAGAGTGACAGCCCCTGTTCTTTTGCCATCTTGATAGAAACAGGCTGAAACTCGCCCAAAAAGCTTGAACAGCAGAAAGGCTTTCCGCACACGCCGAGTCCACCGAGCATCTTTGCTTCATCTCGCACGCCGATTTGTCTCAGCTCAATTCGTGTTTTGAAAACAGATGCGAGGTCTTTGACCAGTGCTCGAAAGTCAACTCGTCCGTCAGCTGTGAAGTAGAACATGATTTTCGAGTTATCGAAGGTGTATTCAACATCAACGAGCTTCATCTCAAGTTGGTGTTGAGCTACGAGCTTTTCGCAAGTTTTCAGCGCATCTTTTTCTTTGAGCTTATTTTCTTCAAGGCGCTTCATATCTTCATCAGTTGCTTTTCTGATGACCTTTTTCAGCGGAAAAACAATGTTCTCGTCAGCTTCTTCACGATTAGGAGTAGCCACTTCGCCACACTCAACACCTCGTGCTGTCTCTACGATAACATATTCACCGCTAGAAAAATTTATATCAATCGGATCAAAATAATAAATTTTTCCGACTTCTTTGAATCTTACGCCAATTACCTGAGCCATGAAATCCTCCTATATTCTCCGCAAAGCCAAGTGCACAGCAGGTTCATGTTGACGTTGCGGTCTGCTTTTATGATAGCTTTTGAAGAAAGTTCTATCAAAGCCATGATTTTTGATTTAGTAAGTTTTTTTGCGATAGCGTGAGCCATCACGTCATCTGTGTCGCCACCCAAAGATTTGTTCAGTCCAAGCCTGAGATACTCCAAAACAACAGGAAGCACCGCTTTGAAAATATCTCTGGAATTTATCTTCGCCGTAGCATAGAGAAGGTTTATTTCGCTGGGACTGAGTATCCCATTGATGATGTCTTTTGCGAGCAAGTCGGTTTTTTCATCGATATCGCTTTTATTATTGAGCGAAAAAACCTGAACTCGTGAGAGTATAGTTGATAGCAGTCGCTTTGATTTTTGTGCTGTCAGAATGAACAGCGTGCTCTGTGGCGGTTCTTCAAGTATTTTCAAAAAAGCGTTCTGCGATATTTCAGACATACATTTGTCGATATCGTTTAGTATAAAAACCTTTGTGTCAGCTTCGTTAGGGACAATGCTTGCGTCTTTGATAAGCTCACGCACAGCTTCGACCGAAATGATGTTGGTTTTTCCAGAAAGCTTTGGAGTGTAGATGTCGGGATGACCACCGACGAATGCTTTGATACAGTTTTTGCACGTGCCACATGGACGGCTCTCACCTGAGCACACCGCATAGCGGGAGAGAAATTTTACTGCGTCATCACGCTCTTGTGAAGCGTTGCCTTCTATCAGCACAGCGTGAGGTACACGACCACTGCTTATCAAATCAGAAAATATGGAAGCTTCGTTATTATGAGCATCAACCATCGTGCAACCTCCTTTTTGTATCAACTAAGTATAGCATAAAATAAAGCAAAAATCTATATTTATTTTAATTTGACTATATTTGTCATAATGCCCTTATCTGTCACATCAATATAAGCGTAGCTTGCGTTATATCCGTGTAGTGAGCCGGGATTTAAGATGAACAGTCCGTCGTTGTATTCGCATAAAGCGTTGTGAGTATGGCCGAACACAACGATGTCGGCTTTTTCTTCTCTTGCTTTCAGGCACAAAGGATACAGCGTCATTTTTGCGTTATACAGATGACCGTGAGTGATGAATATCTTCTTGCCTTCTACGACAATGCTCTCTTCAGATTTGAGCTGGGAAGCAAAGTCACAGTTGCCTTTCACTGCGTAAAAAGCTTTGTTTGGATAAAGCATCTTTATATCGTCGAGCTCACCTCGGCTGTCACCACAGTGAATGATGATGTCGGCATTTCTTTGCTCATCTATCGCCTTTTTCAGAGAGTGAAAATCACCGTGAGTGTCTGATGTAACTAAAATTCTCATAAAAACTCCTGACATAAACCTTAGTAGTTTGCATAGTATATTAAAGAGGTGTTATATATGGCAAACAATGAGCAAATCAATTCACTCATAAATCAGCTGTCACAAAGATTAGGAGCGGACAGCTCTCAGGTCAAAGACGCACTGCAAAAAGGCAACCTTGACAAAGTACTCCATAATATGGACCAGAAGCAGGCACAAAAAATCAGTGCGATACTCTCCGATCCTGAGGAGTCAAAAAAAGTGCTCTCAACTCCACAGGCACAGGCTTTGATCAAAAAGCTAATGGGCTGATGGACGATTTATCCAAAAAAATAGGAGAGATTATGAGTGATCCCCAGGCTCTGCAACAGATAAAGGGGCTTGGGGAGATGCTCGGCCTTTCTAACACCGAAAAAGAAAGTGCAAAACAAGAAGTGAATAATGATAATACGGTCAATGCACTATCAAATATGATGGGTGGTGCATCGCCTGATATGCTGTCGCTTTTTACAAAGGTTGCACCGCTTCTAAGTAACCTTAACAAAGAAGATGAAACGACCCGACTGCTTTTTGCATTGCGACCGTTTTTGTCCTTTGAGCGGCAAAAAAAGCTCGATGAAGCAGGAAAACTTCTGAAAATAATGAAGCTTTTACCACTGCTCAAAGATTTCAATATACTAGACTCACTTTTTTAGTCGGAGGTTTTTATGCCTGACAGTATGCAAAACGATGCGATGGAACGCCTTAGGCAGATGTACTCAAAGGCACAGCCACAAAATATTAAAAACAAGCCCATAACAGAAGGCCACAAGGCAGACCCCACATCAAAAGACCATCAGGAAAGCAAAAAGAGTGAAGAAGTACATACTAAAAAAAGCGAAAATATCTTAGATATTTTTATGAAAGACAAGGAAAAGAGTCTGATACTTTTGCTCCTTACTTTGCTCATCAGCGAAAAAGCGGATACTACGCTTGTTTTGGCTTTGATGTATCTTATACTCTAGTCTGGCCTTGACCTCGGATGATGAACTTTGTGCTGGTCAGATTTTCGAGTCCCATCGGTCCACGAGCGTGAAGTTTCTGGGTTGAAATACCGATTTCAGCACCCAAGCCAAACTGACCACCGTCAGTAAAGCGAGTTGATGCGTTCACATATACAGCAGAAGAGTCAACGTGATTTAAGAACTTTTCGGCATTTTCAAAATCTTTTGTGATGATAACTTCGCTGTGACCGCTTGAATATTTTGAAATATGGGAAAGAGCACAGTCTAAAGAATCTACAACTTTCACAGCGAGGATATAGTCTAAAAATTCTGTGCTGTAGTCAGCTTCTGTGGCAGGCTTAGCTTTGTCACCGAGTATAGCAATGGTGTTTTTACAGCCACGGATTTCTACATTTTTCTCGCTGAGTTTATCATAGATAGCAGGCAAAGCTTTGTCTGCTATATTTTTATGCACTAAAAGTGTTTCCAGTGCGTTGCACACGGATACACGTGACGTTTTTGCGTTATATACAATGTCAGATGCCATAGCTATGTCAGCACTTTCGTCGATATATGCGTGGCAGTTGCCGACACCTGTTTCGATAACAGGTACCTTTGCGTTTTCGACTACTGCACGGATGAGTCCTGCACCACCACGAGGGATAAGTACATCAAGGTAGTCAGAAAGCTCCATCAGCTCGATTGAGCTCTGGCGTGTTGTGTCTTCAACGAGGTTGATGCAGTCTTTTGGAAGAGAAGCCTTATCTATAGCATCACGCATAACTTCAACGATAGCTTTGTTGGAGTTTATAGCTTCTTTTCCGCCACGAAGAATAACGCAGTTGCCTGCTTTTAAGCACAGTGCTGCAGCATCAGCAGTGACATTCGGACGTGACTCAAAGATGATACCGATAACACCCAGCGGTACGGTGACTTTTGTGATATTCAGTCCGTTATCTAGGGTGTTGCCACTGAGCACCTTGCCCACAGGATCAGGCATAGCGATAATTTCTCTGACACCCTGTGCGATAGAATCAATACGATCTTTTGTGAGAGTGAGTCGGTCTATCATAGCATCGCTAAGACCGTTATTCTTTGCGTTTTGAATATCTGCATCATTAGCTTTGATGATAAAATCCGCATTATCTATCAGAGCTTGTGCAATATTTTTGAGAGCATCGTTTTTTTCTTTTTTTGCAACGGATAGTATTTTTGACGCATCTTTTGCATTTTTTCCAAGTTCTCTTACGCTTAACATATAATCACCTTTGTCCTTTGAAAAGTGTGCCGGTTTTTTTCTCGTTATCAAAAACATTGTACAGTATCTCCGGGTTTTCGCCGTTGAGTACAATACAGTCGATACCGTTTTGTGTCACATGTTTTGCAGCACAAAGCTTTGTAGCCATACCGCCTGTTCCACGATTGCTTCCTGAACCGTGCGCCATTTGCATGATTTCGTCAGTGATATTTTCGACCACGTCGATGTGCTTTGCAAGGGGGTTAGTGCGTGGGTTGTCAGTATATAGTCCGTCAATGTCAGTGAGTATGACAAGCGTATCGGCATCGACAAGGCTTGCAACGATAGCTGAGAGCATATCGTTATCACCGAAATTGTTGCCCTCGAGCTCATCGATAGCAACGGTATCATTTTCGTTGACGATAGGAATGATCCCCATACTAAGCAGGGTGTTGAAAGTATTGAGTACGTTTTCTTTTTTGTGGTCAGTATCAACAGAGTATTTTGTCAGCAGCACCTGTGCAACCGTGTTGTTGTATTCTGAGAAAAACTTGTCATACATGAACATCAGCTCGCACTGACCGACAGCAGCGAGCGCCTGCTTTTCTCTTGTGGAAGTCGGACGCTCAGAGAGCGAGAGCTTTCCAACCCCTACGCCGATAGCACCTGATGATACAAGCACTACATCGTGACCGAAGTTTCTAAGGTCAGACAGCACCTTGCACAGAGTATCGACCCTTCTGAGATTTATCTTTCCATTTTCGTATGTAAGGGTGGATGTACCGACCTTTACAACAATACGTTTTTTATTCATAATAACCTCTTTTTGCTACATATTTTGTAGCTCAAATTTCACCAAATATCATTATACTATATATTTGTCAAAAATGAAAGCATAATTTGTGAAGAGATTTAGTGATGTTTTGAATATTTACAAAGTAAAAAACTTAGGCTATACTAAGCACATAAAAGATTTTGGAGATTATTATGGAAAACACATTGGAAATAAAACCGACACGTGCACTGCTTGTCAGCGTTGATACAAGCGACTTCGACGCACAGTCATCGCTTTCAGAGCTTTTTGAGCTTGCGAAAAGTGCGGGTGCAGACCCACTGCTCAGCATTGAACAAAAGCTCAGCCACTTAGAGCCAGGTACCTGTGTCGGTAGCGGAAAACTTATTGAAATAAAAGAAGCCTGCGAGTTACACGAAATCGAGCTTCTTATTTTCGACCTTGAGCTGTCACCTGTACAGATTCGTAACATCGAAGCGGCAACCGACGTACGTGTTATTGACCGCACTATGCTGATACTCGACATTTTTGCTCAGCGTGCAAAGAGTAAGGAAGGCAAACTTCAGGTTGAACTCGCACAGCTGAAGTATATGATGCCACGTCTGACAGGTAAAGGTATTGAGATGTCACGACTAGGCGGTGGTATCGGTACCCGTGGTCCGGGTGAAACAAAGCTCGAAACCGACAAACGTCACATACGTCGCAGAATGGAAACGCTCAAAGCTCAGCTCAAAGAGGTCGAACAGCACAGAGAGCAACTAAGACGCAGAAGGAAGAAGGATAACATCATCACCGTTGCAATAGTCGGCTATACAAACGCAGGCAAATCTACGCTGATGAACTTCTTGACAGAAGCAGGTGTACTCGCACAGGACAAGCTTTTTGCGACCCTTGACCCGACCTCTCGTGCACTGAAACTTCCTAACGGAGTGTCTGTCATGATGATAGACACCGTTGGTTTGGTGCGCAGACTTCCGCACCATCTGGTTGAAGCGTTCAAATCAACGCTCGAAGAAGCGGCACTTGCGGATATTATCCTGAATGTCTGTGACGCAAGCTCTGAAGAAGCGTCGCTCCACCTTGATGTGACAGAAAAACTGCTCGTGAGCTTGGGCTGTGTTGATACACCTATTGTGCCTGTGCTCAACAAATGTGATTTGCTCACTGATGATATGGATATTATGCGTATCAGTAACGCTGTTAAAATCAGCGCAAAGTATGGCAGGGGTATAGATGAACTGCTCAAAGCTATTGAAGACAACCTTCCTCTCAGAGTGAAGTGTGTGAAGTTGCTTTTCCCGTTTGACAAAGCAGGACTTGCTGCACAACTTCGCACCACTTCCACCATAAAGCACGAAGAATACACAGCATACGGTGTAGAAGTCGAAGCTGTGATTGACGAAGCGACATACGGCAGGCTCAGAGAATATGTTGTTGAATGATATTTACACAAAACGGCGGTGCACAAATGCGTGTGCCGCCTTGCTATTTTGATATTGTTGTGATATTATATATTGTGAATAATAATGGGGAAAAGGGACTTGTTATGGACGTCAAGGTATCTGACAAATTGATAATGAAAAAGCCACATCCGTGCGGGTGCAACGAGTTTTTGGTCACTCGTGTCGGAATGGATTTCAAAATCAAGTGCACAAAGTGCTCACACGAGGTTATGGTGCCACGAAAAAAAGTCGAAAAAAATATCAAGAGAATTATACGTGACGACGAGTCCTGAGGATGAACTATGTTTGATAAATTAGAAATATTTGATAAAAGATTTGAAGAGCTCAACAAAAGACTCTATGAGCCCGACGTAGCGGCTGATCCTGTACAGTTTCGTGAAGTCAACAAAGAGCTCTCTTCTATCACACCGATAGTTGAAAAGTACAGAGAATATAAAGCCACTAAAGAGAGCATCGACGATGCGTTGTCGCTTTTGGAGGATTCTTCCTGTGATGACGAGCTCAAAGATTTAGCACAGCTTGAACTTTCTGAAAACAAAGAAAAGCTACCTGCTATTGAAGAAGAACTCAAGATTTTGCTGCTACCGAAAGACCCTAACGATGATCGCAACGTAATAGTTGAAATACGTGGCGGTACAGGTGGTGAAGAGTCATCACTTTTTGCAAGTGACCTTTTTAGAATGTACACAATGTATGCAGAGAAAAAGGGTTTTTCAGTCGAGATACTCAACGCTAACGAAACCGAGCTCGGCGGATATAAGGAAATCTCATTTATGATCAACGGTGACTCGGCATATTCACGCTTCAAGTTTGAGTCGGGTACACACAGAGTCCAGCGTGTGCCACAGACCGAAAGTGGCGGACGTATCCACACTTCAGCCGCAACTGTTGCTGTACTTCCTGAAGCCGACGACGTTGAGATTGATATCAACCCTAACGATTTGCAGATTGATACCTTCCGTAGTTCAGGTGCAGGCGGTCAGCATATCAACAAAACATCGTCCGCTATCCGCATCACTCACCTACCGACAGGTATGGTGGTCGAGTGTCAGGACGAGCGTAGCCAATATAAAAACAAAGACAAGGCTTTGAAAGTCTTGAAAAGCCGACTCTTGAAGGTCGAGCAGGACAAACAGAGTGCAGAAATCGCACAGGACAGAAAGTCACAGGTCGGCTCAGGTGACAGAAGTGAAAAAATCCGCACCTACAACTTCCCACAGAGCCGTATCACCGACCACAGAATCGGTTTGACTCTGTACAAACTCGACGATGTGCTGAACGGCAACCTCGACGAAGTTATCGAGGCACTTATCACTGCTCAAAGAGCAGAACAACTCAAAGAAAGCATGGAAAAATAAAGTCATGAATACACTTTTACTGGGCACAACAAAAGACGATATCAAAAAAGCCGCATCAATAATAAAAGATGGCGGTGTTGTCGCTATGCCTACCGAAACCGTGTACGGACTTGCTGCCGACGCATTAAACGGTGAGTGTGTCAAAAAGATTTTTCTTGCAAAGCGTCGCCCTATGGATAACCCGCTGATCGTTCATATTTCTGATATCAGCGACATAGAGCGTTTTGATTTAGTCAGCGAGTTTCCACTTGAAGCACAGCTTCTGGCACAAGCGTTCTGGCCGGGTCCGCTGACCATCATTATGAATAAATCCGACAGGATACCTGTTGAAGTTTCTGCAGGACTTGAGACGGTTGCTATCCGTTTGCCTTCACATAGTGTTGCACGACAACTCATCAAAGAAAGTGGTACGGTGCTCGCTGCTCCGTCAGCAAACCGATCGGGCTCACCTAGCCCAACTACTGCAACTCACGTTATGAACGACCTGTGTGGTGCTGTTGATGCTGTTGTCGATGGCGGTGCGTGTGATGTTGGTGTTGAAAGCACTGTCATCACCCTTGCGACGAAAACCCCAAGACTTTTGCGCCCTGGTCTTGTGACTGTTGAGCAGATTGAGAGTGTTATCGGAAAAATCAATGTCGATAACGCCGTGCTTTTTAAGCTCGAAAACGATGAAAAAGCCGCATCTCCCGGCATGAAATACAAGCACTATTCCCCAAAAGCCAAGGTAGTGCTCATAAACTCAAGTGATGAAAAGTTCATATCCTTTGTCAACAGTGAGTTCGAAAAAGACAAAACTGTTTGTGCTATATGCTACGACGAAGATGTGAACAAGCTCAAATCTCAGACGGTTTCTATCGGAAAAAGTGATGATTTACAAACGCAGGCGAAACGTCTTTTTGATGCACTCAGAAAGGTCGATACGCTTTCAAACATCACAAAAGTGTATGCACACTGTCCGACAAAACAAGGCGTGGGCATGGCGCTTTATAACAGGCTCATCCGTGCGGCAGCGTTTGAGGTGATTGAAATTGAGTAAAGTTATGGTTATTGGACTTACCGGCCCCATGGGAAGTGGCAAAACAATAGTAGCAGGCGTTTTCGCTGATTCAGGATACAAGGTTATCGATGCCGATGTATGTGCCAGAAAAGTGGTCGAAAAAGGGTCAAAAACACTTGTTCGTTTAGCGTCTGTTTTTGGAGAAGACATCATATGTGAGGACGGCTCACTCAACCGCAGACTTCTTTCTCAAAAAGCTTTTTCAGACAAAGAGAATACCGACCGGCTCAATGCTATTACACACCCTGCGATTTTAGAGCTGGTGAAGTCAAAGATAGAAGAATATTCGACCAAAGGTTACACAAAGATTATCTACGATGCACCGTTGCTTTTTGAAAGTGCTTCGGATAAGCTGTGCGACAAAATTGTGTCTGTTATCGCTCCAAAAGACAGTCGAATCATACGGGTGAAAAACAGAGATAACCTCACTGACAGTGAGATACAAAACAGGTTTTCAGTCCAGCACAGCGACGATTATTATACACAAAAATCAGACTATGTTATTGCAAACAACTCGTCCCTTGAGGAGTTGATATCAAAAACTCACAGAGTCATAGACGAACTAGAGAAGGTGGAAAATGGCAGCACATTATGAAAAAACAGGAAAAAAAGGACACGGATGCTGTGGTGGTATTTTCACACTCTTTTTAGTTTGCGTTGTGATTGTGGCACTGCTTGCATTTTGTACCGATACATTGGGTGGTATAAAAAACAAAGTGCTGGAGCATTTTTATCCGCTTGAGTACTCAGAGTATGTCACACAGTACAGTGCAGAGTGCTCTGTGGAGGAGTCGCTTGTTTATGCGGTGATCCGTACCGAAAGCGGTTTCAGAGCAGAAGTTGAGTCAAGTGCCGGTGCGATGGGGCTGATGCAGATTATGCCCGATACTTTTGATTGGCTACAAAACCTCAAAGATGGCGAAGTCACTCACTCATCAAGTGAACTCTTAGACCCTGAAACTAATATTGAATACGGAACATATTTTCTGAGTTACTTACTCTCTCACTATGACGGAAATGAAAAGCTAGCAGTAGCGGCATACAACGCAGGAGTTGCAAATGTTGATAGCTGGCTTGAGGACGAGAGATATTCAACAGATGGCATAAATCTCACACAGATACCATACAACGAAACATCACAGTACGTCGAACGTGTAGAAAGCACAAAGGGCGTGTATGAATCGCTTTATTATGATAATAATTAACGTAGGAGGAATATATATGAAAGAAAAAACAAAAGCACAGCTTTTAAAAGAAGAAATTATGATGAAAGAAAGAAAGGGCGCTGCTGACTACAAAGCAGAAGACTTGAGTATCGCTGACGAGTTCTGCGTTGAATACAAAGAATTTTTAGACTATTCACGCACAGAGCGTGAGGCTGTCAGATATTCAGTGGAGCTTGCGAAAAAGCATGGTTTCACTGAGTTTGATAACACAAAAACCTACAAAGCTGGCGACAAGGTGTATATCATCAATCGTGACAAAGCTGTCGGTTTTGCTGTCATCGGAAAAAATGGTACAAAAAACGGTGTGAAGCTCGCTATTGCACATGTTGACTCGCCACGCATCGACTTAAAGCCAAACCCACTTTATGAGGATAATAACCTTGCACTTTTCAAGACTCACTACTACGGTGGTATCAAAAAGTACCAGTGGACAACTATTCCACTTGCACTTCATGGTACTGTCATCAAGCTCGATGGCACAAAGGTTGATATCCGCCTTGGTGATGATGAGAGTGAACCATGTTTCTGCATCACTGACTTGCTTCCGCATTTAGACCGTGAGCAGGCTACAAAAACCATGAACAAAGCTTTCACAGGCGAAGATCTCAACATCTTAGTTGGCTCACGTCCGTTTTCAAATGATGACGATAAGGGACTTGTTGCACTTAATGTTATGAACATTTTGAACGAGAAGTACGGTATCACGGAGGACGATTTCTTGTCAGCAGAACTGTCATTTGTACCTTGCTACAAGACACGTGACATCGGTTTTGACCGTTCGCTCATCGGTGGTTATGGACACGATGATCGTTGCTGTGCATATCCTGCTCTTATGGCAGCACTCAATACCCAGATGCCTGAAAACACAGTCATCACATATCTCACTGACAAAGAAGAAACAGGCAGTGATGGCAACACAGGTATGCAGTCTGATTTCTTAAGATACTTTATCTACGATTTAGCAAAAGCAGATGGCGTAGAAGGCTATCACGTGTTGTCAAAAAGCCAGTGTCTTTCTGCTGATGTCAATGCCGCTTTTGATCCGACATTTTCAAGTGCCTATGAGCCAAAGAACGCAAGCTTTCTCAACGAAGGTGTTGTTATTTCTAAGTACACAGGCCACGGTGGTAAGTACGACACATCTGATGCATCAGCTGAGTATATGGCAGAAATTCGCTCAATGCTTGAGAAAAACGAAATCAAGTGGCAGATAGGCGAGCTCGGCAAGGTTGATATCGGCGGTGGCGGTACTATCGCAAAGTATGTTGCTAATATGAACGTCGATGTTGTTGACTTAGGCGTTGCTGTGCTTTGTATGCACGCACCGTTTGAGATTATCTCAAAAGCTGATATTTATATGGCATACAAGGCATTTTACGCACTGTTCAACTAAATTTTACGGAAATACTTGCTTTTTTTGAAAAAGTGTGTTAGTATATCTCTTGCGGTTTTCAAACCGCACTTTGCGCTGATAGCTCAGCTGGATAGAGTGACTGGCTACGAACCAGTAGGTCGGGGGTTCGAGTCCCTCTCAGCGCGCCATAGAAAACGCAGTACCATTTCGGTACTGCGTTTTTTATTTTCTGTTTTTAGCGCACTGAGAGCGGACTCGAAGGCGACCGTGCCGAGGTGCAGGCGAAACGGCGAACCGAAGGTAAAAAGGCTCCGGTGGAGCGTTTTTAGGGAGAGCGAATATGAAACGTATATGCTGATACAATGGCAAAAGACGAGGTAGCAGAA
>JAZQFT010000015.1:0-42029 GCA_045539655.1 Ruminococcus sp. | reverse complement strand
GCTCCTACGCTAAACACACTAACAGAGATCAAAAATACGCACACTAAAACAGCGCTAACTATTCTTTTCATATAATCATCTCCTTTGAAACGTAAAACAAACGCTACAATGTTTATGTACTTTGTCTAATTTAATTTTACTCAATACTATAAAATATGTCAATCGTTATAATAAACGCTAAATTTGTTCAGCTTTTGTATATCTTGCATAACACACTATCGGCTCAATACACAAATGCTGAAATGCGAATTTTTCTGTTTCAACATATCACTATGCAACTTATTGCACACACTTTCTCTTTAGCATTTCTCTTTATTAGATTAGTTTTATTTTATTTAATTTTATTTAATTTAATTTTATTTAGGGCAGAAAAACTGCAGAAAAATTTCTGCTTTTTTCAGATTCAATATTTTCACCACACACATCGACAAACCCCTGATAAAAGCCCTTTCACCTATACCTGAAAAAACAGAAAAAGTTGCATAAAAGTATGCAACTTCTTGCAAAAAATTTTTTTGAGTGCTTGCAATTTTTTTCAAAACTTATCACAAAAATAAAAAAAGACCGCAGTTTTCACTGCGGTTGCTTTGTCACCATAACAAAACGCACACCACTTATCACTCGCCATAGCTGAAGGTGATATAACAGTCGGTGTATGACGGTTCTATCCTTGTTATACACCCTGTGACAGAGTCGACATACATCAAATAGCTGCCCCTGCTACATGTGGCTTTGTATATATCTGTGTATTCTTTTGTTGCTTTGTATTCAAACGAGTTGCTTTGAACAGAAGACAACGTCGAAAACAAAACATCGATAGGTGAAAACGCAGGCAGATAATCAGTATTTGTGGTGCATTTGAGGTCACCGTAGCTTATGTGAAGGTTAGAGTTGCTCAAGCTGTACATAAGCCCTTTTACATCTTTTGGAGATAGAACACTCAGCGTTATATTCCCACCTGTTGCTGACACCACTTTTCCTTCAAGCGTCATATTTTCGCTGTGGAGCACTGCATCAGCCTCAAAAAGCGTCACAGGAGCTTTTCTCTGTGACAAGTTACATCCGAAAAGTATGAAAACAAAAAAAGAAATCGCAAGAAGCGATACTGAAATTCTACGCATAAAAGCCTCCAGATTTTTGTTCTTGCAATTCCTATATTTCTTTATTTACTTTCTATTTTTTTGAACGCATCAGGAAGAAAACTCACGATGTCACGTGGTAGCATAGACACTTTTGTGAGTTTTTCGCTCGCTATATCTCCGGCTAAGCCGTGAATATACACGCCCATACACGCACTTTCAAACGCACTCACGCCTTGAGCCATAAATGAAGCGATGATTCCGGAAAGCACATCTCCACTGCCACCCTTTGCCATACCGCTGTTGCCGGTAGGGTTCACAAAAGTTTTTTCACCATCGGTGACTACGGTGTCCTTGCCTTTGAGTACTACAACACATCTGTACTCTTTCGCAAAATCCTGTGCAACTTCGCTTTTATGAGCGATGATGTACTCAACGCTTTTTTTGCACAGTCGGCTCATCTCTTTTATGTGTGGGGTGAGCACAACCGGTGCCTTGCACTCTTTCAGTACATTTATATTCATCGACAGCGCATTTATGCCATCAGCATCAATAAGAAGTGGTGTAGTGCACGCCAAAACAAACTTTTTTGTGAAATCGACTGTTTCATCGCACCATTTGAGTCCACAGCCCAAAAGCACGCTCTGTACACTTTTTGAAACATCAAGCAAAAAGTCAAGCGAGTTTTCATCCACGGTGCCTTGCTCGCTCTCACTGACAGGAACAAAAACCGCTTCATACACACTGCTCGCAACTATCTCATATATACTGCGTGGCAACGCCACCTTGAGCAGTCCTACTCCACTTTTAAGCGCTGACATACTGGATAGTATGCACGCACCCGCCATAGCGTAGCTGCCAGAAATATTGAGCATAGTGCCCATAGTGCCCTTGTGTGCATCGTCGGGTCTTTTCGGCAAATTTTCTCTCACAAAATCTAAAGTGATAGTATTCATAGTATCACCAAATCAAAACAGTTTTTTTGAAACCTCGTGTTTCAAGTATGGACGCATTGCTGTGAGCGTTTTTTCTTTTGGAGAAAATACAATCGCACATTTACCCTTAGCTTCGCTGACAAAAGTCATAACGTAGTTATCTTCTGAATAGTCAGTTGTGCCGACCTGATACACCTTGTTGAACTTACGTCTGCCCATTTCATCGTCAGAAAACTTAAAAATATCATCAATCAGCTTTACATCCATTTTCAAGACATTTTTGCGGTTACGCTTTGCGATGATTTTATCAACTCGAAATGTTCCGCCCAGAAAGCTGTACTCATACTCAATGTTAAGAGCTGTGACAAAATACCACAGACCATAGATACAAAAAAGCGAAACAAAAAGTCCGATGTAAATAACATACGCCTGCTTTATTATCAACGCCAGAGCAATAATCGACGCAGGAATCGCTATTGCACCAAAAACGATAAGAACGATATTCAGATAATACTTGAAATTTTTCTCTCTTTTTACGACTTGTTCTACTAAATTATCCATAAATATTTGACCTTCCTTAAAAGTATATTGTAACAATAGCATAAAGCGCATTATTTTTCAATAAAACTCTTGCAAAATTTACATATAAATGATAAAATCAAGAACGATAACACTGTGACAAAGGAAGTAACTGTCAAACGGTTTATGCAAAGAGATTTTCCGCCACGGGCTGAAAGCGGAAGACTTGAATCTGACAGCGAAGTTCCCTTTTGAGTGGCAGCACTGAATTCGCTGATAGTAGGTGCTGACGGCTGACACCGTTATATGTCACCTGAGTGTTTGCGTTAGCAAAAATTAGGGTGGTACCACGGAATTTTTCCCGTCCCTTTTGTGGACGGGATTTTTTTATTTTATCGGAGGATATTATGAGAGAAAAAATGGAACAGCTGAAAATTCAGTTAGAACAAGATTTGGCTCTTGTCAACGATTTGCAAGAGCTCGATAACATCAGAGTTAAGTATATGGGCAAAAAAGGTCTTATCACTGATTTGCTCAAAGGTATGAAAGACCTGTCAAATGATGAGAGAAAGACTTTCGGTGCGTTAGTAAACGAGCTCAAACAAACTGCCGGTGATGAACTCACAGCTAAAATGGAAGAGCTCAAAGAAGCACAAATCAAAAAAGAAATCGAGAGTATGCCACTCTTTGACGTTTCTATCCCGACTAACCTTGACAGAGGCTCATATCACCCTATCACACTCGTACAGCGTGAGTGCGAACAGATTTTCAAGTCAATGGGCTTTACTGTGGAGGACTACTCAGAGGTTGTTACTGACTACGAGTGCTTTGAGTCAGTAAATATTCCGAAGAATCACCCTGCACGTGATATGCAGGACACCTACTATCTCGAAAACGGACAGTTGCTCAAGAGCCAGACTTCTGCTGCACAAAACGCTATACTCAAAAAATATGGCGACGCACTCAAAAACGAAGGCAAGCCTATCAAGGCTATCTTCCCTGGCAGATGTTTCAGAAACGAAGCTACTGATGCTTGTCACGAGAACACCTTCTTCCAGATGGAAGGTATGATGGTAGACAAGGATATTTCTATCTCAAACCTCATCTACTTTATGAAGACTATGCTCAGTGAAGTTTTCAAAAAGGATATCAAAGTGCGACTTCGACCGGGTTTCTTCCCGTTCGTTGAACCTGGTTTTGAGCTCGACATCAGCTGTCTTATCTGTGGTGGCGAAGGCTGTCCTTCATGTAAGCACAGTGGCTGGCTGGAGCTTTGTCCTTGCGGTATGATTCACCCTGAGGTACTAAGAGAGGGCGGTATCGACCCTGAAGAATACACCGGCTTTGCGTTCGGCTTGGGTCTGACTCGTCTTGCTATGATGAAGTACGGCGTCAAAGACATCAGAGATTTAAACAGTGGCAGCCTCAAAGCTCTGTCACAGTTTACAGATGACGAATAAGGAGGGTTTTGAGTATGTTTATTTCTATGAATTGGATCAAAGATTTTGTTGATTTGCAAGGTCTTGATGATTTAAAACTTATACATCAGTTTTCGCTCTCAACCGCTGAGGTTGAAAACGAGATTTTCTTCAAAGGTTCTGACATCAGCGGTATCGTTGTTGCAGAAATCAAGTCAGTCGAAAATCACCCTGAATCAAAAAAGCTTCACTTGCTCAAAGTTGATGCAGGCGACAATAAGCTCACCGACGTAGTGTGTGGTGCTCCTAATGTAAGAGTAGGTATGAAAACCGCTTTTGCAAAGGTCGGTGCTCAAATCGGCGACATCACCATCGCCCCTCGCCCACTCGCTGGTTTTGAGTCATTTGGTATGTGCTGTTCTGAAGCAGAACTGGGCATTTCTGACGACAACTCAGGCATCATGGATATCGACCCTACTATAGCAAACGGTACAGATGTCAAGGACGTTTTTGCTATCGATGACATCGTTTTTGAGGTTGACAACAAATCTCTAACAAACCGTCCTGACCTTTGGAGCCACTATGGTATTGCAAGAGAGTTTTCTGCTATCTCAGGCAGAGCATTGAAGCCTCTCGAACTTGATGATCTTTCACAGTACAACTCACTTCCACAGGTTGATATGAAAATCGAAGATGAGCTGTGCCAGAGATACTCATGCTTGCAGTTTGAGAACATCAAAAGAAACGTAAGCCCTGTTAATATGAAAATCAGACTTTTCTACTGCGGTATGCGTTCTATCAACTTCCTTGCTGATATGACCAACTACCTTATGCTCGAAGTCGGTCAGCCTATGCATGCTTTTGACTCAAGAAAAGTCGGCAAAATCAGAATCAAGAGATTTGAACGCCCTCTTACTTTCCAGACTTTAGACGGTGTTGAGCGTAATATCGACGAAAACACTCTTATGATATGTAATGATAACACTCCTGTTGCTATCGCAGGTATCATGGGCGGCTTGGACTCGGAAATCGTTGAGGATACCACCACACTTACACTCGAGTCAGCTACATTCGATGCAGCTTCGATCCGTAAATCAACTGTTCGACTCTCACACAGAACAGACTCGTCCATGAGATACGAAAAGTCACTCGACCCACAGCTCACAACTGTTGCTATCGCAAGATTTGTAAAGCTCTTAAAAGACTACGACGAAGGCGTTACTATCGTATCATCTCTCACAGATGAGTATGCTTTCCACTATCCGCAGGTGACACTCAGCTTTGACAAAGCTTATGTTGACAAATACACCGGCATCAACATCTCTAACGATACTATCATCGACACTTTGACAAAGCTCGGCTTCACTGCTACTGTCAATAACGACAACTTCACAGTAGATGTTCCATCATGGCGTGCTACAAAAGACGTCACTATGAAAGCAGACATCATCGAAGAAATAACACGTATCTACGGCTACGACAACTTCGATGTAAATACTGCTAAATCCCCACTCTTCCCTGTCAATATGGAACAGGAAAAGTGTGACGAAGAGCGTGTCAAGGATATGCTCGTAAAAAGATACAACCTGCACGAGGTTCACTCTTACGTATGGAACTACTACGATGAGCTCAAGGCACTATCTATCGAAAACAAAGGCGTTATCAAGCTGCTTAACGCTACTAACCCAAATATCGAAACTATCCGTCAGAGTCTTGTTCCTACACAGCTATGCCAGGTTAAATCAAACGTTGGTTTTGCTCCTGATTTCGGCATCTTTGAAATCGGTCGTGCAGTAACTGCTATTGATGAAAACAACCTGTGTGTGGAGAAAAAGTTCCTTACTACTACACTTTACAGCAAAACAAAGGACGTAAAAACACTTTACTTTGAGCTCAAAGATATCATCGAAACTATAGTTGATGAGCTCAAGCACAAGGCTGTTACATTTGAAAAAGCAGATGTAACATCAAACTTTGAGCATCCTGTCAACTACAACGCTATTATCTGCGACAACAAAGTTTTGGGCCATATCGGTATTGCTCACCCAACAGTATCTAAGAAAATCGACAAGCGTGCTGCTATCGTTTTCTGTGAGCTTGATATGGCTGTGCTGGCTAGTATCAAAAACAGCTCCATCACATATGATGAGCCGTCAAAGTTCCCTACAATGGACATCGACCTCTCATTCGTGACAAATACTTTCGCTCCTGTTAAAGCAGCTATCGAGAAAGCTGACTCACCGCTCATCAAAAAGATTGAGGTTGTCGATATCTACGAAGACGAAAGTTCAAAGAGCATCACAACCAGACTGACTTTCTCTCACCCTGAAAAAACTCTCAAGCGTGAAGAGGTTTCTGATATTGCAAACAGCATTATCGAAGACCTGAAGACTCAGGGAATCTTGCTCAAAGGCTGATTTTATACTGTAAAAATTTAACTTGAATTACTATACACTTTATAGTATAATGCTTTTATCGGAGGTGTTTCCATGTTAGATAAGACTATGATTTTCTCCCTTGGCGGAGATAGAGATGATGAAATCAAGGTAGCACTGACTACTGTGTACGATGCTCTGCGTAAAAAGGGCTACAACCCTATCAACCAGATCGTCGGCTACATTTTGTCAGAAGACCCTACTTACATCACTACCTACAACAATGCTCGTAACATCATCAGCAAAATTGACAGAGATGACCTTTTGGAAGCACTTGTAAAATCTTACCTTAATATCTAAGAAAGGATTGAATACAGTGGCAGAAAAAGAGTTTTCCACCTATAAAGGCAAGCCTCTTGTGCGCTGTGGTGACGAATTGTACTACGGCAGTATGGAGGACCGCTTTGTAATAAGAATGCAGATTAAGACCAAGAAGGAAGTCAATGGGCTCCAGGTCGCTGACAAGGTAGCTATCCAGCTTCTTTGTACTGACCCAGATCTGAGTCCTAGAAAACAGCTCGTTAAATCCAGCGAAAAGAACGGTCTGTACCTTGCACTCGATATTGCAGATGTATGGCTCGAAAGAGCACTCAAATCATAAGCATCACGCTAAATAAACAAAGCCTGAGGAAGTTTCTTCCCTCAGGCTTTTTGTTTTGTCAGATGTCTTAGTTCTAATATAGAATTATTTTTATTTCCTAAAAAGAACTATATTGTGGATTCAGAACAATATTATTCGAATTTGGAATTATACATCCACTTCTGCGATATTATTATTCTATTCAAGAATTATACTATTACGTATTATTTTTCTTTGTTGGAATTATGCTTGCTATATATTTCTATACGAGAATATTGTCTGCGAACTTTTTTCTTATTAAGAATTATGTTTCTATGTATTCTATGCTTTTATTCTATTATGGAAATTTAAATCTGATAAAACTCATTTTGGTTCTTAAAGAGAATTATATATAATTCTTAATCAGAATTTTCGTCATATGTTTCAACGCACCACTTTTTCTCCTGACAGTGCGGGCATGTGAGTTTTCGGGTTTTTGGGGTGTGATTTGCCCAGAACATCTCACCATATGATGGTTTGAATATTTCATGACAGCACGGGCAGATGTAGGAAATCTTTTTGTGATAATACGGTAACAACCCGAAAAACACTACAGCAATTTCCACAGCAGTAATCACTGCAAACGGCACCCATATTCCCTGCAATATCCACAACACTATCGAGCATAATTCCAATAGCTCCAGTGGTATTGCAACAAGAATCATATTGCATATAACTTTTTTACGTTTATCTTTGTTTTTCATAATGTTTGCTACATCTCCTATGGAATTCACAGAGAAATCGTCGGCACTTTTGAGCTCATTTTTCAGCTTTCGGACTGACTGGAGCTTTTTTGTGTACTCGTCGCACTCAGCCTTCAGCGACTGTTCGTGTTGGTCGAGCAGCAACTCAATCGTCAGCTTTGATTCGCTATCTGAGAGCATCTTTGCTATGGTGTTTATCGGCAGACCAAGATCACGCAAAAAACAGATAACCTTGAGTTTTTTTACATCATCTTCACAGTACATCCTGCGACCACCATCAGATAGCTCGCTTGGTACAAGAATACCACGAGTGTCATAATACTGAACGGTACGGACGGTAACATCACAAAGCTTTGCGACTTCTCCTGTGGTGTATTTTGACATAGCATTCACCTCCTGTATGCTCATCATAGTACATAACGTAGCGTTATGAGCAATACCTTACGCTAGGGGATTTTTCATTATTTTATCACAAATTCAGATATTTTCAATATAAGTCTACTTATATTTCTGTTATAGAAAATTAAAACGCAGATGCTTTTTTCTTTTTAGGAATTATATGCACCTGCGTTTCTCTTTTTATTCTAATTTAGAAATATTTTATTTTCCGTAACAGAATTTTGTTTTATATTATTATTCTATTATGGAAATATACAGCTTTTTATTATTCTTTAACAGAATTTTATTATCACTTATTTTTCTGAATCAGAATTTTATTCAGCTACTTCAAAGAGATACTCACCGTCACTGTAATCACAGTGAATGACACAATTTTCCTTTGCTGTGCCATCAAGGAGCTTTTCGGAGAGTTTATCTTCGATGTTTGATGTGATAGCACGTCTGAGCGGTCGTGCACCGTATGCGTCGTCAAAACCAACATCGGCGATTTTTTCAACCACTGCATCGCTGAAGTCTATTGTCACTCCAAGCGGTTTGAGTCGTTCACTGAGTTTATCGAGCATCTTCTTTGCGATAAGCTTTATCTCCTCTTTGCTCAGTTTATTGAAAACGATTATATCATCAACGCGGTTGAGAAATTCCGGCTTGAATACCTTTTTCAGTTCAGCAAGTACAGTTTCTTTTATATTTGTGTCTTCACTGTTATGCTGGGTGAAACCGAGCGACTGTTGTTTATCAACTATGAGTCTTGCGCCGACGTTAGATGTCATAATGATAACCGTGTTTTTGAAGTCTACTGTGCGTCCCTGTGAGTCAGTGAGTCTGCCGTCCTCGAGAATCTGGAGCAGAATATTGAACACATCAGGATGTGCTTTTTCAATCTCATCAAAAAGCACCACTGAATATGGCTTTCTTCTCACCTTTTCTGTGAGTTGACCGCCTTCGTCATATCCGACATATCCCGGAGGTGAACCTACAAGGCGTGATACAGTATGCTTTTCCATATATTCGCTCATATCAAGCCGTAGCATCGCATTTTCGTCGCCAAACATCGCTTGAGCCAGAGCTTTGCACAGCTCTGTTTTTCCGACACCGGTCGGACCTAAGAATATGAACGAGCCCATCGGACGATTTGGATCTTTTATACCGACTCTACCACGCCTGATTGCTTTAGATATTGCGCTGACTGCTTCGTTCTGACCCACAACTCTGCTGTGAAGTATCTCCTCCATATTGAGCAGTCGCTGTGACTCTTCCTTTGTGAGCTCAACCACAGGAATTTTTGTCCAGTCAGCAACAATCTCAGCGATATCTTCTTTTGACACCTCGCCGTTTATACCGTTGGACTTTTCGTGCCATTCCTTGTTCATATCTTCAAGCTTTGCTTTGAGAGACTTTTGCTCATCTCTGAGCTTTGCGGCACGCTCAAAGTCCTGTTCGTTGACAGCGCTGGCTTTTTCTTTTTCTAACGTTTCGAGCTTTTCTTCCATTTCTTTGATATCAGGAGGAGCTGTGAGTGTTGATAATCTCACTTTCGATGCAGCCTCGTCGATTAGGTCGATAGCTTTGTCAGGAAGATATCGGTCAGCGATGTATCGTGCGGATAGCTCTACTGCGGCTTCAATCGCATCGTCGGTAATTTTCACTTTGTGATGTGCTTCGTATCTATCCCTGAGTCCTTTCAGGATAAGTACAGCCTCTTCTTTTGATGGCTCTCCTACTGTTACAGGCTGAAATCTTCGCTCGAGTGCCGCATCTTTTTCGATATACTTGCGATATTCTTCCAGTGTTGTTGCACCTATGACCTGAAAATCTCCTCTTGCTAAACTTGGTTTCAGGATATTTGCCGCATCGGCTGAGCCTTCTGCAGAACCTGCGCCGATGATAGTATGGAGCTCATCAATAAAAAGAATGATGTCACTGTTCTTCTTGACTTCTTCGATGGCGTTTTTGATTCTATCTTCAAAATCACCACGGTACTTTGTTCCGGCTATCATAGATGTTAAGTCCAGCGAGAACACTCGCTTTGTTCTGAGATGCTCAGGTACTTCTCCGTTAGCGATTTTCAGCGCTAACCCCTCAGCTACTGCGGTTTTGCCCACTCCAGGCTCACCGATGAGTACAGGGTTGTTCTTTGTTCTTCTGGATAAAATCTGGATAATACGAGCGATTTCACTATCACGTCCGATCACTGGATCTATCTCGCCATTCTTTGCACTTTCGGTCAAATCACGGCCATATTGAGACAACGTTTTTGTATCGCTGTTTTTTGAACCTTTTGAGGATACATCCGAGTATTTGTAGCTATTGCTTTCGTCCACAGGTTCTTCATCGCTCAACGATGCTTTCAGTGCGGTTATCACTGTAGCAGGTGTGACACCAAGCTCAGAAAGAAAACGCACTGCATAGCTGTCCCTTTCTGAAAGAACAGAAATGAGCAAATGTTCTGTGCCCACAAAGTTGTGACCTAGCTTTGCGGAATTTATGACAGCCATCTGCATCACACGCTTTGTGCGTGGTGTAAAGTCATCGGGCGTTAATGAAGTTGTGTTTCCTTTGCCGATAGAATCCGCAATATGATTTTCGAGTGCAATGTCACTCAGTCCACATTCAGAAAGCACAACTGCTGCTACGCCTGTGTTCTCTTTGATAAGTCCGAGCAGAATATGTTCTGTGCCGACATAAGTATGACCTAAGTCTTGTGCTGATGTTAAAGCAAGGTTGAGTGCTGTGTTTGCTTTTTGTGTAAAGCCCTTGAAATTATACATTTACATTCCTTCCTTTCATTATTATTTTTGACAGTAATTTCTGATATATATACCTATTATTAGTTAAGTTTTTCTCTGAGATAATCAGCACGCTTTATGTCACGCTCTCTAACACTCATATCATCAGCATAACGCTCTATGATGCTAGCTGGCTGGATATCATAAATCAGTTTATCGATGCTGCTCAGGGTGAGCGAATCAATGATTTTATGTGCAACGCCAAGGCGGACGTTGGACAAAAGTGTCATAGCTTCGTTATGGTTAATAAGCCGAGCTGTTTTGAGTATTCCAAGGCTGCGACTCACTGTATCAACAACTTCGATATCAGAGAGAATCCTGTCCCTAGCTTTTATCTCTTGAGTCACAAGCTGGTTTGCAATATTGGACAGGTTGTCAATAGCTGCATGCTCACTGATGCCAAGGCTGACCTGATTTGACAGCTGGAACATCGCACCTATCGGCTCAGAGCTCTCGCCATAAATACCACGGATAGTGAGTCCGAGCTTTGAAAGGTTAGACGCAATACGTGACACAGCCTTGCTTTTTTGGAGTGCAGGCAGATGGAGCATAACTGACGCTCTCATACCTGTACCTAAATTTGTAGGACATTGGGTGAGATATCCCAAACTGTCTGAATACGCAAATTTTAGTTTTTCTGACAGCTTTGTATCAATCTCGTCCGCAAGTGCATAAGCATCACTAAGACACAAATCGCTTTTAATAACCTGAAGTCTGATGTGGTCTTCTTCGTTGAGCATTATACTCACAGTCTTATCTTTGCTCAAAAGCAGGGTTTTACCCACCGGCTGTGAAATGAACTCAGGGCTGATGAGATGCTGTTCCACAAGCGAAACTGCCTGTGTTTTTGTGAGGTTCTGCATATCAATACGATCAAAATCCATGATCGCTTTTGCAGCCTCGCTCACTTTATTACAAAGCTCGAGTTTCTCTGCTTCGCTCATTCTCACAGGAAAAGAGTAGTCTGCTAGATTACGTGCCAGTCTTATTCTGGTTGATACAACAGCTTCGCTCATTTTGACTCCTCCATTTCCTTGATTTTATCTCTAAGCTCAGCGGCTTTTTCAAAATTTTGCACATCTATAGCTTCTTTGAGCTGTGTTTTCAGCTGATCTATCTGCTCTTTGTTGTTCTGAGTTGGCTGAGCAGAAATAACTTCGTTGTTTTCAGGACTTTTTCCACAGTGTGTTGTGTTGCCGTGGATGCGTCTTATTGTAGGCATCAGCTCACCTATAAATAAGTCATAACAATTTGCGCATCCTACCTGACCACTTTTTGCGATATCGTGGTATGTGCTACCACAAACACTACAGCGGGTTGTCTGTGATCTTTCAGGCAAGGCGTTTGAGAAAAACGAGCCTAAGATCGAGTTGAAATCTGAGTGCATATCAGAAAAAATATTTGTGGTATATCCCATTTCCTTTGCACATTCACTACACAACATAAACTCCTGATACTCACCGTTTATCACCGACTTTACGTGTGTGTTTGCTTCTTTGCTCTTACAATTCTGACACAACATATTTATTCCTCCTTACACAAGTGTTAGTAACATATTTTTGAATAGAGATGCCCGAAGATAATCTCTGTACTGCTGTGGAATACTTAGAAAAGCTCTCTCTGACATAGCTGCGGCAATGAGTCGGGCGTTGTCTTTTGTTATTATGCCCCTTGAGAGCATATTGTTAATCATAATTTCAGCACTAAGCTTGTCGAGCTTGTTCCCAATAGTATTGATGATGTGCATAAGCGCATTTGTCGGATTAGGGTTAATTCGTGTGATGCGGATGTATCCACCGCCTCCCCTACGGCTCTCGACGATGTACCCCTGCTCAGGTGTGAACCGAGATGTTATCACATAGTTGATCTGGCTTGGGACACACCCCAGCGACGATGCAAGCTCGTTGCGCTGGATTTCAGCGTTGCCATCACTTTCGTCGAGCATTTCCAGAATGTACTTTGCTACTATATCACTCATACGCATAATATCAGTTCCTTATACTTTTATAGTTAATAAGTTTGACTTTGTTTGACCTTTAATTATATTATAATCGAAAGTCAAAGAAAGTCAAGGTCTAATTTTCAAATTTAAAAATTGTTCACAAATCGTTTTATACAAACAAAAAGGCTGTCCCGAAACGGAACAGCCAAATCTGCAAATATAGTAAATAAAATCAAAGCACTTTGCGCAAGAAATCCTTTGTACGTTCTTGCTGTGGGTTCTGGAAAACCTGCTCAGGTGTGCCCTGCTCACAGATAACGCCCTCGTCCATAAAGAGAACTCTGTCAGCAACCTCACGTGCAAAGCCCATCTCGTGAGTAACAACAACCATGGTCATGCCCTCAGCTGCGAGCTCTTTCATAACCTGAAGAACTTCGCCAACCATCTCAGGGTCAAGTGCTGATGTAGGCTCATCAAAGAGCATAATGTCAGGGTTCATAGCGAGAGCACGTGCAATAGCTACACGCTGTTTCTGACCACCTGACAACTCGTGAGGATAAGCATCCGCTTTGTCAGCAAGACCGACTCTCTCTAAAAGAGAAAGTGCTTTTTCCTTAGCCTGAGCCTTTGTCATAACCTTGAGCTCAACAGGAGCAAACATAATATTCTTGAGAACATTCATGTGTGCAAAAAGGTTGAACTGCTGAAACACCATACCGATGTTTTCTCTGACTTTATTTATATTTATCTTTTTGTCGGAAATTTCAAAACCATCAACGATGATCTCACCGTCTGTCGATTCTTCAAGACGGTTGAGACAACGCAGCAGTGTCGACTTACCCGAACCCGATGGTCCGATAAGGCACACAACCTCGCCTTCATAAACAGTCATATCAATTCCACGTAACACTTCCAGGTCATCGAACTTTTTGTGTAAGTTCGTTACTTTAACTTTTTCTGTCATAGCTTATCTTCTTCTCCACAAATTTTGAAAGTATCATCAACAACGAAATGATAGCGAGGTAACATAAGCCAACGAGGATATATACCTCAAAGAAACGATAGGTACTTGCAGAATACTGCTTAGCCTGGTTACAAAGCTCTGCAAGTGAAATAACAGAAAGAATGGAAGTGTCTTTGATAGTGATAATAAACTGATTCACGATAGAAGGGATAGTGATCTTGAACGCCTGTGGCAAAACTACTTTGAACATAGTTTTACCTGATGGGATACCAAGGCTACGGGAAGCCTCTACCTGTCCCTTGTCAACAGCCTGGATACCACTTCTGAAAATCTCAGACAAGTACGCACCAGCGTTGAGGCTCAGCGTGATAGTGCCCGCCAAAAACTCGGAAATGATAAAAGCAGGGTTGAACTGCTGTACAACGATCGGAATACCGTAGTAAACAATAAACGCCTGAACGATCATAGGTGTACCACGAATGATCCACACATATACAGCAGAAGTAGCGTTAAGAATCTTAATTTTTGAAAGGCCCATCAAACAGGAAATCAGACCGATCACCATACCTATCGCAATAGAAATCAGCGATATCTCCAAGGTGACCTTCAAGCCTTCCAAAAGCATAGGCCATGACTGCTTAAAAACTAAAGCAAAATCCATAAATAATCAACTCTAATCAAAAATTTAGCACGGTAAAATCTACCGTGCTAAATCGGTAATTTTAATAATCTAAACTACAACAAAACGGATTACATTCCGTATTTAGCAAGAATCTCGTCGTATTTGCCGTTCTCTTTGATGTTAGCAAGACCTGCGTTGAACATCTCGATGAGCTCTGGGTTTGTGCCCTTCTTAACAGCAAAGCCATAGTAGCTAGGGTTGATCTTCTCGCCAACAGTTTTGAGCTCAACACCGTTTTTGATAGCGTCGCCGATAACTGTGTAGTCTTCAAAACATGCTACGCAGTTACCGTTGATGATAGCCTGATACTGCTCGTTAGAACCTTCGAAAGCCTTTGTTGTGTAGCCGAACTCGTCTTTGTTGCTGTTAGCATACTCAGCACCCATAGTACCATTCTTTGTAGCAACAACCTTACCCTCGAGATCTTCCATAGCAGCGATGTCGCTGTCCTTAGCAACAACCATTACCTGACCGTCTTCAAAGTAACCTTCTGAGAAGTCAAAGATTTCTTTTCTCTCGTCAGTGATTGTCATACCAGCGATAACAGCGTCTGCCTGACCAGCCTGAACCTTAGCAAGAGCTGGGTCAAAACCAACGTTCATCATGTTGTATTCAAAGCCCTGATCTTCAGCGATAGCAGCCATGATGTCCATATCAATACCAACATATTCGCCACTCTCAGAGTCAAAAGACTCGAATGGAGCAAAAGCGTTGTCAGAAACGATTGTGTAAACCTTAGCGTCTGTAGTGTCTGTAGCAGGTGTGCCACAAGCTGCGAGTGATGCTACCATAAGGATAGCAAGAACAAGTGCGAAAAACTTTTTCATTTTCATTACTCCTTTTAATTTACTTGTCAATTTACTATGTATCCATTTTAGGATATAGATAACGCATCAATTATACAACAAATCGCATTTTATGTCAATATTACATTTATATAGAAAAAATAAAACTTTTGTACAAAAAAATGCCGACTGCAAGTGCAGTCGGCAAATAAACGCAAAGTTTAGAAAATTACAGCTCAGCGAAGTATTTGATAGTTCTAACCATCTGAGATGTGTAAGAGTTCTCGTTGTCATACCATGAAACAACCTGAACCTGAGTTGTGTTTGTCTCTGGCATATATGTTGCCATTGTCTGAGTAGCATCGAAGAGTGAGCCGTATGTCATACCAACAACGTCAGAAGAAACGATCTCGTCCTCGTTGTAGCCGTAAGACTCAGAAGCAGCAGCCTTCATAGCAGCGTTGATCTGCTCTTTTGTAACTTCGCCCTTAACAACAGCTGTGAGGATAGTTGTAGAACCTGTTGGAACAGGAACACGCTGTGCAGCACCGATGAGCTTACCGTTGAGCTCAGGGATAACAAGGCCGATAGCCTTAGCAGCACCTGTTGAGTTAGGAACGATGTTTACAGCACCAGCTCTAGCACGTCTGAGGTCGCCCTTTCTGTGTGGACCGTCAAGGATCATCTGATCGCCTGTGTAAGCGTGGATAGTAGCCATGATACCGCTCTGGATTTCAGCGAGGTCGTTGAGTGCCTTAGCCATTGGAGCAAGGCAGTTTGTTGTACAAGAAGCAGCTGAAATGATCTGGTCGTCAGCTGTGAGGATACCCTCGTTTACTGAGTAAACAACTGTTTTGAGGTCGTTACCTGCTGGAGCAGAGATAACAACTTTCTTAGCACCTGCGTTGATGTGTGCCATTGACTTTTCTTTTGAGCAGTAGAAACCTGTACACTCAAGTACAACGTCTACGCCGAGCTCACCCCAAGGGATGTTGTTAGCATCAGGCTCTTTGTAGATTGTGATTTCTTTACCATCAACAACGATAGAGCTCTCTTTAGCCTCTACCTTGTCAGCGAGAGCGTATTTGCCCTGAGCTGAATCATACTTGAGAAGATGTGCGAGCATTTTTGGAGCTGTAAGATCGTTGATAGCAACTACCTCGTAGCCCTCTGCTGAGAACATCTGTCTGAATGCAAGTCTACCGATTCTACCGAATCCGTTAATACCTACTTTTACTGCCATAGTGAATTCCTCCTAAAAATTATGTTAATTTGGATTATACCAATGTATATACCTTTATTATTTTACTACTGTTTTACATATAAATCAAGTAATATTTTCCATTTGATAAATTTTTGTCAAAATATATAAATTAGCATCACAATGTAGCATTCTTTTGCTTATTATCATATAATTCGCTGAAAATTGCTGATGCTACCACGAGTACTGCACCCAGAACAGTGAACACGGTCATCTCTTCTTTCAGAACAAGTGCTGACAACACAACCGCAACAACAGGGTCAATATACGCAAAAATTGCGACGTTCTGTGATGTAACATCAGGCAAGGATTTGAAGTAAATCGTGTATGCGACACCTGTATGCAAAACACCTACAACGATGAGCAAGATAATAGTTTGTGTTGTAAACTGCAGTTCCTCGGGCTTTGTCACAAACAAACAATATATAAACATAACAACAGTTGACGCAAAAAACTGAGTGATAGCCTTGTCCATCGGGTTCACTTTGTCTACCTGTTTATTTATGATAACTGTGATTGCATACACAACTGCCGCACAAAGTCCGAGCAGCACACCGATAAAGCCTCTGTCACCCGACGGATTGTTTTCGAACAGACCTGACACACACATAACTCCGAACAGTGCCGTAGCCACACACAATATCTTTGTCAGCGTGAGTCGCTCTTTGAAAACCAGCGGAGATACAAGCACCACCAGCATCGGACCTAAGTTGTAGCATATCGTTGATGTCGCTACACTTGTGTAGTTGTATGACTCAAAAAGCAATATCCAGTTGAGTCCCAGCAACGCTCCGTTGATACATAAAATAAGCAAGCTTCCCTTGAGTGCAGAAAAGTCGATTTTTGATTTCATACACAGCTTGACCGCTAAAAGAAACAACATTCCGACTATAGAACGGTCAAAGGCAACTATGCCACTGTTGAGCGGAATAAACTTCACAAATATGCCGACCGTGCCCCAGATCAAAAACGCACAGCCAAGCTCGATTTTAGCTTTTGTACTAGCTTTCATATAAACCTCAAAACTATAGCACTCTGCAAGAGAGTGCTATGACTTACTTTTGATATAATTTTTTGGTTTGATAGTTAGGTTCACAAGTCAGGTTTATGCCGAGCTTTTTGAACATCATCGTATCAACCTGTGACAGAATAACAGAAGAATGAGCTTCGCAACCCCTGAGCTTTTCGAGCTGTTCCATCGCTTTTTGAGCATACTCACTGGTAGCTGCAGAAATAGACAACGCAATAAGCACCTCGTCGATATGAAGTCGTGGGTTGACATTGCCCAGATGATGGACCTTGAGCTGTTGGATAGGACCGATAACATCAGGAGAAATAAGATGCACGCTGTCATCTATACCTCCCATAGCTTTCAAAGCGTTCAAAAGCATAGCCGCACAAGCACCGAGCAAGGACGACGTTTTTCCCGTAACGATAGTACCATCGTAAAGCTCAATTGCCGCTGCCGGAGCGCCGGTTTCTTCGGCTTTTTTCATAGCAGGAGCGATAACTTTTCTAACACTGCTATCTAGCTTTGACTGCTTCATAATAAGCTCCAGCGCATACACCTCGCTGTCAGGAGAATTGCCCTTTTTATTGTTACACAAAGCGTTGTAGTAACGTCTGATTATCTCCTGATTAGCTGCCTCGATAACAGCATCGTCATCGAAAATACAGTTACCAACCATATTGACACCCATATCAGTAGGTGACTTATACGGTGACTCGCCCAGTATCTGTTCAAACATTGTGTTGAGCACAGGAAAAACCTCGATATCACGGTTGTAGTTGACCGTAGTTTCGCCATATGCTTCCAGATGGAAAGGATCGATCATATTCACATCATTGAGGTCAGCTGTCGCTGCCTCATACGCAACGTTGACAGGATGCTTGAGTGGCAGATTCCAGATAGGAAATGTTTCAAACTTAGCGTAGCCACAGCTTACGCCGTGTTTGTTCTCGTGATAAAGCTGTGACAAGCACACAGCCATCTTTCCACTACCAGGACCCGGAGCTGTGACAACAACTAACTCACGCTGAGTTTCGATGAAGTCGTTGCGACCAAAGCCATCATCAGAAACAATGAGGTCAATATCCTGTGGATAACGCTCGATAGAATAGTGGTGGTACACCTTGATTCCATTTTGTTCAAGCTTTTTCTGGAACTTTTGTGCCGCAAGCTGATCAGCATAACGAGTGAGCACTACACTACCTACATAAAGACCAATATTCTGGAAAATATCAATAAGACGCAATGTATCAAGATCATAAGTGATACCCAAATCGCCTCTGACTTTATTTTTTTCAATATCATCAGCATTTACGACTATAACGATTTCAGCCTGATCCTTGAGCTGTAAAAGCATCTGCAGCTTGCTGTCGGGCTTGAACCCGGGCAGGACACGGGATGCGTGATAATCATCGAACAGTTTGCCACCGAACTCAAGGTAGAGCTTTCCTCCGAACTGAGCTATCCTGTCACGGATATGCTGAGATTGCATATTCAAATATTTGTCATTATCAAAACCGATTTTCATCTTGTTCTCCTAAAAAATATAAATACAATAATAGGTATATCATAGAAAAGCAAAATAATTATCAATATAAAAGAAAAATAATGATTTTTTTATTAAAATTAAGTAAAAAACAGCGTCTGTCAGTTGATACCGTCAGGCGCTGTCTTTTTTGTTTATTATTCTATTTTAGAATTTTATTTCTTTTTAAAACATTTTTTATCAAAGCTCGGATTGAACTGGTAGTAGTTCTTTGAGTCAAGCTTGTCAGTCAGAATACGCAGGTTCTCACCAAAGCGTTGATAGTGCACTACTTCTCTCGCACGCAAAAAGCGTATCGGGTCTTTGACGTCATAATCATCACAAAAACGCAGGATATTATCATAAGTGGTTCTGGCTTTCTGTTCAGCAGCCATATCTTCGTGCAGGTCTGTGATAGGATCGCCCTTGCTCTGGATATACGCAGCGGTGAACGGAACACCTGCAGCAGATGACGGATAAATTCCGGTTGTATGATCGACAAAATAAGCATCGAATCCGTTTTTCTTTATCTCTTCTTCTGACAAATCCTTTGTCAGCTGATACACAATAGCACCAATCATCTCAAGGTGATTGAGCTCTTCTGTACCGATATCGGTTAAGGTTGCTTTCAGCTCTTCAACAGGCATTGTAAAACGCTGGGACAGATATCGCAGCGACGCACCGAGCTCACCGTCAGGACCGCCGTACTGGCTTATGATGAGTTTTGCGAGTGCCGGATTGGAGCGTTTTATCTTCACGGGATATTGAAGTTGCTTTTCATATACAAACATCAGTAATCCTCCTCTATATCCCATGGCCATGGGTTTTTTATCCATAAAAACTTGTTCATATTGTCTGCTTTCACAGTGAGCGGACCGAATTTACTTTCAAATTCTTTTATGAGTGGCTTTAAAATATCCTCATATTCAGCATACTTATGAAGTGCAACCTCATCTTTTGGATGAGTGTCGAGGTACAACTGCAGGTCTTTTAGAGCAAATTTATATGTGCCGATTTTTTTGAGCATTATTTCACGCTGGGTCATCGTAGTCCCTCACAATCTTTAGGGCAGAACGGTTTATTCAATTTTTCAAAAATCGTTCCGCACTCGTAGCCTTGCATCGGACTATACATCTTTGGTGAATACTGCTGAAAAGGCACATATGCCATCGCATATGATGTGTCATCAGGGAATTTTCTGATTCCGTACTGTGACATCAGTTTTTCGATTGTATCCAAAATTCATTTCTCCTTATTATTCTTTGACCTACCCACACGTTACAAGGCAAGCCTTAGTACATAATATGCAAAAGGAGTCATCTTGTGTAAAAACAACCTACTCTGATCCATAGGTTTTTATCCGACCATTAGGTAATCAAAGCAAAAAAATGGGCAGGTCTTGCGACCCGCCCGTTTTTTCAAAAGATATTAAATTATGGTTGCCATGTACCAACGTTCTTCTTGCCTGAATTTTCAGGGTCGGAGATGTAGTAACCGATCTTTGCGTTAGTTGTATCGATAACGATATCAACTGTCTGGTTAGCATCGCCACCGGCACCATTGTTGAAGATGATGTTCTGATATACTGATGGATCAACAGTAACTTTGTAAACATCCTGATTCATATCATTTTTGCTATCCCATGTCATCTGTGCACCAGGCCATGACATAGCAGAAGCACCCCAACAATAGTAGTTGACCTTGCTCCAGCCAACGTTGTTAGTGAAGTAAACGTCGATTGTATCAGGCATTGGAGGTGTGTAGTTCTCGTCATAATCCTTGATTGTCTGATAAGCTGTTTCAAATGCATCGTAAGCTTCGTCGATGAGCTCAGGATCAGCACTTGAGTTGAGAGTTACAGCCTTGTATGTATCAAGAGCAACACCAGCTGCCTTGTAGCCTTCGTCGTCAGCATATACTGCTGCAGGAAGTGCAACGTACTTAGCTGAGAGTGTGTTGTACATGTCGATAAGTTCTTCGAATGAATGCTCACCCTGTACAGGTGTGTCGCCGCCACCGATAACCTTACCTACAGAACCAAAGTCGCTGAATGCAGCAAGATATCTCTGGATCAATGTTGCGTCAACAATCTCGAGCTTGCCTGACTCGTTTGTATCGCCAGCCTTCTTAGCTGTTTCTGTAAGTGTCTGTAAATCAGCGATAAGTCTCTGAATGAGTGTAGCATCAGTGATTTCGATCTTGTCGTTCAAACTTACGTCGCCGATAGTGATCTTGTCACCTGGTGTTGGAGCACTTGAACCATCATAGAGGTAAACAACGTTAGTTGTACCAGCCTTGAAGAAGTTAGAAGCGTTAGCAGGTGCGATGTAACCGCCGAGCTCAGGCTTAGCAGATGTGCTGTACATACCGTTAGAAGTAATCTTCTCGTATGACTTTGTTACATCAGGAGCGAGCTGCTTACCTGTTGCAATGTCGATGTAGCTTGTTACAACCTTACAGGAGAATGTAAGGATTTTGTCCTTGATCCAAGCTTCCTCTGAAACTTCGTAACCAGCTTCACCCTGTCCAGGCTCCTGCTGTACGCCACTTACTGCACCAGATGGGTGGAACATTACACGGCAGGACTGTACGTTAGGGATAGTAACTGTGTACCAGTTGTCACCCAAAGATGCGTCCTTAGCCATGTTACCCTTCTTGTTGTCAGTCCACTTACCGAGTGGTTCCTCAGTAGATGTATCATAGTAAGCATAACACTGGATAGTTGTATTGTTCCAGTTAGGATGTGAGTTGTAATAGTGAACTACAGTCTGAGTATGTGTGAGCTTGTTGTAGTAATAGTTGAATGTGAGCGGAGCAGATGCGTCGAACTCACCTACTGTACCTGCAGGATACTTAGATGTATCGAGTGAGTAACCCTGAACGCCTGTAGCTGGGATAGAGAATTCAGCACCATCGTGGAGTCTGTACTCGATGTGTGGACGAACTCTGTCACCTGTAGCTGAGTCAAGGAAGTTTACTGTCAGGTAGTTAGAATCTGTGAATCTTGTGTAGTAGAACTTAACAGTAACATTCTGGTTAGCAACAGCTTCACCTGAAAGCTTGCCTGTTGAGCTCTCGTACTTATCGAATTCATGGTCAAAGAGGATATCTGTGTCAGTGATAGCACGATAAGTCTGACCAACCTTGTATTTTGCTTTGTTTGTCTTAGCAACCTTATATGTACCTGAAGCAGAATCACGTACATAGTGCTCAGCTGTGAGTGTTGCATAACCTTCAGCAGGCTTTGTATATGAACCCTGAACAAGGATAGCACCTGAATGAGCAGGAGCTGTATAAGAGCCTGATGCTGAGCCAAGTGAATCAAGGCCAGCTTTGTCAGCATTTGCAACAACTGTCCATGTACCTGATGGAAGTGTAACAGTCTTAGACTCTGTTTTGCTGTTGTTCATGATAACAAGAGCCTTGCTCCACTCGCCAGATTTTGTGTTGTTCACTGAGTAAGCAACAGGGTTCTGTGCAGAGATAGTTGTGATAGAGTCTGCATTGTTATCGTTGAATGGAGCGAACGCCTGACGAATCTTCTGGAGACCAGCATAGTAGTCAGCCTCTTTTGAGAATGTTTCAAGACGAGCCCAGTTGATAGCGTTGATGTTATCAGATGTACGATAAGAGTTAGCATCACCGTACTTTGTACGACCGAACTCAGTACCGGCATTCATAAATGGAATACCCTGTGCAGTCATATCAGAAAGTAATGCGAGTCTTAACTGTGAAGCAACCTCAGGATAGTATGTTTCAGCAACAGTCTTGTTGAGGTTGTAGAGATTTTCGAGGTCTTTATTAGTTGTAAATCTGTAACCATACTTTGATGAAAGGTCATCCTGGTTAGTTTTCAGGAGCTTATCATAAAGTGTGAGGTTATCGTGGTTGTCAAGATAGTTGACCTGCTTTGAGATAGCGGTTGTGTTGAAGTATGTACCGTTACCTTTAGCAGCGTTAAGGATAGCAGCGTTAGTTGTATCACCCTGAACAAACGCACCTGTTGTACCAGTAGCGTTAGATTCAGAACCCTTTAAGTTCTCTGAATAAGTCTGGTTGAAACCACCGATGCGGTCGTTGAGCTGCTTGAAGTTAGAGTTAGAAGCGCCGTTTGAGATACCAGCGTCGCCGCCTGCCCATGGCTCACCCCACATAAGAATACGTGAGTCAATCTTGTCGAGCTCAGCTCTAGCTGCGTTCAATGTGTTGCAGTCGAGTGCACCCATAAGGTCGAAACGGAAACCGTCGATGTGGTACTCTTCTACCCAGTATTTGAGTGATTCTACAACGTACTTAGATGTCATAGCCTTCTCTGTTGAAAGACAGTTACCAAGACCTGAACCGTTGTAGTAGTTCTGAGCATCAGACATTCTGTGGTAGTACTTAGGAACTGTTCTTGCAAGAGCAGAGCCCTCGAGTACGTATGTATGGTTGTAAACAACGTCCATTACAACAGCGATGCCTCTGTCGTGGCATGCCTGAACGAGCTGTTTGAACTCTTTGATACGAGCGTTACCGTCGTAGCAGTCAGTTGCATAAGCACCGTCAGGAACGTTGAAGTTCACCGGATTGTAACCCCAGTTACGCTGTGGGTCAGAGTTAGTCTCGTCGATACCTGAGAAGTCAGCGATTGGGAGAAGCTGGATACAGTTGATACCCTGCTCTACGAGATAGTCAACACAAGTAGCGATGTCGCCCTCGCCGTTTACTGTTGTGTTACCTTCAGCAAAAGCAAGGTACTTACCTTTATATTCATCAGAAACGCCTGATGATGGGTTGATAGAGAAGTCACGAACGTGTACTTCCCATACTGATGCCTGTGCAGCAGAATCGAAAACAACGTGTTCGTCATCTTCCCAACCCTCAGGGTCAGTAGAATCTAGGTCAACTACCATTGAACGCTCGCCGTTAGCACCAACAGCAGTTGCGTATGGGTCCTGTGTTTCAGCTGTGCTACCGTCGATAGTGAGCAAGTATGTATAGTAAACATCCTTGTGGTCACCAGTGAGTGTCAAAGACCAAACACCGGTAGTAGCGTTTTTCTTCATTTCGTATGTGCCGATAACGCCTGCACCTGACTCAGCATCTGTACCTGTCTTATAAAGCTTGACCATAACAGCTGTAGCTGTAGGTGACCAAACCTTGAAAGTGGTAGAATCCTTTGAGTAAGTAGCGCCAAGGCCCTGTTCGTTTTTAGCTGCCTGAGCATAATCCTCAAGATAGCTTTGGTTGTGATACTCTGTTTCAGCGATATCAACCTGTGCAGCGGATACTGCAAAGCTGACTGATGATACCATCATCACCAAAACCAGAAGACATGAAATAATACTGCGTAATTTCATCTAAAAATCCTCTCTTTCTTAAAATTAACCGCATAATTTCAGTTGTAATCATTATATCATATATTTTACAAATAATAAATGGAAAAGTTGAAATTTAAAGAACGCTTTTTGCACAATCTTTTTGTCGTTTCTTTGTGTATAAATACCAAAAAATATCGCCATCTGAAGTTTTTCACTAAATGTAGTGGTATCACACCCCACACCCCCAAAAAACATAAAATGGCGATTTCTTATATTTATGAAATTTTAATGTCAGTAAAACCGACTCCGAAAGCTGTTCCGAGTGAAATACAGGCTGTATTTTCTAATTCGGAAAAATAAAGCGCATTTGCGGTGCCGTCATGCACAAGACGCACCTTCACTCTGCGATGAAGCATACTTGACAAATCCTCCACAAGAATCTTGGCATAATCATCGCCCAGCTGTGTCAGCTTTGCGTATCCTCCACGCTCGCTGTTGAGCTGTCCGCCCGCATTATAATTAGCTATGCTGATAATTATCTCATTAGTCAAATCGAACTTATCATAATACTTTCTGTGTGTATCAACGATAGTCTTCACGAGATGCTTGTGTAGCAAAAGTGCTGTCTCCCACTCATCTTCGTCTTCTTGAGGCTTTGAATGCATATATAGTGACTTGACACTTTCCAATGCAGTGAACTCTACAATCTGTTCTTCACCCTTAGTAATGATGCAACGCTTGAGTCCTGTGTGACCAAAATCAAACACCAGCGAAGTTGTGTTATCTTTCATAAGTCTGCCACAACCCATAGCTCCAACATAGGTACCGTTATCAAAAAGCATAATATCATATGGTTCTTCTTTTGCGATATCGAATATATGCTGGATACGTTCCTTGAAGCGTCTGCCGAGCATCGAACTTGCAAGACCTCCAACAAAAACTATCCTGTCAAGCTGTGCCCAATAGTTCCAATGACGTTCATCCCAATCAGGGCGTACATCACGGTTTTCTTTTTCGCCTTTTTTCAGTGCTAAGAGTATGAGTCCCAGCCTGTCGCCGAACTTCACAGCTATTTTTGACGCAAACTGATTGTATTTTATATCGTCGCTGATGAGAGCTTTGTCAAGCAGTTTTGGAAGCATATAATCATCAAAGTCAGAGATATCAATGCTGTACATTTTAGCAAGAGCTTTTATCTCGTCAACAATCGCCTGTGTCGAAAAAATCTCTCTGAAAGTAAGACCTTGCAGCGTATCATCGACCCCATACACAGGAAGCTTTGCCATAACAGCTTTGTTGAGCGAGCACACAGGTGTGAGATATTCGGTTTTTTCTTCTTCTAAATACGAGAAAAAAGGATTTTGCATAGCTTTCACTCCCTTTTATTTTAACTTCCTGCTGATTCGTACGCCTTTATACCTCTGTTCCAGATAAATACTGAAACCACAAACAACACGGTCGAAGCTATCACAGTGCCCCCAATACAAAACAGTGCATTTTCACCACTCAAAAAGTAGCTGGCAGGATAAAACGCTGTGAATGCAAACGGTATCACATATGTAATAAAAGTACGAACAAACTTATTATATATGGTTGTAGGATACTTCGAAAAATCATTAGTCATATAAAACATATGGGTGATATGACCCGACGCTTTTGTCCAGAAAGAAATAGCAGACGTAGCGATTTTTATAGCTGTGTAAATCAAAGTAGCAAAAACAACAGCCACCAAGAACAGTGGTATCATATACCATGTTATAGTGAGCTTGAGCTTTATAGCGCTATATACAATAAGAATAATTCCGATAAAAAGCTCACCAAAAGCATCCACACAGAATTTCTCGGCGATAACATAGAAAAGACTGTTGATAGGTCGTGTGAGATATTTGTCAAAATCGCCTTTTCGAACGATAAAATATCCGACACTCCAAAGGTTATCAAAAAGCAGGTGATCTAAGCCCTTTGGTATGAGCGAAAAGCCGTAGATAAACAGTATTTCTTCAAACTCCCATGAAAGCAAACTAGGTATCTGGCTGAATATGATTCCAATGAATGCAATCTGTACAACCTGACCGAGCAAAAAGCTGATTGCTCCGGTCAAAAAATCGACCTTGTATTCCATCAGGTTCTTCATATACTGTACAACAAATATACGATGAAGTCTGAGCATTCTTCTCATACTTTAACCTCCTTGTGAACACAGTCTTTTTACTGCGTGGTTCCACACTGCTTTTGAAAGCAGAATCATCACAAAAAGCCAGAACACCTGCAGTGACATTTTATAAAGTATCTGCACGGGAGAATACATTCCCATATATATCATAACAGGTGTATATGAAAGCGATGAAAACGGTAAAAAGCTCAGTACATTTGCGAGTGCAGTCGGCATAAATGCAAGCGGAATTGTTGCGCCTGAAAGGAAGTTGATGATGACCTCTTTCAGTATATCCGCACCCCAAAGATTCTTCAGATAAAACGCCATGAAACCATAGCTGACATTGAAGTAAAATGATATGAGATACGCTAAAACAAGGCTGACAACATAAAGTGAAAAATGCACAACATCGAGCTGACACGCACCTGTAATCGCCCAGCGATAGGCTTCAACACCAATGACAATAGGCAAAAAAATGAACAGCACGTTGATTATCTTATTACCAAGCTCCTGAAACAAAAAGCACATATCAAACGAACACGGCTTTATCATACGCATCGCAATACTGCCGTCACGTATTTCAGTAGCGATAGCGTATGTACCGTCAGAATATGTGAGATAGCCAGTGAGAAATGTAATGAACAGATACACCACCATATCTTCCATGGTAAAGCCCATAAAAGTCTCTGATTCAGTGCTCATAAACACCGCTTTCCATACAAAGAACATTATGAAACACGACATTATCTCTCCCAAAAGGAAACAGAAAAAGTTCGCTCTGTAAGCAACGGACTCAAGCATTCCGGCACGAGTAAAAGGACGGTAAGTTCGTATAAATTTCTTAAACTTCATCTATATCCACTTCCTGTCTGTATATCCTGCGGATAATTTCTTCGATATCAGCATCTTTGAGGTTGATGTCTTTGACGTGGACTTTTGACAAGGTGTAAGAAAGCATATCTTCAACAGATACAGCATCGCTGTTGAAACGGACAGAGACAAGTGCACCGTCATTAGACAACGATACGTCTTCTTCATCTTTTTTCAAATCCTCATTATAGCTAAGCTTTTTCAGATCATCAGGGGTTTGCAGCTCAAACCTCAGTTCTCTCATCTGTCCGAAATCGTGTTTGAGTTGAGAAATACCCCCGTCAAAAACCTTTTTGCCTTTGTCGATCATAACGATGCGGTTGCACAAAAGCTCAATATCAGAAAGATCGTGAGTAGTCAGGATAACGGTAGTTCCCTCTTCCTCATTTATCTTCTGGATAGCGTTTCTGATATTATCTTTTACAACTACATCAAGACCGATAGTAGGTTCATCAAGAAAAAGCACCTTCGGGTTATGTAATAGCGACGCAGCAATATCAGCACGCATACGCTGCCCCAGTGACAAAGTACGCACAGGACTTGTGATAAAGCTGTCAAGCTCAAGCACTTCGTTCAAAAACGCCATGCGCCTTTTAAAATCAGCGTCAGGAACATCATATATTTCTTTCAAAACAGAGTAAGTTTCCCTTAGCGCCAAGTCCCACCACAGCTGGGTGCGCTGACCGAACACAACACCAATTTCCTTGACATATTCCTGTCGGTTTTTCTGTGGGATAAAGCCGTTGATTTCACAAGTTCCTGAAGTCGGTGTCAGAATACCCGTGAGCATTTTGATAACAGTGCTCTTTCCTGCACCATTGGGTCCAATGAAACCGAGTATTTCACCCTTATCAACATGAAAACTGATTTCATTCACCGCTTTGATTATCTCATACTTAGGCTTAAAAAGAGCTTTTACGCTTCCTTTGAGGCCGGGCTCTTTGATAGTTTTTCTGAATTCTTTTGTCAGATCATTCACATGAATCATACTATCGCCTCCTTTTAGATTAGTCTGTTTTTAGAATATCACACCACAAAAAGTATTACAAGAAAATTTGAGTATTTCTGTATATATATGAAGTATCATAGCTATTTTTGTCGAATTACCAGTGACATTTTGTGTCATCAATTGCGACTTTTTGTAATACTTCTTACAGTTATGTCAAAAGACTTGCATTAAAGTATATTAGGTGATAAAATGTCACGGTGACATTTCCCCACATAGCAGAGGTCATTATGGTAGAATACAAATTATTAAAGCAAAAGAAATATTATAATAATTGCGGATTTTACAACACATATGGTATCGTTGTCTTTAAAAACGAAAAACACGTTCGCACTGTTTGTGATATATCAACAAACGAAGAAAAGGTTCAAATGCTTATCGAAAAATTTAACGCATACGAGTTAGATCCTGAACATCTCACACAGGCTGTTGAAGATTTTCTATATGACTTAGAAGTATAATAGGGTTTTATTTTCTGATGATTTGTGATAGTATATTTGCGGTGATACTATGATATGCAATTCATGCCCACGAAAATGTAACGCAACAAGAACAAGTGATACAAGCAACGGCTTTTGCAGATGTACTGACGTTATGAAAGTTGCAAAAATCGCTCCGTACTATCACGAAGAACCATGTATAAGTGGTGAAAACGGATGTGGCGCTGTATTTTTTTCAGGTTGCACACTCAGATGTGTGTACTGTCAGAACTTCGAGATTTCATCTGACAACAACGGCAGATATATCTCTCCACAAGAGCTGTCTCAAAAGTTAAAAGAGCTTAAAAACACGGGCGTTCACACGATAGAATTTGTATCAGCTACACAGTATGTTGATAGGCTGATAGAAACTCTTGATATTTACAGACCCGATGTGCCGCTGATATACAACTGTTCCGGTTACGAAAGTGTAGAAACTCTGAAAAAGCTCAGCGGATACATTGATGTGTATCTTCCTGACTTTAAATACAGCGACGATACTTTAGCATTCAGGCTATCCGGTTGTTCCAATTACTGCGATATAGCAACAAATGCTATAAGCGAAATGATTTCACAGTGCCCTGAGCTTGAGTTTGATGAAAACGGTATCATACAAAAAGGCGTCATCATTCGACATCTGGTGCTACCTAATCATACTAAAAACAGCATTGGTGTGCTCAAAATAATAGACGAGCATTTTAAAGATAAGGTACTGCTCAGCCTTATGGGACAATACGTCCCACACGGCAAAGCAAGCGACTATGATGATATAAACCGAAAGATAACAAAGCGAGAATACGACAAGGTGCTCAGCGAGCTGATCCGGCTTGATATCGACGGTTTTGCTCAGGAGCTCGAATCCGCTGACAAGTCATACATTCCACAATGGGAATACTGAAAAAATAAAAGCCACCTGAAAACTCAGGTGGCTTTCGCTTTGCCATGACGGCTTATTTACTTTTTTATTTTGCAAAATCAATAGCTCTGCTCTCACGGATAATATTGACCTTGATCTGACCAGGATACTCGAGGTCTTCTTCAATCTTCTTGCAGATATCTCGTGCAAGAGATGCCATATTATCATCAGAAACAACTTCAGGCTTGACCATAATTCTGATCTCTCTACCTGCCTGAATAGCAAATGAAGTATCAACACCCTTGAATGATGAAGCAACTTCTTCGAGCTTTTGCAGACGCTTGATGTAGTTTTCTAGGTTTTCTCTACGTGCACCCGGACGAGCTGCAGAGATAGCATCGGCAGCCTGAACGATACAAGCTACGATAGTCTTAGCCTCTACATCACCGTGGTGAGCATGGATAGCGTGAATAACAGCATCGCTTTCCTTATATTTTCTTGCCATATCAACACCGATTTCGATGTGGCTACCCTCAATTTCGTGGTCGAGTGCCTTACCGATATCGTGCAGAAGACCGGCACGCTTAGCAACTGTCGGGTCCATACCAAGCTCTGATGCGATGATACCGGACAGATACGCAACCTCAAGTGAGTGGTTGAGTACATTTTGTCCGTAGCTGGTACGATAGCGTAATCTACCGAGCAATTTCACAAGCTCAGGGTGAATACCGTTGACACCTGCTTCGAGTACAGCACGTTCGCCCTCGTGCTTGATAGTAGCTTCGACTTCACGTCTTGCTTTATCAACCATTTCTTCAACTCTTGCCGGGTGAATACGGCCGTCGGAAATGAGTTTTTCAAGTGACAGACGGGCAATCTCACGTCTGACAGGCTCAAAGCTTGAAAGTGTGATAGCCTCCGGTGTGTCGTCAATAATAAGGTCAACACCTGTGAGTGTTTCGATAGCACGTATGTTACGACCTTCTCGGCCGATGATACGACCTTTCATCTCGTCGTTTGGAAGCGGAACTACTGATACAGTAGCTTCTGCAACCTGATCAGCTGCAAGACGCTGAATAGCAAGAGAGATAATGTTTCTTGCTTTCTTTTCGCTCTCGTCTTTGAGCTGCTGCTCGTATTCCATAATCTTGAGCGATTTCTCGTGGCTGAGTTCGAGCTCAAGCTGCTGAAGCAGATATGCTTTAGCCTGCTCAACTGTATAGCCGGAAATCCTTTCGAGCATTTCAAACTGACTTTTCTTGATGGTTTCAACCTCGGCGAGTTTCGCTTCGGCTTCTTTCATTTTCTTAGCAACTTTTTCTTCCTTTAACTCGATGTTATCCAACTTCTTGTCAAGGGTTTCTTCTTTTTGTTGAATACGTCTTTCCTGACGCTGAACCTCCTTACGACGGTCAGACAGCTCACGCTCGCTTTCGTTACGAAGACGGTGAACCTCGTCCTTACCTTCTAAGATGGCTTCTTTCTTTTTGGCTTCAGCTGTTTTTACCGCCTCAGAGACGATACGCTTAGCCTCCTGTTCTGCACTGCCAATTTCAGCTTCAGCAACCTTTTTGCGGTATGATACACCAATTATAGCGCCGACAACGATGCCTACAACAGCAGTGACAACAGGCAACAGGATCTGTAACCATAAGTCCATTTGATTTGACACCTCCTTGATATTTGTTAGTAATTAAACTAATCAAACTCAACTCATGGGTGCCGTTAATATAAGATATTCAGTTTCAATCTATCACCAAATAAAAATCAATATCAAAAGATGATGACAAAGGATGATAATAAATAAAATAAAAAATATCTATGAATAACGGCTCTTTAAAGAGTCCAATAAGTGAATAGGAACACGGTCCGGTTGACCATATGCTCCAAGCATACACCATATATGCTCACGTTAATTCTAATATACAACCAGTTATATGTCAAGAAGTTTAGGGGTGTTTTTTGCAAAAAAATATTACAATTTAGAATTATAAAGTTACACAAATTTTGCATTTTTTGACAATAACGTTTCTTTATTCTTGCGTATTATATAATCAAAAAGAATAATCAAAAATTGCTTTTTTCTACATAATCTTTGTTAAGCACAAAAAGTTTTTGTCTATATATAATGAAAATACGCAGGAATATTGTATAATTTGACAATGAAATTGACAATTTTTATAAATTTTATACGAAAACTTTGTTATTAAAATTGCTATTTTACTTGAATTTGTACTAAAAAAATGATACTATAACCTTGATATATAATGTGAAATTATATTATTCAATATATAAACAAGGAGAGATTTTTTCATGAACTATCAGATTTTTGACGAGAGAACCCCTCTTGAGTTGTTCCATGGCGGTGACGCTGTAAGAGCGTATGAGTTTTTAGGCGCTCACAAAGTCAACTGGGACGGCAAAGACGGCGTAGTATTTCGTGTATGGGCTCCGAACGCCCTGACTGTTTCCGTCGTTGGTAACTTCAACAACTGGGATCAGACCGCTAACTATATGTACAAAATCAGCGACGGCGGTGTATGGGAGCTCTTTATCGAGGGACTATATGAATTTGAGGTATATAAATATTGCGTAGAAACACCGTGGTTTGAAAAGCTGCTCAAATCAGACCCTTACGCTTTCCATACTCAAACAAGGCCTGACAACGCATCTGTCGTTTATGACATAGACAGCTATCAGTGGAACGACACACCTTGGTTTGAAAACAAAGCTCAGAAAAACCATTTTGAAGAGCCTCTCAACATCTACGAGGTTCACGCAGGTTCTTGGAGAAAATATTTAGACGGCAACCATTTCTCATACGAAAAGCTCGCTGACGAACTCATTCCTTATGTAAAAGAAATGGGCTATACTCACATTGAGTTTATGCCAATGACAGAGTATCCGTTCGACGGTTCATGGGGTTATCAGGTAACAGGATACTTCGCTCCTACTTCCCGCTACGGCAACCCACATCAGTTCATGAATTTTATTGATAGATGTCACCAGGAAGGTATCGGTGTCATTCTTGACTGGGTACCGGCTCACTTCCCAAAAGACGCTCATGGTCTTGGTCGTTTCGATGGCATCCACTGCTACGAATATGAGGATTCCAGAAAAGGCGAGCACAAAGAATGGGGTACATATGTATTTGACTATGCAAGATACGAAGTCATCTCTTTCCTTGTATCATCTGCTATGTTCTGGCTTGACAAATATCATATCGACGGTATTCGTGTTGACGCTGTAGCTTCTATGCTCTATCTCGACTACAACCGCAACGACGGCGAGTGGGTAGCTAACTGTTTCGGCGGTCGTGAGCACTTAGAGGCTGTTGAATTCTTGAAGAGACTCAACACCGCTGTGCACCTTCACCACCCAACAGTTATGATGATCGCTGAAGAAAGCACATCATGGCCGATGGTATCACGCCCAGTATATGACGGCGGTCTTGGATTTGACTACAAGTGGAATATGGGTTGGATGAATGATATGCTCTCATATATGTCACTCGACCCACTGTGGAGACCATATCACCACGACAACATCACCTTCAGCTTCTTGTATGCTTTCTCAGAGCACTTCCTGCTCCCTATCTCCCACGATGAGGTTGTTTATGGTAAGGGTTCACTCATCAACAAGATGCCTGGTGATTATAACGATAAGTTCGCAGGTGTACGAGTATTCCTTTCATATATGATGGCTCACCCTGGCAAAAAGCTCACATTCATGGGTGCTGAAATCGGTCAGTTTGACGAGTGGAATTCTACCGAAGAACTCCAGTGGGGTTTGCTCCAGTATGAAAGACATCAGCAGTTAAATACATTCATTAAAGACCTCAACCGTTTCTATCTCGACAACAAATGTATGAACGAGGTTGACTTCTCCTGGGAAGGCTTCAACTGGATTCACCACGATGACTATCAGCAGAGCATCATTGCTTTCAGACGTATTGACAAAGACGGCAACAGCGTTATCGTTGTGTGTAACTTCCAGCCTGTACGCAGAGACGGCTATTCTATCGGTGTTCCTGACTACGGTGTATATACCGAAATCATAAACACTGATGATCCTAAATACGGTGGTTATGACTGCACTGACAACCCTGAGTTCATCGAAGCTTCAACCGAGCCTATGCACGGACTTGAGCAGTCTATCAACATCTCTATACCACCTATGGGTGCTTTGTACTTAAAGTGCGTTGAAAAGAAAGAGAATCCTAGAGTCAAGAAGCTCAAGGAAGCTCAGGAAAAGGCTAGAATAGCTGCTGAAAAGAAAGCTGCCGCTGCTGCTAAGAGAAAAGCAACTCTTGCTAAGAAAAAAGCTGAAAAGGAAGCTGCAGAAAAAGCTGAAGCTAAGAAAGCTGAACCAAAGGCTGATAAGAAAGCTCCTGCTAAAAAGGCTGAGCCAAAAGCAGCTGAGAAAAAGCCTGTAGCTAAAAAAGCTCCTGCTAAAAAAACTACAAAAGCTGACAAATAAAACCTATATATAGTGATAAAATCTGGGCGGGGTTCTACTCCGCCCAAAATCAAATATACATACGGGAGGTAATTATAATGCGTCCAAAAAAAGAAGTTGTAGCTATGCTTCTTGCCGGTGGACAGGGCTCTCGACTCGGCGTGCTGACAAAAAAGCTCGCTAAACCTGCTGTCCCATTCGGTGGTAAATACAGAATCATAGACTTCCCTCTTTCTAACTGTACTAACTCCGGCATCGAGGCTGTTGGTGTGCTGACCCAGTATCAGCCACTCATCCTGAACGAATATGTCGGCAACGGTCAGCCTTGGGACCTGGACGGTATCCACAACGGTGTCACCTGTCTCCAGCCATACGAATCAAAGGAAGGCTCCGACTGGTACTCCGGTACTGCTAACGCTATCTATCAGAACATTGATTTTGTAGACAGATATGACCCTGAATACGTTGTTGTTCTTTCAGGTGACCATATATACAAAATGAACTATGCTGATATGATCAGATACCATAAGAAAAACAACGCCGCTTGTACAATCGCTGTTATCGACGTTCCACTGGAAGAAGCGTCCCGTTTTGGTATCCTCAACACAAACGAAGACGGCTCTATCTACGAATTCGACGAAAAGCCTGCTGTTCCAAAGAGCACCAACGCTTCAATGGGTATCTACGTATTCAGCTGGAAAATTATGAAAAAATATCTTATCGAAGACGAAGCGAACGAAAACTCAAGCAACGACTTCGGCAAAGACGTTCTTCCTGCTATGCTCAATGCTGGCGAAAAAATGATGGCTTATCCTTTTGAAGGTTACTGGAAAGATGTCGGTACTATAGACAGTCTGTGGGAAGCTAACATGGATCTTCTCGACCCTAACGTTACATTAAGCCTAAAGAACGTATATTCACGCAATCCTATGATGCCACCTCACTATGTAGGTGAAAACGCTGAGATACAGAACTCTATGCTTGCTGATGGCTGTAACGTTGACGGAAAACTCGAGTTTTCTATCCTTTTCCCGGGTGTTACTATTGGGAAAGGGGCTGTGATCAACTCGTCCATCATTATGCCGGGTGCTGTTATCGAAGAAGGAGCGAACGTTCAGTTCTCTATCGTTTCTGAAAACACAGTTATCGGCAAAAATGCTCAAATCGGCAAAAACCCTGCTGATGTTCCTAACCGTGATGACTGGGGTATCACTGTCATCGGTGACGGTCTGAAAATCGGCGACAACGTTGTCATCGAACCAAAAGCGATGATCGACCATGATGTGGAGGTGTGATTATGGGATCTAACAGAGTTTTAGGATTGATTTTCGCCAACACATTCGAAAGCAATATGCCTGAGCTCACTGCGAGCAGAACCACAGGCAGCGTTCCTTTCGGTGGCAAATACAGACTCATCGACTTTCCACTTTCCAATATGAGCAACTCCGGTATCAACAACGTTGGTATCATAACAAAAAGCAACTTCTTGTCCCTTATGGATCACCTGGGCACAGGTAACGCATGGGATCTCGCAAAACGCAGAAGTGGTCTGACTATTCTTCCGCCATATCGTGAACATAATTTTGACAGTATGGTTGAGACTCTCTACAACCTGCACGGCTTTATTGAACACGGAAACGAAGAATACGTGCTCATTGACCACGCCGGCTGTGTTTCTAACTTCAACTATCGCAAGATGCTCGAATTTCACGAGCAAAACAACGCTGATATCACTTTTGTGTATTCACCGATGATCTCTAACTCGGAAATAAAAGACGACGGCATCACTCTTGTTTTGGATAACACAAAACGTGTGAACAAGATTTTGCTTCCTTCCATGTGCGACAGTGCAGGCACTTTTGTATCAGGTTCATTCCTTATCAAAAAAACATTGTTGATGAACACTGTGAGAAATCTTATAGCTGAAAACAAAACTGACTTCACAAGAGATTTTCTACAGCCAAATGTAGACAAGCTCAAAATTTTCGGGTATGAAAACACAAGCTACTGTGCTCTCATCACATCTATGAAAGAGTACTTCAAGGCTAGTATGAAGCTGATGAATGCTGACGTAAGGCAAAAGCTGTTCGATCCTAAGCACCCTATATACACAAAAGTAAGAGACGATATACCAAGCAAGTACGGTTTAGAGAGCTCTGTAAAAGGTTCTCTGATTGCTCAAGGTTGTACTATTGACGGAACTGTAGAAAATAGTATAATATCAAAAGGCGTTCACATCGGTAAAGGTGCACACATCAAAAACTGCATCATCATGCAAGACACCATCATCGGTGATAACGCTGACCTGAGCTACATCGTTATCGACAAGGATGTTACTGTCGGCAACGGCAAAACAATCATCGGTTGCGAATCATATCCGATGTATATCGCAAAACGCTCGGTCATCTAAAAGAGGAGGCTATAAATATGAAAATCCTATACTGTGCAAGCGAAGCCAATCCCTTTGCAGGTAGTGGCGGACTTGCTGATGTAGCTGGCTCACTGCCACATACTCTGTGTCGTAAAGGTCAGGACTGTCGAATCGTAATGCCACTGTACGGCACTATTCCACAGGACCTCAAAAACCAGATGAACTTCATCACCAATTTCACTGTTCCGGTCGCTTGGCGTCACCAGTACTGCGGACTGTTCTGGGCAAGATGGAACGACTGCACATACTATTTCATTGACAATGAATACTATTTCAACAGGAATGCTCTGTATGGTTTCTACGATGATGCTGAAAGATTTGCTTTCTTCTCTCGTGCTATCCTTGAGATGTTGCCATACATTGATTTTCATCCTGATATTATCCACACTAACGACTGGCAAACAGCGCTTGTTCCTGTTTACTACTACCTGTTCTATTCTAAGAACCCTTGGTATCATAACATCAAGAGTGTTTTCACTATTCACAACATCCAGTATCAGGGCAAATACGGCTGGGAAGTGAATACAGAATGCGTTGGTATTCCTGAATCCGAGCAGAAAATCATCGAGATGGACGGAAAGCTCAATATGATAAAGGGTGCTATCGAGTGTGCTACTCGAGTAACCACTGTATCCCCGAGTTACGCTGCTGAAATCAAAGACCCATGGTACAGCCACGGTCTTCACCATTCACTCAACCGCAACCACTACAAGCTGTGTGGCATTCTGAATGGTATCGATGGTATGAGCTACGACCCTGCTACTGACTATCAGCTTTACTGCAACTATACTAAAGAAAATATGGGCGGCAAAGGCGAATGTAAGCGTGCTTTGCAGGAGCGACTCAACCTTCCACAGTCTTGGGATACTCCGATGGTCGCTATGATCACACGACTTGTATCTCACAAAGGTCTTGACCTTGTTCGTGGCGGACTCGAAGACCTTCTGAACACACAGAAAATGCAGTTCGTAATACTCGGCTCAGGCGACGAAGAGTACGAACAGTTCTTCCGTGATATGCAGTGGAAATATCCTGACCGAGTTCGTTTCTGTCAGGGCTTTATCCCTGAACTTGCACGCAAGATTTACTCAGGTGCTGATATATTCCTCATGCCGTCAAAGCAGGAGCCTTGTGGTCTGTCCCAGATGATCGCTCTACGATACGGTACTATCCCAGTAGTACGTGAAGTCGGTGGCCTAAAAGACTCTGTATTTGATTCATACGACAACTACGGCAACGGTTTCACCTTCAAAAACTATGATATCGCTGATATGTGCAACGCTGTAAAACGTGCTCTTTCAGGTATCTATGACAATGAAGGCTGGCATCAGCTGATGTGGCGTGCTATGATGAGCGACAACAGTTGGGAAAGATCCGCACAGGACTACATCAATGTGTACGAAGATACACTCAACTGGCTATAAGAAGCGCAGAGCATTCAATAAAGAAATAATAATAAAACAACAAAACGGAGAGGTTTTTCCTCTCCGTTTTTGTTTGCTTCAATCTTTAGTAATCTTCAACATCAAATTTTTTATCTTTGAAATAGTAGTCACGGTCTTGTTCCGTTATCTCACGCAAAACCTTGCATGGGTTTCCGACTGCTACTGTGTTTTTAGGTATATCTTTTGTCACGACACTGCCTGAACCGATAACGCAGTTGTCGCCGATAGTAACTCCCGGGTTGATAACGACATTCGCTCCCAACCACACGTTGTCACCTATCGTTACAGGAAAAGCGTACTCATAGTACGACTTTGTTCTTGATACAGGGTGAATCGGATGTCCCGCTGTGGTGATACAGACGTTTGGTCCGAACATCGCATTTTTACCGATAGTAACTTTTGCACAATCAAGCACAATAAGATTATAATTAGAATAAAAGTTGTCCCCTATATGGATATTATAACCATAGTCACAACGAAACGGTGGCTCAATATATATATTCTTACTTGCATTCGGTATGAGCACCCCGATGTATCTGTTTCGCATTTCAACATCAGATGGCTCACAGTTGTTGATGCGATAGCACAGTTCTTTTGCTCGCTGACGCTCTTCAAAAAGTCCATCTTCATTCGATTTATACGGAAGTGAATTGAGCATTCTCTCTTTTTGGTTCATAATATCACCTCAATACGCATTTTATCATACGTTTTCAGCTTTTTCAAGAGACAAAAAACTATTGATTTTTCTATTCTTATATGATATAATCAAGTGTAACGCAAGCCGCTTTTTCATTTCGTATGAATAAGCGAGCGACAGGCCCTGTACGAGCATGAGCTGTGAACCATGTCATGCGGGGAACCGAGCAGCATTAAGCAGATTTTGTGTTGCGATGCAGTAAGTCTGTCGTTCACTTATTTATACGAACAGCCTAAATACACAGGCTGAGGCTTGCTTTTTTGTTAGGAGTGAGATTATGTATCAGGTACTATATCGTAAATACAGACCTCAGAACTTTGAAGATGTCGTTGGACAGCCACAGGTAACAGTTACTCTTAAAAACGAAATAAAATCCGGCAGAATCAACCACGCATATCTTTTCACAGGTTCTCGTGGTACTGGCAAAACCACTTGTGCGAAAATTCTCGCAAAAGCGGTCAACTGCCTTAACCTCATCGACTCCAACCCTTGTGGTGAATGTGAAAACTGCAAAGGTATCGACTCGGGTGAAATTCTCGATGTTGTTGAGATGGATGCTGCATCCAACCGCAGGATAGACGATATCCGTGATATCATTGATGAAGTCTCTTTCACTCCGGCTAAAGCCAAGTACCGTGTGTACATCATCGACGAGGTTCATATGCTCACCACTGAAGCATTCAACGCTCTGCTCAAAACGCTTGAAGAACCTCCAAAGCACGTTATTTTCATTCTGGCTACTACAGAAGTGCACAAGCTCCCAAGCACTATCACTTCCCGTTGTCAGCGATTTGACTTTCACCGCATCGCACCAAAGGATATTGCCTATAGATTGAAAATTATCGCAAATGCTGAAAACATCACTCTCACCGATGAGGCAGCTATGCTCATCGCTGTTATTGCTGACGGTGCACTCAGAGATGCTATATCGCTGCTTGACAGATGCATCGGCATCGCTGAAAACGAAGTCACTGCTGATATTGTCAGAGATGCTGCGGGTCTTGCTCAAAAGAACTACCTCTTTGAGCTTTGCACCTGCACTATCAATAAAAACCCTGCTAAAGCTCTCTCTATCGTCGACAGACTCTATGGTGAATCAAAGGATATCCCTCGTCTTTGCGATGAGCTCATCACACATTTCCGTTCGCTGATGATGATAAAAACCGTGAAAAATCCACGTGAGATGCTTGCTTTTGCAGACAGAGAGTTCGAAGCCGCACAGTCACAGTGTGACTACCTGTCACTTGCTGACATTGTGTACTCTATGGACGTGCTGTCACGTGCTTTTGAGCGTATGGGCAAAGGCACAAACAACCGTACAGAACTTGAGATGGCCATCGTCAAGCTTTGCTCACCTGAACTTGACGCCACAACAGAAGCTCTGACCACACGTGTTGCAGCTCTTGAAAAAGCGGTGAAGGTGCTCTCAAGCACAGATGTGAATGCAGCTCCTATCACAGCTGCTGCCCCTGTTGAGAATATAAAAGAAGTTCCTGCTGTAACAGAAAAAGTAGAGCCTAATGTGGCTGTACAAAAAGCTGATACAGAAGATGTTCTTAATACCAAAGCTGAACAAGAGGAAATCCCTGAAGTTATCGAGGACGAGCTTCCTCCTACTCCAACACAGGAGGATACAATTGTAGATACAAAACCCGAAACAGCATCTGAAGAAAAGGAAGTTGAAACTACTCAAGTCGATGTTGACCCAACGCAGCCTGTTCAGACTAAAAAGACTGTGGATCTCGACTCAGTATATCGCAACGCCCAGCCGATGCTTGAATGGCCTGAAGTCATCAATAACCTCAAGCAATATTCACGAGCTATCTCCGCTGCTTTTGAGGGCTCCAACGCCTATATCAGCGGTGATTATCTGCTCATTGATACTGATCAGGATATTGCTTTCCAGTTGCTCAAAAAATCAGCACAGCGTGACAACATACGCAAAGCTGTGTCAGAAATCACAGGAAAAACCTACAAGCTAGGTCCATATAAAAAGCCTGAAGTTGAAACAAAAAAAGACGATGTGCTTACACAGTTCATCGCAAACCTCAAAGACTCAGGCATCAACGTCACTGAAGAATAAGAAAGGAAGATATATATGAAAGCAAGATTACCACAGGGTTACGGTGGCGGTGCAGGCAACCTGCAGGCACTCGCTCGTCAGGCTCAGAAAATGCAGGACGATATGGCTGCTGCAACCGAAGAATTAAACGCAAAAGAATACACTGCTACTTCAGGCGGTAACGCCGTGAAGGTTACTGTAACAGGCGAAATGGAAGTAAAGTCCATCGAAATCGAACCTGAAGTCGTTGACCCAGACGATGTAGAGATGCTAAGCGACCTTGTTATGGCAGCTGTCAACGAAGCTTTGCGTAACGCTAACAAAGACAAAGAAGAAACTATGGAAAAAATCTCTGGCGGCCTTAACTTAGGCTCAATGGGTGGTTTGTTCTGATGGCAGGATACAACGTAGCTCCGCTGTCAAAGCTCATTGAACAATTTGAGCGACTGCCGGGTATCGGTTCAAAAACAGCACAAAGGCTTGCGTATTTTGTTCTCAATATGCCAAAAGAACAAGCTGAGGAGTTTTCTTGTGCTATCACTGATGCTCACGAAAAAATACGTTACTGCACAACTTGCTGTAACTTTTCTGACCAGGAGTACTGTCCTGTGTGCAGAAGCCAGACAAGGGACAAATCGGTCATTTGTGTTGTGGAAACTCCACGAGATGCTATCGCACTCGAGAATACACACGAATACGACGGTGTTTATCACGTGCTACACGGTGCTATCTCTCCGCTCAACGGTATCGGTCCTGACCAGCTGTATATCAAACAGCTACTGAGCAGACTATCTGACGACAGCGTGAAAGAAGTCATCATGGCGACTAACCCCACAGTAGAGGGCGAAGCCACCGCTATGTATATCAGTCGACTTTTAAAGCCGATGGGGATAAAAGTCACACGTCTTGCATATGGTATTCCTGTGGGGTCAAATCTTGAGTTTGCAGATGATGCAACCCTTATGCGCGCACTTGAGGGCAGACGTGAGTTTTAGTCCGAAATTACTGTATTTTTGCGATAAAAAGGTGTTGCAATTTGCTATTATTAATGGTATAATGCTTGCGTAAGTAGCAAAAGATTATCAGAGTGGGGTTTCCCCACTCTTTTTGTTGCATTAAAATACATTGTTAAAAAGGCAGGTTGACCCAATGAGCAAACTTATTGACCAGGTAATGGCGCTGGCGGCTCCTGTTGCAGAAAACCA
>JAZQFT010000014.1:0-34996 GCA_045539655.1 Ruminococcus sp. | reverse complement strand
TAGACGAAGAAGACTTCTTAAACCGCCTCGACGAGATGGTTGAACAGGCATTCGATGATCAGTGCACAGGCGCTAACCCTCGCTACCCACTCATGAGTGAAATCAAGCAGATGTACTTAAACGCATATTATGGCAAGCACTAAGGAGGATACACATATGAAACTTGACAATATCATTGCTCAGAGAAAAGACAAAGTCATATATCGTGACGGCGACAGATGTATCAAGGTTTTTGATGAAAATTTCTCAAAAGCCGACATCCTCAACGAAGCCCTCAACCAGGCCAGAATAGAAGAAACAGGGCTCAACATCGCAAAAATTCTTGAAGTCACAATGATTGACGGAAAATGGGCTATCATCACTGATTTCATCGAAGGCAAAACACTCAAACAGCTCATGGAAGAAAACCCTGACAAAATGAGCGAGTACCTCGAGCTTTTGGTCGATTTACAGCTCACTGTCCATTCAAAAACTTGTCCTATGCTCAACAAACTCAAGGATAAAATGAATAGAAAAATCAGTGAGTCCACCTTAGATGCCACAACCCGCTACGAACTGCACACACGACTTGAAGGTATGCCAAAGCACAACAAGGTTTGTCACGGTGACTTCAACCCATCAAACATCATCATAACAAACGACGGTACTCCGTACATTCTTGACTGGGCACATGCTACACAGGGCAACGCTTCCGCTGATGTAGCAAGAACATATCTTCTCTTCTGTCTTAACGGTGAAGAAGAAATCGCAAAAGAGTATCTCAACCTATTCTGCAAAAAGAGCAACACAGCGAAACAGTATGTCCAGAAATGGATGCCGATTGTCGCAGCATCACAATCAGTGAAAGGTAACGAACAAGAACGTGATTTCTTACTATCATGGTGCGATGTAGTTGACTACGAATAATAATATAACTGCAAAGGGGCTCCCAAGTTGGGAGCCCCTTCTATTTTTATTCTTCTGTTAGTTTGATCGCTGTATCAAAATCAACTTTTTCATATTGAGGACACAGCGAAGAATCGTATGTGAGAGAACCAAACACCTTGCAAATAATGTGTATCTTCATTTTCAATGCCAGTCTGATGAAAGGGTTGAATAGCTTTGTCAGCTTTATATCTTTTCCGTTTGCATTCGCTACCTTTTTCACCATTTGCGAAGTGTTCACATAAGCACCATCCTGCACACAGAAAACTCCGCTGAGCTTTTCGTCTATAGCTTTTTTCATAAAGCTACACAGGTTTCCGATATACACCATACTTCTGTTCGATTTGAAATCAGGAAAAAACGGAAGTTTGAGTGCAAATTTTCTGAGTGCATTATAGTTACCTTTGCACCCTTTTCCGTACACTATCGGAGGGCGCAATATACTCACCTTAAACGACTCGTCCTCTAAACTCTGAATAAGCCTTTCTGCTTGAAGCTTAGATTTTCCGTAGGCATTGAACGGTGTAAGCATTGTATCTTTTGTTATAACACCGTTGACCACACCGTACACACTCATCGTGCTCAAAAACACAAACTGTTTTACTCCGTTTTCTTTAGCTTTTTTCGCTACTTCGTATGCAAGCATTGTATTAACTTTTTTGTATTCTTCTTCAGTGAACAGTTTTTCTTGTTTGTGTACTATAGCTGCTACGTGCACTACGGTATCATAGCCGGAAAAATCGTGGCTTTTCCACGCTTCTTTTTCCGTATCAATTATCTCGACAGGATAATCACACATAAATTCAGAAAAAGAATCCCCGATATAACTATTTTTTCCTGTTATGAGAATTCTCTCGCTCATATTATCCTCCGAAACTGCTAAATCTAATATATTTTACAAGAAAATCGTTGAGATGTCAACGTTTTCAGAAACGTGATTTTCACTTTTTATAGTTGTTTTCGCCCTGTTTTTTTGCAAATAAAAAGCCCAGAACAAAAACTACAACAACCGCCGCTCCTGCACAAACACCATACAAAATCGCTTTTGAGCTATCTGTCCCCTTGCTCAACTTCATACTTCCAAAGTCTGTATTTTCTGTACTTTCCACCTTGGTATCAGTAACTTTTGATTTTTCAGTTTTCACTGTAGTTTTCGGTGAGGTGCTTTTACTTTTTATTGTTTTAGCAGTAACATTAGTACCATCTATCGTAACGTTACACAAAACGCTGTTTATATCTATTTTGCTAAGTGAGCCGTTCACACATTCTTTTGAGTCAAGACTCATTTCAAACGTACCACTGTTGATGCTTTTGAACTCAACGCTGAACAGTACAGTATCAGGACTCATATCCTGAGCTTGAGCCGACGCAAAAACAATATCCAAAGTGCCATCGTTGTCTTTTGCTTTCACTTCAAAAACATCGCTTTTTATATCACGATACTCAGCAAGGGTATTATCATAGCTCAACAAGAGCCGGCCACCGCAAAGACTATTATCACCATCAGCGTACACATCAATAGTAAAAAGCCTGTTATTTTTCACCGCATCTGCACTAAGCGACATAGTAAAGATGTTTTCAGCACTGACGCTGAGCATAAAGCAAATAATAAATATAACAAAGCAAAAAGCTGTCAACGCTTTTTTCATATAACCATACCGCCGTTTACACCAATGACCTGACCTGTTATATACGACGCTTTTTCTGACGCTAAAAACGCAACCGTATCTGCTACGTTTTTTGCTGTACCGAAAACACCCATCGGAATTTCTTCTTTGATGAGTAGAAGGTCATTTTCATCAAAATTGTTCATCATATCCGTCATAATAACACCGGGTGTTACACAGTTGACCCTGACGTTTGATGGTGCAACCTCTTTTGCAAGTGCTTTCGTGAGCCCAATCACTCCTGCTTTTGATGCAGAATACGCCACCTCGCACGATGCACCCACCTCACCCCACATAGAGCTGATGTTGACTATACTTCCAGAATGCTTCTTTATCATCAGTGGCAGCACAGCGTGAGTCACATTATAAACAGATGTGAGGTTAGTCGAAATGACTTCATCCCACTCTTGAGGTGTGATATCAGTAAAAAGCTTTTGCAGTGATATTCCCGCATTATTTACAAGCACATCAATGGTAGAAAACTTTGCTTTTATTTTTTCTATCATATCATCGACCTGTGCTTTATCGCTCACATCTGCTTTGACACACAAAACATCAACCGAGTAGTTGTCAGCGATAATCTTAGAAAGCTCAAGAGCTTTTTCTTCACTTTTGTTGTAATTCAGTACGATACTATATCCGCATTTTGCGAGTGCTATAGCACACGCAGTACCAATTCCACGGGAAGCCCCCGTAACAAGTGCTGTCTTCATATTTCACCTCAAATTTTTACTACATCTATCATACACTAAGTGAACACCCAACGCAACCGATATCACACAGTTTTCAAAAAAACAAAAAACGCACCTTCAGTTTATGAAGGTGCGTTATTGTACTAAATAAAATTATAATTCAGGAATAATTTCTGCGAGGAACTGTTGAATATGAGTAGCATCAAGTATCGTAGCCCTACCGTCTTTGTTAGCATCCGCAAGCAAAAGCTGCTCACCAGAGAGCTCCTTAATCTCAGCCAAATGCATTTGAATAGCTGTAGCATCCATAACAGTTACTTTGCCATCCATATCTACATCACCGATGTCAAATTCATTTTCTTTGAACTCTACTATTTCATCTAAAGTCTGAATCTCGTACGATACTACCTTTCCATTTTTAACCTTTTTCTCAATACGATAATGGACAATGCCATTTTCGGTCTTAGCATAGCCAAAACATACGTCATCAACATAACCGCCAAAACTTACTGTTTCATAACTCAGTGTTTCGTTGCTGCCATCAGCATAGGTCACGTTAAGCACCATACCGTCACCGTCTGGCGTAAACTTTTCTACCTTGATGTCCGCTATATCTCTGTTTTCAAGGTAGTAAAAACCATCGAATTCGACATTCTTATCAATACAGGTGAAACCAAACATAGTGTCATAACTGTCTTCATACCAGAACATATATAATCTTATTTCAGTATCCCCGTCTTTTACAGTATAAATCAAGTCGCCCTCTGTTCCGTAGCTCGTGTTTTCATCACTCATTTTTATGATCTTTTCAGTGCCGTCCGTAAAAGTCACTCTGATCTCCGTACCATCAAAAATAGGAAAATATCTGTATTCATAATAACAGTTATCAGGACCCCAGAGAATTTCTATACTTGCTACAGGACTTTTCACTACATTCACATTGTACTTAATAACATATCCCTTGTAGGTCAACGAGGCTTTTGCTGTCATAGGCATAACAACATACGAACTGTTCACCTCATAGTAAGTATCACCTATGGTCTCGTTCTCCATATCGATGTCACTATCATCAATCACCTCAACTGTTCCGTCAAGATACTCAACCGTGAAAGAAAGTCCCCTTATGTCTGTCGGATAAAATTCATATCTTCCATATTGGTTTTTATAACCCCATTTTTCATCACCGTAGATATACTCACAAGTAGGAGCGCTGTTGACAGTAACAGACTTGACAGGAGACTCTAAAATCGCAACAGGTATCTGCGTTTCAACGCCCAGGTATGATATAGCGAAATAGTTAGTTCCCAGTTCCCACGGGGTTTCGTCCTGTGTATCTGTAATTGTGATTTTTCTGCTATATTCCAGATTTGTGAGATTTTCTGTGGTACCATCCTTGTAGTTTATCTTAAGGTAGTCATCATCAGAAAAATCATATTCGTAAATATAGTGTCCGCTGTCAAATTCGTATCCGTGTGTATTCTGATAAAATTCAAACGGCTTTTGCGTCACAAGCTCTATGCTTTCTACAGGATTTTCAAGAACATTGAATTCAATTCTCTGTCTTGCTTCGCCACACACAACCTCAAAACAAAACTCGCCGTTCTCGTCTTTATCATATAAATATTTTATTCCGAATCCGGCAACCATCGGAATATCAATGGAATATTCCCAACTCTCTACAGTGCCATCACTGAAAATAAAATCTATTTTAAGTCCATTAAGATCTACAGTACTTTTTTCACAACCTTCTATGCAGGTCATATCTGTCGGATACTGAGTGATATTCATCGACTCGACATAAGTCGTTTCTTGTACGCACAACTGAGCACTTAACGGCAGATCCCCAAATGAATTCACTTCAAGATAGTAAGTCGTGTTTGCAACAAGCTTTGCAACAAGGCTATTGTCATACAAATCATAGCTAAATCCCACCTCTTGAAAATCGCCGTCATAAAGTGTGGCATATATAGCATAATTGATAGACGAAAAGGCATACCATCCGTCTTTTTGTGGAGTAAAGCTCAGTGTTACATCATCACCGCTCAGCTTAATGTTTTTATTAACGTTGAGCTGTATCTCTTCATATACGGGTTGTGCCCCTGCACTCACAATAGGCAACGCTGTAATAAGCATAATCAAACTAAGCAAAACCACCAGAAATTTTGTAAATCTTTTCATCGGTATCCTCCTTTGTGCATTTGCACTTATAATACACCCTCATTATAATAAATATATGTGTAAAATGCAACAACAAGTTTGTGGTTTTGGATACAATATCCTTACATAAATATAAAAATCAAAAGCAATTTTTTGCAGCTTTTCAAAAAGTTTATTTATAAATAAAAAATCACCCGCATCATAATGATACGGGTGAAATGATTATTTCTTTTTAAAACCGTCTTTGAGCGATACGCTACGGTTGAAGATGATGTTGTCCTTTTTAGACTCTTTGTCAAGACAGAAGTAGCCCTGACGCATGAACTGGAAGTTCGCAGGAACACTGTAGCTTTCGATAGCTTTTTCAGCTTTACAGCCTTTCTTCACAACAAGTGAATCAGGGTTCAAAAATTCCAAGAAATCTCTGTCGCCTGCTTCAGGGTCGCTGACTGTGAAGAGGTTGTCGTACAGGTTCACTGTAGCATCAACGTAGTTTTTAGCATCTACCCAGTGGATAGTGCCACGCACCTTTCTGCCGTCAGGAGTGTTGCCACCCTTGGTTTCAGGATCATACTCAGCATAGACAGTAGTAACATTGCCGTTTTCGTCTTTTTCACAACCTGTGCATTTTACGATATACGCTGACTTGAGACGGACTTCGTTGCCAGGATAGAGTCGCTGATACTTTTTGATAGGCTCTTCCATGAAGTCGTCACGCTCAATGTAGCACTCTCTTGAGAAAGTGATAGTACGCTTTCCGTCTTCTTCTCTATTTGGATTGTTTTCGACCTCGAACTGCTCAGTCTTGCCCTCTTCGTAGTTAGTGATGACGAGCTTTATAGGGTCGAGCACCACCATAACACGCTGTGCAGTTTCGTTTAAGTCTTCTCTGAGGCAGTGCTCCAAAAAGCTGTACTCGACAGTGGAATTCACCTTAGAAACACCGATACGCTCACAGAAATTGCGGATAGACTTTGGAGTATATCCACGACGACGCAAGCCACAAAGTGTAGGCATACGTGGGTCGTCCCAACCGCTGACGTAGTTGTTCTCAACAAGAGCCCTGAGCTTTCTCTTTGACATAACAGTGTTGTTGATACCAAGACGAGCAAACTCAATCTGACGTGGTTTTGCAGGCAGAGTTACGTTCTCAATAACCCAGTCATACAGCGGTCTATGGTCTTCAAACTCAAGTGAACACAGTGAATGTGTGATACCTTCAAGTGCGTCTTCAATAGGATGAGCAAAGTCATACATCGGATAGATGCACCACTTGTCACCTGTGCGATGGTGACGGATGCGGTTGATACGATAGATAACTGGGTCACGCATATTGAAGTTGCCTGATGCTAAATCAATTTTAGCACGCAGAGTCATTTTTCCGTCTTCGAACTCACCGTTTTTCATACGCTCAAAAAGGTCTAAACTTTCTTCAATAGGTCTATCTCTGTATGGGCTTTTCGCAGGAGTAGAGAGGTCACCTCTGTATTCTCTCATCTGCTCAGCGTTGAGCTCGCATACATACGCAAGACCTTTTTTGATGAGTTCAACAGCACCCTCGTACATTTTATCAAAGTACTCTGATGCATAGTAGAATCTGTCGTCCCATGTAAAACCAAGCCAGTTGATATCCTCTTTGATAGCGTCAACATACTCGACATCTTCTTTTGTAGGGTTTGTGTCGTCCATTCTCAGGTTGCACATGCCGTTGAATTTTTCTGCTGTACCAAAGTCGATGCAGATAGCCTTAGCGTGACCAATGTGCAGATATCCGTTTGGCTCAGGAGGAAAACGAGTGTGCACCTTTTTGCCGTAGTACTGACCACCCTCTGCGATATCCTGTGACACAAAAGTGTGGATAAAATTAGATGAAACTTCTTCAGTATTTTCAGTGATATTTTTCTTTTCTTCTGTCATATTATTTCCTTCTTTGTTGTTAGTTCAAAATCAGCCGAGCTTTGTAAGACCGATTTCCATACGTCTGAGGCTTTCTTCTTTGCCCAAGATTTCTAGTATCTCGATAGCTCCGCCGGGAGTCACTTGTTTTCCTGCTACAGCTATACGAGCAGGCCACATCACAGTGCCGTTCTTCACTTCGAGTTCTGTTGCCAAACCAATCAGTGCATCGTGAATGCTATCGTGATTGTACTCACTCAATGAACTGAGCTTATCATAAACTGCTTTGAGCATTGTAGGTGCGTTTTCTAAATTTGTCTTACTCTTTTTATTGACAAATAGCTCTGTATCATACTCAGGAAGCTCATTGAAAAAGTCAATCATAGCTGGAATGTCAGTGAGCTTCACTGTACGTTGTTGCAAAATCGACGCAAGCTTTACATAGTCGATATCTTTGTCGCCCAATGCTTCTTTGAAATAAGGAGTTGCTATATCTGCGAACTCTTCAACACTCATCTTGCGGATGTACTCAGCGTTGAACCAATCGAGCTTGTCATAGTCAAACACAGATGGTGATTTTGAGATACCTGAGATGTCAAAAGCCTTGCACAGCTCATCAAGTGTGAAAATCTCCTGATTATCTTTCGGACACCAGCCAAGAAGTGCAATGTAGTTGATGATAGCTTGTGGCAGATAGCCTTCAGTGATGAGATCCTCAAAGCCGGTTGAGCCGTGGCGCTTAGAAAGCTTTGACACTGTTCCGTCGTCGTTTTTACCGTTGATGAGCGGAAGGTGAATATATGTCGGGATTTCCCATCCGAATGCTTCATAAAGCAGGTTGTACTTAGGTGTTGAAGAAAGGTACTCGCTACCACGCACCACGTGAGTGATACCCATAGTATGATCATCGATAACGTTTGCAAAGTTGTATGTCGGATAACCATCAGCCTTGATAAGAATCTGATCCTGAAGCTCGGAGTTATCAACAGTGATTTCGCCGAAAACAGCATCAGTGAATTTAGTAGTGCCTGTGATAGGCATCTTCTGTCTTATTACATAAGGTGTACCCGCTTGGAGTAGTCTGTCAACCTCCTCTTGTGAAAGGTCACGACAATGTCTGTCGTATCCTCCTCCTACAGTAGAATTCTGCACTTCTTCGAGTCGCTCTTTTGTGCAGAAACAACGGTACGCCTTGCCCTCTTCGATGAGCTTTTCTGCATATGGCAGATACATATCCTTACGCTCACTTTGAACATACGGACCGTACTCACCACCCTTGTCAGGACCTTCATCGTGGATAAGACCGGCTGTTTTCATAGTATTATAGATAACATCGACAGCACCCTCAACGTAGCGTTCTCTGTCGGTGTCTTCGATTCTTAATACAAACACACCATCCATAGATTTTGCAACCAGATACTCGTACAAAGCGGTACGCAGGTTACCAACGTGCATAAAGCCTGTTGGAGATGGTGCAAAACGTGTTCTGACCTTACTCATTGTCATATTCCCCCATCATAAATAAATTCAGAGTTATTATACCACCATATACGCATCATTTCAATTATTTTGCACAAAAAATCTGCAGAGATTTCTCCCTGCAGATTCAAACCATTTTTCATTTATGCATCTCTGCCACAACACTTCTTGTACTTTTTGCCACTACCACACGGACAAGGGTCGTTCCTGCCTATCTTGTTTTTCTTTACAACAGTGCGGTTAGTGCTCATTGTGCCGTCGCCCTGAGGCTCAACAGGCTTTGCGACCTGCTCACGCTTTAAGGCTAAAGTCACTGCGTTTGGCTTTGGTTGTTTTTCGCCGTTTGTGAGAATAACCTGATGTGCAGCAGCTGCTTTTTCTTCCATTTCTTTACGCTGACGTTCAATCTCAGCCTGACGACGCTGAATCTCAAGCACACGCTTTGGTGCAACGAGCATCAGCTTTGTTGTGTCCTGACGGATAGAATCAATCATCTCGTCAAACATATCAAAGCCCTCGAGTCGATATTCGACAACCGGATCACGCTGGCCGTATGCACGCAGTCTGATGCCCTGCTTGAGCTGATCCATATTGTCGATATGCTCCATCCAGTATGTATCAACGCTCTTCAAAAGATACACACGCTCCATCTCACGCATTGTGCTGTCATCAAAGAGCTCTTCGTTCTCTTTGTACATAGCCATTGCACGGTCTGTGAGGATTTTAACGATATCTGCTTTGTCAGTTTTCTCAAGTTCTTCTGTAGTAAAGCTGAACTTGTTTTCATCTGTGATGAGCCAACCACGATAGAACTCGTTGAGTGCAGATAGATTCCAGTTATCCTTATCAACATCGGAGCCCAAGTACATATCAACGTTTGTTTTGATAGTATCTTCGACCATCTTGATAACAGTGTCGTGGATATCTTCACCATTGAGCACTTGGTTACGCTGGGTGTAGATGATTTCACGCTGTTTGTTCAGAACGTCGTCATAGTCAAGCACAGACTTACGGATAGCAAAGTTACGTGACTCCACCTTTTGCTGTGAGCTCTCAATGATATTGGAAAGCATAGCGTTTTCAATAGGCATAGTTTCTTCGACGTTCATTCTGTCGAGCATCATGCCCATTCTCTCACCGCCGAAAATACGCATAAGGTCGTCTTCGCAAGAAAGGAAGAATCTGCTCTGACCCGGGTCACCCTGACGGCCTGAACGACCACGAAGCTGGTTATCAATACGACGTGACTCGTGACGCTCTGTACCGATGATATAAAGACCGCCGGCCTGCTTTACTTTGTCAGCCTCTTCTTTGATTTCAGCTTTGAATTTATCGTGATATTCTGTGTAAACTTTTCTTGCTTCAATAATTTCTTTGTCATCTGTTTCAGCAAAAGAAGTAGCTTCTTCGATAAGCTCATCGGAAAAACCGTCTTTTCTCATCGCTGACTTTGCCATATACTCAGCGTTACCACCGAGCACGATATCGGTACCACGACCCGCCATATTTGTAGCGATAGTAACAGCACCGAGTTTGCCCGCCTGTGCTACAATCTGAGCTTCTTTTTCGTGATGTTTAGCGTTGAGCACGTTATGAGCTACACCGCTTTTTTTGAGCATTTTTGAAAGCTGCTCTGACTTTTCGATAGAAATAGTACCGACAAGCACAGGCTGACCTTTTTTGTTAGCTTCTTTTATCTCTTCGATGATACTCAAAAACTTGCCACGCTCTGTCTTGAAGATAGCGTCAGGGTGGTCAACTCTAGCTACATCTTTATTGGTCGGAATACCCACAACATCGAGTGCGTAAATCTGCTGGAATTCAGCTTCTTCAGTGAGTGCTGTACCGGTCATACCGGAGAGCTTGTCATAAAGTCTGAAAAGATTCTGGAAAGTGATGGTAGCAAGGGTCTTAGACTCGTTTTCTACTTTTACGCCTTCTTTTGCTTCGATAGCCTGATGCAAGCCTTCGTTGTATCGTCTTCCGTACATCAAACGACCCGTGAACTCATCAACAATGATGACTTCACCGTCTTTTACTACGTAGTTGACTTCGTTCTTCATGCATCCGTAGGCTTTGATCGCCTGATTCACGTGGTGCTGAATAGTGATATTTTCAGGATCGGTGAGGTTTTCGAGATTGAAGAAATTTTCAGCCTTTTTGACACCGAGCTGTGTGAGCGTTGCACTCTTTGCTTTTTCATCAACAACGTAGTCAATGCCGTTTTCAGCATAGAACGCTTCCATGTCCTCTTTGTTGTCTATCTCAGTGAAAACGTGCTTTTTCATTGTACGAGCAAGAGCGTTCGCTCTTTCGTACAAATCAGAAGCTTTGTCGCCCTGACCCGAAATAATGAGCGGTGTTCTCGCTTCATCAATAAGAATAGAGTCAACCTCATCGACAATCGCAAAAGCGTGTTCACGCTGAACTTTCTGCTCCTTATACACAACCATATTATCTCTGAGATAGTCGAAACCTATCTCGTTATTTGTACCGTATGTAATGTCAGCGTTGTACGCTTCTCGTCTTTGATCATTATCGAGTCCGTGAACAATAAGACCAACAGTAAGTCCTAAGTATCGGTACAGCTTGCCCATCCACTCAGAGTCACGCTTTGCAAGGTAGTCGTTGACGGTGACAATATGCACACCTCTACCTGTCAAAGCGTTGAGATATGCAGGAAGTGTTGCAACGAGCGTTTTACCTTCACCTGTTTTCATCTCGGCGATTCTGCCCTGATGCAGCACTATACCACCGATAATCTGAACTTTGAAGTGCTTCATCTGTAGCACTCTCCATGATGCTTCTCTACATACAGCAAAAGCATCAGGCAGGATATCGTCAGTGGTCTCACCATTTTGCAGTCTATCTTTCAGTACAGCGGTCTGAGCTTTTAGCTCACTTTCGCTCATACTTGCATATTTATCTTCCAGAGCAAGCACCTTGTCGCATATAGGATATATACGTTTTAGCTCCTTTTTTGAATAATCTCCAAAAAGTGATTTCAAGAAACCCATATTGTTTCATCCTTTCAAAAGTTACAATACATAGCCATATTGTCCCATACTAAGTTCAGTATAGCATATACTAAGAAAAAAATAAAGAACAATCTGTAAACTATATAGATAACGAATTTTGTAAATCTATTGATTTTAATGCACTATTGTAGTAGAATTGCTTTATTAAAAACTCTATCTGTTTTCGAGGTATTGATTATGGATATTATCATTGTAGGTAGCGGAAAGGTCGGCAGAACTATCGCAGACCAGCTCAACGCTCAGGCACACTCCATCACAGTCATTGATGAAGATGTGACAGCGCTCGAGAAAATTTCCGACACACAAAACATTATGACTATCGAAGGCAACGGTGCTACACTCAGCGTTTTGAGAGAAGCAGGGGTTGCGGACTGTGATTTGCTCATCGCTGTTACAGCGACTGATGAGCTCAATCTCTACACCTGTCTTATCGCAAAAAACGCCGGTGTAAAACGCACTATAGCACGAGTGCGCAATCCGCTGTACACAAAAGACCTGCCTTTTGTAAAAGATGATCTGAAGCTATCGCTAGCTATCAACCCTGAGCAGATTTGTGCAAGGGAGCTCACCCGTATGCTCAAATTCCCTGGTGTTGTTTCTATGACATCATTTGCTAGGGGTCACATCGACCTCATCAAAATCAAGGTCGAAGAAAAATCCGTGCTGGCAGGCAAAAAGCTTTCACAAAGCACACATATTCTCAAAGAAGGCGTGCGTATATGCACTGTTGAACGTGACGGCGAGTGTTATATCCCTAACGGTGATTTTGTTATCGACGAAGGCGATATGATTTCGTTCATCGCACCTAGCAAGGCAGCCGCAAAGCTCCTGAAAAGCCTTGGTGTTGTATCTAACCGTGGTCGCTCCGTGATGTTGCTCGGCGGTTCAAAAATCGCATACTATCTTGCCAAAGACCTTCTCGATGCAGGAATTTCGGTCAAAATCATCGACAACGACAAAAACCGTTGCGTAACGCTGAGCGAACTGCTCGACAATGCTCTCATCATTCACGGCGATGCTATGGATCAGGACTTGTTGCTTTCCGAAGGCGTTGAACATATGAACGCTATTGTGACACTGATGAATACAGATGAAGAAAACCTTGTTTCTTCGCTTTATGCAAGACAGGTCAACCCTAAAGCTAAAATAATAACCGAAATCGGTAATCTCAAAATCTCCAATGTGTTCGATAGTCTTCCTCTGGACACTATATATAACCCTAAAAAAATCACAGGCGAACACATACTACGATATGTCAAAGCTATGCATAATTCTGCGGATAGCGAATTTGAATCGATGCACTTCATCGCCGATGGCAAAGCAGAGGCACTGGAATTCAGAGTGAAGAAAAACAATCTTGCTACAAACATTCCACTTTCACAGCTTGAGTTAAAAGATGACACACAGCTTGCGTGTATAAACCGTAAAGGTAAGATGATTATCCCTAACGGTACAGATACCATCGAGGTTGGTGACACTGTCATTGTTGTCACTAAGCAAAAAGGTTTTGACAGCCTCGAGGACATTCTAAGGTGATACTATGAATAAACGTTTGATTTCTTACATCTTGGGCTGGGTGCTTGTTATCGAAGGCTTGTGTATGCAGCTTTCCACCATAGTTGGTTTGATTTACAAAGAAAAAAGCTTTCTGTACTTTCTAGTTATCGGACTTTTACTCATCGCTATCGGTGCACTGTTTGTAATAAAAAAGCCGAAAAAACCTACTATGCACTTAAAAGACGGCTTTGCATCAACTGCTCTGAGTTGGATAGTCCTGTCTTTAGCCGGTGCACTCCCGCTATATTTCAGCGGTACTATCCCGAGCTTTGTCGACGCTTTTTTCGAAACGGTTTCCGGATTCACTACCACCGGCGCAACAATCCTGACAGAGATAGAATCTCTGGATCGTTGTATGCTGTTCTGGCGTAGCTTTTCTCACTTTTTGGGCGGTATGGGTGTTGTTGTGTTCTTGCTCGCACTTATTCCAAAACTCGGTGGCAACCAGAGCATCAACCTCATGAAAGCCGAATCCACCGGCCCCTCTGTCGGCAAGAGTATGCCAAAACTTAGGACATATGCAGCGTTGCTTTATGCAATCTATATTGGGCTCTCCGCTATAGAGTTTGTTTTATTGTTATGTGGTGGTATGAATGCTTTTGATGCACTCACAACAACCTTTGCAACAGCAGGTACCGGCGGTTTTTCCACGTACAATGCATCTATAGGATATTTTGACAGTTACTATCTGCAAACAGTTATTGCTGTATTTATGATGTTGTTTGGCGTCAACTTCTATATCTATATTCTCATACTAACAGGCAAAATAAAACAACTCCTGAAAATGGAAGAAATGTGGATATACTTCGCTATGGTTGCTTTATCAACTGTAGCTATAGCAATAAACCTGCTCGGCTACTACGATACTTTCAGAGAATCTTTGCACCAGAGCTTCTTCTATGTTACATCTATTCAATCAAGTACAGGTTTTGCTATAACTGATACTAACCCTTGGCCGGAGTTCTCCAAAGTCATCATTTTGATACTCACTTGCGTAGGTGCTTGTGCCGGTTCTACCGGTGGCGGTTTCAAGGTGTCCCGTATCATTATCTTGTTCAAAGAAATCAAAAAGGAGTTTTTGCTCCTTGTACATCCTCGCAACATCTACACAGTCAAAACTGACGGAAAAAAGGTCTCACACGAGATAACCAGAAGCGTCAGCGTTTATCTGACACTGTATATTCTGATAATACTCGTGACTACTATCCTGATTTCCTTCAATGGCTTTGATTTTGTCACTAACTTAACCAGCGTCTTGGCTACACTCAACAACACAGGTCCTGGTTTTTCTATGGTAGGTAGCGCCGGCAACTATGCTCAGTTTTCAGCATTTTCCAAGATAGTTTTCTGCTTCAATATGCTGGCAGGACGACTTGAGCTTTATCCGCTTGTATTGATTTTCATTCCATCTTCATGGAAGAAAAACTAATATAATAATAGCAAAGGGCTGACCGCACGGTCAGCCCTCTTTTTATTCATATTACTGCTCACTGTTCACAAGAGAAGTTATCGCTGCCTGTACTACAGGGGAAGCCGCCTGAATACCATAACCGCCTTCTTCCACAACAGCAGCAAAAGCATATGGATGCTTTTCGTCTTCTGTATATCCAACGAACCACGCTGTAGGCTCTTTGCTCTTATCAACTTCAGCCGTGCCTGTCTTTGCGCAAAAATTGAGTCCGCCCATCGTCAGCCCTCTGACATTGTAGTAATAATCAGCTGTCGAACGCATCAGATCCTGCAATTTTTTGGCAGTATCCGTGCTGAGCATCTCTTCACTTTCCTTTGCGGGCATTATGCCTAGCTTTTGGAAAAGCGGAGTATCAGAGCTCAGAAAATAAGGCATAACAGGTGTGCCATCATTTGCAATAGCACCACACATCATCGCCATATGCATAGGATTAGAAAGGTCTTCGAACTGGCCTATGCCCGACCAGCCTATCTGGTTATCACCCAAAGCATTTTCAAGGCTATAGGCACTTTTTGAAAGTGTAATACCGCTCACTTCAAATTTCTTGTTGAAGCCCATATTTGTAGCAGTTTCAGTCATTTTTTCTTCGCCGATTTCTACAGCCAACTGTGCAAACGCAACGTTACACGACTGAGAAAAAGCTGTCTGAAAATCTATTACACCGTGAGCATTTTCACAGGTGATTTTCTGACCGTCGATGTCATATGCACCGCTACATTCAAAAGTTTTGTCGTATATATCAGGCAGGTTGTCAATACTAGCAGCAGCAGTCACTATTTTAAAAATAGAACCTGGAGTGTAGCTCGATGACATAACGTTGTCAAGATACACACCGTCGTATTCTTTTTCGTTGTCTTCAGTAATCTCAGGAGGATTCTGAGGATCGTATGTCGGAGTGCTGATATCACACAGTATCTCACCTGTTTTGTAGTTGTACACTACACACGCTCCGTCTTTTCCACCCATCGCTTCATACGCTGCTTTGCACGCTTCGGCGCTGACTGTGAGCTCTACTGAGTTATTGGTCCTCAGCGACTTTGGAAGTCCGAGTCCCAGAACAAACGAGTACCCGGTGAGATCTCCTCGATACATACTCTGAACAGCAGTAGAAATATTGAGCGAGTTATCACCCACCAGATGCAAAAGTGCCTTTCGGGTGTTCAAATCCTCATGATAAATACGCTCTTCGTTTTCATTTGTATAAGCAAGCACCGTATCATTTCTGTCAACGATATCGCCTGCTTGAGCAAGCCCGTTACTTTGAGCCACATGCCCGTTGTACGCTTGTGCAACCCAGGCTTCGTTCTGGGTTACCAGTCTGAACGCAAGAAGACATATGCCTGCAAAAAACGCAAGTGTGACAATAAACACGAGAATACTTCTCGTCATAATCCTCTTCACAGGTCTTCCTCCAATCTATCGGAAATATAGGTTAGTCGTCTTTGTGCTTTTTCAGCCTTTTTGCAGCGTAAGTACGCTCGTCAGCCGCTTTGATGAATGCGAGCAGTCCCCAACACGCAATTATAGAAGAGCCGCCGGCACTGATAAACGGCAGCGTGACACCGGTGAGCGGAAGAATATCTGTCGCACCAAAGATATTGAGTGCTGACTGGATAACCATAAGTCCCGCTGCACAGCACGCCGATATTGAATAGAAAGTGCTGCGACTTCTTGTTGTGATAGCTCGTGCATAAAATGAAAGAGCAACAATAGCAACAGCGATAGAAAACGCAACGATAACGCCCATTTCTTCTGATACCAAGCCAAACACAAGGTCACTCTCAGATGCGCCGATATATTTCAAATATCCGTTGCCGACACCGACACCGCACAAACCACCTGAAGCTGTATATGTGAGCACTCTGGCTTGCTGATAAGCAGTGTCCTGAGCGTGTTCCCACACGTGACCCCACGCAGCAAAACGGTCAGCAACATATGGTTTAAATTTGAGCACGATAGTGCCCGCAAACACGACTGACACAAGTGCGAGCAACACGGTTTTGAAATCGCCCGAACGCATGAACGCAATGAGCAAGAATGTTGCAAAGAATATGAGTGCTGTACCGAAGTCGCCCATGAGTGCAAGTGCTCCTACACATATTGCCGAGAACACAATAAATTCAAGGAAGTTTCGTTTTGTCTGCAATTTATCCAACGCTGCAGCACCAACAAATATATATGCAACCTTTACGAACTCTGACGGCTGAATAGAAATCGAACCGATTCTTATCCAGTTAGCCGCACCGTACTGCACAGTACCAAACACAAGGTTGATGAGCAACAGTCCAATAGCGCCTATCATAATCGCCATTCGCCACGAGTTCACTCTGTCAGGGTTTTCAATAAACTTGACTAAAAAACAGAAAAGCACAATACCGATGGCCGCCGCTATGAGCTGAACATATGCAGAACGCATTTCCTGTCTTACTAAAAGTATCACACCGATTCCCGTAAAAAACGATGCTAACGCTTCGAGTTCAAAGTTGATTCGCTTAAAAATAACTGTGGAAACAAAGAAAAATCCCCACAAAATCAGCTCTAAGCATATAAACACAGGAACAGGAGCATAGTCTTGAACTTCATTTGTAAAGCAAGCCTCAACCGTCATAAAAAGGTGGAAGAAGGTGATGAGCAACATCAGCTTGTATGGCTGAAGACTTCCCTTGTTCGATGCTTTTGAGAAAAACCACGATGGTCTGAGTCTGTCAGAAAACTCATCGCCTCGTTTTAGTACAAAGGTAGTAGCACCTACGGTAATTTCATCATCAATAAGCACCTGAGTCCTATCTCTGGTTTTTTTACCGTTGACATATGTTCCGCCTTTTGAGCCGATATCTGATACAAGCCAGCCTTCCGATCGTCTGAGCAACACACAGTGGTCACGTGACACCGCAGGATCATTCACGCAGATATCGCTACCTCTGCTTCTACCAATAGAATTCTCCCAGAACAGTACAGGTATTTGCTCGCCTGTACCCTTGAGTTCTAAAGTGACAAGAGGTTTCTCCGGTCTTCTGTGCCTACGCATAGACGCAAAACACTGATATATAATAACCACCGCATAAACAGGCAGCAAAAACCTCAGTGCTACTACCGCTATATCAAGAAAAACCTGAAATCCCATAGATGTCACCTCCAATTATTTTTTAGTTATTCAGCGTATAACTATACATTGTAATTTTACTTCATATATATATAAAAGTCAAATTCACACCACAGCGGACGATGCACATATTATACGCTGTATTGTAAACATTGAGTGCGTGTTATTGACTAATCATCTGTTTTTTAGTATTATATTATAAGTTTATTATAAAAAGGAAACTGAAATGGACAACAATTACGACAAGTTTTCGCACAGACTCCTGCTCTCGTTTTCTGTCAGCGTATTCTTTGTATATACGCTATGTCTGTACGGACCGCTTAAACTTTTTATCGAAAACAAAGATATTCTATGGTTCAGCTTTGATGCTACACTCATAGTAACTATCATCATATCAATAGCCACACTTCTTATCATCACGTTTGTGTCAGCGTTGCCAAAAGGTACGATACATTATGGTGTGTGCTGTCTTATATTCGCACTTGCGCTCGGACTATTCATTCAGGGAAACTTTCTGAATATTGACTACGGTTCCGGTGTGCTGGATGGTAGTGAAATCGCATGGAAAGACTACACCACCTATGGTGCTATTGACTCAGCAGTATGGGCAGCGTGTCTTGCTATGCCGTTTGCTTTTTTTATGGTGTTCCGCACCCAGTGGAGAAAAATTCTCATGTTTTCTTCCATCAGTCTGCTTGTTGTAGAGATAGTAATACTATCATCTCTCATTGTACAAAACAGTTCTAACCTCGACAAGGTTACTTATGAAGTAACCAGAGATGGTATTTATGAGCTGAGCGATGATGACAACACTGTTGTTTTCGTACTTGACTCATTCGACGACAAGTATCTGGATAAAATCAAAAAAGACTTCCCTGACTATAAAGAAAGGCTACATGGCTTCACTGAATATGATAATGCTTTAGCTACAGGTTCAGGCACATCAGTAGCGTTGCCATCCTTGCTGACAGGTGATGTCTTCACAAAAGAAACCAAATACGACAACTATATCGAAGATATATGGGACAACGGCACGGTGTACTCACTGCTCAAAAAGAACGATGTCGATACTCGTATTTTTGCGCAGACAGCGTATTTTGGTGCAGAAGCTAAAGACGATATTGAAAACATCGTTGACTATATGGACGGTGCCAGTGCATACGCTACTATGACAGGTACCATCTACAAGTACACTGCATACACCTACGCTCCACATTATCTCAAAAAATATTTCTGGCTTGATCTTGACACCATTTCAACCTATAAGTCGAAAAACGCTTATTCTCTCAACGACGCACAATTCTACTCTGACTACGTCAGAAACGAAGGCTTCAACTATACAGACAAATACGAAAACGCTGTCCGCATCTATAACCTTGATGGTGCCCGACCACCATATAAGCTTACAAAAAGCACTATCAAAAGCATCAACACAACTTCTTTGAGTGACCAGATTTATGGTTGTTTCAACTGTATTTTTGCTATGTTAGAAGACCTTAAAGAAAACGGTGTTTATGACGATGCTACTATCATTATCACAGCTAACATCGGCAACAAAGGACTCACCCAACACCCTGTGCTTTTAGTCAAAGAAAAGGGCAGTACCGAAGAATATACTATCAGTAACGCTCCTGTGTCGCAGTTTGACTTTGCTCCTACGCTTGCGTCATCTGTCACAGACAAGTATGAAAAATACGGTAGCGGCAGAACTTTCTTTGATTTTGAAGATGATGCAACTCGTACACGATATTTCTATCTGAATACAGGCGAAAACTCAGAAACCAGAATTGAACAATATTCCACTCGTTCTGACGCTGATGATATAGATAACCTCAGGTTGCTCGACAACTTCTACTCCACTACCTCTGTGAGCAAATATCGTTTAGGCACCTCGCTGACATTTGCTATGGATGCCACCGCAAATATGTATTGCACCGACGGTTTTTCTGCAACAACTGGATGGCGCACTCCTATGGCAGGTCCACATGCACAGATGCTCATTCCGATTGCTTCTATCCCGAATGATGCAGAAGATATCCACGTGTTCTTCGGAGTGCACAGCGTCAGCAAAGCCTCAAACTGTGTTATCTATGCTAACGGCCATCAGGTCTTCTCAGCAAAAATTGACAAGTCTTTTGTCAAAGACGGACTCAACTTCACAGTCCCATGCTCACTTATTGGTGACAGCAACACTCTCACCCTCGACTTTGTCTTCACAGACATCAAAGACAGCGAAAGTGAGCTCGAACAAAACAAACGCACAAAGACCGTATCTCTTGAAACCTTCAAAATGTACACACAATGATTTTTCAATAGATGATACAAAAAAGCCCTTGGACTATCCAAGGGCTTTTTCTTATATCATATTTTCTTTAATTTTAATGGGATTTTTTCAAATATCTTACACCAAAAATCAGCTTGTATGTTGTTGTATTTGCTTACCAAAACATCTATAACAATGCACAGCGCAAACATAACAATATTCACAACCAAGGAAATGCACTGTCAATATCATAAACATTGACACTACCCTGAGCAAGTCAAGCGAAGTATTTCTTTTTTCAAATTATCCATTAAAAACCCTATTCATTATCAAATTTTTTATCGGAGATATCTATGCATAAACCACCACGAGTCAGTCTCGCTTATCTTTTTAGCGGGGATTCCGGCTACAGTAATACCTTTTTCGGTTATACTCTTTGTTACTACTGAATTTGCTCCTATAACTACATCATCAGCAATCTCAATATCGCCTATTATTCTTGCACCTGTACCGATGTAAACATTATTGCCTATTTTTGGAGCACCATCTTTGTTGTATGGTCCAAGTTTTCCTATAGTAACATCACTCAGAATTTTACAACCTGAACCGAGTCGTGCATCAACGCTTACTACGCATTTGCCATGGGAAATTCTAAGTCCCGGTCCCGCAACATTGGCATCTAAATCTATGCCGGTTATAGCTTTCTGTTTTCCGAGTTTATAACTATAATAATAAAACATAAACTGCTGTATCAAGTTTCTTTTTTGTAGATTAGTATAATACTCTAGTTTACGTAAAGTCTTCATATACTCAAAAAAACGGTCCTTGAAAATAAAATTGCTCAATTTTGCTCTTAAGCCGATATAACTATCGGGCTTTTCATAAGCGATTCTATCCGCATTTATATAGCTACGCAAATCCTCTTTGCTTTTAATCATATTTTTCTCCCATAACAAGATCAGTCTGTATAGTTTTCCTCAATCCACTCTTTTGCAATATAGAGATCTATTTCCTTGTGTATATCAATAGACTCATCAATTTCGATATAAGCAATGTTATCACCCATAAAGCACCACGGAGCCTGTCCTTCGCCGTTACTTTCCAAGAGCAATTTTGTATTTAAAACCCAGAAGTTATGTGACAGGAAGTAGCATGTTGGCAGGTCCTGACGATTTGTGGAGATCTTGCCTGTAACGCCTCTTTCGTACATTTCGAGTCTACCATTTTCAACACGCTTTCCTCTAAGAGGATGGTGGTCGTTGTCCTCGTACACAGGTACAACAGCGCTGATAGTCATATCCTCCTGCATCATACGCACGCACTTATCTATCCACTCTGATTTAATAGTAACATTGTTAGCAAGCACTACAACTAAAATATCAGGGATATCTGTTTCTTTTTCGATAACACCGAGTGCATGAGTGATTGCATCCACATGCTGTGCTGTTGGAGTTGCAAGTTCTGCAGGTCTTTTGATTTTTATATAACCTTCGTCTGCTGCCGCTGACAAAATCTTCTCATCGTCACTGCTACAATACCAAGAGTCAACTGTCTGTGCTTTTCTTGCAGCATGTGCAGGATAATAAAGCAGTGGGTGGCCCAATACTTCCAGGATATTCTTATCCTTGAGGGAGTTGTTACCGCGTCCGGTTAATAATGCTGTTACTTTCATTTTGTTCTCCTTAATTAAAGATTTTTCTGTGTGTTTTCGATTAAATAATCCAGGTATTCGCTATATTTATCTGTATCAAGCAGTGGAGCTAGCTTGTCGCATACATCAGATGCACCATCTATACTTTTTACCATAAATCCAAACATATCAATATCCCTGACACCACCGTAAGCAACAAGCACCGTCGGTGTGCCGAACTCAGCTGCTTCGAACAGGGTTGTTGATGACACCGTGAGCTGAACATACGAAGATGCCAGCAGCTCATATAGCTGAGAGGTGTTACCAAACACCTGTGCATCAGGCAAAGCCTTCTGATACATCTCTACTATGCTGTTGTTCTCACGGGGATGGAGTTTGACTCCGAGTTTGTATGAAGCAAACCTCTCATCCGTTTTGATAAGCTGTGCAATTTTCTGCAATACAGGGATAATCGTAGCATAGTAATCAGTACCCGTACCATCCTGCTCATATGTCTGCGATGCAAACAGTATCAGCTTCTTGTCAGTTGTGTCTACGCTGATTTCTTCTTTGTACTTCTTGATTCTCGGGTTGCCTATGGATTCGAGCTGCTGCGGTTCAAAGATAGACAAGTCACACAACATATTCTTTGTTTTTTCACCGTATATAAGTATTGTCCTCTTAAAGAAATCATAGTTCAAATCTGCAACAAATTTCGGATAAATATATCCTGGGTGAGCTGAGTTGATGAGTCCGTGTTGCAACTCAATCGACTGAGGTTTAGACGGCAACACCGGAATAATATTCTCCCTGGCTGAACCCCAAAAATCAATCGCATACTCAAGTCTCTTATACTTTCTAAAAAGCTTTTTGAACACTCTCTGATTCATTATATTTGTAGCATATGAATCCGGCATAACAGACTTTAAGTGTTCAATAGTGCGAAGATAATTATCCGGCAGATCACTATCGACATCACAAAAAACAGTCTCAAGCTTTTTCCTGCATTCTTCACACAGGCGAGCATACTCTTTCTTATGTAGCTTAATATATATCTTATTATATATTACATAGTACTCTAACGGACAATATCTGCTTTTGAGCTTATCATCAAGATAAGCAAAGTCGAAGCTCTCATTTCTAGAAGGCCATTCAAACACAACCGCATCCGGATACTTATCCATCAAAAATTCTGCTGCAAGATTTCTGCCATTATCTCTTCGATAAATACTGGAAGTGAAAATCGCTGATTCAGAGTCTTTTAGCCGTTTCAGTTTCACAAAGCTGTCTATAATTCTGCGAACACTGATCCTGCCCTGCTCTTTTGCTGAAACACCCTCATCATTTGAGCCGTTCAATCTAAAATTAACTGAGTCTCTGAGTGATGCATAAACAGGAACACCATCAGCTAAAATCTCGTACAAGCCATGATATTTATTTTCAAATTCCAACAAGTTAGTTATCTGGCTCATATCAATTCACCTTTGTTTTCACTATAAATATTTAAAAAATATTCTTCATAATCATTGATAATATTCGGCCACAAATATTTTTGTACAGAATCAATTGCCCTCTGTGACATAGTACTAAGTTCTTTTTGGTTATCAAGTAAAAACTGTATTTTCTCAATCATTTCATCAAGGCTAATAACCTTGAAACCGTTGACTCCGCTTTCAATAAAATCAACATCGTAATACTCACCAATGTAGATGCTGGGAAGTCCACACTGAGCTGCCTCCTGAATAACCTTAGGCAGACCCTCGTTCCTTGATGTCATAAGAAACAAATCGTTATTCAACATATGTTCATAAACCTGCGAGTTAGGGATTCTACCTGTAAGTTTCACATTTGTAAGCTTATGCTTTTTGATTTCTTCTTCAACAGCGCTTTGCATATCACCATCACCTATCATGGTGAAATTAAGTTGTGGAAACTTTTTAGCACATTCAATTAAATACAATGGTCTTTTGTTGTCTTTGATGTTACCTACCCAAATTATGTTTTTCAAACACTCTTTGCGTTTTACTTCTATTTCCATAGGATCCACACCAAGAGGTAAAACAGGCATATCATATTTCCATTTATTCTCAACACTTTCTGCGATACAATTACTGATTGCAAAAGAGCTATCCATAAGTTTTGTGTAATAAAAAGCAAACTCAGGTGTGTTGTTTTCATTATCTGCAACCACCCATTCTACCGAGCCTACAAACTTGCTACCTTTTCCTTTAAAAAGCTTTGCAAAGCTCCTATCCATCGGCTCGATTTTTGGCAAATAATATATATCATATTTTCCGAAGAACATAGTAAGCCACTTGCACCAGTACCATATAAAACGGTGATGTATAAGTCTGTGCAGATGTATTCCCAGATCCTTATACTCCTGCTTATTTATCGGCATCTTATCAGTGTACATAGTGTGCACTTCAAACTTTTCTTTATCAATATAGCGAGCTATGTGGTCACAGTTGATATTCTGAGCATTTGCAAAATTCACATATGCTCCAAGAAAAAGCTTGATTTTTTTGTTCTTCTGTTTCTTGCTCATCCTTATCTCCTTAAAAGATATGTTTTTATTATTACACCGGATCAAAGAAAGTGTCCGGATGGCTAGGGTCGAACTGCTCATTTGCCCACATTACAGTCACAAGATTCTCTGTATCAGACAAATTGATGATGTTATGTGTCCAACCCGGAATCATATGAATAGCTTCGATTTTGTCACCCGAAACCTCAAATGAAATCTTTTCGTTTGTATAAATATTGCGTTCTTCAATCAGTGCTCTGCCTGCCACAACAATGAAAAACTCCCACTTTGAATTGTGCCAGTGCTGACCTTTTGTGATGCCCGGCTTTGAGATATTCACTGAAAATTGACCGCAGTCCACTGTCTTGAGTAACTCTGTGAATGAACCTCTGTCGTCGCAGTTCATTTTGAGTTCGAACTTAAACTTGTCTGTAGGAAGATATGAAAGATAAAGACTGTACAGTTTTTTTGCAAAGCTGTTGTCAGGGATAGAAGGCATAACCAACGTATCCGGCTGAGTCTTAAAACTTTCCAGCAAATCAACAATTTCGCCGAGTGTAACCTTGTATGTAAGTGGAACATAGCAGTATCTGCCACTCTCACTCTCAACAGGCTCGAGTCCGTCATAATCACAGTGCTTTTCCTTGCCCTCTAATAAATCATACATACCCTCAACAAGGTCGTCGATATACAGCAGCTCAACCACAGCACTTCTGTCATTGACAGTAAATGGCAGATCATTTGCCACAGCGTTGCAGAAGGTGGAAACCGCAGAGTTATAGTTAGGGCGACTATGTCCCATAAGATTAGGGAAACGATATACAGCCACTTTTGTACCTGTTTCTTTTGCATAGTCAAAAAGTAGCTCTTCACCAGCAAGCTTACTCTTGCCATAATCACTTTCACCATAACGACCGATAAGTGTCGCTTGAATAGAGCTCGAAAGCATAATTGTTGCTTTGTTATTGTATTTTCTGAGAGTATTGAGAAGCTTCTCGCCAAACCCGAAGTTTCCCTGCATAAATTCAGAATTTTCTTTTGGGCGGTTGATACCCGCAAGGTTGAACACAAAATCAGCCTGCTCACAATAAAGCTCAAGCTGTGCTTGTGTTGAGTCAATATCGTACTCAAAAATCTCGTCAATAACGATATTAGGACGAGTGCGATTTTTTCCTTCTTTGATATTTTTCAAATTAGCACAAAGGGCCTGTCCAACCATTCCCTTTGCACCTGTAACCAGTATTTTCATATCAATATTTTCTCCAAACCATTTTGTTCACAACGCCTGTGTAAGACTGAATAATTTTAATAACCTTGTCAGAAACATTCTCGTCAACATAGTCAGGAACAGGAATGCCCAAGTCACCGTTTTTATTCATCTCAACTGCTACATCAACCGCCTGCAAAAGACTCTTTTCGTCAATACCTGCAAGCACAAAGCACGCTTTATCAAGTGCCTCAGGACGCTCTGTTGATGTACGGATACAAACAGCTGGGAACGGATGTCCTACTGATGTAAAGAACGAGCTTTCCTCAGGTAAAGTACCTGAGTCAGAAACAACCGCAAATGCGTTCATCTGCAAGCAGTTGTAATCATGGAATCCTAAAGGCTCGTTGCGAATAACTCTTGGATCAAGCTTGAATCCACTTGCTTCAAGTCTATTTCTGGAGCGTGGATGGCAAGAATAGAGTATCGGCATATCGTACTTCTGCGCCATAGCATTGATAGCGTTGAACAGAGATAAGAAGTTCTTCTCAGTATCAATATTCTCTTCTCTGTGAGCAGAAAGAAGAATATATCTGCCTTTTTCTAAAGAGAGTCTTTGATGAACATCAGACGCTTCGATTTTTGAAAGATTGTTGTGGAGCACCTCAGCCATAGGTGAGCCTGTGACATATGTGCGTTCTTTGGGAAGACCTGTGTCAGCAAGATAGCGTCTTGCGTGTTCACTATATGCTAAATTTACATCAGAAATGATATCAACGATTCTTCTGTTAGTTTCCTCTGGCAAGCACTCGTCCTTACAACGGTTACCTGCTTCCATATGAAAAATAGGGATATGAAGGCGTTTTGCACCGATAACTGAAAGACAAGAGTTTGTATCACCCAGTACCAACACAGCATCAGGCTTAATCTGTGCCATAAGCTGATATGAGCTTGCAATGATATTGCCCATAGTTTCGCCGAGATCGCTACCCACAGCGTTGAGATAAACATCAGGGTCGTCCAGCTGAAGATCTTTAAAGAATACACCATTTAAGTTATAGTCGTAGTTCTGACCTGTGTGTGCAAGAATAGTATCAAAATACTGTCTACTCTTATTGATAACCGCAGCAAGGCGGATAATCTCAGGTCTAGTACCGACAATGATTAACAACTTCAGCTTGCCGTTTTCTTTCCACTTTACATTAGAAAAATCGCTCATATTATCCTCCGATTATAGCCCGCATTCTTTATAAAATGCTTTGATTTTTTTACCTTTATTTATATCACCGTTTTTTGCTCTTGAAAATTGTGCTTTCACATTGTTTTTTCTATATTTTATGCTTTTAAATGCCCTGAGCATCCAAGCATAAGGCAACAAATACTTTCTACCTTCCAACCACAAAAACATAGACTTCATATCTTCATATTCAGGAAAACAAGTGCGTAGCAAAAAAGATAATTTCCCCTCGCTGACATAAAGATCAGCAATGTTTTCCTTAGTTCCAAATATTCCGTTAGATAGCACAAAGTCGCTGAGCTTTTCTATCAACTCAGTGCTCTCCCCATCCGAAAACCAGTATTTTGATAGTGCTGAAATATTGAGATAAAACTCATACAAGTTCAGTTTTCTGAGTTCATTTTCAAAATAATCTCTATCAAAATCCGAATTATCATAAACGTAAACATCCATGATAAATCTGACTCCTACCCCACCGTGCTTAAAATGCTCAGCTAAGTGGATTATATTAAAAACAAACTCATCTTCTATGCTCATCTCATAGGTGTATTTACACCCATCTTTTAGCAGGCATTTATCCCAGATATCTGAATAATACTCAAAATACTCCGATTCGTTAGCAAGCAAGCTTCTATGGGCTTCAACACTTATAAACGGAGGCATATTGTAGGTGTCGTTTTTCCTACCTTCTCTGTAGTCTTTATACCCCAAAGAAAACATCACATCTTTAAACTTGTTATGCTGTTTATCCCTGTAGAGTATGTCTATATCACTCATAGAGCGATATAACGGGTCGATGTATCTGCTCTTGGTCACTGCACCTTTAACAACCAGGGTGTCTATTCCTGACTCCTCACACTTGTCACAAATGCTCTTTACAGCATAGAGCTGATTCTCCGATCGCACGCTCTCCTGCATCAGTACATTTGAAAGATAGTCACAGACTTTCTTGTCAGGTTTGCGCTCATCAGCAAGCTTGCTGGCATAGTAAGCGACGCACTGCAAAACACCATGTGACTTTGCATAATCAATCAACCAAGTCCAATTATCCACCTGTAATTCATCAGCCGACTCATTGTTAATAAGCTGCGCCAATATTATCAGTAATATCATATATGTATTCATTAATAATTGATCTTTCCTGCAAATATTAGAATGGTTATCTGCTCTGTACAGCCCATAGTCTGATAATAGACACTATGCATACTAAGAAAAACACACAGCAGAACACCAATAACGGTGTGAGCTTTTTCGCTACACAACGCAGCGACTCTTTGTTAAAGTGCTTAAACAATACAGAGCTCTCTGCCAGAAGCACCCCGAACACACCACCCAATGTGTTGTGTATCAGATCATCTATTTCAAATGTCCCGATACCATACATATATTGAACCATTTCGATACAAAGGCTGAGCAAAAACGAGACGGTCAATACTATAAAAGCCTTTGCCCGCACCTTTTTGAGTGGCTCATACAATAATATACCAACAGGCAGAAACAGAATAACATTTCCAAGCAGCGATTGCGCGATGTAGTATCCCTCTCCATTCCATCCTTTTGTCAATATCCCGTAGTACGAATAAAACGGATTCAGCGAAACTTCTACATCATTAAACTCAGTGCGACTAAACAGCGTTAAAGATAATAACAGATAGATATATATCAGAAAAAATACTATTGTTATGATATCCAAAAACCTTAACTTCTCTCTGAATCTGACCCATATACACAGATATATAAAAATAATAAAAATAAAACTAACTCTTATAATCATTATTTAATATCAGCTAATCAGCCTTTATTTTTCAGTGCTTCCTGCACATAATCCGTAGTCATCAATTTTGCGATAGTGCCATCAACATCAAGCAAGTTGGTGTTATGACTTGTGTATGACTCGTCAGCCTCGGTATGTACACTACCATCCACAACAAACTTGTCATAATTAAGGTCACGACTATCGGCTGCTACTCTATAATAGTCACCCATATCTTCAGCACGTAAGCATTCCTCACGAGTCATCAATGTTTCGTACAGCTTTTCACCGTGACGTGTACCGATAATCTGTGTTCCTGTTTCACCAAACAACTTCTGCACAGCCTGAGCAAGCACTCCAATTGTTGATGCGTCAGCCTTCTGAATGAACAAATCACCAGGGTTTGCGTGTTCAAAAGCAAACTTAACCAAATCAACAGCCTCGTCAAGATTCATAAGAAAACGAGTCATATTAGGGTCTGTGATTGTGATAGGCTTGCCTGCTTTAATCTGATCAATAAACAGTGGGATAACAGAACCACGACTACACATAACGTTACCATAACGTGTACAACAAATGACTGTACCACCACGTTCAGCCGCTACTCGGGCATTAGCGTAGATTACGTGCTCCATCATAGCCTTGGATATACCCATAGCATTGATAGGATAAGCTGCCTTATCTGTCGACAAACAAACTACACGCTTTACGCCACAATCAATAGCCGCATGAAGCATATTGTCAGTACCTATAACGTTAGTTCTAACTGCCTCCATAGGGAAAAACTCACAAGAAGGTACCTGTTTTAATGCTGCTGCATGAAAAACGTAATCAACGCCCCACATTGCGTCCTTGATAGACTGAGCGTTTCTGATATCACCAACATAAAACTTCACCTTAGATGCATGTTCAGGGAATCTGGCCTGAAGATCATGACGCATATCATCCTGTTTTTTCTCATCACGGGAGAAAATACGAATCTCACCGATATCGGTAGTTAAAAAGTGTTTTAGTACAGTATTACCAAATGAACCTGTACCGCCTGTAATCATAAGTGTTGCTCCAGAAAAAGCTGACATAATTATTCCTCCAATATTTTATCTTTAAAAATCAATCTTTTAATTCTTTTTTTATCTGGGTTGTACTGATCTCCGGTGTTCTTGGCAAATAAACTACTTCACAGTAGTCTTTCAGAAAATCGAACTTACCTTCCCAGTCATCTCCCATCACAAAAGTATCGACATGATACTCTTGCACATCAGAAACCTTCTGCTCCCAATTATCTTCAGGAATTACAAGATCAACATATCTTATAGCCTCGAGCAGACTTTTTCTTTGTTCGTATGTAAAGTAACATTTCTTTTGCTTTTCATTCCAGTTAAACTCATCTGTTGACAAAACAACAATCAGATAATCACCGTATTGTTTTGCTCTGCGTAGCAAATTGATGTGACCATAATGTAGCAAATCAAATGTACCATATGTAATAACTCTTTTCATACTATCCTCCAACCTCTGTCAGGTCAATTTTTCGGGCCAACATTCAGCAGCGTATCTAACCGCTACAGGCAAGTGCTTGCTCTTAGCATAAATATGCCCTATATTCATATCGCCCCAAATTCTTCTTTGTTCACGAGTTGTATAATAGTAAAGCTTGTCCTTAGCTTTCTTAGTACAGAAAGCCCTGCACAATAATTCGTTAAGCTTATCTTTTAAACTCAGATTATCTGTGTAATACATAGCCATATAATCAAGTTGGTTCCAACTACTAACTCCACCATACTTATCAGAACCACTTCCCAACAGAAATACAAATCTGTAGTTATCACCATCAAGCAGTTCTTTTATTGAGTTCAGATAGTCATCGTCAACCTCAAAATCTATTATGTATAAATCAACCGGTTTGATAATATCAGTGTTCCTTTTCTCAGAAAATAACAACTGTGTTGCCTGTGCACTGGAGTCAATAGAATCATAAGCACAAAACTTATCAGTGAAAGCCCTATACTCAGTGGCTTTCGGACGCTTTACATATTCTAGCAACTCGTCGTAGTTATAAGCCGTATCAAAAGGCAGGTTGTCTTTGGCCTCGTTATACACACCACGGCTACTAAAATATTCCTCTTTATCATACTGATAAAGCACTATCCTCTTACCTGTATTTGCATAGTCAAAGAACACACTTGAATAGTCAGTAATAAGTATATCAACTGCATTCAAAAAATCATAAACCTCAATATCATCCGGCGCATTATAACAATACTCAAATGTACTGTTTATTTTCTGCATTGCAGGATGGAACTTAACAAATACCTTATATCCACTGCCTAAATCCTTAGCCAGTTTTTCCATTTCTGTTACCTGGTCTACATCATCAACACCACAAGCCGTACCTCTCCACGTAGGCATATATAGTATCGACTTACATTCAGTGAGCCCGTACTTTTCTTTAACCTTATTTTGCGAATCTTCGTCAAAGAAAATTGAGTTTCTCGGATAACCTGCAAGAACAACATCGCCTTGCATAATACCCTTCACGGCATAATCTTCTTCATACACCCTTTTCGTAAGCTCATTCGGTGCTATAAGATAATCACACATCAAGAAGTTTCTTTGGCCGTTGTTGAATGCAAAAGGGTCATCACCAACACTTCTGCCGAGTGTTTTGAGAGGTGTACCGTGCCATGTGTTCAGATATATCTGTTGTTCTTTCTTTATAAAATTCATATTAAATGAAACATTGTTCACCAGATATTTAGAATGACACAACAAGTATATATATTCATCAGAATCAAGTTCTACTATTTTCACTCTCTCATCAAATAGATTTTGATTCTTTAAATAACGCTCTAAACCCTGAGGATTCTTATGTGCAATAACAAGTTTATATTGCCTGTACTTTTCATCAGTGAAAATATAACGATATATATAATACGGATTCCCCTGAAAATTCGTCCCGCTGAACGATTGAAAAAACACCGTGTCCTCTAAAAGAATATCATCTTCATAATACTTCGTGTATTTCCAGTATCTACTTTTATAGGTATTCATCACGCCATCTATGCGTGCTTTAATACTATTCAAAATTCTCATATAATCCTCTGTTTACAGAACATCTTTCTCATATAAAAAGTCGCTAAAAACACCAGCTATACTCAAATCACGCAACCTTTTATATTCGCTCAGCTCATTGACTGAATATGCAAACGCACATATATTGCTTTGCTCAAAAACATCCCAGCCCGTACGCTCGTTTATTGCTTTGATCGGAACCGAAACTGCACCGATATTATTCTCAATGCAACGATTAGCTATTTCTACATAATCTGCATTATACATACACACATGTAGCATTTTGAAATCATATACTTCCCTGATTTCATGTATATTCTTTTCTTCAAAAACCTGAATAACAACTCTGGAGAGCACATCTTCGTTTTTTGAATTTTCAACTATAAATTGAGCAAATGATTTCAGCTCTCTGAACTTACAGTCAAATATAACTTTTATGTCACTATGATTTGAAAGATTATCTAAAACCTCACAAATAGTAATAGGAGAAAACCGTCCATCAATAACGGATTTAAGATGCTCTTTTTCCGTAACGGGGATATCTGTATGTGTAGCAATATACTTCCCATCACTTGAAATATCTACATCATACTCAAAAACTCTGTTGCCTTGTTCATAATAAAAATCAAAGGCTTGCTTGCAGTTGAGATAACTCATTCCCTGCAAACCGCCACCGGCGTGAGTAATAATTGAAATATCTTTGAAAAAAGAGTCTTTTTCTTTCAAAGGGGATAACAAGCTATCTGTATCAAAATTCGATTCAGTCCTGGATAGCGTACTGATTTTTTGTTCAACAGCTCTATCAGCAGTTGCGATGTGCCTAAGCAAAAAATGTACACCCCTATATATAAACAACTTTAGCTTACAGATATCTTCCAACCTCCTTTGCTTTATGCTCTTTTTGGTTTTAGCTTTGAAACAATTCCAGATATTAAATCTTTTTCTTCCTTATTCATACACAGTAAAATGCTATACAATAAGAATATCGCTGTAAACAAACAGATTTTAGCTATTAACCATAACCAGCCTTGTGTTGGTAACAAGTAGTTTATACCCACACCAACTATAACAGTCGGAATAAGCTTTACGGTTACAGCAACGATATTTTTCCAGAATCGTCCTATTCCCAAGTGTATTTTTGCACTATAGAACCAGTTAATAATAATTCCCTTGGTTACTAATGTTGTAATACCTGTACAAACCGCACATCCCAGAGGTCCATACTTCAGTCCTGCCGGAACACTCAAAGCCACATTCAGTACCGCACAAACAACATATAAAATCGCCTTGAACTGATGTCGATTCATCGCCTGAATAACTAAAACAGGAATAGTCTGGATATTCGGAATGACCGCAGGAATAATCAACACTAACACTATCAAATAGGCTACTTCATATCCCTCGCCTGCCCAAAGAGCTATAAACTCCTGACCGAATATTGCAAAGCCTGTGCACATCAAAAACATTATGAAGTACTGTATTCGACCTATGCGAATCATCAAATCAGTCATATCGTCCATAGATGCACCCTTTGTTATTCGTGTTGTAACTCTAGGGAAGAACACACTACCAACAACAGCAGGTATCTGCTGAACATAGGTGTTGATTGTATAACCTATTGTATATACAGCAACAGCAACTTCACCGCTTATGATACCAAGTATCACGGTATCGGCATTATCATTGAGCTGACCTACTACTGAACCCAAGAAAATAAAGAACGAATATGAAACAATTTCTTTTAGTATCGAGAAATCCATACGCTTAGGATTCATCGTTATTTTAACCTTTAGCACTCTTCGTACATAAATCACATTCGCTATATTTAGCATCTGTTGCAGCACAAAAGTAACAACAGAAAGTGCAATTGCCTTGTATCCCCAGATAAGAAGAGGGATCATAACCACAGGCTTTAACAGCGTGTAAATAAGGTTAGTTACTTTAATAAACGTAAAACGTTCATATGCTGTAATTATAGCGCTGTATGGTTGCAGGAAAAAGGTCAACCCGAGATTCAGCACCATAAACAGGATAATAACCTTTAGTTCAAAGTAGCCCTGTGCACCGGTCGAAACAGTATAAAAACGATCAGAGAATATACATATAATAACACCAACAATAGAGATTAAAACTGAAAGTATGCCGTATATGTACATAAACATTCCATACATCGCAGATGTTTTTTCAGCATTTCCCTCAGCTCTGTATTTAGCTGAATATCTTACTACCGCATTGCCAAATCCAAACTCTGCAAGGCTAAGGTAGCTTATAGCAGCATGGCCCATATTATACAATCCATATTGTTGAGCCCCCAAAGAACTCAAAAGAAAGGGTGTATAAATCACAGACACAACTATGTTAGCTACCATAGTTATATATGAAAAAATAATACCCAGCTTAAGATTTTTATTATCATTCATTTAAGACTTTTCGCCTCCAAAAAAGTTAAAATATAGATCTTAACCTACTGATCACCTTTTTAAGTGTACCTACAAAGCCTACACGTTTCATAATGGTTTTTATTGACACCGATTGCCATTCTTCCATTGTAATCGTACCTCTTTTGCTATAGTCAACGTTAATATCATTAACTGCAAATAAATGCTCAAGCAAAGGATGCATCATCCACTTGCCATTCACAACACAGTAGCAACCCTTTTCCCACAAATAGTTAAAAATTGCAGGAGAATAAACTCTATATACCTGTTCTTTATATTTCCAACGACGAGCTCTTTTTGCACCGCAAGCTTCAAAAGCCCATATACTCTCGTGTGGTCTAAGCCACTTAACCAGTGTGCTCTTACGCCAGATAACAGGTACAAATACCACCTTCGCTTTGTCGTCGCCTATCTGTTCAAGAACCATATTATTTGACATAGTGTTCCGCACCCCATTATCACAGTTGGTTCTTGTTCCAAAAAGCTGTACCTGTGACATCAAAGGTTCTTTATCCATCCTATCAAGAATCTTCTCTATCAATTCTGTTTGTACTCTCTCTCTCAAAAAGAAATCTTCCACCAATATGAACACATAGTCTTCTTCCACACGCTCAAGGACATCAAGCATTCTCCTGCTCCAGGTAGTTTTATCCTTTCGTTTTTTATTATATAAAGTCAGTGGGATAACCTCAAAATTATTATACTTTTTATTAAACTCAATAGTTTCGGTGTTCAGATAAACTTTGTAGGGAATATCGACCCAATATTTATCCATCAGCTCAAAAAATGGATCCCATATATCTGAATAAGCATCACAACTTGTTACTAAAACAGCACATCTGTTTTTTTTCATAATCTCACCCTCTGACTATCTCCTAAAGTATC
>JAZQFT010000013.1:0-51251 GCA_045539655.1 Ruminococcus sp. | reverse complement strand
TCAGCGATTTTTGTAGTGCCGAAAGCTTTGTCTTCTTCGATAACGCCACAGGTTTTTGTATCTTTGTATGCGTTGTAGATGTATTCACTTGCGTAGTTATTCTTGATAACCTTGTCTTCCACAACACCCATGCCTGTTTCTTCCACAGCCATTTTAGCGAGTGGAATTCGAGCTTTGTTAGCAGCAGATGCAGCAGCTAAGAAGATTCTGTCCACCTGCTCCTGTGTGAAAGTCGAGAAAATCTCCTGTTGTTTTCTGATGTGCTTTATAGCACTTTCAAGCTTTTCAACAGAGTCGATAATGTTGTATTCTTTATTCTCCATATTGTCCTCCATGCAGAATTGTTTTTATATCAATGAGGAAGGGCATAAAGCTTTGCCACTATCCTTTGTTAATATTTTAACAAACATTACTTTCTTTTGCAATAGTCAATATATGATAACATTATAGCATATATATAGAAGTTTTTATAAAAAATGCAAAAAAGCGATTTCAGACGGAGTTCAGTACAAAAAGAGGCGTGGTTATTGCTTTTTATTATCTTAGATTTCAACTTTCTTGCGTATGATAGTTCATTGTGTTAATATACAGGCGAAAACAATAAAGGATATATGCTATGAATAAAGAGCTAAACAAAAAACAATTTATCAGGCTGATTGTGCTGATTTTTGCACTTTTGGCGATGGTTGTTGTGTTTCTACTTTTTAATAAAGATAATAGCAATGAAAAGTCGCAAAACGCTGAGCTAGAAACTACACCCGTGTACACTGAATATATGATTGACTCTATATCGGCGAAGTCACAGGAAGAGCTGTCAGCAGGGTGTGAGGTATATGCGGCTACGATCGTGATGCAGTATCGGGGATTTGAAATCAACGAATTTGATTTTGCTGACAAATATCTGATCAAAAAACCGATTTCATATACGCTGGATTATTACAGATTTGGTCCTGATATGAACAGTGCATATGCCGGCGATGCGTATGAAGGATATGGAATATATGCTCCCGCTATGGCTAAAAGCATGAACAGTTATCTTGAGACAACAGGCACAAAAATGCGAGCATACAATCTGAAAAATATAGCGCTGGATACTTTGTGTAGCGAGTATGTGGTCAACGATATACCCGTTATGGTATGGGCGACCACATATATGATGGAGCCATACGAGAAAGCAAAGTGGACTATCGACTATGTGGATGAAAACGCAGATTCACAAATAGGTGATACAGAGGTATGGTTACAAAACGAGCACTGTCTTGCGCTGATAGGGTTCGATGAAGACTACTACTACTTCTGTGATTCCGTTTCGGGTGAGATATCACACTATGGAAAAGAAGTGACGAACGAGCGTTACAAACAGCTCGGCTCTCAGGCAATAGTTGTGAGATAAAGAACAAACAAAAAGGCACAAGGTGAAAAACAACACCTTGTGCCTTAAATATTATGTTTTACTTTTTGAGGACTTTTACTATCTCTCCGACAAAAACACGGTGGTAGTCGTCGTTTGAATAGTTAGAAAGCAGTGACTTGTCAAAAAAGCTGTCTTCTGTCATATCCTGAACATAGAGCTTTTTGCAGACGATCACTGTGTCGGCTTTTTCAAAGTAAGGAGCATTTTCTGCAAAAGCAGGTGTTAGGTTGCACTCTTTTGCTTTGTCTACATCACGTCCGCTGTATTTGCCACAAAAAGCGAGAGCTTCTCTGTAGTCTTCTGAAAAGAATGAACAGGAAAAATATTCGCTGTCGTTAAGAAAATCATAGGTGAATCGCTGTGGGCGCACAAATGCAAAAACAACGTTTTTGTTCCAGAGTACCCCAAGTCCGCCCCATGATGCTGTCATGGTGTTGTATTTGTTGCTGTCACCTGCGGTGATGAGCATCCAGTCTTTGCCTATCATTTCGAAAGGTGTTTTCTCCAAAGAAGAAGCGTTTATTTCGTTCATATTATCCTCCGAAAATAAATATAGTGAAGTTTTATCTGCTTTTTCTGATAGCGTCCAGGATTTTGATGATAACAGGACTCAATACCATATTGACGCCGATTTCCACAAGGAAGTTGACACCAAGCAGGCCGAAAATAACATAGTACAGTACATCGCTGCCGCCTGACCATTGAGCTAGAATCGGTCGAAAGAAGAGAACTAATCCCAGTATAAAGATACCTGTGTTTACAACAGGAGCCGAAAGTCCTGCAACGATGGTTGCAATGGTGGAGTTTTTTGTACTCAGTGTGCGGTACAAAAGCCCACTGACATAGCCGGCACAAACACCCTTAGCCATACAAACAAGTATGCACAAAAAAGGGTTAGCATTCCATACCATCGCACCGCCTACATCGGCACCGATCACGCACATAATAATAACAACTGTGCTGAAAACTCCGCCCAAGAACGCTCCTGCCTTTTCGTCGAATAAAGCGGAGCCGATGATGATCGGAATCAAAGAGAGCGTGATTGCGAACGGTTTTGTCGGAAAGTAAGTGGAGAGTACCTGAAGCACGATAATTATCGCAGACAAAATACCCATACTTACTAACCTTACGGTTTTTTCTTTTGTTTTAATCATTTATATTACCTCCTGCTGCCTCTCTGAAATTCAGATGAAGCGCAAATTTAACAAATAAAAAGCTAAAACATATGATATTAAGCTGTGTATATAAAGTTATGAGTTTTTTTCAAAAATAATGCGTAAGCCTTCTAAGATAAGGTCGTCTTTTAGGATGATGTCGTGAGTACAGCTTTTTACTATCATCGGAGCGATGCCGCCTGTTGCGACAACAGAGCATTTCTGACCGAGTTCTTTTTCGATTTTTTGTATCATGCCATCAATCATGCACGCTGTGCCTGTTACAACACCGGAACGAATAGAGTCGTCGGTATTTTTGCCGATGACGTTTTTAGGCGCATTGAGTGAAATAGATGGCAAAAGTGCACCGTGAGAGGTGAGTGCATCCAGCGAAATGGATACACCCGGAGCGATCGTGCCACCGAGCATTCTGCGATTTTCGTCGATAACGAACATAGCGGTAGCTGTGCCCATGGAAATCACGATACACGGAGTGTCAAACATAGATTGTGCAGCAGCACACGCAACCACAAGGTCAGCACCCAGAGTAGCAGGGTCATCGATACAGATGTTGACACCGGTTTTGATCCCGGGACCGACCACAATCGCATCCACACCTGTGACACTTTTTATAGCCGCTTTGAGGCGGTTTGTGATGCGTGGAACAACAGAACAGATGATGCACCCGGTGATAGAGAAAGCGTCAACAGAATAAACCTGTAGCAAAGTGAAAAGGTCAACAGCGATTTCATCGGCTGTTTTGTGGCTGTCTGTTGATATCTTTATGATTCTGTGGAGCTCAGTTTTGTCGTAAATACCAAGCTTGATATTAGTATTTCCGACATCTATAGTAAGAAGCATTTTCATTCTGTCCTTTCGCGATTTGTATAATTATACAATTTTTATCCTATTATTTCAATATAATTTACACTTTATTTTTTGTCGATTTTTGCAAAAATGAAAAATAGCCTGTCTTTTCTATGATAGAATACAAGTGAACTATGTATAGGTAATCTTTTGAGGAGGTCATCTGATGAATTCTATTGACACAAATCAGCTGAAGATTCTTGCTGCTAAAGCAAGACGAGGTGCTATCGTCGGCACATTCAATGCGAAATCCGGTCATCCGGGTGGATCGTTGTCTGCTGCTGATATTTTCACATATCTCTATTTCAAAGAGATGAATGTTGACCCACAAAATCCACAGTGGGCTGACAGAGATCGCTTTGTACTGAGCAAAGGTCACTGCTGTCCTAGCCTTTATGCAGTGCTTGCACTCAAAGGCTTTTTCGATATGAGCGAGCTCGAAAAGCTCAGACACGTTGGTGCTATGCTTCAGGGTCATCCTGATATGAAGGGCACACCTGGTATTGATATGAGTACAGGTTCACTCGGTCAGGGTATCTCCGCTGCGTGTGGCATGGCTCTTTGTGCTAAGATTGACAACAAGGACTACAGAGTGTACACAGTACTCGGTGACGGTGAGTGTGAAGAAGGCGAAGTGTGGGAAGCTGCTATGTTTGCTGCTCACAAGGGTCTTGATAACCTCGTTGTGTTTGTTGATTTCAACGGACTTCAGATTGACGGTACTACCGCACAGGTTGGTGGCGTAGAGCCTATCGACAAGAAGTTTGAGAGCTTTGGCTTCAACGTTCTGACTATCGACGGTCACAGTTTTGATGAGATTGAACAAGCGCTCAACAACGCTAGAAATACAAAGGGTATGCCTACTGCTATCATTGCAAAGACAATAAAGGGCAAGGGCGTATCATTCATGGAAAACGAAGTAGGCTGGCACGGCAAGGCTACTAACGCAGAAGAATACGAAGTTGCGCTCAAGGAACTTGACGCACAGATTGCAGAATTGGAGGGCTAAGCTATGGCACAGATTGTTACTAAAGCAACCAGAGAGAGCTTTGGCGAGGCTTTGTGTGAGCTCGCTAAAACTAACGAAAACATCGTTGTTCTTGACGCTGACCTTGCTGCAGCTACAAAGACATCTATTTTCCAGAAGAGCTTTCCTGAAAGATTTCGCAACTGCGGTATCGCAGAGGGCAATATGATCGGTGTTGCTGCAGGTCTTGCGGCTTGTGGTAAAACTCCTGTTGCTGCTTCGTTTGCTATGTTTGCTACTGGCAGAGCTTTCGAGCAGATCAGAAACTCTGTTGCATATCCTGAGCTCAACGTAAAAATCGCTGGCTCACACGCAGGTATCTCAACAGGCGAAGACGGCGCTACTCACCAGTGTCTTGAGGATATCGGTATCATGCGTACTTTACCTGGTATGACTATCCTAAACCCTGCTGATCACTACGAGATGATCGAAGCCACAAAGGCAGCTATCGAGCATCAGGGTCCTGTATATATCCGTTTGGGCAGACTTGCTATTCCTTCTTTCAATGACCCTGACACATACTCTTTCGAGCTTGGCAAGGGCATCACTCTCCACGAAGGTAACGACATCACTGTTATCGCTACTGGTCTTCCTGTCAACGAGGCAAGAAAGGCTGCAGAGAACCTTGAGAAAGAGGGCATCAATGTTCGCCTTATCAACATCCACACTATCAAGCCTATCGACCGTGATATCATCATCAAAGCTGCCAAAGAGACAGGCAGAATCATCACTATCGAAGAGCACAACATCATCGGCGGTCTTGCTGATGCAGTGTGTGAGGTTACATCTTCTGAGTGCCCGGTGCCTGTCAGAAGAATCGGTGTCAACGATGAGTTCGGCTACTCAGGTCCTGCGAAAGAGCTCCTTGAGATTTTTGGTTTCACTGCTGAAAACTTCGAGAAAGTTGTCAAAGAAGAACTCGCTAAAAAGTAATATAAACATGGATTTTGAGGCAGGAAATTTCCTGCCTTTTTTCTTTGTAAAGTTGTATTAGGTACATCTATGTGGTAAACTAGAAATGGTGATTTTATTATGAAGATTTTACTTATTACTACTGGCGGTACTATCGCAAGTATTATTGATGATGGTGTTGTGGACGTCAAACCACAGGGAAGATTGCTTGTACTCAGAAAGTACAAGGAAATTGATCCTGACACAGAGTTTGAGGTTGTATCACCTGTCAATATACTCAGCGAAAACGTAAAGTTTGATGATTATATGAGCTTGATAAATGCAATGCTTAAAATCGACTTTGATTTGTACGACGGTGTTATCATCACACACGGTTCTGATACACTTGCGTACACATCTGCACTGATAGGACTTTTGTTTTCAAGTATAGGCAAGCCGATTGCTATAGTCGCCGCTGACAGGTCACTGCAAGACGAAAAGTCAAATGGTATGGATAACTTTATCGCCGGCGTTGAGATGATCAAAGCAAGCAAAAACGGAGTCTATGTTCCGTATAAAAATGCGGACGGTGTGACATATATTCATCATGCAACAAACCTTCTCGAGAGTGGTATTTTGTCCGATGATTTTCATAGCGTTGGCGGAGCGTGTGCTATTTTTGAAAACGGAGTCATCAGTGATTTGCAGTGTAGCGTAGAAAAGCAAAAGGGTATAAGGATAGAAGATGCTGACCTGAGCTTTTCGAAAAATATTGTGCAGGTTTTTCCGTATCCTGAGCTTGACTACAGCAAAATTGATATCAGTAAGGCTGATGCGGTGATTCATCGCACATATCACGCAGGCTCTGTGTGTGCGAACAAAAACGGTACAAGTTGTGTGAGCTCGCTGATATACAGATGCAATCAGAGAGGTATTCCGTTTTATATCTGTGGTCTGAAAAGTGGAAAAGCTAACTACTATTCACTCAACAGCGTGCTGTCGAAAGGCGTAAAGCCACTGTACGATATCTCACCTGCTTGTGCTTATATTAAATTATTGTTAGAAGGCTGAAAATGAAAAAACTCGCTGTGTTGCTTGTGATAACAGCAGGCACTTTGTGGGGGTGTATCGGATACTTTGTCCGTGCACTCCAGTCACAAGGACTTTCTTCGATGCAGATAGTGTCCATCAGAATGGTGATTTCTGCTGTTTTGTTCACGCTGTTTGCTCTCGTATTCAACAGAAAATTGTTCATAATAAAACTGAAAGATTTGTGGTGCTTTCTGGGTAGCGGTGTGCTGAGTGTTGCGACATTCTCTTTTTGCTATTTCAAGGCTATTGAGTATTCATCGCTGTCACAGGCGTCTATACTGCTATATACAGCACCGATATTTGTGATGATTTTTTCAATCATTCTTTTCAAAGAAAAGCTGACTGTAATAAAAGCAATGTCGCTGATACTGGCTTTTATGGGCTGTCTTTTTGTGACAGGAGTATTCACGCAGGACGCTGTTTTTAATGTTGTGGCAGTGCTTTTCGGTTTAGGGTCAGGCATATGCTACGCCTTGTATTCGATATTCTCTCGATTTGCACTCGATAGAAAATACAGTCCGCTGACGATTACGCTGTACACCTTTATTTTTGCGGGCATCGCATCGCTGTTTTTAGTCGATGTAAAACCCGTTGTTGCAGTGATGACAAAAAGCACGGGCGATGTTTTGTTTTGTGTGTTGTTTGCGGTGCTGTCGTGCGTGTTGCCATATGTTACATATACCTTGGGACTCAAATATATAAAACCGACTACTGCGTCGATTGTAGCGTCTATTGAACCGGTTGTCGCAACCATTACGGGGGCGGTGGTTTTTCATGAACCGGTGGAATTTCCGTTTGGATATATAGGAATAGCGCTTGTTGTTGGCTCTATTGTTATGATAAACCTGACACCTAAAGAAAAAGAAGAAACCGTACACGAGTGAGTTGTGTACGGTTTTTGTTATATGCAGTATATGTTTAAGTCCCAGCACGGAATGTACGGGTGTTTTCGCAAATATATTTTGTAGTCGGGATTTATAGCGTGGATTTCGTTTATCAAAGTGAAGAAATCTGAGTTTGTATGGTATCCTGCGATGTTGAGCTTTGGGCGTGTTTTCAGCGTGGTTTTTGCACCATGTAGCATCTGGTGTTCCATGCCCTCTATATCAGCTTTGATGTACGAAAAATCACCGTGGAGCTCAGCGATGGCATCAACGCTCAAAGTGTTTATTTCAACCCCGTTTTGGCTGTCAAGGACTGATTGTCTGCCACCGCCTTTTGATACAAACATAGTGGTGTTCGTGTCAGATATACCGGCGTTGATTGCGGTGAAATTTTTGAGCTTTTCACAGTGCTCAAGGAGCTTTGTGTGGTTTTTGATGTTAGGTTCAACTGCAACGATTTTTTTATAGTCGTGAGTATAGTGCAAAAATTCATCGACAGTGTCGCCTCGATAAGCACCCAAGTCAAGGTAGCTTTCGTTGTTGTCAAGCTTCAGCACGCTGTTGAATATCTCGTCTTTGTCACTTTCGATATTCATAAGAAATTCGAGCTTGCCGCTGTACAGGAAACTGAGTGTACCAGAAAAAACATCTTTTGATTTTTCATCAGCGAGCAGGGAGCGGGCGTGTTCGATTTCGTTTTTATGTTTCGCTATGAACTCATCATCGATGACCTCATATCCATATACGGGAACATTTGGTATGAGCATCGGATGAACAGATGCAACATGTTTGATGTGGTCCATAACGTCAGCAATACTGCTTGCAAAGCACAGCGCTATAACAAAATCATCGTACTGCTTTTCAAAGTCGCTCATTTTAGAAACAGTAAAGCCTCTGAAATTCTGGTATCGTACAAAGTCGTCACTCGCCATAACGCCGCTGGCTTTGATATTTCTTTTTTCAAATTCGTCGAGTACCTTGTCGGCACCGTTGCCCATACCATAGAGTATGATGGGCTTGTCAGTAGATTTGAGTGCGTCCCATACGCACGTGTCATTGAAGTTCATAAATCACCTTAAGGGTTACAGTTTTTGCACGGTGTATAACCATTATTTTGAGCTTCTTCTTTGCTATCGAAATACACCTTGTTTTTTTCGTTCATATTCAAAGCTCCGTCACAAGAGCTCAGGTGGTATTTTTTGCTATTTATATTGCCGATATATGAAAGGCTTTTGTCATTATCTTTTGTGCTCTGAGTTTTGTTTGTCTGTACATCTGATGTCGGCTTTTCGTCAGGAAAGTGGAACTTTATGGTGCTTCTATCAGAAGATGCGACTATTGTGCCGAGCTCATCTGTGCGGTATGTTAAGATGCCTTTGTCATCAAGCTTATCTATAGTTTCTTTGTGAGGATGTCCATATTCGTTGTTTTTGCCACAAGTGATGACAGCATATGTAGGGTCAACAGCAGATAAAAAATCGTCGCTAGTAGAAGTGTATGAACCGTGATGACCGACTTTGAGCACGTCTGCTTTAAGGTCGGCATTGTGTGACAGCATCTCTTTTTCGACAGCTTTTTTTGCATCGCCTGTGAACAGAAAAGATGTTTTTCCACAAGTAGCTTTCACTATAACTGAATAGTTGTTGTAGTCATCATACTCGTTGCCGTATGGTCCCATAATTTCGAAAGTCGCTTCTCCGAAAGAATAGGTAGAAGAAACTTGTGCATCTATGTAGTTAGTGTCAGAATTTACGACAGCGTTGAGCACATCAAGCCATGTTTTTGTTTGTTGGTCGGTTTCTGTAGTTATGAAATTTTCTGTTTCAAAAGTGTTCAGAACTTCAAACAGTCCTCCACAATGATCTGAGTGGGGATGGGTAGCTATGACATAGTCAAGAGAAGATACGTTCCTGCTTTTCAAGTAATCACAAACAGTGCTACCGTATTCAACCTCACCTGCATCAATGAGTACAAAGTCATTGTTTGATTCGAGCAAAACACTATCGCCCTGACCTACGTCGATATAGTGCACCAGCAGTGCGTTTTCTTCGCTGTCATGTGGAGAATGATCCAATACAAAAGAGCATGAGCACAGCGAAAATATAATTATGAAACACATAAAAAGTGATAGAAACTTCTTTTTCATATCATACCTCCGGACTTTATACTAAATAATATACACTAACTGAAAATGCTTTTCAACACCCGTTTCAGGATAAAATTTGCAAACATCATAAAAATGTGCTATAATACAAAAAACGGGGTGATTTTATGGCAAACGGTTATCGTTGTAAATATGAAATAGTTACTGCGGATAATAATTTACCTGGCAAGGTGATGCTGTATGAAAAGCCGGGCAGTGAATGCTTTACTAACAAGCATTGGCACAAAAATCTGGAGATAGATTACATAGTCAGAGGCAGAATGTGGACCATGCAGAACAACGCTGACAGGGACATTTCTGACGGTGAATATGTGGTTGTCAACAGCGAAGATGTGCACCAGACCTGCGGAAAATATCCTGATGAAAAGGTGAAGTATCTTGTTGTGCTGTTTTCATACAACTACATCAAAGCATATTTCCCTGATTTTGAAAACTACAGGCTTGATGTGGACAAGAACGAGCAGGCTAAGCAACGTATCGCTCAGCTGCTCAAAGCTATTGTTTTTGAGGTTGAGAACAAGAGCGATTTTTCTGATTTGAAGATAGCTTGTGCGATGATTCAGATTCTGACTATTTTATTCACGAAATGCAGGGTAAGAAAAGAGATAGTTTCTCCACACGAGCCTACTGATGACCTTGAATACGCCAAGAAGGCTATCGACTTTATCAAAGAGAATTTCAGAGAAAAAATCAGCCTTGATGATATTTCATCATATGTTGGTCTGACCCCTACATATTTTTCTCGATATTTCAGACAGAGCACAAGAAAAACTTTCAAGAATTATCTCAACCTTGTGCGACTGGAAAACGCCCTGCTTGATATTCAGAACAACAACGACAGCGAAACCCACGCTGCTCTTGCGAACGGTTTTCCTAGCGTGAAGTCCTTTATCGCAGTGTTCAAGAGCGTTTACGGATGTGCACCGAGTGAGTATGTGAAGATATACCATGAGTTGCCACAGATATCCGAGATAAGAAAAATTTAGTATATAAGCAATACAAAAACCGCTGATGTAAATCAGCGGTTTTATTTTATGCAACCTGTATGTAGAATGTGTCAAGCATCAGCTCCATAAGTCCATCTTTATCAGCATAAAATTCAGCATATTCGCCTTTTTTCACAGTACCCGGTACATTTTTGAATTCGATTTCGTCATATGAATCGAGTCCTGAGATGGCAGTTGACGCTAGATATGTCATTTTTGACGGAGTCAGGTTGGTGGTTGAGTTGTCATCAATAGTGTTGTACAGATCGATCACAGTAGTAGGGTCGCTCTTTATAGAGCTCCACACCTGAGCTAGGAATGCTGTCATATAATTGATGTGTCTGCTCATACGGTCGTTGTTTGAGTCGAGCGCATCGATGTCTCTTACGGTCAAAAACTTTGTGGTATCTTGTCCGTGCAAAGTGACGGTTTCACCAGCGCTGGCAGTACGGTCTTGGCTGTGTAAGTAAAACTGTGAATCAGTAGTAACAGTTACGCCACCGACAGCATCATTCAGAGTTACGATAGCGTCCATATTCATAGAAAAATATGTATCAAACTGCATTCCGTAGAACAAACGCTCCAAGCTTGTGATGGTGTTTTCACAGCTTGTGTGTTTTGCATCGCCATATGCATAGGATAAACACAACTGCATAGGTTCAGTGTTGACAAAGCCACCCTTTTTGTTGTAGACATTCACGTCGACGATGGTGTCTCTTGATACGCCGAGTATGGTCACCTTTTTAGACGAGGTGTCCATGACAGCTATGTATATGGCATCTGCCTGACCGCTTTCACCTACTACTGTTGGAGCATACTCAGAATCCACCTTGTCCACACCCATCAGTACAACAGATGTAACTTTTTCGTTGAATTTGTATGTGTGATTGTTGTATATGATGGTTTTACCATCATCTTCTATGGCGTTGATGTTCGATATATCCGGAGATGGTTCGATAGTCATATCATCATAGTTATGCATAGCGGACTTGCCGATTTGGTTGAAAATAAAAAGAGTCGATACGCATAATATAAGGATACCTGCGATAACACTCATAGTGATACCAAACGCTTTGAGAGCTCTTTTTCTCTTTTTGCTTTTTTTGTTGTGGGGTGTTACAAAAACAAAATCCATCGATTCTGTCTGTTTTTCTTCAAAGGTCATTCTTTTAGATCGGCTTTGATAATGACGCTTTTTTTCTCTTTGTGCAGGAAGAACATAGTCGATTGACTCTTGCGGGACTTTTTTTGTATCTTCGATAGCTTTTTTCTCCTGATGATTTTGCTCGCTATATTCGTTATTCTGCCATTTGTTCATTTACTAAAACCCCCTGTACAAGGTATCTCACGTTGCCTCCACCGTTCATGCAGGTGCTCAGAGTAATGATGCGGTCATCTTCGCTCAGTTCAATGTCTTCTCGCACATTGCAGTAGTAAGGACGCTCAACTAAAGTGGAGTCGAGATACTGTCGAAAGCTTGTATTGTCATCCATATCAAAAGAATTCAGAATATGTCTGTCATCGTATTGATATGCTGAATATATGAGATAGGTGAAGACCTTGTCTTTTGTGAAAACAAAGATAGTGTTGTTGTTGTCAAAGAAAGTCTTATCGTTGAAATTATGAAGCGAAGCAAACATACTTCCGTTGAGCATATTGTGTCCATAAAGAACCGTGACGGGATCAGTGAAATCACGTTTGTTTTTCTTTTCAGTGTAAATAGTGCCGGAGAACTGATAGTTCTTGTACACATTGTGAGAAAGATAAAAGCTGTCGTCAACACCCTCGGCACTCTGAGCTACGGGGTTATCAACGTTGGTGTTGGGGATATATATCCACGCATAGATGTCAGGGTTGATTTCCATCAGCTCTTCAAAGTTGACAAAATCGTCTTCAGGCAACGAAGCTGTATCTTCAGCGTATTGCTGAGCCGGAATTTCAGATTCGGTTGGAGTTTGAGTTTCAACTTCAGCAGTTTCTTCAATTTGTGTGGAAGTTACAGCGACAGAAGTCTCATTTGTTCTGTTTATAGGTGTAGCAGTGTCAAGAAAAAAATACTTGACCAGATATCCTGCACATAATAAACAAATAAGTATTGAAAGAATAAGAATAATAGTCCAAACGACCTTGCTGGTGATTCTTTTTTTCATAGTAGTCCTCGAAAGTTAAAATATAAAATTATACACAATAATTATACAGTGTCACACGGTCAATGTCAATCAAAGCGGCTTTCTATAACAAGCAAAAAAATAAAACCGCTGGGGTACAGCGGTTTTAAAATCATTCAGCTTTTACATAGAAAAGATCAAGCATAAGTTCCATGAGCTTTTCTTCGTCAACATAGAACTTGTCGTAGTCTTTCTTTCCAGCCTTATATTCACCAGGAACATTTACATATTCAATCTCTGAGTCATTGATGCTTGTTAAAGCTGTAGTTGCAAGATAAGTGAACTTGGAAGCATCCAGGTTGGTGGTTGTGTTATCCACGACAGAGTTGTACATATCTGTGATGACAGTAGAGTCCTTTGTGACTGCCGGCCATACCTGAGACAGGAAATGTTCCATATACTGTTCTTGTCTCTTTATACGGTTTGCTTCAGGTTCAATTCCAGAATCATCCCATTCGTTAGAACGGATATACATAATGCTGTCGTGACCTAAAAGAGTGAAAGGTTTGCCTGGCTGTATGTATGCGTGTTCGTTGACAGAGTAGAATGCTACTATCGGGTCAAGAGTAACACCGCCGACAGAATCGTTGAGCTCTTCAACAGCTTTCTGGCTGATAGAGTAATATGTGTCAAACTCAATACCCTTGAACAAGCGCTCCAAGCTCAAAATTGTGTTATCAACGCTCTTTTCTTTTGAGTCACCGTAAGCGTAGGATAAACAAATCTGCATATTATCTGTCTCGACATACTCGTAGTTTTTGTCTAGTATATCAACATCAACCATAGCGTTACGGGATACGCTGACAACAGAAACCTTGTCAGAAGAAGTATCAATAACAGCTAAGTAAATAGCATCAGCATAGCCACCGTGACCGACTTGTCTGTCAGGCTCTTCGGAGTCTTTTTCATCGATACCCAACAAAACAAGTGTTGTTACGTCTTCGTTGAATTTATATGTTTCACCGTTGTATGTGATGGTTTTTCCGTCGTCTTTTACATCTTCTTCGTTTACGACCTCTGTGTTAGGAGCTACAGTCATGTCTTCGTAGTCGTGCATAGCTCGCTTGCCGACCTGGTTGAGTACCGTAACAGCAGAGATGCCGATCAACAAAACTACAGCTAAAATGATAAGAAAAATGATCAGACCTTTTTTCTTCTTTTTCTTTGGCTCTTCAGCAGGAGTGTTAGAAGCCTGTTCAGTAGGATTGGTGTTGTTTATTTCGTTGTTGAATTCGTTATCCATAAGTAAAACTCCTGAAAAATAGTTTTAAAAAGAAAAGCTCCGAAAACGGAGCTTGATTTCTGTTAAAATTACTCTTTGATTTTCTTAACAGCAAAGCATGAAGCAGCAGCAGCCATCAACAGTCCGAAAGTGCCGAAAAGAACTGCGCTGTCACCGGTCTGTGGTGATGTTGAAGAACCGCTTGAGCTGTCAGTACTTGGTTTAGCAGTAGGGCTAAGTTCAGCGAAAGCTGATACAGAGCACATAAAGAGCATCATAACAGCAACTAAGGTGATTGCAATAACCTTCTTCATAAAAATTCCTCCAAAAATATAAATAAGATATTTAACCTACTAAATAGTTACACTTAGTATATCATAGAGATTTTTAAAAGTAAAGAGATTTGCCCAAAAAAATTTGCATAAATATACCAATTATTTTGCAAAAGCACTTTATTTTGTGTGAAGTGTGTGATATAATTATATCTGTGGAATGGGGCTTTGTTTTTCAGTTTCAGCAAAGCATCGTTTTATAACTTTTAGGATTTTTTTGAAATTGGAGGTTTTAGTATGAAAAAGACACTTGCTATTACACTTGCGGTGCTTATCGCTATGTCAGCTTTAGTGTTTTCTGTGCCTGCTTTTGCGGCTAACGGAATTACACTTAGCTACAGTTTCACAGGTGACGAAGCATCAAAAGCAGGCTTTGCAGAAGGTACTATCAGCCTTACTGTCAACGAAAGCTCTGCTGCGGGCAACTACTATCTGTACTGGGCTGATTCTAACAAGGCTCTTGATGGTTACAGACAGATTGCAACACTCAACGTATCTTCAGGTACAGGTACATACAAGATGCTTGATCACACAGCGATTCCGCCAAAGGCGACACAGATTATTGCTATCAAGTCAAGCTCAACACCTGCTAACAAAAACGTTTCTAATGCTGCAGGAACATATGCTATTCCTGCATCAAAAAGACTCAGCGACACAAATGCTATCTATTCTTTCGGTGCATTTTCCGATCCACAGTTAGCTAACGATTCCTATGGTTCCAATTCGTATCCTAACGACGAAACTCACTGGGCAAAAGCGCTCGAAACTTTTGCACAAAGAGGCGTGAGCTTCCTTGTTTCTTCAGGTGATATTGTCAACGACCAGAACGGTGGCCAGACATATGCCATTGAGTATCAAAGATACCAGAAGTTGCTCGCTGATTCTTCTTTTGTGAACCCTGTTTGGGAAGCAAACGGCAACCACGATGTTCATGTGAACTGGAAGGGTTCTGACCCTGTGCTCAACAAGCCTTTTGTTATGGGTACAGGTATCAACTCTGACGCTGCAAGCATCAAGGCTAACAAGGCTTACTTTGAAATGACCGAGCCTGTGACAGGTGACCACTTCATCTTTATGGCTCAGGAGGGTGGCTTCTATTCTAACCAGGGTCAGCAGTTTTCTACTGCTCAGCTTGACTGGCTTGAAGGACTGCTCAAAAAGTACAAAGATGATGGCAAAAACATCTTTATTATGGAGCACTGCAACGTCGAAGGTTGGGGTAGCGGCGATAAAGCTACTTCTCCATACTACTACGACCTTGGTATGAAAAAGACACAGACAAGCACAGCGAGATTCATCAAGCTGATGGAAACATACAAAAAGTGTGTTATCGTTACAGGTCATACTCACCTTGAGCTCGGTGCTCACCTCAACTATTCTGACAACAACGGTACTTCTGCTGTTATGATGCACAACAGTGCTATCGGCGGTGTAAGACGTCTTATAAACGGCTCTGTTGACAGAACTGCAATTCTCGGTATGAGTGAAGGATACATTGTTGATGTATATAAAGACTGCGTTATCTTCAACGGCACAAACGTTTATCATAACGAGATTATGCCTGACTGTACATACATCATTCCTAACTCCACTTCAGCTTTACCTGTACAGCCAACTGAAAAAGAAACAGAGGCTCCTACTCAGCCAACAGAAAAACCAACAGAAAAACCAACAGAAAAGCCGACAGAAAAGCCAACAGAGGAACCTACCGAGCCTGTTGAGGAACCAATAGCTTACGGTGATGTGAACCTCAATGGCAAAATTGAAATTGTAGACGCTACATATATCCAGCGTTATCTCGCTGATATTATCCAGTTGTACGGCGAACAGAAAACTAACGCTGATGTTGATGCTAACGAAAAAATCAATATCACTGATGCTACACATATCCAGCGTCTTCTCGCTGAGATTGTTGACAAACTTCCTGCAGAAGTAATTAACGAAAAAAATAGTGTAGCAGCTGTTTCAGCTTCTGATGTTACATCACTGCTTTCTACAGCGAAGGCTGATTTGTCAAAGTACTACACATATTCATCATTTGACCAGTATCAGGCACTCAAAAAATGTGTCAAGGAGCTCGAAAAATCCGGCGATAAGTCACAGGCAGCTTATGACAAGCTAAATGCCGCACACACTGAATTCATCGGTATTTTAGAAGCTTTGGGTGCAGCGACAGGCGACACTATCGACGTATATTTTACTAACGTTCCTAACTGGTCAACAGTCAACGCTTATGTATGGACAGGTTCTACTCCAAAAGCAGCATGGCCTGGTGAACCGATGACTTTGGTTGAGACTAACAATATGAATCAGAAAGTGTACAAAATTACACTCGAAACCGGCAAGTATGCTAACATTATTTTCAACAACGGCAGTTCACAGACAGTTGACCTCGCACTTTCTAACACAAACAACGAGGGCTTCTATACTACAACCCAGTCCGGTGGTAAATATCTGTGCTCAACATATACATATGGTGAATAAGAAAAGCTAAGTAATATGAAAAGGCATCGGTTTTCGATGCCTTTTTTGTTTTCTTTAGTTGTAAACTGATTGAAGTTATCTTATAATATAACGAGAGAATTTCCGAAAGGAGATAGGGAATGGTCGATAAAATTAAGAAAATACTTCGCTCCAGATTCTTTTTGGGAGCGGTGTTCATACTCTTTGAGTTTGCTTTGTTCATTGTGCTGTTTTCTGTTGTAGCAGGTTCGTTCTGGCCTATAACTGTGCTTGCGTGGATATTCTATATAGTGACCCTGCTGTACATACTCAATCGTGATGAGATTCCTGAAAACAAGCTGCCGTGGCTTGTCATCATGCTTTTGCTACCTGTTGTGGGCGCTGCGGTGTTTGTGCTTTTGTCCAGCAATAAGGCGAGCAAAAATGAGTATCAGCGCTTTGAAAAATCAGCGAAAAAAATGAGACCGTATATGCAACAGACCAATAATATCGAAAAGCTTAAAGAGCTCGATACAGATGCATATGCTCAGGCAAGGTTTTTGTACAGCGCAGCCAAAATGCCTGTTTTTGATAAATCGAAAACCACATATTATCCGTTGGGTGAGGACTTTCACTGCGACCTTCTTTTTGAGCTTAGAAAAGCTAAGCACTTCATCTTTATGGAGTACTTTATTGTGCAGGAAGGTGTGATGTGGGACAGCATCCACAAGGTGCTCAAGGATAAGGTCAGTCACGGTGTTGATGTGTATATGCTGTATGATGATTTGGGTTGTATTGCAACACTGCCTGACAACTACTATAAAACGCTGAGTGATGAGGGCATACACTGTATGCCGTGCAACAAATTCAAGCCTATTTTGTCCCATATTCATAACAACCGTGACCACAGAAAAATCACTGTCATTGACGGCAAAGTCGGATTCACCGGCGGAATAAATCTGGCAGATGAATATATCAATGCTATTGTAAAGCACGGACACTGGAAGGACACAGCGGTGAAAATCGAGGGTGAAGCGGTCAAGAGTCTGACTGCACTCTTCTTATCGCTGTGGAATATGCAGACCGAAAAACAGCTTGACAGCGAAAAGTATCTCACTGCTACAAGAGGCGGTGATTGTGGTGAAGGATATGTAATACCGTTTGGCGATTCACCGAGCCCGATTGATACAGAAGATATCGGAAAAACGGTGTATATCAATATGCTCAACTGTGCAAGAGAGTATGTATATATCTGCACTCCGTATCTCATATGTGACAGAGAGCTCATAAACTCTATGTGCAACGCATCACGCAGGGGAGTTGATGTGAGAATAATAACACCGCACATTCCTGACAAAAAGCTGGTTTTCCGTATGACACAGTCAAACTACAAAAAGCTCATTGAAGCAGGAGTGAAGGTGAATGAATATACACCGGGTTTTATCCACGCAAAGAGCTTTGTGTGTGATGACAAATTTGCGGTGTGTGGTACTATAAACCTCGATTATCGTTCACTTGTGCATCACTTTGAATGTGGTGCGTGGATGTATAATACTGAGTCAATCTTAGATATGAAAAACGACTTTCTTGAAACTGAGGCAAAGTCACAGGTGATTTCTCACAAGCAGGCGACACTCAGACTTGTTGACAGAGTTTTTGCTGAGGTTATGAAAGTTTTCTCTCCTTTACTGTAACTGAATATGGATATAATAATAGGGCACTCTGCTAAAAACAGAGTGCCCTTTCCAGTTGAGTTGATTTAAATCATTTGAGAAATCAGTATCCCAGACCGAAAGCTAAGGTTTCAGGGAAATACAACGCCCAGAACAGCTCGTTGTGAGTGCCGTCGTTGTCCACAACGGTTGTCATAAGCTTAGACGGATAACCCTTCTTTTCCATCCAGCCCTGCATAGCAACAGCGTTAGGATAGAGCTCCTGCTCGAGTGAATCGTTCTTGGAGTTGCCGTTGAAGAAGTAGATTCTAGGGAGCTTTGACTCATCAGTAAAATCGAACTTGCTCAGATAAGTGCTCCATGTTGATTCGTTGTACAACAGGAAAGCAGGAGAGATAGCTCCGATGTAGTTGAACTTGTCCATATTTTCCATACCGATATAGAACGACTCGATACCGCCTGAGGAAGAGCCTGCGATACCTCTGATGCTGTTGGTGTTGTAGTTAGCGTCGATATATGGGATGACTTTTTCTACCACGAATTTTGAGTATGCTTCGCCTGTACCGTTTTTGAAACCACCGTAGTTGTAGTTTGGTACTACATCGCCGATGTCAGGAGTGAGCTCGGAATCACGCTTGTTGTTAGCGTTATCAATACCTACAACGATGATGCCATCGCCACCATTTTGCATATATGAAAGAACGGTTTCGTCAACTTCCCACTCGTTTGGTGAGCAGTTTTCGTCAGTGCCAAAGAGGTTCTGGCCGTCGGTCATATAGAGTACGGAGTACTTTTTGGTTTTGTCGTTAGCATCATAGCCAACAGGAGTCCAGATTGTGATACGCTTGTTGTAGCCCGCTGAATACTCAAGGTCAACTTGTTTGACGGTGCCCTCTTTTTCCTGACCATATGGATACACACCGGCGACGAATTTGCCGTTTAAAGTGGTGTTGATGAAGTATCCTGAGTTTGCCACTGTGAGTGGTGTGTCGGTTGTCTGTGCGGTGCCGTTTGAAAAAATGATGCGGTTGTATTTTGAGGTGTCGGCGTGTAACTTATAGATGGTTTCGCCGTATGTGTTGACAGAGTGCTTTTCCATCTGAGTGCCCGGCCAAGTGGCAGCAGGCTCGCCAGTTTCGCTGTCATAGATATAGGCATATATGGTTTTCCAGTTTCTGTTGTTGGAGAAATATACATCTATTTCAGGAGAAATCTTGTTGATGGAATCAGATGGTTTCATTGTAGGCTCTTGTGTAGCTTCTGTCACAGGGGAACCCTCCTCTACAGGGAATTTGTCGATAATTTCAGCGAGATGACGCTGGATTAGTGTTGCGTCAGTTATAGAAAGTTTCTCGCCTCCACTTACTTTTGCTGCTATGAGCTGTTCTTCAGAAAGCTCTGTGAGCTCTGCAAGATTTCGCTGAATAAGTGTAGCGTCTGTTATTGCGACATAGCCGTTAAGGTCAACATCGCCATAAATGACAGCAGCGTTACTACCAAGTGTTGTCATCAACATCATAGCTAAGAGCAGCACAATAGTAAAGATGAATGTGAACTTAGTTTTTTGCATAATATTACCTCCATTTTATCCTGGGATTTTCTACACTTAGATTGTATCATTGTGCAGTTTCAAGTTCAATAGAAAATTTAAAATAGTTATTTATTCAAAAAGCAATCTATGTTGACAATATACCGTGATTTTTGATATAATTCTATATGTATAAATGGGGTAGTATAATATTTTGTTTATAACTATATATCAGGTGAAATATAATGTTTGGATTCCGTTCTAATAAAAAAACTCTGTCAAGGTCAGAGAGATACTACGAACCTGTTGAAGAATCTTTTTCTTCAAAAATTTTCAGATTTCCTATTTTTGTCGTAGCAGGTTTAGTTTTGGTTGTTTTAGTTGTTGGAATGATTTTTTACTTCAATTACAACAACAACGCTCTTAGACAATTCATTGATTCATCATCGAACAATTTTGACAGCGGTGGGTTTGAATATCACGTTTGTGCAGGTGTGAATAAAGATACATTCATGGACTATACCGGTGAGCTGAGTTTTGATCTCAATAACCAGAATATGACTTCGATATATCATGCGGTGTATGAGGAGTATGAATACGATGCCGCTATATATTCAAAAGGCAACCTCGCTTATCGTGGCAACTACTACGGTGGCAAGTGGAGTGCAGATGATTACACTGACCGTTCGCTGGATTTCTTTGATTTTTATCGTGATTATCGCAAGGGTGTTTTCGATGCAGGCGCTGCGCTGCGTTTTACAAAAAATACTGAGAAATTCAACGCACAACAGCTACAGGACGCCGTGGATAATATTACAAGTGAGCTGATGAAGGCTTCAAACGCTAAAAATATCTTACACACTCAGGTGGAAGAAACTGCTAACGGTACGGTTGTTACTTTCACACCTGATATGGGAATGTTGTATGATATTATTGTTGATAATATCGGTTCGGCATATACCAGTGCGAACGCATATGCTCAGTTCAAAGAAACTGTTAATAACAGCAAAGCTAATCTCAGCAGTGTGATTTCTACGGTTTCATATATAATAAACCAAGACGGATATCTCACAGATATTTCAATCGACTATACGCTCAAAGATGAACATTACTTTTTTGTTGTAGAGATGAGCAATTTCGGTCAAAGAGAGATAGAGCTACCGGAAGGTTTTGTGTCCGTCATCGGACTGGAAGCTGAATAATTTTGCAAGGAGGTGAAGGGATGATAAGATCGTACACAGTGGAATACGCTTGTGCATGCACTGTTGGAAAAGTGAGAAAAAACAATGAAGACAACTTTTACTGTGACGGTCAGATCAGACTCGATCCTTACTCTGTAGAAGATGTAGTGTTAAGCGGTAAAGTCAGGTCCACTGACAATGAGCTGTTCGCTGTTTTTGATGGTATGGGTGGCGAAGCATGTGGCGAAATAGCGTCATTTGCAGCAGCTCAGAACTGTATGGATTTTCTTGAAGATAAAGACGAATATCAGGAGTATCTATACGAGCTGAGCAATGTGCTCAATGAAAAAATTCTTGAAGAAACGAAGGCTCGCTCGCTTGTGCTGATGGGTACAACAGCAGCTATGATACAGTTTTATAAAGAAGAGATTTATATCCTCAACGCAGGCGACAGCAAGATCTTCAAGCTGACTAAAAACAAGCTCAACCAGATTTCACAAGACCATGTGGCTTTGGGCTATTCGGGCAAAGCACCGCTTACTAAGTTTTTGGGGATACCCGATACAAACGGACTTTCACCATATATCGCCAGAGGTGCATATAAAGTGAATGATATGTTCATCTTATGTACAGACGGTGTTACAGATATGATAGATGAAGAAACCTTGTGCGATATGCTCCGTGAAAAAAAGCCGCTCAAAGATATCGCTGAGAATATCATAAATCGTGCTAATGAAAACGGTGGCTGTGATAACGCAACGCTGATACTATGTAAAATACATAAGTAAGTTCAAAAGGAAGATGTGCTATGGCATATAAAAATGATAAAACTAAAAACAGAAGAAGATACAAGTCACGCTATCGCAGTGCTCACAACTACAAGCAGAAGCGTTCATCTTCACAGACCAAGGCGGCGATACTTGTATCAGTGCTCACCTTTGTTGTGATTGCATCTCTTGTGATTGTTTTCACCTTTGGCGACAGTATTTTCACTGCTCTTGATAAGACACTCACAAATATCACACAGACGGAAGCTGTGACACAAGCTGAGACTGAAAAGCCGACTGAAAAGCCGACACAAGCGCCGACGCAGACTCCGACACAGCCTCCTGTAAAACAGGAAGATCAGTTCATGTCGTTGCTCAAACAGTGTGGGCTCAAGCTCAAACACATCAAAGTCAGCCAGATGATTTTTGTTGATGCTGATGAAAAAGACCTCACCTGTAAGGTATATTGCTACGAAAAAGGCAGCGACGGAGTGTTCACTCAGACTATCGGTCCGTTCGATGGATATATCGGTGCTGACGGTGTAGACAAGATGGTTTCTCCGTATGAAAGCAAAACTCCGACGGGTCTTTTCAAGATTGAATATACTTTCGGCACAAAGCCTGACCCGGGTATTCCTTTTGAATACACACAGTTTACTGCAGAAGACAGATGGATCACTGACCCGAACTCTCAGTACTACAACCGTTGGATGTATGGTACAGATGTTCAGGATTGGGAAACGTCGCAGTGGCTGTATGAATATACAAAATCATATCCGTATGCTGTTGTTTTTGATTACAACCGTGACCCTGTAGATGTGACACAGGGCTGTGCTAAGTTTATCCACGTGAGCTATGCACCGACAGCAGGTGGTGTGGGTATATCAGAAAACGATATGCTGTCACTGCTGTACTGGTTGAATCCAAGCTCAAAACCATATGTAGCTATTTCTAAATAAAAAAGAGTCCGTATTCATTTGAGTACGGACTTTCTTTTATGCTTTTTTGTTATTTTTGATAGGAAGCTGAGCCAGCACAATAGCCGCAAACATCACAACACAGCCTAAAATTTCCACTGCTGACAGCGATTTGTTGAGTAACAGCCATCCACCAAGTGCCGCAAAAACAGACTCAAGGCTCATCAGGATAGATGCGACAGTAGGGTTGTCGGAATATTTCTGACCGATGATTTGCAACGTGTATCCGACAGCACTTGATACAACGCCTAAGTACATAATGTATTTTGCGCTGAGCATAATGCTTTCTATATCAGGACGTTCAAAAATGAACATCAGTATCAGCGACAGTATTCCACAAGTCAAAAACTGTATGGCAGACAGCTTGACTGAGTCAACTCTGTCGATGAAATGGTCAACACACAGTATCTGGAATGAGAACGACAGCGCACAGCAAAGAACAATAAGGTCGCCCAGATATATACCGCTCAGGCCACTCGAACCGCACAAAAGATAGAGTCCGATGGTAGCTATAACAACGCTCAACCATACGTTGAGTGACACCTTGCGTTTGAATATTATACCGCATATCGGCACGAGCACTACGTACAGCGCTGTGATAAATCCGCTACGTGCAGAAATAGCAGCATCATCAGGATAAAGCGAGATGCCAAACTGTTGCAGGTTAGATGAAATACATAAAAGTGTACCGCATATAATGCCTGATTTGAACATCAGCTTTCTGTCTTCTTTTGTTTTTTCAAAAAGAGGCACTGAGCTTTTCTTTGCTCTGAAAAGTATCAGCGGCAGAAGTGCCACAGGTGCTACCAGCGAGCGCAACGCATTCACGGTGAAAGAGTCAACGTATTTTGCGGCTTGTTCCTGAGAAACAAAAGCAAATCCCCACACGAGCGCCGCTACCACTAAAGCTATATTTGAAATGAGTTTTCGTTTGTTCATATTACCCTCCGATTATCCTATAGAATAATATAATAATTTGCACAATGTGTCAATATCTTGTAATAATAGTGTTGAAATGTGCAATATTTAGTGGTATAATGACCACATATTGACAAGTGAAATTCAGCTGTTTGTCGTTACAAGACAGATACGGTGCTTTTTGGAGGTATGTATGAAAAAGTTTTTGATAGTAAGTATAATTCTTATTTTGGTGGCTGCGGCTGCCTTTGGTTTGAGCTTGTATCACTTTGTTGATTTGAACAAAAGCGAAGCGACTGTCGATGAAGTTGCACCGACCAAGGCTGTTGAAAAAGAGAAAGAGAAAGAGGAGGAGAAGACCGACGTAGTGCTTCCTGAATCTTTCAAGGATGACGGCATTTTCTCAGCAAACTACGAAAAAGCATACGAGTATGTCCAGTCGATGTCAACAGAACAAATGGTAGGTCAGATGTTGCTGACATCTTGTCCTGTTGATGACAGTGCACAGACACTTTTGAACAAATACGCTTTGTCAGGATATATTTACAGTGCTGACAACTTCTTTGGTATGAGCGAAAGCGACATCAAAACACTCATATCTTCATATCAGGAAAAGGCTTCGACTCCTATGATTATGGCTGTTGAAGAAGAGGGCGGTGCTGTCACAGCTATTTCCGACCTTGACGCTTTCCCACAGTACGACTTCAGCTCACCTAGAGATATATTTGCAGAAGGTGGACTCGATGCACTCAAGGAAAGTGAACAGCAAAAGGCTACTATGCTTTCTTCAGTTGGTATCAACTTAAACCTTGCACCTATTTGCGATATGGCGGACGATTTCACCCAGATTATGTACTCACGCTCTTTGGGTGGCACGGTGGACGACACTTGTCAGTACGTCAAAAACACTACTGAAATCAGCCAGAAAGGCGGTGTTTCGGTAGCACTCAAGCACTTCCCGGGATACGGCACAATGGCCGATTCCATGGATGCTGTCAAGGTCGATACACGTGAGGTCACTACCTTTGAGCAAAACGACTTCAAGCCTTTTGAGAGTGGTGTAGACGCTGATGCTCACTGCGTTATGATATCAAACGTATTGGTACAGAATCTTGACCCTAACTGCATTGCATCGCTTTCTGACTATGTACATACAGTGCTCAAGGACCGCATAGGTTTTTCAGGACTTATCATCACTGACAACCTCGACAACGCTGACTACAGCGCATATGCAAATGAAAATGATGTATATGTTCAGGCTGTTCTTGCGAACAACGACCTCATTATCGTGGACAAGGCTGAAGACGCATATATGGCTATTTTGGGCGCCGTGAAGGACGGCACTATCGAAGAAGAAGTTCTTCAGAAAGCCTGCACAAGAATCATTGCGTACAAATACACAGTAGGTATCATGAAGTAATAAATACAAAAACTAAGCCCCGAGCGTAAAAACTCGGGGCGTTTTTGATTTTATTCAGTTTTCAAAGAAGCGTTCTATCTCGATTTTTGCACCGGTGATTTTGCCCTGTGCATAGTTAGGACGTCCACCGCCTTTGCCCGAAAACCTTTCGTTCAAAGCTTTGACTGTATCACGAACATCACCCTTGGTACTTGCTACTACGTATGAGTACGAGCCGTCTTCGTTTTCGCTGAAAAGTGCAACAAAGTCGGCTTTGTCTGAGTTGCTGTTAGTGATGCTACGCATATCATCAAAGCTAGCACCTTTTGTAAACCCACAGAAAGTGTTGTTGATGGTTTTTGTCTCAAGCTGAGAAAGCGAGAGCTGTGCTTTGAGCTTGTTTATCTCACTTTTTTGAGTGCCGATGACTTCGTGGTCACGGTTCACATATTCAACTACTTTATCACGTGGGGCAGAGAGCAGGTGCATCATCGCTTTTGACTCATCGTGGAGTTTTTGATAGTCCGAAAGAGCGTTGATACCGCACACCATAGTCAGTCGCATACCGCCCTTGTACTGGATATAGTCGATGATTTTGATAAGTCCGATTTCGCCAGTACGACTCACGTGAGGGGCACAACACGCACAGGTGTCATAGCCGTCGATAGTTACAAGTCGCACACCGTCGGTGAGGTCGAGCTTGCTTCTGTACTCTAAAGAGGTTAGTTCTTCAGGAGTAGGGTAGGACACGGAAATCTCTTTGTTTTCATATATAGCTTTGTTGGCTTTTATTTCAATCTCTTTGATGTCATCGTCGCTTAATATACCGCTAGGGTCAAGAGTGAGCGTTTTTTCGCTCATATGAAAGCCCAAGTTATCATAGCCGAAAAGTGAGTGGATAATACCTGACACAAGATGCTCGCCTGTGTGGCTCTGCATACGAGAAAATCGGGTATCGAAGTCGAGCACACCCTTGACTGTGTCCCCAGCTTTGAAAGATTTGTCCACGGTGTGAGTGATGATTCCGTCTTTTTCCTGAACATCAAGGACCGTAGCGTCGTTTATAGTACCTTTGTCGGCTTGTTGTCCGCCACCCTCGGGGAAGAAAGCGGTTTTATCAAGCACCAGTTCAAAGCCTTTTTTGCTTTCTGTACAAGATAGTACAGTGGCTTCAAATTCTTTTATGTATGAATCTTTTTCGTATAATTTTGCTGTCATGCTATCACCATAAATATAGTCAAAGGGTCGTCGATGCTGACGACCCTCTTTTGTTTAGCCGTTTAATTTTTCAATCAGTAATGAGCGGATAGACTGTGGGTCGCCGCTGCCTCGAAGCTCCTTCATACAAGCGCCGAAAATAGCCATGAGGGCTTTTTCTTTGCCTGCTTTGTAGTCGGCAACAGCCTGAGGATTTGCTCCTATAGCTTTGTCGATAACAGCTTCGATCATTGAGCTGTCAACTTCAGTCAAGAAGCCTTGTTCTTCAACGAACTTTTCAGGGTCAGCGCCGTTTTCGATAACAGCGATGAGAGTTTTCTTGGCAGCACCACGGTTGAGCTTGCCGCTGTCAACGAGCTTGATGAGATAGCTCAGACCTTGTGCTGAAACAGCGAGGTCCTTGAGCTTCAAGCCTGCTTTGCGGAGAATTCCTGCACAGTCAGTGAGTATCCATGCGGCAGCGTCCTTAGCGTTACAGCCGAGTGCTACAACGTCGTCGAGAAGCTTTGCTACAGTGTGCTCAGACATGAGCATAGCGATTTCTTTGTCAGAAATGCCAGAAGCAGCGTACAACTCAGCCTTTTCGTCGAGTGCGACAGGCTTGTTAGCCTTGATCTGCTCGAGCCACTCGTCATCAATAACGATAGGCATGAGGTTAGGGTCAGGGAAGTAGCGGTAGTCCGCTTCTGTCTCTTTGTTACGCATAGCAAATGTCTTGCCTGAAACGTCATCAAAACGACGTGTTTCCTGAACGAGCTCTTCTGTGCCGAACTCAAGAGCGTCCATGTGACGCTGTGCTTCGTATCGGATAGCACGGTCGATAGCTTCAAATGAGCTCATATTCTTGATCTCAGTACGCACTCCGAATTCTTCCGTGCCGGCTTCTCTTACTGAGATGTTCACGTCGCAACGCATAGCACCTTCTTCACATTCAGAGATGCCTGTTGACTTGAACATCGACTTTAATTTGCCCAAGTATGTGACGACTTCCTCAGGAGAGCGGAAATCAGGCTGAGTAACGATCTCGATCAGCGGAACAGAAGTACGGTTGAAGTCAACAAAAGATGAGTTGCCACCGTGTACAAGCTTGCCTGCGTCTTCTTCCATATGGATCTGCTTGATGCGGATATCACGCTCGCCTTGAGCTGTTTTGACTTTGACACAGCCGTTTGTACAGATAGGGTGGTTGAGCTGAGTGATCTGGTACGCACATGGCAGGTCAGGATAGTAGTAGTTTTTCTTGTCAAAAGTTGTGTAACGGTTGATCTCGCAGTTGAGCATCAGACCGGCTGTTGCGGCGAGCTCTACAACACGTTTGTTCATGACAGGGAGCATACCCGGCATACCTGAGCACGCAGGGCACACACAGTCGTTAGGCTCGTTAGCGCTGGAATGTCCGCCACAAGAGCAGAAAATCTTTGAATTTGTGTTCAGTTCAACGTGGGTTTCAAGGCCGATAACTAATTCATAACTCATAATCATTCACCTTTCCTTTCCACGATTTTTGAGAGTGAGAGCAGCTTTGATTCAGCAAAATGGCTACCCAGTAGCTGCACACCATCTGACACCAGAGCAGGGGTGCCGATGAGGTTAGGTACAGCGGTGAACACACTCTCTTTATATACTTTTGTGAAAGCGTCTTTGATATCGTACTTTTCATACTGTGACTGTGAGCACACAGGAGTGAGCACAGAGTCGTATTTTTCAAAGAGCTCTTTCATTTTATCAGCAACGATTCTGCGTACTCTGAGTGCTTTGTCATAGCAGTCTGAGTAACGGTTTTTAGAAAGCACATCGGAGCCGTAGAGGATAACAGCCTTTGTAAGGAAGTTGAAGCCCTCTGTACGAGAGTTGACGTACAGCTCGTCGATGTTTCTGTAGTTTTCGCTTCTGTGGCCGTATTTCACGCCGTCATAGCGAGAAACGTTGTTGCAGGTTTCTGCACACATGAGAATCTGCCAAGCTGTGTTGGCTTTATCAAAGATGTCACATTCGATTTCTTCAACAGTAACACCACTAGCTTTTAGTGTATCAACAAAAGCGGTGAGCTTAGCTTTAGTAGCATCGTCGGAAAGCTCAAAAAGATTTTTAACAACGCACACTTTTGAGCCATTTACGTCGGCATTTGTGTCATAAGTGTAAGACTTTTCAGGCAGTGATGTACCGTCTTTCTTGTCGTTACCTGCGATAGCTGTCATAACCTGTGCGACTGTGTCAACGTCTTTTCCATAGACGCCGACCTGCTCGCCAGATGCAGCACAGGAGATAACACCATAACGTGATACTGTACCGTATGTTGGCTTTAAGAAAGCGATGTTTGAAAGTGCAGCAGCACGTCTGGTTGCACCGTTCATATCTACACCCAAAGCGGCTTCTACATCGCCGTCTTTGACAGCTTCTGCAGCAGCACCGAATAGTGTGTCGCTGTCGTTTTCGGCATAGTATGAAAACTCGCCGACGAGGTCAAGTGCGAACTCACCAACGTGAGTTTTGCCTTTGATTTGATAGCCGTTTTTTGTAAGTCTTTCTACAGCTTCTGCTGAGAAAAGTGGTTTGAAACCATCTAACATATAAGAACCGGCGGTAGAAAGAGTATCCTTGATGAGGATAGTGTCGTCGACCGCTACTGTTCCTTTTTCGTTTAATACTTGTGTGTAATACTTCACTGTACTCACCTCACTTTACAAGTCGTGGAACAACCCAGCTGTCATCGCTACGCTGTGGTGCTGATGAAAGCAGGTCATCTCTAGAAAATGGTTGTGATCTTACGTCTTCACGAAGAACGTTTGTCATTTCCATAACGTGAACCATAGGTTCTGTGTTTTCTGTGTCGATTGATTTGAGCACATCTTCGCTCTCTTTCATAGAGTCAAAAATGCCTTGCATGATGGCTTCTTCTTCGTCGCTTAAAGACAGCTGGTTGAGCTGTTGAGCGTTTGAGAAGGTGGAGCGTTTGCCCATGCTTGCTTTAGCTGAGCCCTTTGTACCACCACGATGAGCGAGAGCGCTACCGCTACCTAATAGGTGAACGTCCTCAAGCTGTTGGTCGGATACTTCAGATGGTGCGCCAAGGAGCAGATCCTGAGCGTTACCGTTGAGTGGGAATGCAATGACGTCTAGGATTTTTTCTTCATCGGTCAGGAGCATAACCATACGGTCGATACCGGGAGCCATACCGGCGTGTGGTGGAGCACCGTACTGGAACGCTGTGTAAAGTGCGTTGAAACGTTTTTTGAGCTCTGATTCTTCGTAGCCAGCGATTTCGAAAGCTTTTTTCATGATATCGATGTCGTGGTTACGTACCGCACCTGATGCGAGCTCGATACCGTTACATACGAGGTCGTACTGATAAGCGAGCACTTCTTCGGGATGCTTGTTTAAAAGTGAATCCATACCACCCTGTGGCATAGAGAACGGGTTGTGGGTGAAGATGGTTTCGCCTGTTTCTTCGTCTTCTTCAAACATAGGGAAGTCAACAACGAAGCAGAACTCAAACGCATCGTCTTTGATGAGGTCGAGCTGAGTAGGAGCAGCGAGCCATGTGCGAATCATGCCGGCTTTTTTCTCTGTGTCAGACTTTTTGTCGTCACAGATGAAGAAGAGTGTTTCGCCCTCTTTGACTCCTGAAAGCTCTGTGATTTCAGCTTTTTGCTCTTCACTCAAGAACTTAGCGATAGGACCTGCGAACACACCTTCTTTGAGTGTGATGTAGCCAAGACCGCCGAGTCCCACTTCCATACTTGTAGCGTATTTCAAGGAGTCTTCGAAGAACTTCTTGGACTTACCCTGACAGTTAGCAACGATACCACGAACCGGCTTGCCCTTGAATGCAGGGAAGGCGACGTTTGAGAAGAAATCTGTGAGGTCACAGATAACGAGTGGGTTTCTCAGGTCTGGTTTGTCAGAACCATATGTCATCATAGCATCAGCGTATGTGATGCGTCTGAAAGGCTTTTGAGTTATCTTTTTGTCGGAGAAAGTCTTGAATGTATCGTAAATAACGTCTTCGCATATTTCGAGCACTTCTTCCTGTGTTGCAAAAGCCATCTCAAAGTCGAGCTGATAGAACTCACCTGGCGAGCGGTCAGCACGAGCGTCTTCATCTCTAAAACACGGAGCTACCTGGAAGTAGCGGTCAAAGCCCGATACCATGAGCAGCTGTTTGAACTGCTGAGGAGCCTGTGGCAGAGCGTAGAACTTGCCCGGATGCTTACGAGATGGAACAAGGAAGTCACGTGCACCCTCAGGAGAAGAAGCTGTGAGGATAGGAGTTTGCATATCAAGGAAGTTTTTGTCTTCCATAAGGTTACGCAAATGACGGATAATTTTCGAACGCATAACGAGGTTGTTGTGGTTCTTAGGATTACGCAAGTCAAGATAGCGATATTTGAGTCTGATTTCGTCTTTTGATGCTCTGGAGTTAGACACCTCGAAAGGAAGCATATTAGTGCTTTTTCCGAGTACTGTGAGAGTATCCGCAACGAGCTCGACATAACCTGTAGCGATTTTTTCGTTGACAGTTTCTTCGTCACGCTTTTCAACGATACCAGAAACAGAGATAACAGTCTCACGGTTGACGTTTTTGAGCAAGCTTTCGTCGTGAATGACAACCTGAGTGATACCGGTGTAGTCACGCAAATCAACGAAGATAACGCCACCGTGGTCACGGATAACGTCGACCCAGCCGGCTAGTTCTATACGCTGTGAGACGTGCTCGTCACGTATGTCGTTACAATAATGTGTTCTGTACATAAAGTTATAACCTCCTGTTAAGGTGTTTTACTGATAAAAGGGCTTCGGTGCTCGGCGCACAAAACAAAACGTCCCGAGAATAGTATGCCTATTCTCGGGACGAGTTAAACTATGAAACCCGCGGTGCCACCCGTGTTGATGCAAAAACATCCGCTTTTTATAAAGTTGTAGGTGTAACGCATGAAGTGTTCCCGTGCTTACTACTCACCCAAAGCACGCTTTCAGTCTATGACGTGCTCTCCCTGATAGGCTTTCCACAAAAGCCGAGTCTTCACTAGTACATTATAATCTCGCACAGTGGAGTTGTCAACAAAAAGTTCGTGGAAATATATACACAAAAAAAGAAACCCAGTGCAATGAATAAAAAGGTTTTTATGTCTAAATGCACAAAAAATCAACCGTTATTTCTATTTGACAACGGTTGTCCGCATAATATATACTATAGATGTAAAGGGGCTTGATATATTCACAGCCAAAAATATTTTTAGTTTTCAGGAGGAAATATTATGTTCAATTTGACAAAAAGTGAAAAACAGCTTATGGAAGTTCTATGGAATGCAGATGCTCCGCTCACTAGTGCTGAAATCGTAAACCGAAGTGAAGACAAAACATGGAAAGACAGCTATATCCACATTATGCTCAGATCACTGCTCAAAAAAGAGCTGATCAAAGTAGATGGAGTTGAGCTGGTGTGCAAGAACTACGCACGAAAGTTTGCTCCTACTATGACAAAGGATGAGTACATTATAAAGACACTCATCGGCGAGGAAGTATGGTCAAGAGATCAGGTGCCTCCGCTTGTAGTATCATTTGTGAAAAACGAAGCAGATTTAGAAATGCTCGAACGTATATCTGAGATTATCAGTGAAAGAAAGCGCGAGATAAAATCGGAGGGCAAGTAATGCTCCTGACGTTTTATTCGTTGGTTATGGCGGTGATAGCCAGCTCTTTGATGATTATCGCTATATTTTTTCTGAAAAGAACACGGTTTTTTGCGGACACGTTCGGTGTCTGGTTTATGGTGCTTTTGTATGTGCTGTCGCTATTGAGGATATTTGTGCCGATTGAGATACCTTCGGTGCAGGTGGTTATACAGGATCAGTGTGTGCTACCGCCTGTTATGGACGTGCTCGAAAATCGTTCGCCACTGACACAGGATATGCCGATCCTTTTCATATATGTTCTTCTTGCGGTGTCGGTGTTGGTGACGCTTGTTCTCATTGCGGTTTTTGTATCAAAGCAGAGAGCATATATCAAAAAGCTCAGAGCGCTCGACAACCATGCGACAGAAGAAGAGTGCTCTTTGCTACAAGAAATCGCAAATTCGGTCTTTGAAAAAGAAAAGCAAATCACCCTCATCAAAACTGACTTTGTCAGCACGCCGATGGTCACGGGGCTTTTCAAAAACATAGTTTTGTTGCCTGATTATAGCTATGACGAAAACGAGCTCAGGATGATTTTTCTGCACGAGTGCACCCATCTGAAGAACAACGATTTGTTGTTGAAGCTACTGATACATATATACTGTTGTATTTTTTGGTGGAACCCCGTTGCGTATTTGCTCAAAGCGGATATGGGCTTTATGCTTGAGCTCAAGTGTGACAACAAGGTGTGCGCAAAGCTCAACGAATCAGAGCGACTGAGCTATATTGAAGCTATCAACGAAAGTGCAAAAAAGGCTGCGTACAAGAGCAAACGTAGCTCGGTGCTGGTATCGTCCGGCTTTGTAGCAAAAGACGGTTCACAACTTTATATGTACAGGATAAAGAACCTGTTGTTCCCAAAAAACGTTGGCAAAAAGCGTATCGTGCCGACGGTGTTGGTGTCACTGTTGATGGTAGCTATCATAGCTTGTTCGTTCTTGTTCATCTGGCAGGCAAGCTATCCTCTTACAGAAGAGACTCATCCTGAGTTATATGCAGATGGAGAAAATGTTTCTGATGAGACTAATGCTTATCTTGTAAGACAAGAGGACGGTAGCTATATATTCTGTTTTGAAGGAGCTGAAGCTTATGTTTCAAAAGAAGAGTATGATGCTGGAGGATACGAACCATATCCTGTATATGATGAACCACAATAAAACATAATATTTCGAAATATAAAAATAATATAAAAATGAAAAGGGGAATTGTGATGAAAAAAATTATGAAAAGAAGCTTATGCATGCTGTTCGCAGTGCTGATGATGGTGTCAGCGATGGTTTGTGTTTCAGCGCAAGAAGTGACAGCCAACGAAAACGACGGTGTACAGCTGTGCGCAGTATCCGACCCTGATGTTGAACCGATGGCTGATGTTATTGTATGGAAGTATAGAACCGTAGATGGCGTTTTGTACAAACGCAGATGGAACCAAACAAAAAGCGTATGGGTAGATGCAAACTGGATAAAAGCATAATAAATAGTATAAGTTCAGCAAAGCGTATCTGTGAAAAAGCAGATACGCTTTTTTGTGCTTTTTTCTGTGCTTTTTCTATGTTTTTTCGAGCTTTTATATACTGCCGTTGTGTAATATATACAAAAGCTGAACAAAATTAGTGTTTATTATAACGATTGACATATTTTATAGTATTAAGTAAAATTAAATTAGACAAAGTACATAAATCATCACAGTGTAATTCATTTTATATCCAGTACATAAAAAACCTATCGTGATTTACTTTTATATTATTTATATTTCCAAAGGAGGTATCTTTATGAAAAAGTTTAAGGTTATGTTATCAGTGTTAATGGTGCTGATCATTATTTTTGTTTCGGCTATCCCGTCACTGGCGGTAGTTGCACCTGAAGATGCTGTTGCGTCTGGTGTTTTATGGTCAGATAAAATTGACCAGATGGTATGGGAAAAAATAAATTTAGCCTCTGAAAATGAAAAAATACCGGTTTGGATTTGGTTTACAGATGTAGATAAGTCAAAAGTAGAGAGCATGGTTACCAAAGAAACAGGGCTTACCAAAAATGATTTGGCAGTTAATACAAGCGCTTCTGCTAAAAATTTAGTGTTGGCTCTCGAAGAAGCTTCTAACAAGAATAGTGTCTCTGTTATGGATGAAGCGAACTATCAAATGGAATTGTACTTAGATGCTACTGAAGAAGAGCGCAAATTAGCACGTCAACGCACTGTTACATATTTGAGAGCAAAGCGTTCTATTATTAGTAAATTATACACGGAAAATAATAAGAACATTATAGATCAGTTAAATATAAATAGTAACGATATAGTGTTTCAAAGTAGGCTTACTAATTCAGTGATTATGAATCTTTTGCCAGAAGATATATTTAACATAGCTAATTCTAATTGTGTTGTTAGTGTAGATTATTATGATTCTTCCGATTGTGTGCAACCGCTTCAAGAGAACGAACAAAACACAATGCAGGTTGATGCTGTTAAGCTTAATAATAGTTTAACAGGTAGTAATGTAAATGTACTAATGAATGAAGCGGGTTATGTTAGATCTGACGTTGATGGATATAATAATTTAACAAATCCTTCGAATATTGAGGTGATAATAAATAAAACTCTTTATAGTACTACGCAAACATCTGTTATGCCTACTGGACAAACAAATCATGCGACTCATGTAGCTTCTGTCCTTCAAAGCTATGCTAAAGATGCACATATATACTCTACTTCTAGTCTAGGTTATTCTGATATAGAGTGGGCGCTAGAAAATTGTGATATCGACTTAATAAATGCCAGTGTAAACTACAGTATTTCAACTTGTAATACATATAATTCACAGGCAAAATGGTTTGATGCGATAGTAAGTACCTATGACGTTGCTTTAATAGCTTCTGCAGGTAACAGCTATAATTGGTCTAATATAAACTGGCCATATGTTATTTCTCCAGCTAGTTCGTATAATAGTATCGCAGTAGGTGCATATTCTACAAATGGAGTTTCTAAATTTGACGAAATGAAGGATTTCCGATATGCTCCAGTTACTGGTTCTACGGTGCCTTGTTATAAACCAGATGTTGTGATTGCAGCACCTGATACTAGTACAGCTGCACCAGCGTTATCAGGAATTGTATCGATGATGATACAACTTGAACCTTCACTGTCATCTCAACCAGAGACGATAAAAGCCATACTGATGGCTTCATGTCATAGGAAAGTAAGTTCCATAGCAACTGATACTCAAGAACTTATGATCGATGGTCTTACTCAAAAACAGGGTGCTGGAGCAGTAGATGCATATAGAGTCATTAAAATAATTTTAGAAAGCACTTACGGAGTAAAGACAATCACTAATACTAGTAGTGCATCTGTAGCATCTTTTTTGTTACCTGAAATAGAAGACGTAAATGTTAGCATCGCATGGTCTAGAGAAAATAAAAAAGGGACGAATTTAGGAAGCACGATTTTAGGAACTATACAGGAATTAGAGCTTGAAGTTTACAAAGGCACAGAACTTTTAAAAAGTTCAACTAAAACAAACACAGGTAAACAGCTTGTTTACTTAAAGGATTTATACCCAAACACCACTTACAACATAAAAGTCAAAAAGACTACGAACAACAACGAAGCGGTTGTTTATGGCTATGCTTGGAGCGGGAAAAACTATACTCAAGCTGAAATGGAATTACAAGGTAAAAATGCTGTTGGGCAAACATTAACTGCTAATATGACGTATATTGATGGAAAAACCGTTGCTGATGACGATGTTACTTATCAATGGCAGAGCTCTTCTGATAATGTTGTTTGGCAGAATATTTCTGGTGCAACTTCAAAGACATATATGCTCACCAGTGAAGAACGCACAAAGTATATAAAATGTGAAGGAACACTGCTGGATGATACACTATCTGGAGCAACAAAGGTTAGCGATACCACAGATACACGTATTATTTTATACGGTGATGTAGATTTAAGCGGTTCGGTTGGAGCAAATGACGCAACTATAATACAATTTTATGTGGCAGAGATGACTGATCTAACTGACGAGCAAAAAATAGCAGCCGATGTAACTGGCGAAGGAATTGTTAACGGTGCGGATGCTGTTTATATTCAAAGATACTTAGCAGAAATGATTTTTATATTCCCTGTCGAAGAGTAGAGGAAAGAATTTTCCTAAAGAATCTAGATATTCTAAGATGAGCTTTTTTAGAACTGTTGTACAAAATGGTGAAATAAAGAATATGTAAAATAACAATTGATATAAAATATCTTTTATAGTACAATATAATTGCAAATCAGAATTATATCCTCATATCATAATACAAAGGAGATGATATTATGAAAAGAATAGTTAGCATTGTTTTGGCGCTCACAATGCTCATATGTAGTAGCGTTTTTGTTGTTTCAGCTCAGGAGAATAAGAGTTCAACAGAAGACGATTTTTATAAAGAACAGCTGTACTTTGATGAGTTTGTTGATTTATGTCGTAGCTCTGGCTATCCTTATTTATCTGGAAGTTCATTTTATAATGAGTCGTATTATCATCATGTGGATGAAAATGATCCCGAATCGCAAATAGACTGGGCTTTGGTATATGGTTATGTATATGGACCTGAACCAAGAAACTGTTATGCTGTAATAGGCGATAGAGTGAGTTTGCAAGGTGAATGTTTGCCTTTCGCTGTTGGCTACGCAGTATATGATGTCAGGCATGAAAAATTTATTGATATTTGTGATATTGAGGACTTTAGTATTTATGAAGGCCTAGAAGATCAAATAAATTCACTGGAGCTTGGATTTCCGATTGGGGATTCTGATCTTGACAGAAAACTCACTGTATTTGATGCAACATATATTCAACGTGTTCTTGCAGAGTTAGATGATTTTAAAGAAGATGATGATATAAGCGAGTATTACCAGCTTTGTGGTGAGTTGAAATATGTTTCTGATTTCAACCGTGACGGCGAGAGAAATATCTTTGATGCTACAGCTATCCAGCGCAAGCTCGCTGAGCTCGACGTTTCTGCTGATATTCCTGTAGAAGCATAAAGCAACTTTGCACAAAGTGAACAAGTGAATATGAAAGCCTCGATGCACAAAGCGTATCTGTGAAAAAGCAGATACGCTTTTTTTGTGCTTTTTTCTGTTATTTTTCTATGTTTTTTCGAGCTTTTATATACTGCCGCTGTGTAATATATACAAAAGCTGAACAAATTTAGTGTTTATTATAACGATTGACATATTTTATAGTATTAAGTAAAATTAAATTAGACAAAGTACATAAATCATCACAGTGTAATTCGTTTTGTATCCAGTACATAAAAACCTATCGTGATTTACTTTTATATTATTCTAAGGAGATGATTATATGAAAAGAATAGTTAGCATTGTTTTGGTAGCTTTGATGTTGTTTTCAGTAGCAACAATGACGGCTTTTGCTCAAAGATCTAGTGACATAGATAGGGCAACACCGGAACTTGATAACAATGATTTATCACTGGCTTATCAAAAACTCGATGAGCTTTGTTGGTCAGCGGTGTTTGATTATGGAGTGAGCTCCACAGACAGAAATAGTCCTTACAAATATGAACCTGGTGTTTTGGTGCTTACATTAACCAACGATAGTTTGGATAGAGGTCGAGTGGCTCTTGGTGAAACCAGCGATTTCCTTAATAATTATTCTATAGAACCTGAAAAATATACTCTTGATGATTTTGAAAATCAATATGCAAAACTCAAGAGCACACTGGACTCTTTAGTCTTTTCTAAAAACACATTGAGAGCACTGATAGAATTCTGTTTTGAAGAGAAAAATGACACAGGATATTACAGCGAAGAGTTGTGGAATGAATTTACTGGAAAATTGAGCGATGCACAGGCTGTATATGATAACGAAGAAATAGTTGAAGATTATAGGGTGACAGAAGTGTATTTTGAGCTTTTACATAGCCACTTTAAGCTTTGTTCGTCGAATACTATGTTTGGTGATGTCGATAATGATGGTAAAATTTCCGTTGTAGATGCAACACATTTGCAAAGAGCGTTAGCTGAAATAGAGGTGCAAAACTCATCTCAAAAGTTAATTTCTAAATTTGATTTGCTATATGCAACTAAGATACAGAGATATATCGTTATGCTTGAGTCGACATTGGATATAGATAACTCTAAACTAGATGTTTATGCAGAGTACACTAAGTATTCTGATATCCATACACAGAGCTTTAAGTTTAAATCTTGGAAATACAACTATTTTTATGTGAGCTATATATCAGATCATAACTATCCTACTTATTTATAATAAATATCTATTGAGTATAGCGGAAAGGAATGAGAATATGGCTAGAATTTAAAGAGTTGCATGCATATTATTGTGCTTTTTTCTGTTATTTTTCTATGTTTTTTCGAGCTTTTATATACTGCCGCTGTGTAATATATACAAAAGCTGAACAAAATTAGTGTTTATTATAACGATTGACATAATTTATAGTATAGCGTAAAATTAAATTAGACAAAGTACATAAATCATCGTGATTAACTTTTATATTATTCTAAGGAGATGATCTTATGAAAAAAGTGATATCAATCGTATTATGTGTTGTTTTAATTTTTAGTTTTTCTGTTGTTGCTAATGCAAGCGAAAGCAGTAAGCTGTCACCTGATCTTGTTGAAGCTTTGAACAACTGTGAACCTGAGGCTCCTGTAAAAATTTTTATAGGTTTCAACGAAAGAAACTATTCTGTTGTAGATATGCCGAGCTGGCCTGATTTATCAGCTTCTCGAAAAGAACTTCGTGATTTTTATGATGCTAAAAATGCTGAATATTGTTCTATTCTTTTTGAAAATATTGAGTACAAAACTGTAATTACGGGCACTTCTGCATTTATTGTAGAAGTTAAGGCAGAAGATGTTGCAAAAATCGCAGAGTATGATATTGTCAGAGATATTAGTTTATATGAGGAAATAATATTTGGGCCTGTAGATAAAACTGTATTAAAATCTTCTTTTATGACACAGTATAATATTGAAAAGACTAACGGGTATAAAGAATTATATTTCCATAGGGATGAAAACGGTGAGCTGGAGTGGGCGCTTATACAAGGCGAAGATAGCAGCTTTGCTTCCCCTAAATTTATGGAAGAAGTAATAGGTGATGTGGTGGTTTCTTCATTCATATCTTCACCATTTAAGCTTACTTATGGCATATATGATGCAAAGGAAGATAAGTTTTATGATTTATATGATATAAAAGATGAATATTCAAACTATGAGGGCTTGGTTGAAGCACTCGTTGGTAATAGCGGTGTTCATCAGATAGGCGATGTCAATAATGATGGAATAATCAGCGTTCTGGATGCTACGTTTATCCAAAGATATTTAGCAGATATTGAAAAATATATTTATAAAGAAATAATTTCTGACTTCAATCGTGACGGAGATCTTACAATAATTGACGCAACATGTATCCAGCGCAAGCTCGCTGAGATTGATGCCCCTGCTGATATTCCTGTAGAAGGATAAAGCAACTTTGCACAAAGTGAACAAGTGAATATGAAAGCCTCGATGCACAAAGCGTCGGGGCTTTTACTTTTGATAACGAGCATAACAAAAACGGCGCACCGTAAATACGGTACGCCGTTAGTATTTATGATTTGATAGTTCGAGGGCTACGAGCCTCGGACGCACACGGGGTCCCCAAAATCTTTGATTTAGGGGGAGAGGACGAACGGCAAAGCGAGTACACAAATAGATACGGCTATTTGTATCGAGCAGAGCCGATGAGGACGATATCACGCCTCGTTCACCTACGCATCTCTTCCGATTTTCTACTGCTCCTCTGCCATTACGAAAATCAAGAAATAAATTCTCTTCTTGATTTTATTTCGTATGGCACTCGTCGCATTGAAAACTGGAAGGCTTCGGTGCTCGGACGCTTAGATTAGATTTCATCCACTACCTTCTGGATAGCTGCGAGAGCGTCCTCAGGGAGCTTGTCGAAACCGCCCTTAGCTGTGTCTCTTGACTGGATGAAGTTGAGTCTATCTGTCATTCTAGCCTTGAGCTCCTTGACATATTCAGCGTCGTTAAGGTCAGGTACAAAGCCTTCCCACTCGAAGATCTCGATGTCTTCGAAAGGACCCCACTGCTTGAACTGAGCTGTGCCCTCAACGATAGCTTCGATAACGCCGAGTGTGTCCTTAGGCTGAACCTTTTTGCCCATGAAGTCGCCTGTGTTGATGATGTAGCAGTCAACGTCTTTTTCAGCAACGAGCTTCTTGAACTTCTCGTAGTCGTTCACGAGTGGGTAAGTTCTGAATGGGTTAGCGTATGGCTCAACAACGAGTGCGTTAGGGTCAACGCCAGGAGCAAGACGCTCAGCAGAGCTACGCTTTGTAGCAAGAGTAGCACCCATAGCTGAAGCAAGGGAAGCACCCTTGAGCTTTACAACAGGTGGGATGGTTGGGTCTTTCATGATCCAGAAGATAGCGTTGACAGGAGATTCGATCTTGTCAACACGGTTTGGTGACCAGAGCTTACTCTTGATAGCACGGCCGTTACCGTTACGGATATCTTCTGTAACGAGAGTTATTTTGCCCTCGTTGTCAAGTGTAGCAGAACAGTTCTGAGCTGTGAGCAGGAACTTGTTGTCAGGACAGCCTGTAGGATAGTCAGCTGTCTTGTCAAAGTATGTTGGCTCTAATGCTACTGAAGAACATGTGTCAGTGTTGATGATGAAAGCATCGTCGTGAAGTACAGTAACGCCGTACTTGCCGCCGTGCTTAGCGTGTGTGATAGTTGACTTACCTGAGCCTGAAAGACCGAACACTGATGCAACGTACTTTGAGCCGTCTGCGAGAGTGTACTCTTTCTGACCGCCGTGGCAAGAAGCGTAGCCGTTACGGTTAGCAACAGCCCATGCGATAGTGAGTGTGCCCTTCTTGTGCTCGCCGAAGTATCTCATACCTAAGATGCAAGCGCAGTTTGTGCCTGTGTTGAAGTATGAAAGACATTTGCCGTCGCAAAGGTCAGTTCTGTCAGTACCCTTCCACTGTGGGTCTGAGAAGATGTAGATGTCAGGCTCGCCTTCATAGAGCTTGGACTCTTTGTACATCTTGTTGTAGAACTCTGACTGATACTGGAAGTTGAGCATCCATGAGTACATGATGTTTTCTTCGCCCTCTGGAATGAGAAGGTGAGCACGTACCATGAACTCTGGGTCAAGACCAATGTACACAACAGCGTGGTACATCTTCTTCCATCTTGTATCGTAGATAGCGTCCATACAAATCTTGTCGAGACCTTCTGTGTCGACGCCAGGTTCGCCGGCGATTCTTCTGGCTGCAGCGTAACGACCTGTGATAGAGCCGTCGTTGAAAAGAAGAACTTTAGCGTCGGCTGGAAGACCGAACTCTTCTCCCTTATAAACAGGCATATCTGTAACGATAGTACCAGGTGAGTTTTTAGCGAGTTCATACGCCTGTGCGAGTGAAGTAACCATAGTTACGTTGTTGCCGTAGAATGGTGCTTCGATAATAGAACGTGTTTTTGCAAAACCTACTTTATCCTTACCAATCTCGTCATGTGTAAAAAATGCTTTGGTTGACATAGGTGAATTCCTCCTTGATATTTCCAAATTATCCCATGATATACATGAAACTTTACACTTAAATTATCCTAGAAAATGCAAAAATTGTCAAGATGTATGTTAGAGAATTAACACACATTTAACAAGTGATTTTATGACATAATGACTAAGTTTAGATTATTTTTGCCCAAATGCAGAAAAATATCCGTTTTTTATAAGAAAAAACGCACCCTGAAAAATAATTCAGAGTGCGTAAATAAGCTTTTGAAATTTGATTAGTAGATGATGACAGGAGTGCCCATCTTTGCTTTTGAATAGATTTTCTTGACAGCGTTGTATGGGGTGTTGACACAGCCGTGTGAGCCGTTGCCCATATATGTGGTGCCACCGTATTCAGAAGCACTTCGCCACGATGCGTCGTGGATACCGCATCCGCTGTAGGTGAACGCCATCCAGTAGTTGACAAAGCTTGACCATGTAGGGCCTGAGAGGGTCGCAGGTGAGCTGCGTTGCCAGATCTTGTGATATCCCTTTGGTGTTGCATAGTAGCCGACGTTACCTGTAACAACGTCTGTGGAAACATAGAGCTTGCCGTTTACATAGAACCACATATGCTGCTGTGTGATGCTGATTTCAATATAAGTTTTGCCGGGATTCTTGCCGTATGCAGTGCTTGTGACCTTTTTGTTCAGTGGCAGATATGTGCCTGTGACTTTTGTCTTCTTTGCGCCAACGTATTTGTACGGCATGATTCTGAAGTAGTATGTGTAGCCGGCTTTGAGTCTGTCAGTGTTGAGGTATGTTGACTTTGTTGTTTTTAAGAGCTTGAATGTACCGCCCTTTTTGTTTGTGTAGTAGATGTGATATCCGTCAGCCTGAGCGTTAGCTTTCCAGTCGATAGTAACACGTCTGAGCTGTGTTGTGCATTTGACGAGCTTTGGTGAGCAAAGACCTGCAACAGTGCGAAGTGTTGTACCTGTGCCCATGTATGTCTTTCCTTTGTACATCTCACGGTATGCACGCACCTGATAGTTATATGCACGACCAGCTTTTACTTTTTTATCAGTGAAGCTGACAGTGGAATTCTTTTTGATAGTTTTGTAGAGCACGAGTTTGCCCTTTGTGGAAGAGTCCTGACGATAGATTTTGTAACCGTCAGCTTTAGAGTTCTTTTTCCATGTGAACTTGATGGAGTTTGACGCACTCTGGTTGAGCTTAGGCTTAGCAACAGCGGCAGGCTGAGTAGCTGTTTTGCCGACTTGTGCTTCGCCCTCATAAATCACACCATGATCAGTAATATATGCCGCAACCTTGAACTGGAAAGGTGTAGTGTGAGGAAGGTTTTTGATAGTGATCTTTGTACCTGTTGTGGTAGTGAGAAGCTTGTATGTAGAATCTTTGTCGTTGTTTTTGCTGTAGATGCGGTAGCCCTGTGCACCCTTGACAGGATTCCAGTAGAACTTGATCTGGTTTGTGGACTTAGAATCCTTGTAGAGCTTGCCGACCTTGCCAATCTTGTCGGTTGTAGCGGTGGTTTGAGTAGGAGTCTGTGTCGGTGTGAGGATAGGAGCTTCGGTCGGCTCATCAGTAGGGAGAGGCTGTGTGCCTTCTACTGTTTCGATAGTAGGCTCGACTGTAGGCTCTTGTATGACATTTTCTGTTTCTGTCGTGGGCTCGATTACAGCAGGGCTTTGTGCTGAAGTAGCAAAAGCGCTGAAATCAAGACATAAAACTGTGCTCATCATGATGATAAGTGTCATGATAAGACTCAAAACTTTTTTGAATTTTCTCATTGTAATCCCTCATTTTGATATTCTGAATTTATAAAAATCAATCGACAAATTCGATAGAACCGTCTTTTGACATACTTTTGATTCGAGCGAGCGACTCAACACGAACGCCCATATCACGGATCAGAGCGCCACCCTCCTGATACGCTTTTTCGATGACGATACCCGCACCAACAACCTCAGCCTGGGCATCTGTGATGAGCTTGATAAGACCGCAAAGCGCAGAGCCCTTTGCAAGGAAGTCGTCGATGATGAGAACTTTATCGTCTTTGTGCAAAAATTCTTTTGACACGATGATATCATAAACTCGCTTGTGGGTGAACGACTCAACCTTTGATGTGTAGACATCGCCGGCGATGTTCACGCTCTTGGTTTTTTTAGCAAAGACAACAGGTACATCAAAGTACTGCGCAACGATACACGCAATGCCGATGCCTGATGCTTCGATAGTGAGAATTTTTGTGATTTCTTTGTCCGCAAAAAGACGTTTGAATTCTTTGCCGATTTCGTTCATAAATTTGACGTCAATCTGGTGGTTGACAAAGCTGTCAACTTTCAAAATGTTTCCTTCAAAAACCTTGCCGTCTCGACGGATTTTTTCTTCAAGCAGTTTCATACCCCAATACCCACTTTTACTATATAATGTATAATCACACCTATTCTAATGTATATATATAGATTTAAATTTCCATATAAGAAATAATAAAAAATATTTTTGAGTATTTTCAGTTTTGTAGAAAAAAGCGTGAAAAACACGAATTTATAATTCTAAAACAGAAATAAAAATATCCTTGACGAGTACCTTATAGTAGGGTATAATTTATACATTATGTATTAGGAGGGCTACTATGGCACAACATATTGTGAAATCTGACATCGAGATTGCTCAGTCAGTTGAGATGGCACACATCAGCGAAATTGCAAAAAAGGCGCATATCGATGAAAAGTACATCGAATACTACGGCAGACATAAAGCAAAGATAGATCTTTCGCTGCTCAATGAGAGCGATAAAAAGGACGGCAAGTTGATTTTGGTTACTGCTATCACTCCTACTCCTGCGGGTGAGGGAAAGACAACAACTACTATCGGTCTTGCTGACGGACTCAACGCTCTGGGTGAGAACGTTTGTGTTGCTTTGCGTGAACCTTCCTTAGGTCCTGTTTTTGGCATCAAGGGTGGTGCCGCAGGCGGCGGATACGCTCAGGTAGTTCCGATGGAGGATATCAACCTTCACTTCACAGGCGACTTCCACGCTATCGGTGCTGCGAACAATCTTCTTGCTGCTATGCTCGACAACCACATCTATCAGGGAAATGCTTTGAACATCGACCCACGCCGTATCACATGGAAACGCTGTGTCGATATGAACGACAGACAGCTCAGATTTGTGACCGACGGTTTGGGTGGCAGAGTCAACGGTGTTCCTAGAGAAGATGGCTATGACATCACTGTCGCTTCTGAGATTATGGCAGTGCTGTGTCTTGCTAACTCTATCGAAGATCTGAAAGTAAGACTCTCACGAATCATCGTGGGCTACACATATGACGAAAAGCCTGTCACAGCAGGTGATTTGAAAGCTACAGGTGCAATGACAGCACTTTTGAAAGATGCGCTCAAGCCTAACCTTGTGCAGACACTTGAGAAAACACCTGCACTTGTGCACGGCGGTCCTTTTGCTAATATTGCACACGGATGCAACTCTGTCATCGCTACAAAGATGGCAATGAAGCTTTCTGACTATGCTATCACAGAGGCTGGTTTCGGTGCTGACTTAGGCGCTGAGAAGTTCCTTGACATCAAGTGCAGATATGCTTCCCTGAACCCATCTGCTGTTGTTATCGTTGCAACTATCCGTGCTCTCAAAATGCACGGCGGTGTTCCAAAGACAGAGCTCAATGCTGAGAATCTTGAAGCACTCAAAAAGGGTGTTCCTAACCTTCTTCGTCACGTTTCAAACATCAAAGACGTGTACAAGCTTCCATCAGTAGTTGCGGTGAATCGTTTCCCAACTGACACTGACGCCGAAGTTGAGCTCATCATTGATGAGTGCAAAAAGCTCGGCGTAAACGTTGTTCTGTCAAATGTATGGGCAGAAGGCGGTCAGGGCGGTATAGAGCTCGCAAAAGAAGTTATCAGACTTTGTAACGAAGAAGACAGCTCTAACTTCACATTCTCCTATGAGCTCGACGGTACCATCGAAGACAAAATCGAAGCTGTTGTACGCAAGGTTTACAGAGGTAACAACGTGCTCTTCTCAAAACAGGCTAAAAAGCAGATCGCAGATCTCACTAAGAACGGTTTTGATAAGATCCCTGTTTGTATCGCAAAGACACAGTACAGCTTCTCTGATGACCCGACAAAGCTCGGTGCTCCTGATAACTTCGACATCGAAGTAAAGAACGTGAAAGTAAGTGCCGGTGCAGGTTTTGTTGTTGTGCTCACAGGCGACATCATGACTATGCCGGGCCTTCCGAAGGTTCCTGCTGCTGAAAAAATCGACGTTGATGAAAACGGCGTTATTTCAGGCCTGTTCTAAAAATCAGTATATTTTTTGAGCCACTCGAAAACTCGGGTGGCTCTTTACTTTTATATTGTAAAATATCACAAAATTTGCTATAATAATATATTAAAGTGAAATAAACTTGAAATCGGGTGATTTTGTGAAAGTTAAGGATATCATAAATAGAGAAAAGCCGTCGCTTTCGTTCGAGGTTTTTCCGCCGAAAACTCAGGACAAATTTGAGGTGGTGAGCACTGCAGCACTTGAGATTGCAAAGCTCAAGCCTGACTTTATGAGTGTTACATACGGTGCAGGCGGTACCACAGCGAAGTACACCACCGAAATAGCAAAGAGCATACTGGACACTGGGGTCACTCCGCTTGCACATCTGACTTGTGTTTGTTCTACAAAAGAGAGCATCTTGGAAAAACTCAACGAGTTCAAAGCAAACGGTGTTGAAAACATCCTGGCGCTTCGTGGTGATATCCCACAGGGCACACAGCCCGAAGAGTGGGATTTTAAATACGCAAGCGAGCTCGTGACTTTTATCAAAGAAAACGGAGATTTCTGCGTTGGTGGTGCGTGCTATCCTGAAAAGCACGTCGAGTCCATCTCGGAAAAAGAGGATATCGCCCATCTCAAACACAAGGTCGAGTGCGGATGTGATTTTCTGACCACACAGATGTTCTTTGATAACGACCTTTTCTACAAATATCTGCTGAGAATAAGAAACGCAGGTATAACTGTGCCTGTTATACCGGGTATTATGCCGGTGACCAACGGCAGGCAGATAGAGCGTAGCTGTAAGCTATCAGGTGCAGTGCTTCCTGACAGATTCAAAAGGATCGTAGAGAGATTTTCTAATGACCCTAAGGCGATGGAACAGGCAGGGGTAGCATATGCAACTGAACAGATAATCGACCTGTTTGCAAATGGTATCAACGCTGTGCACGTGTACTCGATGAACAAACCGCACGTTGCACAGAAAATCAAGGATAATTTGAGCGAAATTTTCAAGTGATTTTGCATATAATCACTTTGGGTGAGAGTATGGATAAAACGGTAAAGACTTATTTTTTAGATAAGGACAAAGTGAATATAGATATGTCGCTTGCACTGCGTTTTCTCAGAGTCAGAGGCGAAGTGGATGACGATGCAAAGGCGATGCTTTCTTCGTGTTTAGAAGAATTTGTTGGTGCTGTTTCGTACAAGGCTTGTTACCGATATTTTGACATCAAAGTTGAGGGTGACACTGTGTGTTTTGATGAACAAATGGTGCTCAAAAGTGAGAAACTTTCAAAAAACCTGTCTGGCTGTGAAGGTGCATTTGTTTTTGTTGCGACTACCAATGTCGCAGTTGATCGACTCATCGGGAAGTACGCAAAGCTACAACTCAGCCGTGCTGTGATACTTGATGCTATCGGTTCGTCAGCTGTGGAGTGCTTTTGCGATATGCTGAGCGAAAAGCTCAAAAATGACTATGACGTACAGCTCAGGCCTCGTTTTTCTCCGGGATACTCGGATCTGAGCATACTTGTGCAAAGTGATGTGCTTTCTGCTTGTGATGCGTGCAGAAAAACAGGAGTCACGCTCACCGACAACCATATGATGATACCGAAAAAATCGGTGTCTGCTATTGTTGGTGTTCGACCTAAAAACGAAAAGTGCGAGAAGTCGTCATCGTGCGAAAATTGTGACAGCACAGACTGTCCGTACAGGGAGTAAAAGCTATGAATATTGCTCAAAAAATCAAAAACGAAATTGTATATATCGACGGAGGACTGGGCTCGTCGCTGATAAAGATGGGACTTTTATCAGGTGAGTCGCCCGAGAGCTGGAACATAAAAGAGCCCAAAAAGATAGTAGAGCTTCACAAGGCATATATAAATGCAGGTGCACAGGTGATCACCACCAACACTTTCGGCGCAAATGAGCTCAAGCTCGAAAGCGATGAGTACTCGCTCAAAGAGCTCGTAGTAAGTGCAGTAGAAAACGCAAAAAAAGCAATAGATGAATGTCATAAAGCAAAAGGCGAAGATGTGTATATCGGCCTTAGCATCGGTCCGAGCGGAAAGCTGCTCAAACCGCTGGGTGAGCTCGAGTTTGAAGATGCTGTATCTGCTTTTTCAAAGACTATTTCTATAGGAGCGAGTGCAGGTGCCGACCTTATTATCATCGAAACAATGAGCGATACCTTGGAAGCTAAAGCTGCTTTGATAGCAGCAAAAGAGAGCTGTGAGCTCCCCACATTTGTGACCGTTGCTTTTGATGAAAAGAAAAAGCTGATGACAGGTGCTGACCCGCTTTCTGTCATCGCTATGCTCGAAGGACTCAAAGCTGATGCTATCGGAATAAACTGCGGTTTAGGCCCACACCAGATGAAGTCCATCGCACAGGAATATGTAAAACATTGTTCAGTGCCTGTTATCGTCAGCCCAAACGCAGGTATGCCGAAAAGCGTTGACGGTAAAACCGTGTATGATGTTGATGCAGATGAGTTTGCATCTGTTATGAAAGAGCTTGCGCTGATGGGAGTGCACGGCTTGGGCGGATGTTGTGGCACAACTGCTGAGTACATCAGAGCTACTGTTGAAAAAACCAAGGGCATAGAGCCCGTTTTGATAGAACCGAAATGTGACACTGTTGTGTCATCATATACTCACGCTGTGAGCTTTTCTGACACTCCTGTTATCGTTGGTGAACGTATCAACCCGACAGGCAAGAAAAAGCTCAAAGAAGCACTGCGTAACAACGAGCTTTCTTACATATTAAATGAAGCGGTTGTTCAGCAGGACAAGGGCGCTAAGGTGCTGGATATCAACGTCGGTCTGCCTGAAATTGATGAAGTGAAGATGCTCACAGATGTAGTCAAAGAAGTGCAGAGTGTGTCTGATTTGCCGCTGCAGCTTGATTCATCAGACCCCGTTGCGCTTGAAAAAGCTATGCGTGTCTACAACGGCAAGCCGATGATAAACTCCGTCAACGGAAAAAAGAGCTCGATGGACGCTGTGTTTCCGCTTGTGAAAAAATACGGCGGTGTTGTCGTTGCACTCACCCTTGACGAAAACGGTATTCCGTCTACATCGCACGAGCGTGTTGAGATTGCAAAAAAGATAATAGAAGAAGCGAAAAAATACGGCATCGACAAGAAGGATATCGTGGTCGATTCGCTCGCTATGGCGGTGAGCTCTGACCAAAACAGCGCAAAAACTACTATCGAGTCAGTGCGAAAGCTCACTCAAGAGCTCAAAGTTAATACCATTCTCGGCGTGTCGAATATCTCCTTCGGTCTGCCAAATAGAGAGATGTTAAACTCTGCGTTTTTGACACTGTGTTTTGAAAACGGACTTTCGAGTGCTATCATGAATCCGCTGTCAAACGAGATGATGAAAGCGTACCACAGCTACTGTGCGCTCAAAGGTCTGGACGATAATTTTGAGTCATACATCGCTTTTGCAGGTGGTCAGGAGCTGAGTGTGAAAAAGGCTGAAGATGGGGGCGAAATGACGCTTTCATTCGCTATCGAAAAAGGTTTTTCACAAAAAGCGTATGATATAGCCCAAAAGCTCATAGAAACTGACGACCCGCTTGATGTAATCAACGAAAAAATCATTCCCGCACTGAACAAGGTGGGCGAGGGCTTTGAGAAAAACACCGTGTTTTTGCCTCAACTTCTGATGAGTGCCGAAGCGGCGAAAATGGCTTTTTCTGCAGTGAAAACAGCGATAGTAGAAAGCGACAACAAAAATAGCGAGAAAATAGTGCTCGCAACCGTCGAGGGCGATATCCACGATATCGGCAAAAACATCGTCAAGGTGCTTTTGCAAAACTACTCGTTCGAAGTCATTGACTTGGGTCGTGATGTGAAGCCTGATGAAGTGCTCGATGCGGTGCTCAAAAATGACGTGAAGCTTGTCGGATTATCTGCGCTGATGACAACCACCGTTGTAGCTATGGAAGACACTATAAAACTGCTGAAAGAAAAAGCTCCTTTGTGCAAGGTGATGGTCGGCGGTGCGGTGCTCACAAAAGAGTATGCCACAATGATAGGTGCCGACTACTACGCAAAAGATGCGATGGAAGCTGTGCGTTTTGCACAGGAGTTTTTTGAGTGAAATTATGAGTGATTTGAAAATACTTTTTGAAGACGAGCACCTCATAGGTGTAGTAAAGCCGTACGGTGCACTGTCTCAAGGTAACGAACACACACGCTCGCTGTGTGATGATATCAAAGAATATCTCAAAACCAAGGGTGAGAGTACACAGGTGTACGTCATACACCGACTCGACAAAACCACCGGCGGTGTGATGTTCTTTGCAAAGACAAAGGACGCTGCAAATAAGATGAGCACACTTGTGCAAAATGGCGATTTCCACAAGGTGTACTATGCAGTGGTGTGTGGTCAGCTTGAGAACAACAGTGGTGAGCTGACCGACTTGCTCTATCACGATAAGCAAAAAAACAAAACCTATGTCGTGAAAAAAGAGCGAAAAGGTGTCAAAGAGGCAAAGCTGAGCTACGTGTCGCACGGCAGTGCAACATACAAAGATGCACTCGTGACAATGGTCGAGATACAGCTGAAAACAGGCAGAACCCACCAGATACGTGTACAGTTTGCGTCACGCAAGCACCCGCTCGTTGGAGACAGAAAATACGGTTCGACTGTTGCAAACGACACAATCGCACTGTTCAGCTTTGAGATAAATTTCAACCACCCTGTAAAAAACGAGTTTGTAAAAGTCACCGCTGAGCCCGAGAGCGCAATATTCCGATTGAATTTTGAGCTTTAAACGGAGGATCATATGAAGATTTCTACGAGAATAAATTTCGTCGTTTCAGGTATTATGTGGGCGTTTTCTTTGCTCACACTTTTGAGCAACCTCTTTAGATGGGACAGCTGGGACGACTGTTGGGTCATCACTGTGCTTTATTTGGCGCCTTTATGTTTGTGCTCAAATATCGTTGCGTTTGTCTTCACCTTTGCAAACGTCGCTTGTGCTGATATTAAAGAAAGCCGCAGATATATACTTTTGAATTCGGTCTGTGCAGTTCTTAGCATATGCGTGTCTTTGTGCACGTTTTATCTGATGTCAGGCTGGATAGGAAATTGGTAACAAAAACACACTCGATATTGTAAATATACGCATATATGCTCAACGCACCCTTTTGTGTGTTGAGCTTTTTTGCTTTTTCGAGCTTTTATATACTGCCGTTGTGTAATATATACAAAAGCTGAACAAATTTAGTGTTTATTATAACGATTGACATATTTTATAGTATTAAGTAAAATTAAATTAGACAAAGTACATAAACATTGTAGCGTTTGTTTTACGTTTCAAAGGAGATGATTATATGAAAAGAATAGTTAGCGCTGTTTTAGTGTGCGTATTTTTGATCTCTGTTAGTGTGTTTAGCGTAGGAGC
>JAZQFT010000012.1:0-24467 GCA_045539655.1 Ruminococcus sp. | reverse complement strand
CTGACCGTGCTGACCAGGTGCGTAAGCTCTACGTGCGATTGCACACTTGTCTGAATAGCATCTCTCGCCTTTTAAGAAGAGCTTTTTGCCCTCTCTGCGGCACTGTCTGCATACAGCTCCTGTATATCTAGCCATAGATTTTTACCTCCCTATTTCTTTAGACACGTCTTCTCTTTGGAGGACGACATCCGTTGTGAGGAATTGGAGTAACGTCTTTGATCATTGTTACTTCAAGACCTGCTGTCTGTAATGCTCTGATAGCTGCCTCACGGCCCTGACCAGGACCCTTAACGAAAACTTCTACTGATTTGAGGCCGTGCTCCATAGCAGCCTTAGCTGCAGTTTCTGCTGCTGACTGAGCAGCGAATGGAGTTGACTTTCTTGAGCCTCTGAAGCCGAGCTCGCCTGCACTTGCCCAAGAAATTGCATTACCCTGTGTATCAGAAATAGTAACGATTGTGTTGTTAAAAGTTGACTGAATATGTGCGCTGCCTTTTTCGATATTTTTTCTCTCACGGCGACGACGAACAGCCTTCTTACCTGTTTTAACTGCCATAATTTAGCCCTCCCTTACTTTTTCTTGTTGGCCATAGTTTTACGTGGGCCTTTACGGGTACGAGCGTTTGTCTTAGAACGCTGACCTCTTACAGGCAGGTTCTTTCTGTGACGAACGCCACGATAGCTGCCGATTTCGATAAGTCTTTTGATATCAAAAGCTACGTCTCTTCTGAGGTCACCCTCAACACGACAGTTATGGTCAATATATTCTCTTAATTTAGAAACATCTTCTTGTGTGAGATCTCTGACACGAGTGTCAGGATTTACACCAGTTGCAGCAATAATGTCTGTTGCAGTTTTTCTACCAATACCGTAGATATATGTGAGACCGATCTCAACTCTTTTATCTCTTGGTAAGTCTACACCTGCTATACGAGCCATTTAATTGCACCTCCATTTAAATTTTAAATCATAATGACTCAGGATAATCCTGAATGTAAATAGTTTTGTAAAATTAGCCCTGACGCTGTTTGTGCTTAGGGTTCTCGCAGATTACCATAATCTTACCTTTTCTCTTGATAACCTTGCACTTTTCACAAATTTTCTTTACTGAAGGTCTGACTTTCATTATTTAATCATTCCTTTCCCTTAATTGTAAATATATTTTTGAGATTATTTAGATCTCCATGTGATTCTGCCTCTTGTAAGATCATACGGAGACATCTCAACAGTAACTTTGTCGCCCGGCAAAATACGAATGAAGTTCATTCTGAGTTTGCCTGAAATAACAGCGAGTATTTTGTGACCGTTAGGAAGCTCAACGTTGAACTGTGCATTTGGCAGTGCTTCTGTAACTGTACCTTCGATTTCGATAACGTCTTGTTTAGACATTCTTTTCCTCCATAAAACTTTTCAAACATGTTTTAATTTGACGGTTAGTTGTGAAATCCTGAGCGACTGTTTTGGTCGGCTCAAGATGAATGATATTTTTGCACTTTGGGTGCTCTAGTTTGCGACGTTTTCCGTCACAGATAAGAGCTTTCCCGTTTTCTAAAATATCGGTGACTACAAAGTAGCCTCCTTTGTCACGACCAGCTTTCGCTCTGACAATAGAACCTTTTATAATATCCATATCCACCTCTTAATCAGGCAGGGTCAGAATAATCGGACCGTCGTTTGTGACAGCTATGGTATGCTCAAAATGTGCAGAGAGTGAGCCGTCAACGGTCACTACTGTCCATTCGTCGTCGAGCACTCTAACTTTATGTGAGCCCATATTTATCATAGGTTCAATCGCCAGTGTCATACCGGGGATCAGTCTTGCACCCCTGTGAGGTGTGCCGAAATTTGGTACGCTTGGTTCTTCGTGCAGTTTCGCACCTACGCCGTGGCCGACATAATCTCGTACCACCGAGTAACTGCGAGCTTCGGTATATCCTTGCACAGCAGCGGAGATATCGCCAATGCGATTACCTGCGACTGCTTGTTTAATCCCCTCATAAAGACTTTCTTTTGTGGCATCGAGGAGTGCTTTTGCTTCCTTTGAGATATCGCCACACGCAAAGGTGTATGCATTATCGCCGTGATAGCCATTGAGATAGGCACCAACATCAACGCTGACGATGTCGCCTTCTTTAAGAATAGTCTTTTTGCTCGGTATACCATGGATAACCACATTATTGACAGAAATACACGCTGAAGCAGGGAAACCGCCATAACCGAGGAACGAAGGGGTTGCCCCCTGTTCCTCGATGTATTTACGGACTAGAGTGTCAATTTCGTATGTTGACACACCGGGCTGTACAGCCTCTCCTGCTAAGCGTAATGCTCTGGCAGATAACTTGCACGCATCCTGCATCTGTCTAATTTCACGTGCAGTCTTGATAACTATCATATTTACGCCTCTAAAGCAGCCATTGTGAGAGCAGTGGTTTCATCAACCTTACCCTGACCATATACTACAGAGAGCTTGCCCTGAGCTTCATAATAGTCTTTGAGTGGTTCTGTCTCGTTATGGTAAATTTCAAGACGAGCTTTGACAGTATCAATCTGGTCATCCTTACGCTGAATAAGGGCGCCTGTGCAATCATCGCAGATACCTTCCACACGTGGCTTTAAGTCAACGATGTGGTATGGTCTTCCGCATTTCTCACATACGCGGCGTCCGGACAGTCTGGTGCAGATAACTTCGTCAGATACTTCGATATCAATAACTTTGTCAATAACTACACCCATTTCGTCCAGAGCCTCGGCCTGTGGAATGGTTCTTGGAAAACCGTCAAGGATGAAACCATCCTTGCAGTCAGCTTCAGCCAATCTGTCCTTGATGATGCCGATAACAACTTCATCAGGAACAAGCTTGCCTGCGTCCATAAAAGACTTTGCTTTAAGACCCATTTCTGTACCGCTTCTCAGCGCTTCTCTGATAATATTACCAGTCGAAATCTGGGGAATATTCAAACGTTCACTGATGACAGCAGCTTGTGTGCCTTTGCCAGCACCAGGAGCGCCTAAAAGTATAAGATTCATAATCCTTACTCCTTATCACTTATTAGTCAAGGAAGCCCTTGTAGTGACGCATCATCATCTGTGACTCGAGCTGCTTAGCAGTATCAAGAGCAACACCAACGATAATGATTACAGATGTACCACCCATTGAAAGACCTGCAAGACCTGTGATACCTGAGTATGCAATAGGAAGCAGAGCGATCAATGCGAGGAACAACGCACCGATAAGAGTGATTCTTGACAGAATCTTTGCAATAAAGTCTGCAGTAGGTCTGCCTGGACGAATACCAGGAACTGTACCGTTGTTCTGCTTGAGATTGTTAGCCATCTCAATTGGATTATACTGAATAGTTGTGTAGAAGTATGCAAACATCAGAATCAATACGAAGTAAACTACTGAATACAACCAACCTTCTGTTGAGAAAGCGTTGAGGAATGACTCCCAGAAAGAGCCAGCCTTTGGTGTTACGAACATATTGATTGTGCTAGGAATAGAGAGGATAGATGAAGCAAAGATGATTGGCATAACGCCGCCCAACGCAACCTTGATTGGAAGGTGTGTAGACTGGCCGCCGTACATCTTTCTGCCGACAACTCTCTTAGCATACTGTACAGGGATTCTTCTCTCTGCATCCTGCATAAATGTGATGACCCAGATAACTGCAAGGAACAGTACTACCCAAAGAGGTACAAGTACATAGAACTTTGTAGCACCTTCTGCACCCATCTTCCAGTACTGTGAAAGAATGTTCACTGTGTATGGAAGTCTAGCAATGATACCTGCAAAGAGGAGCATTGAGATACCGTTACCGATACCGTTTTTGTTAATCTGCTCACCCAGCCACATCATAAGAGCAGTACCTGCTGTAAAGCACAGGATAATAACGATAGCTGCAAATACCATTGCGAAGCCTTCGTTATATGTTGTGATAGCTGTACCGTTTGAATCTGTTGAGTTCTTGAGGTAGAAGAAGTAAGCTGTACCCTGGATAAGACCGAGGCCTACTGTTACGTAACGAGTAATAGTAGCAATCTTCTTTCTGCCATCTTCGCCCTCTTTTGAGAGTCTCTCAAGAGCTGGAATAGCTACACAAAGCAACTGCATAATGATGGAACTGTTGATGTATGGTGTGATACCCATCGCAAAGATAGTAGCGTTAGCAAACGCACCACCTGAGAGTGTGTTCAGGTAAGACACGAGTGACTGTGATGCAGCTGACTCGATGTCCTGAAGACCACCCATAAGATTTGCAAGAGCATCCATGTTAAGAAATGGAACAGGGATAACTGAACCGATTCTGAACAAGATGATGATAAACAGTGTGAATAAAATCTTCTTTCTAAGGTCAGGAATAGACCACGCGTTTCTAATTGTTTTAAACAATTAAACCACCTCAGCCTTTCCGCCAGCAGCTTCGATCTTAGCCTTAGCAGCCTCAGAAAAAGCTGTAACCTTAACAGTAAGCTTCTTTGTGAGATTACCGTTTGAAAGAACCTTAACGCCGTCAAATGAATTCTTCACAATGCCTGCGTCTTTGAGTGCAGCGATATCAACTACTGCACCATCTTCGAACTTGTTGAGAGTAGAAACGTTTACTGAAACAATCTTCTTTGCGAAAATGTTGTTAAAGCCACGTTTTGGAATACGTCTCTGTAAAGGCATCTGGCCGCCTTCAAAACCGACACGCATGCCCTTGCCAGCTCTAGCCTTCTGGCCCTTATGACCCTTACCAGCTGTTTTACCCTGGCCTGAACCGTGTCCTCTACCGATTCTCTTGACTGCCTTTTTTGAGCCTTCAACCGGTGATAGTTCATGCAACTTCATATTTGCGCACCCCCTTAGTTTTCTTCAACCACTACGAGGTGGATAATCTTAGATACCTTACCCTGAGTAGAAGCGTTGTCCGGCTGAACAGTTGTGTCGCCGATCTTCTTGAGTCCGAGGGAATGAGCAGTTGCAACCTGGTCCTTTTTAGAACCGATCAAGCTCTTTACTAACTTAATTTTCATATCCTCAAACCTCCTTAAAGTATCTCTTTCACAGATTTGCCACGGATAGCAGCAACCTGCTCAGCTGTACGCAGTGCTGAAAGACCCTGAAGGGTAGCACGAACTACGTTACATGGGTTGTTTGAACGTAAAGCTTTTGTTCTGATGTCCTTGATACCAACAGCCTCAACGACCGCACGTACAGGGCCACCAGCGATAACACCAGTACCAGGTGCAGCAGGCTTCATGAGCACTCTGCCTGCGCCAAATTCACCGATGATTTCGTGTGGGATTGTTGTACCCTTTAAAGCTACCTTCATGAGGTGCTTTTTAGCGTCCTCGATGCCCTTGCGGATAGCATCCGGAACTTCACTTGCCTTACCAATACCGAAACCTACTGTGCCGTTACCGTCACCTACTACTACCAAAGCTGCGAACTTCATAATACGTCCGCCCTTTACTGTCTTAGAAACACGGTTGATAGCAACAACTCTCTCAGTAAGCTCCATTGTTGATGCATCTATAATGTTAGCCAAAGTTATTCCTCCCCTTCCTTAGAAATTGAGGCCGCCCTCACGGGCGCCTTCGGCCAATTCTTTTACACGGCCGTGATAGATGTTACCGCCTCTGTCAAATACAACATCGACGATTTTCTTTTCTTGAGCACGCTCTGCGAGGAGCTTGCCGACAGCCTTAGCTGCTTCTTTGTTGGAACCGCCTTCAATGCTCTTATCAAGTGATGATGCTGATACGAGTGTTACACCCTTAACATCGTCGATGATCTGAGCATAAATGTTTGCATTGGAGCGGAAAACACAAAGGCGAGGACAATCGGCTGTGCCGCTTACTTTACCACGAACTCTCTTATGACGAAGAGCACGTGCTGCTTTAGAATCTGGTCTACTTACCATTGTTAATTCACTCCTTTAATTACTTCTTACCGGCTTTTCCTTCCTTGCGGCGGATATACTCGTTAACGTACTTAATACCCTTGCCCTTATATGGCTCTGGTGGACGTTTTTCTCTGATCTCGGCAGCAAACTGACCAACCTTTTGCTTATCAGCGCCGTGAACGATGATTGAGTTAGGATTTGGGACCTCAATAGTGATGTCCTCGTTATCCTCAAAAACAACATTATGTGAAAAACCTAAGTTCATAACAAGCTGTTTACCCTGCTTCTGGCAACGGTAACCAACACCGTTTACTTCGAGCTCTTTCTTGTAACCCTCAGTAACACCAACCATCATGTTAGCGATGAGTGTACGAGTAAGGCCGTGGAGTGAACGGTTCTGTTTGTCATCGTTAGGACGCTTAACTTCAATAATGCCATCATTGATTTCAACTGTCATATTTGGGTTTACTTTCTGTGTGAGAGTACCCTTTGGACCTTTGACAGTCATAACGCTGTTTTCGAATTTAACTTCTACACCAGCGGGAATATTTATAGGTTTTCTTCCAATTCGAGACATTTTCGCACCTCCTCTTACCAAACAAATGCGAGAACTTCGCCGCCTACATTCTCTTTGCGAGCCTGACGGTCTGTCATAACGCCCTTAGATGTAGAGATGATAGCGATACCAAGGCCCTTCATAACCTTTGGCATATCCTCAACATTTGAGTATATACGCAAGCCTGGCTTTGAAACTCTTCTCAAACCCTGGATAACAGGAGTTTTGCCCTCACCGTATTTGAGAACAACCTTGATCATACCCTGCTTGCCGTCTTCTTCAACTGAGAAACTCTTGATATAACCCTCATCAACAAGAATCTGGCAGATAGCTTTCTTCATGTTTGATGCTGGGATTTCGACTGTGTCGTGTTTAGCTGAATTAGCGTTACGGATTCGTGTCAGCAAATCAGCTATTGTATCTGTAATCTGCATGATTTAACCTCCTTAGCTTACCAGCTTGCTTTCTTTACGCCCGGAATTTCGCCTTTGTAAGCGAGTTCACGGAAGCAAATACGACATACACCGAACTTACGAAGGTAGGCGTGTGGTCTACCGCAGATCTTACATCTTGAGTATTCTCTTGTAGAGAACTTCTGTTTTCTCTGCTGCTTATTTTTCATAGCAGTTTTTGCCACAACAATCCCTCCTTACTTTGCAAATGGAGCACCCATGAGTGAAAGTAACTCACGAGCTTCCTCGTCTGTTTTCGCAGTAGTAACAAAACAAATGTCCATACCACGAACTTTGTCAATCTTATCATAGTCGATTTCCGGGAAAATCAGCTGCTCTTTGAGACCCATAGAGTAGTTACCTCTACCGTCAAAAGAGTTTGGATTGATACCACGGAAGTCTCTAACTCTTGGGAGAGCAACGTTGAAGAGTCTATCTAAGAACTCGTACATTCTCTCGCCTCTGAGTGTAACCTTAGCGCCGATTGGCATACCCTCTCTGAGCTTAAAGTTAGCAACTGACTTTCTAGCCTTACAGATCAGAGCCTTCTGGCCTGTGATCTGACCGAGGTCAGAAACGATTGCATCCATAGCTTTTGGGTTGTCTTTAACTTCACCTGCGCCAACGTTTACAACGATTTTATCAAGCTTCGGAATCTGCATAACGCTCTTGTAGGAGAATTTCTTCATAAGAGCTGGTGCAACTTCTTTAGCATAGAATTCCTTAAGTCTAGCCATTTCTTAAATCCTCCTTACAGTGCTTCGCCGCATTTTTTACAAACACGACCCTTTGTGCCATCTTCGTAGAGCTTATGGCCTACTCTTGTTGGCTTTTTGCAGCGAGGGCAAACGATCTGTACCTTTGAAGCGTACATAGCACCCTCAGCCTGAATAATACCACCAGGCTCGCCCATTCTTCTAGGCTTAACATGCTTTGAAACCATGTTTACCTTTTCAACAATGACTTTGCCTTCTTTAGGGCTGACAGCAAGAACAGCGCCCTGCTTGCCCTTGTCTTTACCGCTTAATACTACAACGGTGTCACCTGTTTTAACATGAACTTTACTCATTATGACACCTCCATCATATTACTTCCGGAGCAAGAGAAAGGATCTTCATGTAGTCTTTATCACGAAGCTCTCTAGCAACCGGTCCGAAGATACGAGTACCACGTGGGTTCTTATCTTCCTTAATGATAACTGCTGCGTTTTCATCGAAGCGAATGTAAGTACCGTCGTCACGTCTTACGCCCTTTGCTGAACGTACAACAACTGCTCTTACAACGTCGCCCTTCTTAACAACGCCGCCTGGTGCTGCTTTCTTTACAGAAGCAACTATAACATCGCCAATATTGGCATATCTTCTCCTGGTACCGCCAAGAACACGAATGCACATAAGTTCTTTTGCGCCGGTGTTGTCGGCTACCTTGAGATAAGTCTGCTGTTGAATCACAGTAAGTTCCTCCTTTTTCTCAAGCCAAAATTACTTAGCTTTCTCTATAATCTCGACGAGTCTCCATCTCTTATCCTTAGAAAGAGGACGAGTCTCCATAACCTTTACACGGTCGCCTATACCAGCTACATTGTTTTCATCATGAGCCTTAAGACGAACTGTGCGCTTAACAACTTTGTTGTACAGTGGGTGTTTCACACTGTCTTCGATAGCAACAACGATTGTCTTGTCCATTTTATCGGAAACAACCTTGCCTATCTGTGTTTTTCTCATATTTCTTTCGCTCATATCTGCGTCCTCCTCCCTTATGCTTCAGTGTCAGCGAGTTCACGGATCACGGTTGAAACGCGAGCGATGTCTCTCTTGACCTTTGTAATCTGCATTGGGTTTTCGAGCTTATTGATAGCAAGCTGGAAACGAAGGTTGAAAAGTTCTTCCTTGAGGTCCTTAAGCTTAAGTTCGAGCTCACTTACAGATAATTCTCTGAGTTCTGATGCTTTCATTATGCTTTAACCTCCTCTTCCTTCTTAATAAACTTGCATTTGATTGGCAGTTTTGCAGCTGCCAGACGCATAGCTTCTCTAGCTGTAGCTTCGTCAACACCGCCGAGCTCAAACATAACTCTGTCCGGCTTAACAACAGCTACCCAATATTCTGGTGAACCTTTACCGGAACCCATTCGAGTTTCAGCAGGTTTAGCTGTGATTGGCTTGTCTGGGAAAATCTTGATCCAGACTTTACCGAATCTCTTGCAGTAACGTGTCATAGCTACACGGGCTGCTTCGATCTGGTTTGATGTGATCCATGCTGACTCTAATGCCTGGAGGCCAAAATCGCCGTAAGTAACTTTGTTACCGCGATATGCTCTACCAGTCATACGACCTCTGTGTACTCTTCTGTACTTAACGCGCTTTGGTAACAGCATTATTTATTGCCTCCTTCTCTGCGTGGTCTTCTTCTGTTGTTAGGTCTGTTGTTTTGAACCTCATGAAGAACTTCGCCTCTGTAGAGCCATACTTTAACACCGATTTTACCGTAAGTTGTGTTAGCCTCAGCAAAACCGTAGTCGATGTCTGCTCTCAATGTCTGAAGCGGAATTGTACCCTCATGATACTGCTCACCTCTAGCGATTTCTGCACCGCCGAGACGACCTGAACACTGTGTTTTGATACCTTTTGCACCAAATCTCATAGCTCTGCCGATAGCCTGCTTCATAGCACGACGGAAAGAGATACGCTTCTCAAGCTGAGTAGCAATGCTCTCTGCAACGAGCTGAGCGTTGAGGTCTGGCTGTTTAACTTCAACAATATTGATTACGACTGGCTTATTGAGCATCTTTTCACACTGAAGTCTGAGCTTCTCGATCTCTGCGCCGCCCTTACCGATAATCATACCAGGCTTTGCACAGTGAATGTGAATTCTTACCTTTTTGCCGTCACGTTCAATCTCGATTTTTGGGATACCTGCAGCATAGAGCTGTTTCTTCAGAGTTTTACGAAGGTTGTAGTCCTCAACGAGTGTATCGCCGAAGTCCTTTTTGTTAGCGAACCAACGTGAATCCCAATCTTTGATGATACCTACACGGAGACCGTGTGGATTAACTTTCTGACCCATATACTCTTACCTCCTTATTCTCTTTCCTTGAGCACGAGTGTGATATGAGAAGTTTTCTTATTGATTCTGAAAGCTCTTCCCTGTGCTCTTGGACGGATTCTCTTGAGTGTAGGGCCCTGACTTACGCTGCATGCTGCAACGTAAAGACTAGCCACATCCATATCGTGGTTATTCTCTGCGTTTGCCACTGCTGACTTGAGCAGCTTCAAAAGTGGCTCACAAGCGGCCTTAGGTGTCTGCTCGAGAATAGCCTTTGCAAGCTTAACGTCCTTGCCACGAATCAAATCGAGGACAATAGAAACCTTGCGAGGTGCGATACGGACATAATTTAAATATGCCTTTGATTCCATTGCAATCTCTCCTTTAGCCTTATCTTGTGGTTTTTGAACCAGCGTGACCTTTGAATGTTCTTGTTGGTGCAAACTCGCCGAGCTTGTGACCAACCATATCTTCAGTTACATATACTGGAACGTGTTTTCTGCCGTCATGGACAGCAAATGTATGACCTACGAATTCTGGGAAGATAGTAGAACTTCTAGACCATGTCTTTAAGATTCTCTTCTCACCAGCAGCGTTCATTTCCTGAACTCTTTTGAGCAGCTGAGGCTGAACAAAAGGTCCTTTTTTAGTACTTCTACTCATATATAAGTTCCTTCCTTTCTGCCTTACTTGCTGTTTCTACGTTTAACAATCAACTTGTCAGACGCTTTGTGTGTTTTTCTTGTCTTGTAACCGAGGGCTGGTTTACCCCAAGGTGTTACAGGGCCTGGGCGACCTACTGGAGATTTACCCTCACCACCACCGTGTGGGTGATCGCAAGGGTTCATTACTGAACCTCGAACTGTTGGTCTGATACCCATGTTTCTCTTTCTACCAGCTTTACCGATCTTTACGTTCTCGTGGTCTGTGTTACCAACCTGACCGATAGTAGCCATGCAGTTTTCTGGTACGTTTCTGAGCTCGCCTGATGGGAGTCTCAAAAGTGCCATGCCGTTCTCTTTAGCCATAAGCTGAGCCATGTTGCCGGCAGCTCTAGCGAGCTGAGCGCCTCTGCCTGGATAAAGCTCAACGTTGTGGATAAATGTACCTGTTGGGATAGCAGTGAGTGGAAGTGCATTACCAGGCTTGATATCAGCGTTCTCACCAGCTGTGATCTTGTCACCAACCTTGAGACCCTGTGGAGCGATGATATATGCTTTCTCACCGTCTGTGTACTGTACAAGTGCAATGAATGCTGAACGGTTTGGATCGTATTCGAGTGTGAGGATTGTACCCTCAACATCGAACTTCTGTCTTTTGAAATCGATTACACGGTACTTTCTACGGTTGCCGCCGCCTCTGTGACGAACTGTGATACGGCCGTAGCTGTTACGACCTGAGTTCTTCTTGAGCGGTTCGAGCAAACTCTTTTCTGGAGCTACCTTTGAAAGTCCTGAATAATCAGTAACCGACATGTTACGTCTAGCGTTAGTAGTCGGCTTGTAAACTTTAATAGCCATGTAGTTTCACTCTCCTCATGATGGCTTTGCGGGATAATGGCGTATCCCATACATTCTGCCTGTTTATAATTTTTGATTTTTACAGGCTTACATCATGCCTTCAAAAAATTCAATAGTTTTGCTGTCTTTTGTTAATGTGACGTAAGCTTTCTTCCAAGATCTTGTGTAGCCTTCGAATCTACCCTGTCTTCTGAGATGACCTCTTACATGAACAGTGTTGACTTTATCTACTTTAACTTTAAAGAGCTCTTCAACAGCTCTTGCGATGTCGATCTTAGTAGCTGACTTAGCAACTTCAAAAGTATACTTATTCTCGCCGATACCGAGCATTGACTTTTCAGTGATGATCGGACGGATTATGATATCCTGTGCTCTCATGCGTATACCTCCTCGATCTTTGTAAGTGCATCCTTAGCAATGATGAGTTTGTCAGCGTTGAGCATATCGTAAACGTTGAGCTCGTTAACCTGAGCTGTTTTAACGCCAGCGATGTTTCTAGCTGATTTGATAACTTTTTCATCAACTGTAGGAAGTACGATAAGTGCTTTTTTCTCTGAGCCTACAGCAGCGAGCATCTTAACGATAGCCTGTGTCTTGATTTCATCAAGAGCGATAGAATCGATAACGATGATGTCTTCTGATGCAGCTTTTGTAGAGAAAGCAGACTTCATAGCAAGTCTTCTTACCTTTTTATTTACAGAGAATCTGTAGTCTCTTGGCTTTGGAGCAAATACTACGCCGCCGTGGTACCACTGTGGTGCTCTTGTTGAGCCCTGACGTGCACGACCTGTGCCCTTCTGTCTCCAAGGCTTTTTGCCGCCGCCTGAAACCTCAGCTCTGGTTAAAGCTGACTGTGTGCCCTGACGCTGGTTAGCAAGATAGCTAACAACGAGCTGGTGCATTACTGCGGCATTTGGTTCAATACCGAATATAGAATCAACGAGGTCAACCGATGAGACCTTCTTGCCTTCCATATCAACAACTGCTACATTTGGCATATTATTTCCTCCTTCCTTAAGCCTTTACGCTGTCTTTAACAACAACGATACCGCCGTTTGGACCAGGGATAGCACCCTTGATAGCGATGAGGTTGTTCTCAGCGTCAATCTTTACAACTGCGAGGTTCTGTACAGTAACCTTCTCAGCACCGAGGTGGCCGGCCATCTTCTTGCCCTTCCAAACTCTTGATGGTGATGAACAAGCGCCCATTGAACCACCGTGACGAGCTACAGGACCTGAACCGTGAGATTCCTTGAGTCTAGCAAAGTTCCAACGCTTGATAACACCCGCGTAGCCTTTACCTTTGCTGGTACCTGTTACGTCAACCTTGTTGCCTGTTTCGAAAATGTCTGCTTTGATGATCTGACCGAGCTCGTAAGCTGAGCAGTCATCAAAACGGAACTCCTTGAGAGTTCTCTTTGGAGCTACGTCAGCCTTCTTGAAGTGACCCTGTAAAGGCTTTGTAACGTGCTTTGGTTTGATGTCACCGAAACCGATCTGTACAGCTTCGTAGCCATCGTTTTCAACTGTCTTCTTCATTGAAACAACACATGGGCCTGCTTCAACAACAGTTACGGGAACAACTTTTCCCTTTTCGTCGAAGATCTGAGTCATACCGATCTTCTTTCCGATCAATGCTTTCTGCATTATCTATTCCTCCTTGTTAGATTATTGGTCGGCTAAGCCGACATGATCCTGTCTGCGGTAGGTTGAGTTGATTATAACTTGATCTCAATCTCAACGCCGGCAGGGAGCTCTAAGCTCATAAGAGCCTCGACTGTCTTGTTTGACGGTCTTAAAATGTCGATAAGACGCTTGTGAGTTCTCATTTCGAACTGCTCACGGCTATCCTTGTACTTGTGGACAGCTCTCAGGATAGTAACAACCTGCTTCTCTGTTGGAAGTGGAACTGGACCTGAAACTCTGGCACCTGTTCTCTTTGCTGTTGCTACGATACGTTCAGCAGACTGATCTACCAGCTGATGATCGTAACCCTTAAGTCTTATTCTGATTTTTTCCTTGACTGCCATATCGTCGCCTCCTTAAAAATTTAGTTGGCGGGCGTATAAAACCTTTCCACCTTGCCGGGTGTTTCCACCCTGTCCATTAAAAAACCGATTAACTTTTCTTGTTAACCGGATAGTGAAAAGCGCTTTGATGGCTCAGCGACATAGCAACCCCAATGTCACTTTGCACACAAAAAAGTATTCTTTCGCCCGGTTTAAAATCGGACATACTCCACGGAAAAACCGACCATTTGGTCGCAACCTCCCGCTTCATCGCATATCAATTGCAGTCACGCATAGCAGATTATACTATATATATAATATAAAATCAACAAAATCGGCTGAATTTGTTATGTAGAAATTTCAGCCGTAATTTGTCCGTTCTTTTGTGCAATTTCACCAAAAGCGTTTTTTGACCATAAATCGCCGTAAAATGTGATATCTATGCGGTTTTTTAGACTTTTTTGTGCTCATAAAGCACTGTCAGATATTAAATTTTTCCACACTTTTTCTACTGTCTTCAAAAAAATTTTTCAAAAAATATCGAAAATGTGCAAAATCGACCTGAAATTGCCCCTGATTCTCGTTTTATAATTCTTTTATCGCATAAAAATAGCGGTCATAAAGACTGAGCCGAGTATGAGCGCAGCACAAACCAGTGCTACAATGCGTACAAAAACAGTTCTTTTGTTATTCATAATTCAAAAAATCTCCTATATATAATGTATATTATATAATAAAACTAATTGAATTTATTTTCAAGTGAGTGTAAAATAGAAATGAAAGGATGATCGAAATGCTCACACTTTACTTCGGAAACGGAAAAGGCAAAACAGGATGTGCAATAGGCACTGCAGTGCGTGCTGCCGCAAAGGACAAAAAAGTGCTCTTTGTGGAGTTCATCAGACAAAACGATTTATCCGACAGAAAAGCACTGGAAACCATGTACAGCGTTACAGTGTCCTCTGCCCCTGTAGATTTAGACTTGTGTGACGATGAGCTTAGCGACGGCAAAGCTCAGGTTGCAAAGGTGTTCAGAGAGCTTTTTGATACCGCTGTAGTCACCGTGCTGACAAAGCAATACGATATGCTTATTCTCGATGGCGTGTTCGATGCCTTAGAAAAAGGCTTTCTTCTTGAGACAGAGGTCTACGACTTTCTGTCCAATTCACCTGACAGCTTAGACGTGATATGCACAGGTATCAGCGTTGATGAGAAGTTCCCCCAGCTCTTTAATTATGTTACCGAGCTATCAAACGGGACAACTGAAGAATAAAAGAAAAGGAGCTGAGTGTATCAGCTCCTTTTAATTATAAAACATATAATTATCTTTTCTTTACTACTTCGCCCTGACGCTTGTAGATGCTCGACTCTTCAACGTAACCACGTACAAATGAAAGTGGATATACGTTTGAGTTGCGACCTACTACTGTACCGGGATTCATAACAGAGTTACAGCCAACCTCAACAAAATCTCCGATCATAGCGCCGAACTTCTTCACACCTGTTTCAACCTTTTCACCGTCACAAGCTACAGTGACAAGTGACTTGTCGCTTTTGAGGTTTGATGCGATAACACCTGCACCTGTGTGCGACTTATAGCCATAGATGCTGTCACCAACGTAGTTGTAGTGTGGAACCTGAACATTGTCAAAAAGGATACAGTTCTTGAGCTCTGTTGAGTTACCTACAACAGCGTTCTTTCCAACAATAGCAGAGCCACGGATGAACGCACAGTGTCTCACTTCGGCGTCTTCATCAATAATCAGCGGACCGTTGAGAGAAGCAGTCGGCGCAATCTTTGCACTTTTTGCTACCCAGATGTCGTCGTCGATTTTATCAAACACATTTCTGTCGAGCTTTTCACCAAGTTCCAAGATAAAGTCCTTAATCTGTGAGAGCGCCTCCCACGGATATGTGATAGATAAGAACAAGTCTTTTGCGATTGTGTGATCAAGGTCGTATAGTTTTTTTACAGTTAGTTTTTCCATAATTAACCCTTTCTTGAGAACTTCAGATTCTCAATTTTATTGTCTATCTTATATCTCTTGATAAGATAATAGGTAAGAAGAGATACAAATATACCAAACAGCATACCACAAAGTACGTCTGTCGGATAATGAACATAGTTATAAAGACGAGAAAAAGAAATCAGCGTTGCCAGTATCAGTGCTATGACACCGTACTTTTTGTTCCACTGGAATATGGTAGTTGCCGCAGCAAAAGATGAGCTCGTGTGTCCTGACGGAAAGCTGAAGCTGTTGGGCCTTTTGACCAGCATTTCAATATCTAAGTCCACGTTACACGGACGCACACGGCAGAAGATGTTTTTCAAGCAAAACTCGCCGAGCAGGAGTGTCACACCCATAGATAGTATCATCAAAGCACCACAGGTGCGACTTTTTTTGAAAAACAGCATAGGTACAGCTATCAAAAACCAAACTATACCGCCCTCACCTATCATACTCAAGAATACCATAAAAGAGTCCATAAAATCAGATCTCAAATTCTGTTGTATGGAATCGAGTATCGAAAAATCAATCTGTGTGATGAAATCTATCATACTGCCTCCACTGTATTTATACTGATATTATATAGCTGTTTTAAACTATATTCAAGAAAAATTACAAGATTGACAAAGTTTGAGTGTTGATGTAAAGTAGTCGTGGAGGGATAATATGAAAATTATCGTTGACAGAATTGAAGAAAACCTCGCTGTGATAGAGCTCCCATCAGGCAGAATAATCACAGTTGATAAAGAGCTCATCATGAACGCAAAAGAAGGCGATGCCATTGTGCTCAGCGTAGAAGAAAAATCAGAGCAAGACAAAGTCGACACTCACTCCATCTTTGAAGCGTTAAGAAAAAAGTCGAAAAACTAATCAAACAAAAAGGCACACCCGTTTGGGTGTGCCTGTGCTTTTTTATTGGTGGGCCATCTCGTCGAAGCTAACATCACTTGGTTGAAAAGATATGTGTATCTTTTCTCACCGCATTTAGTTGCTTCTCCTCTCCCGAAAATCCAAGATTTTCGGGTCCCACCCTGAATTTAGCTCACAACACAAAAGGCACACCCAAACGGGTGTGCCTTTTGTGTTGGTGGGCCATCAGGGACTCGAACCCCGGACCAACCGGTTATGAGCCGGTTGCTCTAACCAACTGAGCTAATGGCCCTCATTGGCGTAAGATATATTATAGCTGTAAAAAAACAGTTTGTCAATCAAAAAGTTAAAGCTATATCATATTCTTGAATTTTATGTTAGAATATATTTACTCCATACAAAATTCATATTCACGTGTTATTTTTATCTCGGAGGTGAGAAGAAGATGTACAAAATCTTACTTGTTGAAGACGACTGTGACATCAGAGAACTGATATGCGACTACTTTCAGGCAAAAAGCGGAAACAGCATTTTCGTTGATACAGCGCACGACGGCCAAAGCGGTGTAGAAAAAGCATACGAAAACTCGTACGACTTGCTATTGCTAGATATTATGTTGCCACAACTCAGCGGTTTTGAAATATGCAAAGAGGTCAGAGCAGACAGCGATGTGCCAATCATTTTCATCACAGCCAGAGCACTCGAAGCCGATATGCTCAAAGGCTATGCACTGGGGTGTGACGACTACGTAGTAAAGCCGTTCCCGCTCCCTGTACTTTTTGAAAAAGTAAATGCTCTTATAAAGCGCTCAAAGGGACTCGTGAGACTTCCGCAGTTTATTTTGGGAGGCGTTACACTAAACCCAAACAACGGAAAGGTTTTTTCAAACGGTGAAGAAGTCACTCTCACAGCAAAGGAGTTTTCAATACTTAAAATTCTTTTTGAGAATAAAGGTAGAATCATCTCAAGAGATAAGCTCATAACAAAGCTGTGGGGATATGACTCTGATATCGACGAGCGTATCATTGACACCCACATAAAAAACATACGCAAAGCTTTGGGCGATAACTCAAAGCTCATCAAAACCGTCCGTTCACGTGGATATATACTGGAGGAATAAAAATGGAGAAAAAGCTTAAAAAACAAAGAAAAAACATAATTATAAAAATCACTGCTGTACTTTTTGCTGTGTGGCTGATAGTGTCGGTAGTATTTTCGGTTATTACTATCTATACAGAAAAAAACACACAACTTACAAATGCAAGCACTGATTTCCATAATATGATAAACAGAGCCAGTGCAGGAAATGGCCTTTCTTATAATCTGGTGTGCCAGACGATAGACTTCACAAAAACTCATGGTGATAGACGAGCGATGGGCGAGCTAACTACCAAAATCACCTGTGGAGCTGACGGTTATTATGATAACAACCAACAAATCATAATGTTTATTCATGACTACGGCGAGAGCGGTTTTGAAGACCCACCTATCCTGATGGACACAGATAAAGAAATATACGCAGGAATCAATACCAAAGTGAACGATGTTTATAACCAATACTTCGGAACCTTGGTTTATGACGATTTCATAAACTCTATAACTGAAGAACAACTAAACAACATCATAGAGCATCTGAATATTAAAACCGACAAATATGGTAAATACTACGCAGTACAATTACAACAAGCATACTACAACCCTGAAAATGGTCAGATTATCCCAAAAACCATAGACTTGGTAAAAACAAGCGATGACATTACATGGTCTGCTCAAAACGAAGTGATAGAAACATATGAACTGAACCCACACGATACACAGGGACTCGTATTACACACTCTTTCAGGCGATACTGTCAGCATAATCGACGGACAATTCATAACGGGTGAATTCAAAAGTGAGGGTCTGATAACCGACCTACTACACCCCTACAATTATCTATATGAAGAGTATTCACCTGATTCCGATATCGAGTTGAGCATGTTCGATAGCGGAGTTGTAGGAAAAGTTAATCCTTTCTCATACCTTTATATGAACAGCGAAACTGTTAGTATATCAACATTTGGCTATGAAGGAAGTAAGCTTCAAAATGAATACCTCGAAAATGAAACCAAGTTTTACATGAATTTAGAGCAAGAGATTATATATGATGATGCTAAATACGAACAGGCTTTCCAAAACTTTCTGGACTCTGCGCCTTATCTTGATCAAAGCATCGGCATCAAATACGTCAAACGCATCAATGTACTTGATTTTTGCAAAAACACTCTGATTATCGGTATATCCGCACTGTTTCTCTTTTTCCTCATCATCGGCATTATTCTTGCTGTTATGATGTGCAAGGTTATGAAAACGCAAATGACAGAAGAGCAAAAGCGAGTCGAAGTCACAAACGCTCTCGCTCACGATATCAAAACTCCGCTTTTCATCATCTCAGGCTACGCACAGAACCTGAAAGAAAACGTGAATACTGATAAACGTGAGCACTACTGCGACAGAATCATTGAACGTACTGACGAAGTGAACGAGCTCGTTCACAAAATGCTCGACTTTTCAAACCCTGAAGTATCAGTACAAAGCCTAGACTTCAGCTCCTTTATGCTCAAAGACATCACAAACGAGGTTTTGAACAATTTTGATGAACTCAAAAACAGCAGAAATATCATATTGAGCACAAACGATACTCACGAAATCTATGCTGACAAGGATCAAATCGAACGAGTTATCAGAAACCTTCTGGACAACGCTTTGAGGTACTCCGACGAAGACACAGATATCACGATAGACATTAACGAAAAATCGTTCAGCATTTCGAACGTATGCAGTAACATCAGTAGTGAAGACATAAAACACCTCATCGAGCCTTACTATCGTGTTGAGAAAAACCGCAACACCAAAGGCAACGGACTGGGGTTGTCGATAGTCAAGTCCATTTTAGATGTGCACGGCTACAAACTTGACATCAAACTTCAGGATAACCTGATAACATTCATGATAGAATTCTAACCCCTACTAAAGCAAAAAGGTCGCTGTAAAAAGCGACCTTTTTATTATGTGCATTTATTTTCTTGTTATAGAAAGACCTGTTTTGTCAAATCCGCTGACGTGCTTTGTACCTGCGGAGTTTACACAGCGTACTGTGTAGGTGTATTTCTTACCTTTCTTTGCGGTTTTGTCAAGGAAGTAGTCTTTTTTGCTCGATACATCACCGACCTTCTTCCATGAAGTGCCGCTTGTTTTGCGATAGATTCTATATTTTGCAGCACCCTTCACCTGATAGAACACAAAGCGTACTCCGTCGCTCTTGTTCTTGATACTTCCCAACTTTGGTGTTGCGATAAATTTGTTCTTGAAGCCTGCGCTGATGAATCGACTGGTTGACCTCTTTTTGTCTGCTGAGAGGCACTTTACAGTATATGTATAGGTTTTTCCTGAATTTGAAGTTTTGTGAGTGAGGGAAGTACCTGTTGTTGTGCCGACTGTTTTCCAGCTATCCCCACTCTTTACATACAGGCGATAGTTTTCAGCACCTTTGATGCTGTTCCAAGTGACCTTTACGCCACCGCTCACGTTTTCAAACTTCTTGACCTTTGGGATAGCAAGGTACTGGTATTTTCCGACGAACTTATCCCAACCAAGTGTGTAGAAAATATCAGACCAAGTGTAGCCGTTGAGCATATAGTTTTCTTCTCTTAAGCCACAATATTCATAGTATTGCTTGTTATAAGAAGTAGCTTTTTTATATGCTTTATATAGCGTAGAGTTTTTGACAGATATTTTAGGGTTGTAGTTAGGTGGCTGAACTTCACTGGAATGAACATATATTGATTCTATTTTGTAATCCTTCATATAGTAGTAATTACAGGTGTAATAGCCCATATTGCCATCCTGACAATAAAGTCCACGATAAGAGCTATTCATATGATAGAACATTTGAGCAGCACGACGACCTACAGTACCAGCATATACCACTCTGCCGTTTTTTACAGTAAATACATGTTTTCCGCCCTCAGCCATTACATATGATCCGTTTGATGTAATAAGTTCAGGGTTTCCATCAAAGTCCATATCGTGCAACATAAACTCAACGGGTTCTCTGTAAAAGTAATACGCTAAATCGTAATAATCATCATTCCATATAAAATCTTCGTACAGACTATACCAATTATTATTTGCTGAAGTTTCTGCAATCTCATCAATTTCTGCCGCTGAAACAGGAGCAACAGAGAGCGCGCTCAGTGACATCACAAGCACCATAATCAACGATACGATTCTTTTTGTCATGTTTATCCCTCCGAAATCTCGTGTATTTTACTTTCGTGTTATTGTAAGACCTGTTTTGTTGTATCCACTGACGTGCTTTTTGCCGTCTGAAGTGACACAACGCACTGTGTAGGTGTATTTCTTACCTTTCTTTGCGGTTTTGTCAAGGAAGTAGTCTTTCTTGCTCGATACATCGCCGACCTTCTTCCATGAAGTACCGCTTGTTTTGCGATAGATTCTGTATTTTGTAGCACCTTTCACCTGATAGAACACAAAGCGTACACCATCGCTCTTGTTCTTGATACTTCTCAGCTTTGGCGTTGCGATAAATTTGTTCTTGAAGCCTGCGCTTATAAATCGACTTGTAGACCTCTTTTTATCTGCTGAGAGGCACTTGACAGTATATGTATAGGTTTTTCCTGAATTTGAAGTTTTGTGAGTGAGGGAAGTACCTGTTGTTGTGCCGACTGTTTTCCAGCTATCTCCACTTTTTACATACAAACGATAGTTTTCAGCGCCCTTGACGCTGTTCCAAGTGACCTTCACGCCACCGTTCACATTTTCAAACTTCTTGACCTTCGGAATAGCAAGGTACTGGTACTTTCCTACGAACTTGTCCCAGCCGAGTGTGTAGAAAACATCACACCAATCATAGCCCTTGAGTACATAGTTAGGTTCTCTCAAACCTGTACCATTATAGTACCCTTTATCATAGCTTGTAGCCTTTTTATATGCACTGTACATAGTGGAATTCTTAACTGAAATTTTAGGCTTTGAAGCAGTATTAGTATCTGTTGTAATAACATTCTTGCTGGCAATTTCATAGTTTTTCATATAGTAATAGTTGCAACCATACCAACCCATGTTGCCATCCTGAGAGTAAAGTCCACGATGCGAGCTGTTCATGTGGTAGAACATCTGAGCCGTTCTTGAACCAACATGACCGACATATATTACACTACCGTTGTATATTGTATATACATAGTTTGTGCGCCCTGCCATACTGAATTCTCCATTAGTAGTAAGCAACTCAGGATTCCCATCAAAATCCATATCGTGCAGCATAAACAAAATCGGTTCGCTATAAGTGCCAAAATAGTAGTTGTTCATACTAAGGTATTTCTTGTTATAAATAAAATCATAGTACAGATTGTACCAATCGTTATTTGCCGAAGTTTCTGCACAGTCTTCGACCTGTGCAGCTGATACAGGAGCAACAGCGAGCACGCTCAGTGACATCACAAGCACCATAATCAAAGATACGATTCTTTTTGTCATATTTATCCCTCCATAAGAAAAGCTTTTTGATATATAAAACTTACAATATAAAAATACCACCCACGGTTTTCACTGTCAATAAAAACCATCATAATTCACCATATATTTTCTAAAACACTTCACTTGAAAACACATATACTTAGTGATAGAATAAATAGCATCAAAAAGAAGGTGTTACGCATGAAAAAAATTTTTGCTATATTGCTGAGTTTGCTGATGGTGTTGTGTTTTGTCGGATGCAAAAAAAGCACTGACCAGGTATCACAAAATACAAAGGAACCTGAAACTGTACTCGACCCCAACTGTATCGACTTCGGTTATAACGAAAAGGAAAACACAGCTGACAGATGGTACCTTCAGGGTACTGACGATGTTATCTATATATATTTCACTAGTGATAACAACGCAGGTCTTTGTACATATAAGCTTGTCAAAAGCGGTGTGATACAAGAGAGTATCCCATGTGTTGTGTCACAGGATATGCACCTTGTAGCAGAAAACCGTGACAAAAGCGGGCTCGACCTTGTTTTTGAAGACGCTTTCACAGTTTATGACTACGCAAGCGACTGCTGGTACAGCCGAGGCAATAAAAATGAAATCGAAAGCCAGTTTATGAACAAAACTTTCACCGATGAAAATGACAGCAAAAACACCATATGTTTTTATCAGGACTACAGTTGCAAAAAATGTGTGGGTGATGCTGTGATAACGGGCACCTATGCTTTTACTGCACCACAAAGTATGAAATGTGATTTTGCACAAGAGTGTATGAATTTTGAGATAACATACAACGATGATTTCACTGTCAAATGTATAAAATCCGAAAAAACCGTTTTCTATCCTGAAATAATAGAAGACGAGACCGTCAACAAATACAAAGCTTACTGATACAAAAAAGGCTTCGGAATATCCGAAGCCTTTGTCTTTTTACACTTTATTGTGATGCGTTTTTCATAATGCGTTTTTTGCGTCTTTTTTCACGCTGAGCAATGTATGATGCCTTGAGCTTGTGTAGTTCATCATGCAGTACACCGATAGTTTTCTTGTCGTTAGGAAAAATGAGCCTCATAAGAAAAACAGCAATGATAACAGTGAGTATTTTTTCAGGAGTAAAAGGCACCCACAGCAAGCTCATATATGTAGTACCCGTAATAACCATCCACGGTATTTCAAAAGCTGTTCCTAGCACAGTGAACACATAGCTCCAACCGTTTGTTATCATCCACGCTACAAACAAGCATAAAAGCAATCTTGGGTTGAGTATAACCATCAACCACTTTTTGAGCATCTTCAGTATTCTGTTTTTGAGTGGCGCTTTGTTACTCTTGTTTTCCATAGCACTTTCCCTTTCTGTAAAGAAAGTATATATGAAAACCTCAATTGTTTCAAGCACAACGAACCTTAATTTACAAAGAATTCCAAAAGTTCATATTTTAGAAATTTTTATTACAGCACGTTGTTTTTGCCAACGATACGCTCTCTGAGTGGTTTCACAGCCATAAGCGCAACGATGCCGATAACTGACATCAAAAGCTCAGGCAACATATATGATGCGTTATAAACAAGTGAATACATCGCCGCAAGGAACTGTCCGTGGAAAGCACTGAGCATATACGCACCAAAAGCGTTGCTCATTTCTTCGAAATAGCTTTGAGCGTAGCTGCCCCACAATATCCAGCCTGACAGAAAATGGCACACAAGTCTGAGCAATATTGCAACAACGGCACCGAGCGAAAACGCAACAGTGTCGTTTTTGAGCTTGCCTTTGAACATTCCAGCAAGGCCAATAACCACGTACGCAACGATATAGTCAAGCAACGCCATAACAGGGATTGTCCAACCCTCTAATCCTGCAAAAGCCTGACTCATAGTAGCTCCGAGCACCATCTGGAGCACACCGTACACTGCACCGCACAAAAGCCCCCATCGAACACCGTACATATACCCAAGCACGAGTATCGGCACCATTGAAAACAGTGTGACAGATCCGCCGAAAGGCAGTGCAAAAACCTTGATAACAGACAACACTGTTGCAAGGCCGATGAGCACACCTGAAGTAACCAGTCGTAAAGTTTTGTTGCTTACATTTTTCATAAAAAACACTCCTTTAAATACAAAAAACACCACACTTGCGTATGGTGTTAAGTACATTAACTACTACTCCCTACGCCGGCATTATCCGTATCAGGTTCGCAACTTTCGTTGCAGGGTCAGGAAAGCATCCATTCCAATCTCAGCCGACTTTTGCGTCGGCACCCCCTGTGGTGTTTTTTAAATTTTGCAGTTATAGAGTACAACAGAAAAAATGATTTGTCAAGAAATTTTTGTCAGATTCTGATGACGTATTCACATTATATAGCTAGACTGTGGTGAACTTTCATTAAGAACTAAAAAACGCAGTACCATTTCGATACTGCGTTTTCTATGGCGCGCTGAGAGGAAGTTTCTATCATCATATTTCTGCTACCTCGTCTTTTGCCATTGTATCAGCATATACGTTTCATATTCGCTCTCCCTAAAAACGCTCCACCGGAGCCTTTTTACCTTCGGTTCGCCGTTTCGCCTGCACCTCGGCACGGTC
>JAZQFT010000011.1:0-2839 GCA_045539655.1 Ruminococcus sp. | reverse complement strand
CAGTTTGTGCTGTTTTCGTAATACACTGTTCCGCTTGCTCCGGTTTCTGCGACTTCTACATTTTCAGCTGAAAACTGTACTGTTGTACATAGCATCATACTAAAAAGCATTGCCACTGTCAGGAGCATACAAATCGCACTTTTCATTGTGTGCTTTTTGTTCTGCATAGTTTTTACCTCCTAAAGATTTTTTGGACTATTCAATCAAGCACAAATAGCCACTTTTACCTTCACATTATATAACAATTATTTTGAATTTTCATCATATTTTTAAATTTAGATATAATCTTTCCACTATATGGTTATTTTTTATCTTTGATATAAAAACAGGGCTGATTTTTAACCTGCACTAAAAATAATCAAGCAGAATTTGTAGCAAGAACAAAATACAGCCACAAAAAGTCAAGTTATCACAAAAAAACACCCGACCAAGCATCAACTTGAGTCAGGTGTTCTTGTGTTTTTTAAAAAGCTAATACAGCTAATGTTTTTCAGCTAAAACTGAATATATTTATTATTTGAGATATGTCTGACCTGTTGGGCCTACAGCACCGCTGATGCCTTTAAAGCCAGGAGCACAGCATACATATACTCTCATGTTACCCTTACCAACGGAAGAAACTGAGAGTGTACCGCCTGTTACGTTCTTAACATCACCTGTAACAGCGTCGATGTACTTGCCGTTAGGAATATTTTTGAATGTGGCACCATCAGTGATAGTAACAAGTGCGAGTGAATCAATACCTTCAGATGCATTTGTATATCTTCTGATATATGCCATATTTCCTGATACATAGTTGCCGGAGTTTGTGTACTGACCCTTCTGGAGTGCAGGAACAGCACGTCTTACAGCGTTGAGCTTCTGCATATGCTTAGCAAGAGGTGAGTTAAGTGTGTTAGCAACTGTACCTGAAGCAGTATATTTAGAGAAGTCAGAAGCTGTAACTGAACCCTCCATATAGTCGCCGTAGTACGCACGACCTGTCTGTGAGAGAGGCTTGTTAGGACCGACGTCGATTTCCATGCCTTTAGCAAACTCAACTTCTGTACCATAGTAAACACAAGGGATACCACGGAATGTGAAGATGAGGTTGAGGTTTTCAGCCCAAGCCTGTGTACCTAAGCTGTAACGTGTTTTCTCCATACCGTCAGGACCGTAGTCGTGAGAGTCAACATACATAACGTTCCATGTTGAGTCGTTCATATACTGGTCTTCGGTAAGACCTGCTCTGTATGCGTTGCCTGCATTTTCGAAGTTCCAGTGCATTGTAAAGTCGATAACAGAAGTACCGTTTGACTTAGAATAATCAGGTGTGTGGTATGAGATACCGTTGAGGAAAGCATTTGAGCTTGTAGGATGTCCACTTGGATCTCTGTGAGCATCGTAGTGGCTGATAGAAGTATCAATGTTGGCTGTAGGGCTTGTTGTGTTCCAGTTGCCCATCCACGCTGACTCTGTTTCAGCCCATGTGAAGAATGCAGGTGAAGAAGATGGAATGTTGTGGTTCCATGTTTCACGTACTCTAGAACAAACCTCACCAAAGATGTGGAAGTTCTCGTTACCGCCTGTCTTCATTGAAAGCTTGTCATAGAATTTAGGGAAGTAAGCGCTGTTGAGTGTCCAACGGTTGATGTGCTTTTCTGTATCAAGACGGAAAGCATCAACGCCCATATCTACATACTGAAGATATGCATCTGTGATATACTCAGCAACAGCAGGGTTTTCTGTGTTGATATCAACGCAGTCACCAGCCATTGAGCCCTGCTGTTCGATAGAAGACTCATAACCCATACCGGTTTCTCTATGGTAGTACTCGTTTTTATTCACAGCCATACCGGACTTGTGGCCCTTCATACAGTCAAGACGAGCCTGGAACTGTGGGTCTGGCTGTAAGCTTTCGTAATTTGGATAAGATTTTGCGAGCAGACCATCAGGTTTCATAACCATACAGCTTGCGTCACCAAGATCTTTAATAGATTTATATTCCTTAGTGAACATAGGAGCAAGGAAAGCTTCACCGAAGTTACCTGAATGGTTCCATACAACGTCCTGAATGATCTTCATGCCCTTTGCATGAGCTGCATCGATAACATCCTGGAATGTTGCTCCGTCACTTTCATAACGAACATCAACCTTTGAGAAGTCCATAGCGTGGTAGCCATGGTAGTCATAGCCTGATGCGTTTTCTACTACAGGAGTCATCCAGATAGCAGAGAAGCCGAGAGCCTTGATATAGTCGAGTTTTTCGATGAGACCTTTGAAGTCACCACGCCATGCAGGGTCAGAGTCAGGGTTGTTAGCCTTCTGATCTTCCCAGCAGTGAACGTTGTTGCCAGTGTCACCATCGTAGAAACGAGTTGTGATGATGAAGTAGATTGATTCTTCTCTGAGGTCAGAACGTTCATATGAATGCTCGTACGGATTATACTTTGTCCACTTGCCGTCTTTGTACCACCACTCACCTGTTGTACGGGTAGTTTCTTCAGAAATCTGACCTGAAAGTGCTGATGTACCGTCTGTGAACAAAAGGTTAATTTTTGTAGAGCTTGTGAATTTATATGTGTACCAATAACCACCGGTCATAGATGACTCTTTTGTCATTTTAGCACCCGGATAAGCTACTGTGAGATTGGTCGGAAGAGCGTTCCAATAGTAAACATAAGGAACTTTGCTCTTTGACTCAAAATGTACTGTGATGCCTGTATCAGCGCTTGTCTGAGCTACATCTGACTGAGTTGCAGTTGCAGAGATAACAGCAACGGATACAATCATCATTCCGATAAGCAGCAACGCTGCGATTCTTTTAAATGTATTCATTTTTGTTACCTCCTTTACCAGA
>JAZQFT010000010.1:0-75017 GCA_045539655.1 Ruminococcus sp. | reverse complement strand
CAGTTTGTGCTGTTTTCGTAATACACTGTTCCGCTTGCTCCGGTTTCTGCGACTTCTACATTTTCAGCTGAAAACTGTACTGTTGTACATAGCATCATACTAAAAAGCATTGCCACTGTCAGGAGCATACAAATCGCACTTCTCATTGTGTGCTTTTTGTTCTGCATAGTTTTTACCTCCTCGTATTATCTAATCATATGCTATCAATTCATCAGAGCTAAAACGTATCGTGCAAAACCACCAAATACAACAACTCTATTTTATGCAAATACTACAAGCAACAATTCGACACAAAGTCAAAATTCTGCATCAAATTGTTCAAACCATAAATATTGCACAACAAAGCGTATCATCATTTGTAAATAACGACCAACAAAGCTCAATACGCACAAAAATGACATCCGAAAGATGTCATTCCCGTCAGTTAAATAGCATATTTTTTATGGATACATTATATAACAAAATTGTAAGAATTTCATCTGTTTTTCAAATAAAGCTATATACCATCCACTCTATGGCGATTTTTTATCTTATGTAAACAGAGATATATAGCAATAAACAAAAAACGACCATATGGAATGGCCGTTTTTGCGTCAATATTTATTTAATTTTATCCCAGTAGGCTTTGAACGCCTGTTCGGTTTTGTTGTCACCGAACTCATAGTACCTTGTGTCTTTCAAAACATCAGGCAGATACTGTTGATATGTATAGTGGTTCGGGAAATCATGCGGATAAAGGTAGTGTTGACCTTTGTTAGGGTTATCCTCACCATCAAAATGCATATTCTGCAACTGACGTGGGATAGGACCGCTTTTGCCCATTTTCAGATCATGCATAGCGGAATTTATAGCATCGTGACCGGAGTTAGATTTCGGAGCGAGTGCTACCATTATGACAGCATCAGCGAGCGGAAGTCGTGCTTCAGGAAGTCCAACCTGCAGTGCTATATCAACACACGATTTAACTATAGGTATAATCTGTGGATATGCAAGTCCGACATCTTCGCACGCACAAACCAAAAGTCGTCTGCACGCACTCATCAGATCCCCAGCATCGAGCAGTCTTGCAAGATAGTGAACAGCCGCATCAGGGTCAGAGCCACGCATACTTTTCTGATATGCAGATACTATATCATAGTGTTCATCGCCATCTCTGTCGTAACGGTTAGCGCTTCTTTGAGTGAGATCAAACACCGTTTCATCCGTGACAGTGAGAGTATCGTTGTCATCAGTGGCAGAAAGCACAGACAGCTCCACTGCGTTGAGCGCTTTTCTCACATCACCACCGCACGCAGTGCTGATATGCTCAACCGCTTTGTCGGAAACATTGATTTCCTTTTGCATCTCATCAGCGATAACACGGAATGCTCTGAGTACAGCTTTTTTGACTTCGTCTTTTTCAACAGCCTTGAACTCAAAAACCGTACTACGTGACAAAATCGCATTGTACACATAGAAATACGGGTTCTCAGTAGTAGACGCAATCAGCGTGATCTTTCCGTTTTCGATATATTCAAGCAGGGTTTGCTGTTGCTTTTTGTTGAGATATTGAATCTCGTCCAGATAAAGCAGAATTCCGTTGATGCCCTCAAATGTGTCGAGCGACTGAAAAATCTCTTTGATATCTGATGTGGACGCAGTAGTACCGTTGAGCTTTTTGAAGGTACGGTTGGTGCTCTTTGCGATATATGAAGCGAGCGTTGTTTTGCCCACACCAGACGGACCATAGAATATTAAATTGGGAATTTTGCCGCTTTCGATAATTCTTCGAAGTGGCTTGTCTTTTTGAAGCAGGTGTTTCTGCCCTACTATGTCGTCAAGTGACTGCGGACGCAGTCTGTCAGCAAGTGGTGATGACATACAAACTTCCCTTTAAAATTATAATTCTTTTATAGAATTTATACCAACATTTATATTTCTGAATCAGAATTATTCGTAAAGTGGGTACTTAGCACAAAGCTGTGTTACCATAGCTCTGACCTTGTCAGCATTGTTATCGAAATCTTTGATAACAAGTGAGATACACTCAGCGATAACGTCCATATCGTCTTCTTTGAAGCCTCTTGTTGTAGCAGCAGCTGTACCAATACGCACACCACTTGTTACAAATGGGCTGAGTGGCTCCTGTGGGATAGTGTTTTTGTTGAGAGTGATGTAGCACTCGTCGAGCTTTGCTTCGAGCTCTTTACCTGTGATACCTTCGTTTCGAAGATCCATGAGCATAACGTGGTTGTCAGTACCGCCGCTGATGAGAGTATGTCCACGCTTGATAAGGCCATCAGCTAGAGCCGCACAGTTTTTGACAATCTGCTCACCATAAAGCTTGAACTCAGGCTTCAACGCCTCTCCAAAGCACACAGCTTTTGCAGCGATGATATGCATCAGTGGGCCACCCTGTGTGCCAGGGAAGAGCGCCTTATCGATAGCTTTAGCATACTCTTCTTTGCAAAGCACTAAACCGCCACGTGGACCACGCAGTGTCTTGTGAGTTGTAGTAGTAACAAAATCAGCATATGGTACAGGTGACTCATGCACACCAGCGGCAACCAGACCTGCGATGTGAGCCATATCAACCATCAAGTATGCGCCGACCTCGTCAGCGATCTCTCTGAACTTTTTGAAATCAATAGCACGTGGATAAGCAGAAGCACCACACACAATCATCTTTGGTTTGCATTCTTTAGCCTGCTCAAGCACCTTATCGTAGTCGATTCTGTGTGTAACAGGGTCAACACCGTATGATACGAAGTTGAAATACTTACCTGACATATTGACAGGTGAACCGTGTGTGAGGTGACCACCCTCAGCAAGATTCATACCCATAACTGTATCACCGAGCTCAAGCATAGCAAAATACACTGTCATATTTGCCTGTGCACCTGAGTGTGGCTGGACGTTTGCATGGTCAGCGCCGAAAAGCTCACAAGCACGCTTTCTTGCGATATCTTCAACAACGTCAACAGCGTAGCAACCGCCGTAGTAACGCTTAGAAGGGTAACCTTCTGCATACTTATTAGTGAGCACTGAACCCATCGCTGCCATAACAGCTGGAGAAACAATGTTCTCGCTGGCAATGAGTTCGATATTCTGTCTTTGTCTTTTGAGTTCTGTTGCCATTGCATCGGCTACTTCTTTATCATAGCCCTCAACAAAACCAATTGAATCAATAATATCCTTGTACATAATCTTTCCCCTTTATATTTCCCAGCTAAAGCTGTATTTTACATTATTATTTATATAGCAGATGCCTGCACCTTGTCAATAAGCGCATACATATCCGAAAGCGATGATACTCTGCACGCTTCGTTCCTGAATTTCGCAGCACCCTTGAAACCTTTTAAGTAGTGCGGAATGTGTGCACGAGCTTCTCTCATACCGATATATTCACCTTTGTTTTCGCACAGGCTTTCGATGTGCTTTTTCATGACCTGCATTTTTTCTTCAAAATCCGGTTTTGAAAAAACTTTTGCGTCAAAGTACGAGTTAATTTCGCTGAACACCCACGGATTGCCCAGTGCCCCTCGCCCGACCATAACAAGGTCACAGCGTGTGTAGTCGTACATTCTTTTTGCATCGTCAGCAGTAAGGATATCTCCGTTTCCGATAACGGGTACAGACACCGCTTTTTTGACACTTTTTATGATATCAAGGTCAACTTTGCCGGAGTAATACTGCTGTCGTGTACGTCCGTGAACAGCGAGAGCTTTTGCGCCGTTTTTTTCACAAATCTGAGCTATCTCAACGGCGTTGATATTTTCATCATCAAAGCCTTTGCGGATTTTCACTGTGACGGGTATAGGTACTGCATCTGACACCGCCTTGACTATTTCGCCGCACAGCACAGGATCTTTCATCAGTGCTGCTCCCGCTCCGTTGCCACTGATTTTCGGTGCAGGACAGCCCATGTTGATATCAATAATCTCGGGCTTGTACTGCAAAGCAAATTGAGCAGCCTCAGCCATAGTTTGTGGCTCGTTGCCAAAAATCTGCACCGCACACGGATGCTCTTTTTTTGATAGCTCCATCAGCTGTGCACTTTTTGAGCTGTTATATGATATGCCTTTTGAGCTGACCATCTCAGAAACACAATAGCACGCACCAAAATCCACGCACAATTCTCTGAATGCCTTGTCAGCAACCCCCGCCATAGGAGCCAAAGCCGCATATCCTTCTATATTCACATTACCTATTTTCATAATTATCTTCTGCGACTATTAGTGCTACCGTTGATCTGTCGTGTACGTTGGCTGACAAGCACTCCTGCAATAACCGCTATTCCAAGAGCAACACACAGCCACGCTATAACTCCGCCAACAAGCGATGTATCGCTGACCTCTACTTCGGGTATCTCAACAACTGTAGGAGAAGTAACGTCCTGCGACTCGACTTCAGGCAACTCGTTGCTATACATCTCATAGTAAGTAGAGTCTTGTATATCTTCGTCGAGGTCTCCTATGTAGTCATAGTTATCTTCGTAGTCTTCTTCAGGCTCATACTCAGGTTCTTCTTCCTCTGTATCCTGTGGTATGTCTTGTTCGGGCTCTTGTACAGCCTGTGTTTCCTGTGGTGTATCATCAACGACAACCTCTGTTTGAACTGAATCATCAGGTACAGGAACGAATTCTCCTATATCACCTGTTGCAAAAACAGTGGTAGACACCATAAATATCATAAGTACTGCAGTTAAGATAGAAACCAAAGTAGCTATTGCTTTAGTATTCCTCATATTTTCCACCTAACATTCCATAATCTTGTTACAAAATTATCCTATTGTACAGTATAACAAAGATTCAGGATTTTTGCAAGACTTGTGCCAACGCATTTCCAAGCATTTTTCCGCTACGCACCGCTTCATCAAGAGTGTTGGCGTCTGTGCCGACTTCTATGAGCAACGAACCTGTATTTGCATTCATATTGTATGTAAAATCTCCGAAATTAAGCGGACGAGTGAATCCTTCGTACATTGATTCACACATACTCTGGAGCTTTACAGCAAAGTTCAAATTATTCTCCCAGAACGGAAAATCTGTCATAGACTCGTCGTGTCCTGTCATTATCATAATCTGGGCGGCTTTTTTGCCCTTATATGTGAACGTGGGTTTAAGACGAGTCATATCCTCTTGTGTCATAGAATCTCTGTGGATATCGAGCACCACCTTGATTTCCTTGTATTTATTCAGATACTTCATAATCGTTGCGTAAGACCTGTCGTACGCTCCGTCGTATGACGGGTCATCATGCAGCACTGTTGCGTGCACCACCCCTATACCCTTTGACTTCAGACTGTCTGATATAGCTTTGCCTACTGCTATGACACTTTTTTCTTTGTCGGTTGTTCTTGGATAAAAGCTCTCATAATAAAAGCCGTTGTCGCTGTCCATATAACTCTCACACGAGTGAGTGTGCACAATGAGCACCTGTGCTTGTCTTGTATCCTTTATATCAAACGGCAGCCCACTTTCGAGTATTTTTTCAACATCTATGTCATATGAAGTAGAGTTGTTTATGGAAAAATTATTATACTGCACACCACCGCCTGACAAATCCACCTCGGATATCGGATAAGTTTTTTCGTCAGCTTTATGAGTGTTTTCGGCTATTGCTTTTGTTGTATTTTCGTCGCTGTTTTTCACGCTTTTTTTAGGTTTTTCGACTGAAGAAACTTTCGGCTTCTCGCTTTTTGAAAATTTTCCGTCAGGCATAACAGAAAAAGCCGCCATCAACGCTGTGGTATCCGAAACGCCGACACACCTATCAACACTACTATAAACACAAAAAGAACCGAAAACACATATTGAACAAGACAAAAGCACACATATTGTCGCTTTTATTTTTTCTTTCAGTTTCAAGCATACCACCCCACTATTCATAAAAGTGTATGCTAAGCAAAACTTTTCTATGCTTCACAACAAAGCTATCAGATCGGATATCTCAAAATCTTTTTGCAACGCAAAATTTATTGCCAGTGAAATCAACTTTGCAGCTCTGTCAACAAGCAAATCAATTTCTTTTGGAGTGACAACCATTGACCTACCTTTTGGCGAAACCCTTTCACGCAGCAACACACCATCTCTTTCATCATCAACACAAAGCAAATCAGTAGCCAGCGTCACCGCATCTACTACCGTCGGCACTCCTATAGCTATAACCGGCACACCCATTGACTCCTGTGTTATTTTAGTTCTGTGATTCTGCACACCTGCACCGGGAGATATGCCTGTGTTTGAAATCTGCAACGTACAGCCAAGTCGCTCGAGTCTTCTTGATGCAAGTGCATCTATCACAATGAGAGCTGTCGGTCTTATTCTTTTCACGATACTGAGTATATGCTCGCCTGTTTCTATTCCTGTCTGACCGGTCACTCCTGTGTTGAGCACAGCAACGGGTCTGAGCTTATCAAGTCCTGTGCTTTTTGCTATTTCACCCGTGATGTGTCTTGTTGCCAGCACTCCGTTCGCTGACTTCGGACCCAGTGCATCAGGCGTGATATCTGTGTTTCCAAGTCCCACAACCAGAACAAGACCATTCACAGGAAGAAGTGAACGTATCTCGTCACCTATACTAACTAATCGCTCATCAACATCTCTGAAATCATTAGTCAGTGGTGGCAGTTCAATCGTGACGTATGTGCCTATAGGCTTTTTTAGCATACGACTGGCTTTTTCTGATTTTACAACCATTTTTTCAATTTCTATGGCATCTTTTTTTGTGACCGAATAGTCAACACCCTGCAGATTTTCTCCGGCTAGTTCTCTTGCTTCCAGCGCAAGATCGGTTCGTCTTTCCATGTTATCCCCCAAAGTCCATAAAGATTTTACTATTATCTGCAGAAATTCTATTTACATTCACCAAACTTGCTGATATAATATAAATGTAAAATTTTGCAATAACGCGTTCAGGAGTTATGGATATGAAAGTTTTATCGAAAATTTTTCCTGTTTTATTGACTATATCTTTGATTTTTACACTTACGATTTCCGTAAATGCAGCTAATATTGACAGCGCCTCTACCGCTGCTCAAACCGAAACTTCGTTGCTTGCGGCTGATTTTGAAATAAGTGGCACAAAGCTCGAAGCTGATGTATCACTGCCGAAATCATACAGTTCAAAAAAACTCGGTTACACCACACCTGTGCGAGATCAGTTGTACAACACCTGTTGGGCGTACGGTTCGTCAGCTACACTTGAAACAGCTTTGCTCAAAGACGGACATAAAGTCGAGCATTTTGCACCGATGCATATGAACCACTGGGGTACTTTGCGTAACGATGGAACAGGTTGGAACCGTGACTATTCAAATGGTGGCTACTCTTACATCTCGCTCGGATATTTCACATCATGGCAAGGTCCAAGACTTGAAAAGGATTATGCTGAAACCACACCTTTTTCTAACTTTTCTGTTCTTGATGCCACCGCCCCTAAGCAAGTCGCTGTGAATAGCGTTATTTATCTTGACACTGGCGACATAGAAAGCGTGAAAACAGCTATCTATAAATACGGTGCTGTAGTCGGTAACTATCACGTCGACGAAGACAACTTTGATTTTGACAACAGCGCATACTACTGCAACACAAAAGGACTTGCTACTTCTCAGTTAAACGGTCACTGTATTTCAATAGTCGGATGGAACGACGATTTTTCTAAAAACAACTTCATGCCGGACGCACAACCACAAAACAACGGTGCGTGGTTGTGCAAAAACAGCTGGGGTAGCTACTGGGGTGACAACGGTTACTACTGGATATCCTACGAAGATGAATATCTCTTTGACACACGATTTGGTCACAGCTATGCTTTCACTGATTATGAGCTGTACGACAAAAATAAAACTATCTATCAGAACGAAATCGATGGCGCTACATATGAATTTGAATATATCACCAACTGGGATACTATAACATACATCAACGTTTTTGACACCGAGACAAACGCTAATAAAATCGAACGAGTGAACTTTGAATCAACATCAGAAGGTGCTTTATACACTATCTATAATATTCCTGTTGATTCATCCACCGGCAAGCCATCAAAAACACGTTCTAAATGGACCGAAATCGGCAACGGCACCATCGAACATCAGGGCTACATCACAGTTGACACAGATGATTTCAGCGTGACTAGCGAAAAATTTGCTATCGGCATTTCTATCACTAAACAAAACGGAAGCAAAAACTCTATCGGTGTAGGTGAATGGCTGACCACAGGCTCTAAATACATATTCAAGCCACAGTCAAAACACGGACAAAGCTACATTCACTACAGCACATATTCTTTGACAGATGTCATGGACTTTTACAAAGACTATCTAAGCGATGATATAGGCGGTACTTTTGTTATCAAAGCTATCGGTACAAAAAGCAACTTCATCGGCGATGCTAACCTTGACGGCAAGCTCACTATCACCGACGCCACCTCTATCCAGAGATATCTTGCACTTTTAGATGAATTCAACGATGAACAAAAACTCAACGCTGACTTCGATGATGACGGTATTGTAAGCGTATTTGATGCCACACTCATCCAGATCAAGCTTGCAAACACCTATACTGATTTCGAAGACTTTGAATAAAAAATAACAAAACAAAAGCCACAACCATAGCAGGTTGTGGCTTTTTTATGTATATATGACATTCAATTTTATTCAAGCTCTGCGAGAATCTTTCTGATTTTCACTGTATCCATGATATTGAACACATTGTTGCCATCTACATCAGCAAGTGCAAGCTGATATTGTGTCGGAACTTCCAGCTCAGCTAGTATCCTTTGATAACATGTCGCATCTAAAACAGAGAGCTTTCCGTCGCCGTCAGCGTCGCCCATAATTTCAGCTGCTTCATCGCTTTCGGGAATTTTGCTGTCCTCTTCTTTTGTGCTATAAACAAGCTGTGCAAAATCAGTCACAAACCAACCGACTATGCCGTTGTAGCTTGTGTATCCCCATACATATCCGCCGGCTTTTTTAGTCTTTGTGACGGTGACGCTGGCGCCACAAGGAATCGCAGAAACTATAGAATAGCTTGTCCCTGCTCCTTTTCTCATATTGACACCGTTGTCCGATGTGATACGATACACATCGCCCTGAGGCTCTTCCACCTCAGGCGCGCTGTAATCACCTATATAAATGAAACCTTGAAATATCCAGTTATCTCGTCCACCACTAGGGTCATTTTTCGGTGAATCATCTACATAAAATTCGTTTCCACCCCAAGCGGAATTTGAATAGTATATCTTATCTTTTGTTATCTTTTCAACAACAGCGACGTGACCTGATACACCGTCTTTATACACCCAACACGCAATAGCACCGAGCTTTGGTTTCTGGCCATATGCATAGATGTCGTTGTCCTTGTTGTAGTCGTACCAAAGATACGCACTGTAAATGCAAAGGTTAGGCTGAGCGCCCAATATCTCATACGCTCTTCCGTATGCATAACAAGTGCAGTTAGGCATACCCCAACCGGTTTTATAGAAAATATTTTTGTCGCTGTAGTAATACTTGTTAGATTTTTTAGGAGCAGTGAGTCGAGGCGAATACTCGCTGGCACCAACGACTGCAATTTCAGGAGCAAAAGCTGACACGGCAGAATCATCAATTTCAGCCGAAAGCGTAGGCATTTCGACTTGAGCACCTATGGTAGGGGCATCGAGCTGTGCGCCCACTTCAGCTTCAGCTACAGGTGCACCAGTAGGTACATCTTCGCTGACTACCGCTGCACACACAACTGTCGCTGCCAGCATACAAAAAGTAAGAACAAACGCAACAGCACCTTTGATAAAGCGCACGTGACCATCTCCCAGTATAATTATAATTCTAATAATGAAATTATAATATATATATTTCTTTATTGGAAGTATTATGACGAACTTGTGACAGTAATGACCGAATTGTAAGCAAAAAAATCCCCACCCGAAAATCGAGTGGGGACATTTCTATTTATTATCTATGTGAGAATACTCTCAGAATCAACCGTTATTGATAGCAGCCTGAGCAGCAGCAAGTCTAGCGATTGGAACTCTGAATGGTGAGCATGATACATAGTCAAGGCCGATGATGTGGCAGAATTCTACTGAAGTTGGGTCACCGCCGTGCTCACCGCAGATACCGCAGTGAATCTCTGGGCGAGTTTCTTTACCCATCTTAACAGCCATCTTCATCAACTGACCAACACCTGTCTGGTCGAGCTTAGCAAATGGATCGTTTTCGTAGATCTTTCTGTCATAGTATGCCTCTAAGAACTTACCAGCGTCGTCACGGCTGAAGCCGAATGTCATCTGTGTAAGATCGTTTGTACCGAAGCAGAAGAACTCAGCTTCCTTAGCAATAGCATCAGCTGTGAGACAAGCACGTGGGATTTCCATCATTGTACCAACTTCGTACTTGAGCTCTACACCAGCAGCTGCGATTTCAGCGTCAGCTGTAGCAACTACAACATCCTTAACGTACTTGAGCTCTTTAACTTCACCTGTGAGTGGGATCATGATCTCAGGAACGATGTTCCAGTCAGCGTGAGCTTTCTGAACGTTGATAGCAGCACGGATAACAGCCTTTGTCTGCATCTTAGCGATTTCTGGATATGTTACAGCAAGACGGCATCCACGGTGACCCATCATTGGGTTGAACTCGTGAAGTGATGCGATGATAGCCTTGATGTCAGCAACAGTCTTGCCCTGAGCTTCAGCGAGAGCTGCGATATCAGCTTCCTCTGTAGGAACGAACTCGTGAAGTGGTGGGTCAAGGAAACGGATACAAACTGGGTTGCCCTCGAGAGCTTCGTAAAGCTTCTCAAAGTCGCCCTGCTGGTATGGCATGATCTTCTCAAGAGCAGCTTCTCTGCCCTCTACTGTATCAGCACAGATCATCTCTCTGAATGCTGCGATTCTGTCAGCTTCAAAGAACATATGCTCTGTACGGCAAAGACCGATACCCTCAGCCCCGAGCTCTCTAGCTCTCTTTGCATCAGCAGGAGTATCTGCATTTGTTCTAACCTTGAGTGTTCTGTATTTGTCAGCCCATTCCATGATTCTGCCGAACTCGCCAGCGATTTCAGCATCTACTGTAGGAATGATACCGTCATAGATGTTACCAGTTGAACCATCGATTGAAAGGTAGTCGCCCTCGTGGAACTGCTTACCAGCGAGCTCGAATACTTTGTTGTCTTCGTCCATCTTGATCTCTGAGCAACCAGATACACAGCATGTACCCATACCACGAGCAACAACAGCAGCGTGAGATGTCATACCGCCTCTAACTGTGAGGATACCCTGAGCAGCCTTCATACCTTCGATATCTTCAGGTGAAGTCTCAAGTCTAACGAGAACAACCTTCTCGCCTCTTGCGCCCCACTCTTTAGCATCTTCAGCAGTGAAGACGATCTTACCACAAGCAGCACCAGGAGAAGCTGGAAGCGCCTTGCCGATTGGAGCAGCCTCTTTCAAAGCCTTAGCGTCGAACTGTGGGTGTAAGAGTGTGTCGAGGTTTCTTGGGTCGATCATAGCTACAGCCTTCTTCTCATCGATCATACCCTCATCAACGAGGTCACAAGCGATTTTGAGAGCTGCCTTAGCTGTTCTCTTACCGTTTCTTGTCTGGAGCATATAGAGCTTACCGTGCTCAACAGTAAATTCCATATCCTGCATATCTCTGTAGTGGTCTTCGAGCTTTAAGCATACAGCCTTGAACTGCTCGAAAGCCTCTGGGAATTTGTCAGCCATTTCAGCGATTGGCATTGGAGTTCTAACACCAGCAACAACGTCTTCGCCCTGTGCGTTTGTAAGGAACTCACCCATGAGCTTCTTCTCGCCTGTAGCAGGGTCACGTGTAAATGCAACACCTGTACCGCAATCTTCACCCATGTTACCGAAAGCCATCATCTGTACGTTGACAGCAGTACCCCATGAATAAGGGATATCGTTGTCACGACGATATACGTTAGCTCTTGGGTTATCCCATGAACGGAATACAGCCTCAACTGCGCCCATGAGCTGTTCTTTTGGATCTGTTGGGAAGTCTTTGCCGATCTTATTCTTGTACTCAGCCTTGAACTGCTCAGCAAGTGTCTTGAGATCGTCAGCTGTAAGGTCAACGTCCTGTGTAACGCCCTTAGCTTCCTTCATTTCGTCGATAAGCTGCTCAAAATACTTCTTACCAACTTCCATAACTACGTCAGAATACATCTGGATGAAACGACGATAGCAGTCATAAGCCCAACGTGGGTTACCTGACATAGTAGCCATTGTTTCAACAACCTCTTCGTTGAGACCGAGGTTAAGAATAGTATCCATCATACCAGGCATAGAAGCTCTAGCACCGGAACGAACTGATACGAGAAGTGGGTTCTCTTTATCGCCGAACTTTTTACCGGTGATTTCTTCCATCTTTGTGATGTTTTCCATGATCTCTGCCTTGATGTCATCGTTGATCTTTCTACCGTCTTCGTAGTACTGTGTACAAGCCTCAGTAGAAACTGTGAAGCCCTGTGGTACAGGAAGACCGAGTTTTGTCATCTCAGCAAGGTTAGCACCTTTACCGCCGAGAAGCTCTCTCATTGTAGCGTCGCCCTCTTTGAAGAGGTAAACAAACTTGTGACTCATCTTGAATCAACCTCCTAAAAATATTGTTAATAGGCCGCCATACAAAGTGCAAAACCGAGCACCTTTTCTTATGACCTAAACATGCCTATCGGTATTATAACAAAGTTATTGATAAAATTCTATAGATATTTCAAAAAAATCTTATAAAAGTTAGGAGTTTTTTTTGGTGATATTGTGAAAAATGTTTAATTTACATTTAATTTGCAAATAAAACTTGAAATTTCACAAATATATGCGATAATACTAGTATCTGTTATTATGCGAGGTGTCAGTATGGCTAAATGTGCAATTATCCTTGCCGGCGGCGAAGGAAAACGTATGAAGTCTAACAAGCCCAAGCCGATGAGCGAGGTGCTGGGACGTCCTATGCTCCAGTGGGTCATCGACTCAGTAAGAGCTGCGGGTGTTGAAAACATCTGTGTCGTAAAAGGCTTCAAAAAAGAATGTATTGAAGAGTACGTTGCGACTCTTCCTTACAAGGTTGACACTGTATATCAGGCTCAGCGTCTTGGTACAGGTCACGCTGTTATGATGGCAAAAGATTTTCTCAAAGCAAACAAAGGCGATGTGGTTATCCTTTGCGGTGACGCACCGTTTATGGACAAAGACACTATCGCTGATGCTTTTTCTCAGCACGATAAAGAGAATGCTTCAGCTACTGTTATTTCAGCAGTGCTGGAAGACTCAACAGGCTACGGAAGAATTGTCAGAAATGCCGACAACTCTTTAAAAGCTATCGTTGAACAAAAAGAAGCTGACGAAGAAACTCTCAAGATAAAAGAGGTCAACTCCGGCGGATACTGGTTTGACACTGAAGACCTTCTTTCGGTTCTTGACAAAATCACTGCGGACAACGCAGCTGCTGAATACTATCTTCCTGATGCTCTCAAACTCTTGTTGACTGAAGGCAAAACGGTGGGTGCTTTTACTGCTTCTTCGCCTGACACAGTGCTCGGTGCAAACGACCCTGCACAACTTGAGGAACTCAACCAGATAGCTATAGAAAAAGGCTACAAATAAACCGTTTTTCGGTCACAATTTTCAGGATATAATTAAATTTTTATATATCACAACACACTCATTCTAGACAAAGGGGAATAATCAAAATGAACTCACACGGTAAGGACATCAAGATTTTTACACTGAACTCTAATGTTGAAGTTGCTCAGGGTATTGCGGGTTGCCTCGGTCTTCCACTCGGCAAGAGCGATTGTGCTACTTTCTCTGACGGTGAAATTGCGGTTTCACTTCACGAATCTGTACGTGGTAGCGAGTGCTTTATTGTACAGTCAACTTGCTCACCTGTAAACGACAACCTGATGGAACTTCTCATTATGATCGACGCTATGAAGAGAGCTTCCGCTTCTTCTATCACAGCTGTTATGCCATATTTTGGCTATGCAAGACAGGACAGAAAGTCAAAAGCAAGAGATCCGATCTCAGCTAAGCTTGTTGCTGACCTTATTACTGCTGCAGGTGCTGACAGACTCCTCACTATGGACCTTCACGCTGCTCAGATTCAGGGCTTCTTCAACATTCCTGTTGATCACCTTGTTGGTGCTCCTATGCTCGCATCTCACATGAAGAACAAGATCGCTGGTCACACAGACGAATACGTTGTTGTATCTCCTGACCTCGGTTCTGTTACTCGTGCTCGTAACTTCGCTGCAAAAATCGGTTGCCCTATCGCTATCGTTGACAAACGCAGACAGCGTGCTAACGTTTCAGAAGTTATGAACATCATCGGTGAAGTTGAAGGCAAAAAGGTTATTCTCGTTGATGATATGATTGATACAGCAGGTACACTGTGCAACGCTGCTAACGCTATCGTTGAAAAGGGCGGCGCTACAGAAGTTTATGCTTGTGCTTCTCACGCAGTTCTTTCCGGTCCTGCTATTGAGAGAATTCAGAACAGCGCTATCAAAGAGTGTATCCTCCTTGACACTGTTCCGATTCCAGAAGACAAGATGCTTGATAAATTCACTATCCTCTCAGTTGCTCCACTTTTTGCTGAGGCTATCGAGAGAATTTACGAAGACAAGCCTGTTTCACCTATGTTTCTTTAATCACTAACTGAGGGTGTCATTCGACGCCCTCTTTTCATCTTAATTTTTGGAGAGATATATGTTCTCACGTTTTAAAAAAAGTGCCACATCAAGTGCGATTGAATACATCATCGTCGGACTCGGAAATCCCGGCAAAGAGTACGAAAATACCCGTCACAACTGTGGTTTTATTGCGCTTGACTATATGGCAGAAAAGCTAGACTGCAAAATCAATAAAATCAAGTTCAAATCAACTGTCGGCGACTGTATGATAAACGGTCACAGATGCCTTCTGATGAAACCATCAACCTTCATGAATCTTTCAGGTCAGGCGGTCACTCAGGCGATGAATTTTTACAAAATTCCGAGCGAAAACGTCATCGTGATTTTTGATGACATCTCGCTCGATGTCGGCAAAATGCGTATCAGAAGAAAAGGCTCTGACGGTGGCCAGAAAGGTATGCAAAACATCATCTATCTTTCGGGCAGCGAGAACTTCCCTCGTATCAAGGTCGGTATCGGCAAAAAGCCTCATCCTGACTATGACCTGAAAAAATGGGTGCTGTCACGCTTTTCTGATTCTGACAAAAAGCTCATCGCTCCACTACTTGATAACATAGTAGATGCTGTGTCATATATCGTTTGTAACAACATTGACAAAGCGATGAATTTGTACAATTCCTGATATATACTTGATCATCAGCATAAGATAGTATAAAGGAATGCTGCTATGAAGTTTTTAGACAATGTGCTCAAAAGCACGAAGGGCTTTTCTACCCTGAGCAGTGCTCTGAGCCAAAAAACGCCCTGTGCGCTGACCGGTGTATCGGGTGTTCACAAAGCGAATATGATTTCTGCGCTCTGCCATTTTAAAAATGTCAGGGCTTTTTGTGTTGCACAAAACGAGATGGAAGCCCAGACTTTGTGCAACGATTTGTCTATGATGGGGCTGAATGCTCTCGTTTATCCTGTCAGAGATTTCACCTTTATGAATATCGCTGGAGAATCACATGAATACGAGCACCAGCGCATCAACGTGCTGACAAAGCTGCTTCGAAAAGAATGCGATGTAGTCATAGCGTGTCTTGATGCCGCCTGCCAGTTCACTATCCCAAAAGAAGTGCTCAAAAAAGCTTCTGTCAACATAAAATCAGGCACCACTATCGCTATCAACGACCTCATCGAATCGCTGTTGTTACTCGGCTACGAACGCACTGAGCAGGTCGAAGGTGTCGGCCAGTTTGCTGTGCGTGGCGGCATTGTTGATTTGTTCATCACCGACAGCGAGCAACCCGTGCGTATCGAATTCTGGGGTGACGAAATCGACACTATCAACTACTTTGATACTTTGACCCAGCGTCGCACTGACTACTGCGAAGAAATACTCCTAACCCCATCAACAGAAGTGCTCATCAAAGACAAAGACGAGCTCGTTCAAAAAATACGAAAAAAAGCCTCTTACCTAAAGAGTGAAAAAAATGCAAAAGCAAAGGAAATTTTGTATCGTGAAGCAGATATGCTTTCTGATAACATGAGCCTTTCAAATATTGACAAATACATCACAACTATCTACGAAAATCCTGCTACACTTTTTGACTATATCGATGACGATGCTATCGTTTTCATAAGCGAGCCTAAAGCGGTCAAAGAACGTATGAAGCAGGTCGATGCACACAAAAAAAATGAGCTTTCTTCGCTTTTTGAAGAAGGCGTGCTTTGTCGTGGGTTCGAGACTTTCTCACTAAACTACACTCAGAGTATGAACAAAGCGTGTGAGCATCCGCTGCTGTACATGGATACTTTTTCACACGGTAGCTATGATACACAAATCGCACAGCTTGTGCACTTAAACGCAAAGCAGAATGCTCTTTTCAACGGCACTGCATCTTCCCTTATGGAAGACCTCGACGAAATAGGATACAAAAACTACGCCGTGGTAGTACTTGCAGGCACAAAAAAAGCGTGCGAAGCCTTGTGCGATGTACTCACTGAAAAGGGCTATAACGCTACACTTGCAACCGACCTTAAAAAAGCCGAAAAAGGCACTGTCTATATAATCGAAGGACTGCTATCATCAGGTATCGAATATGTGAGCGAAAACTTCATTTTGTACTCACGTGCACAGGTGTATTCAAAAGCCGTAAAACGTCGCAAACATCACAAAAATGCACAGCAAATATCTTCTCTGTCAGACCTTGTCGCAGGCGACTATGTAGTACACTCTACCCACGGAATTGGTCTGTTCAAGGGTATTCATAAAATCGAAGTACAAAATGTTATCAAAGACTACATCAAGATTGAGTACGCAAAAGGAGACATACTCTACGTCCCTGTTACTCAGCTTGATTTGGTCGCAAAATATATCGGTCCTAGGGAAGAAACAAAAGTCAAGCTCAACAAACTGGGCGGCTCGGAATGGCAAAAAGCAAAGTCTCGAGTAAAAAGTGCCGTGAAAGATATGGCAAAAGAACTCATCGTGCTGTACAGTGAACGTATGAAAGCACAAGGCTTTGCGTTTTCAACGGACTCAGAATGGCAACGTGACTTTGAATCAAGCTTTGATTTCGACGAAACTGCAGACCAGCTACGCTGTTGCTCTGAAATAAAAGGCGATATGGAAAGAAGAGCTCCGATGGACCGACTGTTGTGCGGTGACGTCGGCTTTGGCAAAACCGAAGTCGCTCTGCGTGCTGCGTTCAAATGCGTGTGTGATTCAAAGCAGTGTGCTCTGCTCTGCCCTACAACCATACTTGCGTGGCAACACTACCAGACCGTACTGAACCGTTTTGATAACTACCCTGTACGAGTTGAACTGCTCTCACGTTTCAGAACAAAAAAAGAACAGGAAGCTATCATCAAAAAGCTCAAACGTGGCGAAATAGATATGATTATCGGCACTCACCGTCTTGTACAAAAAGACGTGGAGTTTTACGACCTTGGACTTGTCATTATCGACGAAGAACAGCGCTTCGGTGTAGCACACAAAGAACGCTTCAAAGAGATATGCAAAAACGTCGACGTGCTCACACTTTCAGCTACCCCGATTCCTCGAACTCTCAATATGGCGATGAGTGGTATCAGGGATATGTCGGTCATTGAAGAAGCTCCACTTGACAGAAAGCCCGTGCAGACCTATGTGCTCGAGCACGACGACGCTGTCATCAACGAAGCTATCAGACGAGAGCTTCGCCGTGGCGGTCAGGTGTTCTATCTCCACAATAATACAGAAACAATCGTCGCAAAAGCGAACAAAATCGCCGCCGCTATTCCCCAAGCGAGCGTCGCTGTCGGTCACGGAAAAATGAGCGAAAACGAGCTCTCCGATGTGTGGCGGAAAATGCTTGAGCAAGAAGTCAACGTGCTGGTGTGCACAACCATCATAGAAACCGGTGTTGATTTGCCTAACGCCAACACTCTCATCATCGAAAATGCTGACCGTTTCGGACTTTCTCAGCTCCACCAGATACGTGGTCGAGTAGGTCGTTCACCAAGGCGTGCATATGCATATTTCACCTTCAATGGTGCAAAGGTGCTGTCAGAAATCTCCACAAAACGACTCAACGCTATCAGAGAGTTCACCGAGTTCGGCTCCGGCTTCAAGATAGCTATGCGTGACCTTGAGCTCAGGGGTGCCGGAAACCTTCTGGGTTCAAGGCAACACGGTCATATGGAAGACGTCGGCTACGATATGTACCTGAAACTGCTCAACGATGCCGTCAAAGAAGAAAAAGGCGAAAAATCAGTCGACACAAAAGACAACGACTGTCTTATCGACATCGCAGTCGAGGCTCATATCCCTGAAAACTACATCGAAAACCTGTCACAGCGTCTCGATGCATACAGGCGCATCGCTGATATAAAAACAAAGGAAGACTCGCTCGATGTTATCGACGAGCTGATTGACCGCTACGGTGATATTCCAAAATCAGTTATGGGACTGATCGATATCGCACTCATTCGAAACATAGCAAGTCAGATGGGTATCTATGAAATAAAGCAAAACGACAACAGCCTTCTGCTTTATATCGACTCCATCAAACGAGTGGAAGTCGGCACCCTCATAGCAAAGCTCAAAGGCAAAGCTATGCTTTCGGCGACCCAAAAACCATATATCGCCGTTAGATATAAAGAAAAGATACAGCCTCTTAGTGCTTTAAAAGAAATATTCTCATAATTTATGCTCCTAAAATCCATTTTTATTGTGTATATTTTGTGAAGATTTGCTTTTTTTTGCACAATATGTAGACAAAATCTACTTTTTTATGTATAATTACTTAGTACGTTTAATACTTTCAAAGGACGGAAAAAATTATGAAAAACTTTACTAAACTTCTTGCGGTAATTCTTGTTTTTGTTATCGCACTTTCAACAGCAGCATGTTCACTCACACCTCAGTATTCATACAAAACTGATGATACTGAGCTTGCTATCGGCGTTTACATCTATGCTTTGTACACAGCATACTCACAGGCTGAATCACTTGCACAGCAAACAGAAGGCTATGACTCAGAGGCCGGCACATACGACGGCGACAAGTCTTTCCTCGATGTTCAGATCACTGACGAAGACGGCGTCACAGCTACTGCTGACCAGTGGATCGCTGATCAGGCTGACGCTACTGTGAAGAACCTTCTCGCTGTTGAGCACGAATTCAACAGACTTGGTGCTACTATCGACGAAGCTACACAGCAGGGCTACGAAGCTTCTGCAAAAGAGTACTGGGAGTACGGCCCATACTACTCAATGTACGGCGAACAGTACATCAACCCTTACAAGGACATCTTCGAGCCACTCGGCGTTTCATACGACTCTTTCAAATACTTCTACATCACTTCTGCTAAGCAGGAAATCGTATTTGACATGCTCTATGGCAAAGACGGCGAAAAGGCTGTTTCTGACAAAGAGCTCACAGAGTACTTCGAACAAAACTACACAAGCTACACATACTTCAATACAAACCTCTACGAAACTGTAGAAGAAACTTCTGAAGAAGGCGATGCACTGTCTTCCAACAAGGCTCTCTCAAAGAAAGAGATCAGCAATAAGAAAGACCAGTACCAGAGCTATGTTGACACCATCAACAACGGTGGCGACATCAAAGACGTACTCGATACTTACGCAAAGGATAACAACCTCGAGGGCGAGCAGGGCACATCTAATGTCGAGATCATGGCTGACAGCGCTATCGGCGAAGATCTCGTAGTAGCCATCGAAAAGCTCGATGAAAACACTGCATCTTATGAAATCATCGGCGAAGAAGACTCACAGGTTATCTACTTCTTCTACAAAGAAGCTATCAAAGAGCAAACTAAGAACTACATCGAAGACGAAGCTAACAGAAAATCTGTACTACAGAGCTTCAAGGGTGAAGAGTTCACTTCTTACATCGAAAATCTTGCTAACGAGCTTGATATCACAATCAGCCGTGCTGTTAAAAAGTACAGTCCGGAAATGTTTGAGGCATAATAACCCGACTCATATTTTTACACAAACTGCACACTTTAAACAGGGAGTGATATTGTGAATAGAATAATCAGAATACTCTGTGTAATCACTGCACTCATACTAAGCATATGTGTGTTCTCGCTCACAGCAAATGCCACAGGCGAAGTAACTCCGGACCCGAATCCTCCGGCTGTGATTCCGACCTCTTCTCCGGCGCCGGAACCTGAGGTTCCTGTAGCGACTGAAGCACCGGTTGTTGAGCCTGAGCCTGCTACACAGGCACCTGAAAGCGATTACGACGACACTTACGTCGAGCCAACCATCGACGAAAACGCCGGATATATCGAAGAACCTACAACAGGCGGTTATGTCGACTCTTACACTAACGAAGACGGTTACTACTACTATGATGAGGACGAGATGGTCAATAACCTCGAAGACACAGCAGGTAGCGTTTCCGACTACACAGACTTGTACGATACCTCCACCTTGGACAAAGAAGAACTCAAAGAGTCCAAGTGGGACGATATTGTTCTGGATACTTCCAAAGCCGAAAGTGATACCGCCGACTTTTCTGCTATCAAAGAAAACAAAGAAGCAGACGACAACGGTCAGTGGATCATCTACACCGGTCTTATCCTCATCGGACTGTCGCTGATTGGCATTTTGTATTTCATCATTGCCACAGCTACATACAAGAAAAAGCTCAAAGCCCTGAAAATGAGAGAACAAAGACAGCGTCGACGTGAGCACGAGCGTCCAAGAGACGACTACGGTGACTTTTCTGACTTTCCTACTCAAAGTGACTACAACAAGCACTACCAGAGAAAGCGTTACTCAAGCTCCAACACACCTTACTCTCAAAGAAAGCGCTACAAAGCTGACACCGCTGAAATAGATCTTCCTAGAAGATACGTTTCACGTCACTAAAAGCACAAAGCACCTACCAAAACGGTAGGTGCTTTTTTGTTTTTATCACTTGAACAGCAAGATCACATACTGTCCCTCTTCTTCGTTAAAATTATTTATCATACCCTGTGTTACTGATGCCCCTTGCACAACAACAATCGAATCGCTTTTCAGCACAACATCAGCATTGGAGCCGAACACCCTGCCTACAACAGCAAAACGTGTCACTGCGTTTCCACTTGCATCCATTTCAACAGGCGGGTAAAACTTCTGGAACACTATGGCATACGTATAGCTGTTATCCAACGAAATTGTCTTTTGAGCTTTTCCGTCACCAACATAAGTGACCACTTTATACGGCGAAGCGATAGCTTCTTTTTCTTTTGCTGTCACGTGAATTGAGCTGTCCACAAGATGCTCGCCGAGCTTTGTGTCAATGATATTATTATCCTGTACAAAGTCCATTCGCTTGGGTCTGTCCGAGCTGTTCCACGCACACAGCCCAAGATTTTTTGTATATGAAGTTGAAGCCATAACATCCTCCTTATTCTAAGTTATCTATACTGTCCCACGTCATATCAACTGAGTCCAGATATGCGTAGGTGTTGTTATTTTGATCTATTGTATCCCACGAAGGTCCGCCGAAAATGACCTGTACCTGAAGGTGAGCAGGCATAATTTTTTGTACTTCAGCTCGTATCCACGCCTTTTGCTCACTTTTGTAGGTACCTATCGCATCCAGAACTATCACAAACTGATTTGGGTACTCATACACATTACAAGAAAGGCCAAAACTTTTCAGCGCATTTTTTATTTTTGACAAAGTAAAGCTGTTGTTATCAAGGCTGTTTCTGAGCATTAGCATTTCACGACGCTCTTGTATGCTCAAATCATCTCTTTGTGCGCCGACAACAATCTCTCGCTCTGACAATCCGTAGCTACTTGCGCTTTGCACAAAACACTCTGAAAGCATAGTGCACAGCTCGCTGTTGAGCTCATCGAGCACCACGCTGTACGCCATCAGCTCATATGAGATATTTGTGTCATCAAAGCTATATATATCAAGTGGATACAGAGCTTCTTTCATCGAAACATATGTGTCCATTATTTCACCTGCCAAATCTCTATGCTTTCCACTTCGCATCGTTCGTTCTGGTGCGGATACACATCATAGCTAAACGTGTCCACAAAGCTGTAGTTTTTCACTCCCTGTGTGTGATAAACAATGTCACCCAGATCGCTGAGCAAAATAGGCTCTGAGATTCCTAAGGATATTATGTACTCAGAAAGCTTGTCCTTCACTTTGTTTGACACAGAAGAAAAACTGTATCCGTCTTCGACAGTGAGCTCCAGCGTGTAGCTGACAGCAGAAACAGTCGCCTCGCTGACTTTCACGTCAACGTTTATCTCTCGGTTTTCATCAATGAGCTTCTGAACCTTTGATACCACTTCACTGCCTGCTTTTTCGCCTTTGCCACTTACATAGATGTCTATTGTGCCACTGCCACGCTGTTGTGACACAACGGACGCTGAATACACGCCCAAAACCGACTCCGCAAGTCGTCTGTAGTACACTTCGTTAGTGCCGTTAGGAATATCTTTGTAACTATACAGCACACGCTCTCTGAGCTCTTCATCAGTTTCAGCGTTCAGCCCACCGGTGAACGCCTTTTTATTTGTGACAGAAGTTATGCCAACAGGTGGAGTCACCAGCACCTTGACGCTACTTGCCACCACGTTGTAGTCCTCACCGCCCTCTTGGGCCTCTACAGGAACCATAACTGACACCTCGTTTTTATTCAGAAGTGCTACTTCGGTAGTCACAAATTTTTTCACATCAGGTCCGTTAGTTGATACTACCACACCCTTTGGTATCCATATGTCGTTTGTAAGTGCCTGATCAGCCCAGAAAGTCACCACTCCTGTAGCTTTCACTGCACCTTTACGCTGAAGTCCACGCTCCATAGCATGCTTGTCCAGATACTCGCCTGTCGCTGTTGTTGCAAACATCTGACGCTTCAAAAATTCTTGTGCTACAAGGTTGTTGTACACTTGTGCAGAAAGCACCTTGAGCCTTAGCATAATATCCGATTCTTCACTGATACTGCTTTGAGAAAGCTCTTCATACTTACTTTTCATTCTAGAAAGTATTTCTTCGTAGCTATCCATCAACAATCACCTCCGTCAATACACTTTCTTCACCACACACTACTTCTACCACTGCTATTTTGTTGCCTTTATCAAGTTTGGTTATTCTGAGAGTCGTATATGGAATGTCTATCGTAGCTTCCTTGAAAATCATCTCGAGCTTTTCTTGTGCCATATCATCACTCAGATCAACTGTGTGAGCAAAGCTGCCGAGGTTAGCATCATAAACAAAGCTGCCTTTTTTTATTGTGCACGCAATTTTTACCCGCTGGGCTATTTCTTCGATGCCCTGTATATAAAGCGGAGAATAACAGCTATCTGTTGCTATATCCTTGTTCTCTATTTTTACATCCATACTACTCATACACCTTCCCGTTTATGAGTACAGTGCCGTCGTTTTTCAGCACTATCGACGCACCGCCTTTTGAAAAAAGCATCACTTCGCCCGGTTCGAGCATCTTATACGGAGCGATAACCCCGACACACGCTCTGCCATCTTGCAGCGGTAGCACCACTGACTTTTCTCCCACCGGCGGATTGTACGCTACCCCGAACGGTGCAACAATGGGAACATCACGATGCTCAAGAGATGAGTTGACCGCAACAACACCCATGTTGCTCGAGGTAACATCGCCACAACTGATATCATCTTTTTGAAATGAGTTTTTTGTAACATAATCAAGTAGCCACATACTATACTTCCTTTCTCTTGAGAGTGACTGTAGTCACATCGTTTTTTGAGTTGAGCTGATATCTCAGAGCACTGATGTACAAATCATCAAAGCACAGCTTTTTATCCTTCACCACAGCTGGATGTGCAAATATATTCAGGTGTCTGCCCACACAAGTAAGTGTCACGACATACGACTTATCCCGACCATTTTTTATCATTTTGTCAGCACACTGAGCAGGTGTGTCGGTCATAACAGCGTTCAAATATCGCTCTCGCTCTATGCCTCTTTTGAGTGCATCAGCGTTTTCGATAGTATTGTTATAGCCTGATGAATTTATCACCTTGATATAAACTTTAGAAATTTCTTCACATCGCTTTATGGTTTCAGTAAGGCTTATATAGCTGATACCCTCGCTGTTAGAAAACACGACTTTCTCTTTATCCTTTTTATCACAGAATTCAACCTCACCACGGGCATTCACCCTGGGCGCTGTGCTATACACGTTCTTCGAAAAATCCGACACCGCCTGCCAGTTGCTCGCTCCTTTTGGTACGGTCTGAGTACCAATATATGTAGTGTCTTCTGTGCTAGCACAAAGAAGTCCGAACGGTTTTATGTGATTCGTAGCAATGACCGACACGCTTGGTCTGTTGTAGCTGATAGGAACACTCTCATTATCTAGCAGCTTTGCGGCCATGCTGCGACACACAATTTTCATGAGTCTGCCCGTGCTATCACACACGCTGCTGATTTCGTCCACAACGCCCGTAAAGACTACCTCGTTTTCATCAAAAACTCTGACCTCTTTGAGCTCAGAGGTCTCGAAATACTCAAAAACAACCGTCATATCATCTGCGGGAACATCTTCTTCAATGTTGATAACCAGCGAAAGCGGATTTTTCAAAGTAACTACCTTGTCATAAATATCAGTGAATTCAAATCTCAGCATACTCTCACCCTTTCTGCGTCTGACAAATCGTTGATAAACATAATATGAGGATTGAGCTTTATCAACGTTTTAATATCTGCGTTATAATCTCGTGCAACCTCCCATAGCGAGCGATATGCGCCGGCATCTGCATATCGTGTAACACCATCACACTTGGGTCTTCTTTTTACCTGAGTAAAAGAAAAGCTATATGTAAGCACATCAGGTGTCGGCTGTGCTATCAAAGTCAGTGTGTCAAAACACGCATACATCGGCGAAACCCCCGGCAAACACAAAACACCGCACTCACCCTTTTTGAACAGCTCATTGAGCCGTTCAAACTGACTCAAACAGTCTTTAGAATACAGCTCACCTGTGCCTGTTATCTTCACAGGGCTCTCGCCAAAATTCTGAACAATATCAAAGCTGTACGGAACGCTCAGCCTCACGACCTTTTTGTCGCTTTCTATATTGAGCGACTTAGGGTTGTGATGCCACATATATCCCATAAATCTCATTGGAACAAGCTTCATTTTACGCTCACCTCTTTTTCTTCAGAAAACGCCCTGTTGAAACGACGAGCATCACGCTCAAACATTTCCATTATGCTATAAACCGAATCAAAGCTACTGAGCACATCCGCCTTTTCTTTTACCAGTATGTTTTCTATATTATCGCTCATACTGACCCTCCAACACCTTCATATCCTGCGCAACTATAGTGTATTTATCAACGATAGTCTTGCTCGCATTCACGTCACGAACACTGTTTTTGAGTCGACATGAAATGTACTCATACTCAGTATCTCCATCGCACACTCTCAGCGTAAAAGGCTGTTTTTCAAACACTTTTTTATTGAAATGTGTGAGTGCTGTGATTTTGAGCTCATAGCTTTTTTTGAGCTCCACGCTGTCCACAGGCTCGCTACTCAGAAACTCCTTTATTTCGTATCTTTCTTCACTTTCTTGTGCGACAAAATCTGTCACAAAGCACAGCACCGTGCCATCTACTGAAATAGTGATATCCTTACCTTTCAGAATTCTCAGCGTATTCATACTGTAACCTCCTCATAAAGACAAAACGAAAGCTCTGCAACAACATCTCTGTACACGGTCATAGCATCATTATCAAAGGATATTGATGATGTGGTGATGTTTTGTATCGTATTTTCGCTATCGTTTTTCTTGAGTGCCTCACACAAGGTGTGTGCGAGGGCCAAAAGCCCCTCGCCACCCTCGTTTTTTTGAGCATACACCCTGAATTTAAGCGTCGCATTATACATACTGCCACAAAGATTATCTCCCACAGTTTCTCCAAAAAACTCAACGCCGACCTGAGTATCGAGCGTTGAAACCGCTATCACGTAATCTGTCAGCGGATTAGGAAACTCACGTGCCGAAAACCCTTTCACAAAGCAATATTGTGACAGCGAGTCATCTTTCTTTATTTTGAGCATCAGCTCATTGATATAGTCTTCAATTTGTTTCAAAATCATCGCTCCTCAGACTTTTGTACGGTTTTAGCACCGCCCACACATAGAGTACCTTGTCATACAGCTCAAATCTTTCGCTTGTATGTACAGTATATTTTCTACCGTTACATAAAATTATTGCATCATCTGCTCTGATAAATTCATTTTCTGCCTTTCCGATATACAGGTAATATCTTCCGTCCGAAAAACCACCCATAGTAATAGATATATCGTTACTAACGTTGTTTTTATACCTCAGCGGCTGAATAAACGCTTTTGTGTGCACCGAAGTTTCGTCTCTTTTTATGGTGACATCGCTACCATAGTTTTCTATGAGGTTTTTTACACTTTTATGAAAGCTCATACTCTCACCCTGCAAAAACAAAAGTCGTCAAAATCAATGATATCGACGATCTCGCTTTTCTCCTGTTGCCACATCGAGTGGGCATAATCAAGCATATTTTCGCTGTGTGTGATTTCGATGTCACCCGCTTTGAATTTCGCACTTTTTGATGCAAAGGTCATCAGCGTGTACTTATAGTACGAATACACCGCACACGCGTGTGTGAGTCTTCTTTTCTGAACGTCGCTGAGTGATTTTGTATTGAGCCTGCTCTCAAAGTATTTTATGCAGTCAGTGATAACAAAAATCCACTTGGAAATTTCTTCTTGCTCAAGGCCTGACACCAGAGCAAATCTGTCCAGCACATCTTTTAAACTCAAGGTGTCCACCTGCCTTTAGTATGTAAGCTTCACTGATGCGTCTTTGAAAATCTTTGCAAAGCCTGCGATACAGCTGACAGTTGCACGTTCAAGCTGTCTGTCGATGAGCTTGTCGTAGTCAGTGACAACGTCGCCCGCTTTCACCATCTCAAGAGCACAGTTTTTGTCAAGACCGATGATGAGGTCCGATGTGATAGCATTTGTGTGCAAGAGGTTGGCACCCAGTGGTGTGACCATCTTTCCGCTACCCTGGAAGTTGAGTCCTGCAGCAGCATCTTTCATCTCAGCAAGGGACAAAATCTTTTTCATAGCATCTGTTGGTGCCAAGACAGTGTTGAGCTGATACGGAGAAAGAGTTGCCCAAAGTGAAATGAGATCAGCATATTCTAGTTTGTCAGCGGTCGCACTCTCGATAGAACCGCACGCATTGTTGTTGCCATCACCGTTTAGGATAGTGTCAACTGCATCTTTGAGCTGTGCTCTGGCAATATATGCACCAATCTGCTTGAGTGTTACTGTGAAAAGGTCAAGTCGCTGAAAACGGAGTGCTTCGTATGATGACACGAGCATTCTGCCTCGTTTGTGGAGCTTGACGAGATTTTCGTTTGTTTTCACAACTGTCTGTGGAATGTATGCACCCTCGTTTACAACAGCGAGCGACTTGTCGTCTTCAGCAGGATCAGATGTGATAGATCTGTAGTCCATACCGTCGATTGTTGTAACAGTTGCTACAATGTCAGAGAGGATGTCAGCGTCTTGCATACCCTGCTTTACAGCACGGGAAACATATTCAGGAAAAAGCGCTGCTGAGTTTGATGACTGGAAGAACTTTTCAACACAGTCCGAGCCCTCTCCTGATACTTTGATGTCAAAACGCTTGAGCTGACGAGAAAAAGCGTCCAGATTTTCAAGCGGTGTACCCACATAGTTATCAGATGGGTCTAGGGCTTCGAGCACGTCAGTCAAAGATTTGCCCTTAGCCTGATACATACCTTTTTCAAGGTTTAGATTTTCGTATAATGCCATTGTTTTTCCTTCCTTTCAAATTAAAGAATAAAGCCTACGATACCCTGCTGTGCATAAGTAACAAGGTACTCTCTGCCTGTTGAACTCACTTCTACCGTACCATTTTCGTTTACAGAAAGAGTCTGGTAGCCGACTGAGATTGTGTCTTCTGTAGGCATTTCGATATAGCCTGTGAGCTGTACCGCAGCGTAACCGTTGCGTACATTCACCGCTACACCTATCATATTGTCACCGTCGCTACACTTTGTAACAGTAGCAGACGAGCTCATCTTGACGGGTGTGCCCATAGTAACATCTGTTCCTGCTACTTCAAAGGTGACTACGTTTTCGTTATAACCTGAAAAATTGATATTCATAATTTCCTCCTGTTAAATAGTAAACTGATTGTTTTTATCAGATTTTTTCACAGCATCTTTTGAGCTTTCGCTAACACCGAGCTGTGGGGCGATTTTTTCGCATTGGGTGGCTGACTCTTTGTACGCTTCTTTCAGCGTTGAAAGTTCCTGTACAGTCAGCTTTTCGACAATGCTGTGTAAAGTATCTGTCGAAATATTCGGCTGAAAAACACCCATCAGCCTGACAACGCTTTTTTTGAGATTCTCTTTATAGAGCTCGCCGTCTTTCGCTTTTTCTTCAAGCTGAGCGATATATTCGCACAGGCTTTTTGACTGATGTGATTTGAGTGTCACGTCTTCGCCCTTTTTTATTGCTACAAGTATGTCCTTCATATTTTTATTCTCCCTTTTGCTTTCTGAGAAAGCCTTGATTACACCTGCGTTTTTCTGCGCCGGTACTGCTACAAAGCTGAACTCATATGCATCTATAACACCGTCCAGCTCTCCGTAGCATAGCTTCTTGTGATACTCTTTTCCTTTCACGTGATGGCACATCGTTGAAGAAATGTCGTTGGAACAAATTGAGCACAGCGTGCTCTTCACTGCACAGCCGACACTGACCTCCTTGATGATGCCGGAGTCAAGGCTCAGAATAATGTCAGTATTTCCTTCGCTTTTTGGTATATATGCTTTTGCAACAAGGCGGAAATAATCATCGCCTGTTGCGGTTTTTTTGCCCTCAACGTGCTCAACCTTACAAGAAAAAATTCGTGCTGTCTGGTTAGTTGCACTCGGGTTGTGGTCGAAAATACCTGTTTTTCCGACAAAAAGCTTTTCCAGTTCAAAGAGCGATTCGACAGTGAATCGTTCGAAATCTCTGTCAATATCGTTATCACACAGCACTACAGAAAACACATACACGTCTTGTGCTGTGAGCTCTCTGCGAGTGTATTTGTTGATTAAACTTAGGTCGTTTTCGCTGACTGATGTGTCAGCACATTTTATCACTTTGCCTGTTTTCAATCTTTCACCTCCGCAAGTGTAGATTCAATCTGTTTTGCCTGAGCATTGTGAAGTCTCGCTTGTGCGAGCTCTGTTTCGTCTAAAAGACTGATGTTGCTCCAGTTGATAGAAAACTCGTCACTATAGCCGTTGAGTCTCAAAAAGTATCTGCAAATCTTTGTGATAAGCGGGTTAATGAGAGTTCTGTAATACTCAAGCTCACTTGTCAAAATATCCGCCTGTTGAGCACTCATTCGCTCGGTTGAGCTCCACGAAAGGCCCAACAAAAACGGAGGTATGCACAGCTTTGATACTATCTGTTCGAGTAGATGTCGAATCTCGATATCACACGAGAGCACCTGATTATCCGCACCGATGACCTTCACCGATACATCTCCCACAGACACAAAGTCGCTCACCTGAGTTTTGTCACGCATAGCTTTGCTCCACTGGGTTGCAATTTCCTGTACACGCTGTTTTGTGCTGACGTGAGAGTTTTCGGGCGGTCTGTATGTGACCGCAAATCTCACGTTACCTATACGCTCAAAATTCACACCGATTGTGTTGAAAATCTTGAGCAATATAGAGCTTACAAACGGAAGTCCCTTGAGTATAGATGTGCCCTGCAGTGTGCCTGGTGTCGGATTCAAGAGCCCTACAAAAATTAAATCCTGATACTTTGCTTCACTCAATGTACCGTCAGCGTTTTTGACGCACACTGTCACACCCAGATTGTTTTTGCTACGTCTGAGCTCAACATCTTTGAGTGACGCATTATAAAGCGCACGGATACTTTTTCTGTCATTTGACAGCACTATCTCCGATACTGCTGTTCCGTATGTGAGCAGCTGATCAAAATAAGTGTAGATAAAGTTCATCACACCATATGAACAGTTGTTTACCTGCACATTATTCAGAAAGCTCTCGAGCGCTTTTTGAGCCTGTTTTTGCTCACACTGTACTGTGAATGTACCTATAAGCCTTATGAGCTTTGATATAGCCGCATCGATGACCGGCACCGCTTCACGCAAAGAGCTGTACAGCTCAAGTTGCTTTTCACAGTACGGGTTGTAGTTATCAAGCGAATAAAACGGATGGGAGTTTGTACTCGACAGAGAGGTCTGTACTGTAGCATCTGCTGTGCTTTTCTTTTTTGCAGAAAATAATTTCAATATATTACCTCCTGTGGCACTAATATCTTTTTGCAGCCAGAGCGACAAAAGAGTCGTCCTCGCCGTTCATAATCGTGGTGACAAAATATCTTATGTCATCCATAGCGTGGTCATTTTGTTTTACTACAGCATCGTTTTTTGAGTTTTCGCTCCATCTGTAAAGGGAGAACTCTCTTATCGATGCTTTGCAGTTGTTACATATGATGATTCGTTTATCTTTTAAAGCTGAGCTCACACAGCGTATTCCGTCGATAACGTTGTTTTGTGCTGGCACTACGCTAAATTCTTCGTGCCTTTTGATTACCTCAATAAAGCTTGCCGCTGACGGGTCTACTGCTATGAGAGAAACTTCTTTGCTACCTATGAGCTCACACAATGCGTTGTAATGCTCTTCGTCTGTGCGTTGGTAGCCCTCTTTTTTTGAGTCAAAATAATACTCATCAATCCTGTACCACACATCGTTTTTCTTTCCCCATAGCCCAAACGACGCAGGGTTCACGGTGCCATAGTCACACGACACCGCATAACTCTCGAAGTCGCCTTTTGGAACATCAGGGAACGCATCGCTGTGCTCCATAAACGGATACACAGCACCGTTGACTGCAACCCACTCACCTTTCACAAAGCGTCTGAAAAACGCACCCGAATACATTTTTTCGTAGCGTTTTATCATCTTTTTGGAAAGAGATGGGTTGTCCTGCATTGTGAAATGGATATACAAAGCGTTCTTTTGTTTTGCTTTTTTTATCCACTCATTATAAAACCAGTGGGACGGATACTCAGGATTACAGTTGAACCAAAAAGTAGAGCCTGATACTGAGCAACGTGCCAAGGCCTGCTCGACAAAAGACCGTGGCATCAGCGCTACCTCATCAAGCAAAATCCCACACAACGTCATACCCTGAATCAGCGAGGCAGACCCCTCGTCCTTGCCACCAAAAAGATAAAAGCGGTTAACTCTGTTGTGGTAGCTTAGAATCAGCATATTTTCGCTGTGTTTGTCAGTGATTTCAAAGCCAAGCTCAGAAAGCGGAGAAATAAGCTCAGTGACAAGATTTCGCCTTAGTGAGCGTATAGTTTTTCCACACAACGCAAAAGACGAATCAGAAAAGGCTGAGAATGCCCACAGCACAAACGACAGCGACATACAGAAAGTCTTGCCTGATCTGACAGCCCCGTCACAGATCACAGCGTCGCAGCTTTTGTACTTCGAATTTTCCATCCACCATGTGAGTGCGAGCATCTGCTTTTTTGAAAAAGGTTTATAGCTCAATGCTCTCACCCGCACAATCACTTATTTTTTGTGCGCCCTGATACAAAGCCTCAACGAGCGAGCTGCTCACTTGTTTTGTATCCTCTCTGCTTTGAGCTATTTTCTCCAGCGCTTTGAGTCTGTCAAAAAACTTTATCTCCATTGCACCGTCCTTTGGCTTTTTGATTTCCTGAACCATATACAGATCCATTTTGCTCAACTGTTCTTTTGTGGGAGAGTCCATATACAAAAGGCTCACTGCATCTGCTATGCTCCCAAACGCCAGCCTCTCATAAAAAAGCTGTGTCACCTCACTCATAGCACGCTCTCGGTTTTTGGAAAGCGACACTATTTCGTCAGCAACCTCAGGTTTTAATAACAACGCTTGTCCTTTTTTCAGTGGCTCTTTGTCGTACCCGGCGCACTTTGCTGAGTGTTCTATGTCTGCAGTGCTTGCAAAACATACACAGAACAGTTTTTCACGCTGAGTAAGCCCACTATCCTTATTCTTCAAAGTATCATTCCTTTCAAACTGGTTTCACTTAAACCTGAAAAAATGAAAAAAGTTGCATAAAACTATGCAACTTTTAGAAAAATTTCTTAAAATTTCTATAAAAACTTTGTTTTCAGGGTATGATATAGTAACACTTTATGTTAGGACAGATAAAATGTTAAGCAACAATTTCGAAGAAAACAGACGCATACTCAAAGAAGCGTTACGCAGTGACCAGTGCTTTGACATCATCGAAAGAAAAATCACCCTGCAACAAAAGCAGGCCGTCATGTTCTACATCGATGGCTTTGTAAAAGACGATACCATGGAACACATCATGGAATACTTCTACCAGAACACAAGTGATGATATCACAAAAGACGCACGCACCTTTGCGTCATACTGTGTGCCTTATGTCGAGGTAGATGTTATGGGCGACATCAATATGGTCGTCAAAAACGTGCTGTCAGGTATCTCGTGCATTATTGTGGACGGTTTTTCAGAATGTGTTATGCTCGATATGCGTACCTACCCCCAGCGTTCCACCTCTGAACCGCAGGACGACAAGGTGCTCAGAGGCTCTAAAGACGGTTTTGTCGAAACGCTGATTTTCAACTGTGCTCTGATAAGACGACGTATCCGTGACCCAAAATTCACCACCACAGTGCTATCAGCAGGAAAATCCTCACAAACCGACATTGTGCTGTGCTATATGGACAATAAGGTTGACAAAACGCTACTAAACACAATCAAAAACAAGATACAAAATCTGGATATAGAGTCCCTGTCGATGAACCAACAAAGCCTCATCGAAGCACTCTATCCAAAAAAATGGTACAACCCTTTCCCAAAGGTAAAATACACCGAGCGACCCGATGTTGCTGCTGCGGTATGCCTCAAAGGAAGCATCATAATTCTGGTCGACAACTCACCGTCTGCTTTGATATTGCCGACTTCGATTTTCGAAGTGCTCGAAGAAGCCGACGACTACTACTTCCCTCCTATCACAGGAACATATATCAGAATAGCGAGATACCTCATCACATTTGTATCGGTACTGCTCACCCCATTGTGGTTACTTGCGGTGCAAAACCCCGATGCTGTACCTGAAGTTTTTCAGTTTGTTATCCCCGATATGCAAAATATCAACATCTCAATTTTCTGGCAGCTTATACTGATAGAAATCGGCATCGACGGACTGCGACTCGCAGCGCTCAACACTCCTGACAGCCTGTCCGCATCGCTTTCCATCATCGGAGCCATCGCTTTCTCTGAATTTGCGATTGATTCAGGATGGTTTTCGATGGAGGTTATCCTGTATATGGCGTTTGTCACTATCGCAAACTACAGCCAGCCAAGCTACGAGCTGGGCTACAGCCTGAAATTTATGCGTGTTATTCTGCTGATTTTGACAAGGCTGTTCAACTTCTGGGGCTTTGTGGGTGGCATCGTCTTGAACATCGTTCTGCTCTTCACAAACAAAACTCTCTCAGGAAAAAGCTATATGTATCCATTGTTCCCACTTCATCCAAAAGAGCTGTTGTACAAGCTCACTCGTATCCGACAGCCATCTAATAAAACAAGTTGACACTGACTACTGCGATTACAGCAGCCGTAAAATCCGCCATAAGCGAAGCAAAAAGCGTATGGCGGATTTTCTTTATGCTAACAGCTCCGTAATACACGGTTATCGCATAAAAGGTAGTTTCCGTTGACCCCGCAATCACGCTCGCACATCGTCCGACAAAGCTGTCGGGTCCACTACTCTTTAGCACCTGATTGAGCAGTGCTGTCGAGCCTCCTCCTGACACCGGTCGAAGCAAAGTCATCGGCAACAACTCACTGGGAAAACCTATTTTTGAAAATATCGGCGACAACACGTCACACATAGCTGTGAGTGCTCCGCTTGCTTTGAGCATAGTAACCGATACTATAAGTCCTATGAGCGTCGGCGCAATATTAAAAAGCGTTTTTATTCCATCTTTTGCACCGTCAGTAAAAGCTTCGAAAACATTCACCTTCTTAACAAGTGCATATGTAAGTACAAACGCAATGACTATCGGCATCACAAGCTCCATCTTTTCCTCCCATATTTGCAACACAGCTTTGATACTGTCAGCCCCACAGCAAGAGCGATAACAGATGTCACCCACACACAAAAAATTATGTCAAAGGGCGATTGTGACCCCAGTACTGAGCGCAGAGTCGCAACATTTGTCGGTATGAGCTGAATTGACGCTGTATTCATCACAACAAATGTCACCATACTGTCACTGGCTTCATCACTCAGCAAATCCTTTTTGAGCTCTTTCATAGCAGAAATCCCGAACGGCGTTGCAGCATTTGAAAGCCCAAGCAGATTAGCGCTCACATTCATACATATATATTGAAAAGCCTTGCTGTCTTTTTTGATGTCAGGAAAGAGCTTTTTGAGCACAGGCGAAAACACCTTTGCAAGCTTGTCGGTGAGCTGAGCCTTTCTTGCGACCTCCATCACCCCCGACCACAGACACATCATTCCGCTCATCATAATGAGCAGCTCCACCGCTTCACTTGCTCCATCTAGCATCGACTGTGACAGCTCATGAGTGCCCTTGAATATCATCGAACACAAAACAGATATGACTATCATAAACACAAATATATAGGATAACATATTTACCACCTTTTGTTAATTTTATCAGATTTTATCGAATTCGCTATATTTTTGTCAAAAAAGCATTGACACCACTGTCAGCATTTGATAGAATGAAATTGAAATAAAAAAGGGAGGATCAAACATATGAAACCGGCAGGCTTTATACTGAAAATCGACCAACTCGGACGTATTGTTATCCCAAAACCTATCCGCAAAAAATACGAACTGGAACTTGGTGACAGCCTTGAGCTCTTCAACGAGGCTGATGGCATTCTGATGAAAAAGTATTGTATGACTTGTGCTTTTTGTGGTAGCGACGATGACCTTGTCAGATTCAAGGACAAAACCATCTGCGAAAAATGCATCAATGAACTCAAGGAAATCTGACCTTTGTACAATATATATTTTTGTTTGTAACATTATTCTTAGTTAGGAGTATTTATTATGGAGAGAACTGATAAGAAGAACTACTACCTTGATATTGCTGAAACCGTGCTCGAACGTGGAACCTGTCTAAGACGAAACTTTGGTGCAATCATCGTGAAAAACGACCAGATTGTATCCACCGGTTATGTCGGTGCACCAAGAGGCAGAAAAAACTGTATTGATATGGGCGTGTGTGTCAGAGAACAAAACAACATTCCACGTGGCGAACGCTACGAGCTGTGCCGAAGCGTTCACGCTGAAGCTAACGCTATCATCCACGCTTCACGTGATGCTATGATCGGCTCCACACTTTACCTTGTCGGCAAAGACGCAAAAACAGGCGCATATGTCGAAAACGCTTGTGCGTGCTCTATGTGCAAACGTATGATCATCAACGCAGGCATAAAGAAGGTTATCATCCGCAATACAAAAGATAAATTCACCGCTCTTTATGTTGACGAGTGGGTACAAAACGACGAGTCACTCGACGCAACCCTTGGTTACTGATAAAAAAGGTCATCTCACACGATGACCTTTTTTTGTTTGACCGCACAAGTGCTGTGTGCTAAAATGATCTTGGTGATAGTATGAAAGAAATGTACAAAAAAATCTTTTCACAACTCAAAAGCGGACACGATGTGGTGCTGATGAGCTTGTACAAAAGTATAGGCTCAACCCCTCGCAAGATGGGCGCAAAAATGGCGTATTTTGCAGATGACTCCACTGTTGGCACTGTCGGTGGCGGAGCTATCGAATACGACTGCACCCAGCTTGCAAAAAAGTCTCTCAACCAACAAAAGAGTTTTCAAAAAACATACATCTTAAACCACAACGACGCTCAAAACCTCGGTATGGTATGTGGCGGAAGTGCGAGCATTTTCTTCCATCATCTTTTTGCTTCAGATTCAAAAACCGTCGATATATTCCAGAAAATCTGCTCCTTTCTCGACAACAACACAAAGTCGTATCTAGTCAGCATTTTGGATGAAAATAATCCCCAAATAGGTACTTTCGATGACACAAACGGACTGCAAAACGTCTCTCAAGATATCAATGTTGAGCCGACTTCTTTCATCACACCGCACTACTTTGAAGAGAAAAAAATATACATCGAGCCACTCACTCAGACTGGCGTTGTGTATATCTTCGGCGGAGGTCACGTGTCACAGGCGCTGTGTCCGATGCTCATATCCACAGACTTTCGGGTAGTAGTATATGAAGACAACGAAAAATTCGCTGAAAAAAGTCTCTTCGGCAATATCGAAAAAGTTGTGAACAACAGCTTTCTTCACATAAACGAGCATATAAATATCACAGAAAACGACTACGCTGTAGTTCTCACACGTGGTCACAAAAGCGACAACGAAGTGCTATCTCAGATTATGTCAAAGCACCCATCGTACTTAGGCGTGATAGGTAGCAAAAAGAAAGTCAAAGCTATGGTTGATTATCTTTTGTCCTGTGGCTTTGATGAAGACGAGATACAGCAAATCCACTCACCAATCGGCATCGAAATCGGCGCAGTAACTCCAGCTGAAATCGCCGTTTCCATCACTGCACAGCTGATACATCACCGAAGCAAATGCAACAGCTGTGAATAAGTGTGCATGACTATTTGCAAACGTATCGCCATCAACGCAGTTATAAAGAAACTGTTTATTCATAGCAAGTTCACTGCCCTTTAATTTGAAAAATTGGTACATCCTGACTGATTGTCAGCAGTACCTCGGGCTTTAGTTTTTACACAATATTTAAGACCACTGCGATTCACAGTGGTCTTTTTTTGCAAAATAGTATATTCCACAAAAAGCGGGATTGATACAGTACGCATCAATCCCGCTTTTTATTTATTCATTATACATTTTGTGTATTAAACCTTTAGTTTTTAAGTGCAGTAGTTGTGGATGCGGTTTTCATAACCTCTTTTACTGCCAAGACTTTACCACAGTCACTACACTTCTTTTGTTTTATACCGCATACTGTGCTTGTAGCAGCATGGGCAGTTTTCCAACTGCTCACTGTGTGGCTCTTGCCGACACAACTGATAGCGCATGGATCATTACAGAAGTATGCACTGTATAATACAGAAGCAGCGTTTACTGTTACTTCTATTGCATCTTTTTTGATCTCAGCAGCTGTTCTTACATCGCTGAAAACATTAACGCTGTAAATCTTGCCTCTGAAGTACTGTGCATTGCCCTTGCGATTATCGCCACCAATACAGAATTTCTTCGTTGCGTTTGGTATGCTTGCTTTCAGTGTGGCGGTTTCTTTTTTGACACCATTCAAATACAGTGTTGCTGTCTTACCTGATACCGTCAAAGCAATATGTGTAGTACCGCTATTTGTTCTGACATCAGACTTAAAGATGTGAGACACAGTTGTGCTACCGTTTTTAAAGTACAATCTAGGTCTGCCGTTAGAGTAGATTTCAAGATTCAACGGTGCAGATATGTCCTCGCTGTAGTTACCAAAAACTACACCAGCACGATCTTTAACACTCTTGGACAAAGCAACTGTAGCTTCGATAGTGTAAGGTCTTGACTTAAGTGTACTGATTTCGTTCTTTGAGTCAGCAGAGAAAGTCATGCCCTTAAGTGTAGCTTTGGTGTTGGATGTAGGAGTCATATAAGCAGAGTATATCAGCTTGCTTGTATTACAATCGACCAACCTGTAGTCACGTTTTATCTCACTTGATGTTCTTACATCGCTGAACACATTAACACTGTAGATCTTGCCCTTAAAGTACTGAGCGTTACCCTTACGATTGTCACCACCAACGCAGAAGTTCTTGGTAGCATTTGGTATGCTCACTTTAAATTTGACTGTTTCCTTTTTGACGCCGTTGATATACAAAGTAGCGTTCTTGCCTGACAAAGTCAACGCAATATGTGTAGTACCACTCTTTGTTCTGACATCTGTTTTAAAGATGTGAGACACGGTTTTGCCACCATTTCTGAAGTACAGTCTTACCTTGCCGCCTTCCGCAATTTCTACATTTATCGGTGCCTTATAGCTGCTGTTATAGTTACCAAAGATAACACCGCCACGACCTTTGACACTATTAGACAAAGCGATAGTAGCCTCGATGGTCTTAGGGGCAGCAGGCAGCGCCTTGCTCAGTCTGTTGAGCTTTTTCGCAGAAAATGTATTGTAGTCCAACTTTGTTGCTGTAGGTGCAGCACTATCTGTGTAATACTCAGAATAGATCAGACCTTCAGCATCTCGACACACAAGCAAGTGATCCTTACGGATTTGCGATGCACTGCGCTCTGTTGCAAACAGATGCACGTTATAAATCCTGCCTTTGAAATACTGCTCGTTATTCTTTCGGTTGTCACCACCGACTTTCAGTTTGTGTGTTAATTCCGGCAAAGCAACTTTAAGTGTCACGCTCTCTGTTTTTGTACCATTTACGTACAGAGTAGCCTGGTTTGACGAAATAGTCACCGCAATATCTACCGGCGAACTCGATCTGACATCTTTTTTGAACGTATGAGAGAACACTTCATCGTTGTTCTTGATGTACAGCTTAATTCTGCCTTTAGTTGATCCCTCTAAATTAACGATACTCGTATCGGTTGTGCTGTAGTTACCGACAATGATACCTACACGGTCGTCCATACTCTTAGGAATCTGAATTCGTGCTTCGAGGGTGCGAGGAGTAGTGGTGATGTTAGTATCTACGTTGATAGAGGTTGATTTAGTAAATGTTACACCGTTGACCTTTGTCATATCTACATTCTGCTCAACCATCTTGTGTTTGCAGTAGATACACTCTCTGTAACTGTAACCCTCTTTAGTAGAAGTGGAGCTCACAGTTTTCTCTTTGCCGTAAGTGTGCGCTGCGAGGTCGCCTGTTGTGGAGTAGCGGGCTATTGTAGAAAATACGCCGTTTTCAGCACAACTCTTCTCTTTAACGACTAAAATGAAGTTAGACTGATAATACATAGAACCGCTATGAACGTTCAAAGAATTGAGCAGAGTGACAAAATATCTTTGACCGTCCTTTACATAGGACAACTGTACATCCTTGTTATGAATCTGACCATTTGGTCTTTCCATGAAGGATTTAAATCCGATGTCCTTGCCTACTACCAGGTCATCAAATGTAGATGCATCAAAACTCTCCATATGAGAGAAAATTTTGTTTTTAGGATTTTTGTTTTCGTGGAACGCCTTGATAATCAAATCTTCAAGCTGAGCCCCAAGAGTGAATTTGCCCGAATACTCGGCTGCGCTCCAGTTGAAAATGATATAATCCTCTGAATCATACATCTCGCGGATATATTTACAATAAGGATTGTATTTTTCGCTCCATGCAAGTCTTCCGCCACCCAAAGGAGTGAAGTATAGTTCGAAGACGCTATCGTTTTCAGTGCCGATATAAACAATCTGTTCATCAGCAGGGATTTCGTCGCCTCTTCCTTGCAACAGCAGGTCAATCTGCTTTGTACTTCTCTCGTTGACGGTATTCTGGAACTCAATGACCTCTTCCTGACCGCACAGGCTTGAAATCAATCTCATATAGTTTACGGATATGCGGTACAGCTCATCGTGGTTTGTGATAGTAGTCGCTGTTTGCTGTTTCCAGTTAGCGTTTCTACCGTCAGGCTTAACACCATCCAGATTGGAGCTTGAGGACCACACAGCGTTTCTGTGGGCCTTGCCGTTTTTATCAAGATAGTGGGATACAGCACACATTTTGTTGTGCATCATATCTGTGCCACCCTTAGCATCTAAAGTCCAGTAGCAGAAGTTGAAGTCAAGATAATCACCGATAACTTTACCATCAGCGTACTTAGGATCGCAAGGATCTTCGAGCTGCTGTGTAAAGTATTCATAGAAGTTAGGGTTAGACTTTGATATCGGATATCCATCCAACTGACCGATAACATTTACATGGATACCCATTTTTGCGGCTGTAATCAAGAGATATGACAAACGAACAAAGCCGTATTCGTCATAGTTCTTGCCCACCAGATCTCGCTCATAACCGAAGTAGCGGCTATTGCGGTTGATATTGACACCAGCCTGAACAGAAAAACGATATGATGAAACGTCAATATACATTTCTTCTTCAGGGTTAGCCTTCTTATAAAGCAAAGATTGATACAACAGAATACCCAGACCCACGATACCATTATCAGCTTTGCCGTTAGTCGGATAAACATAAGTATCTACAGTAACGGTCTTACCGTTGATATTCGGATAATTCGCAGTAGAACGGCTCATCAGGTTAGAGCTTGTATCTAAACGCTTTAGTTTATCGTATGAAGAATCAATAGATGCATCACTGGAATTTTCACCCAGTTTGAATACATCTTCAACAGACACCGGCTTTTTAGTAGAAGGAGGATCAACAGGGTCGATTTTCTCTTCATAAGGAGGTATGTCTTTTGTGATTTCGTTGACAGTCAGCAGATTTGCAATCGCCGATGTCCAATATGCTTCATCTAAAGTTGTTGTGGCTTTGTCGGTGTATTTAGACTTATCAATGTTCAAAACAGCATTGAGAGTATTACCCCAGATGATGTTACCACCATCAGTAGCTGTATTTTCAGACACGGTTACACCAACGAGATCTACAACAGTATTAGCTTTTGTAATATACAAAAATCCGCCTTTTGCAGCTTTGTTTGCGATAGCTGTATTGTTATACAACTGCGCAATGCTCTCGCCTGAAATATACATAGCACCGCCAAGCCCTGTTGTTTCATTGTTAAGGAAAGAACAGGAATGAACAACGGTTTTCGTGTTACCGGTATAGATAAACAACGCACCACCGTTACCGTTATCCCCACTGTATGTAGTGTTGTTTTCAAAAGTGGTATTGTAGATATTATTCAAAGCACCAGTGTACAGATACATAGCACCACCGGATACAGCAGAGTTGTTGCTTATGGTGCTGTCGTATATATTCAGTACGCCGCCTTCGTTGTATATAAACCCACCTTGTGAAGTTGCTGTGTTTTCAGTAGCATTGATATCATAAATTGAAGCACTACCACCGGAAGCTATACGAATACCGCCGCCGTATTTTGCGGTGTTGCCTGTAAAGGTACCACCATCCATTTCAAACACGCTGTTGCTTGGTACCGAAACAGCACCGGCTTCATCAGATGCATTGTTTTCTACAAAGTTTACGTTTGTAAACTTGGTTTTTACACCGGCATTAAGCAAGCAGACACCGCCATCTTTAGAAGCGTGGTTCTTCTCAAATGTAGTGTTCTTAACATTAAGCAGTACTGCATCTTCTTCGATGCCACGACGAGTCATATAGAAAGCACCGCCGTAAACACCGCTGTTTTGTTTATATGTAGCACCGTCAATAGTGACGTGAGCGTTGATGTCCATAGCGCTGCTGTACGCAAGATACATTGCACCGCCGTTTGCCTTTGTTGTATTGTTGATAAATTGGTCACCGCAGATGTTCACCCATGCACTACGGATAGACAGAGCACCACCATGAGATGTAGCTATATTTTCACTAAAGGTGTTGTTCACAAGATTAACTTGTGATTTATTGATCACGTATATAGCTCCTGCCTCACCTGAAGCTTTATTTCTCTCAAAATAACAGTCGGTTATTGTAGCCTTAGCACCCTTAGAATACTTCTGCGCAGCGGCTGAGGTCACTAATATCGCACCGCCATGTTTTGCACGGTTTTCTTTAAAGGTACAGTTGCTAACGTTCATCAGTCGTGTAATTTCATCATTTTCAGAGCGTGATAAATAAAGAGCTCCGCCATCGCCAGATGAGCGATTGCCGATGAATTCTGTATTCTTTGCAGTAAAGGCACCTATGACAGAAACAACACCGCCATCACCTGAATTAACAGTATTATATCTGAATGAGGTATTACCTAAAATCAGCACTGCGCTGAAGTGTGAAGAGTAAATAGCACCGGCACCCAGATGGGCAGTGTTACCTTTAACCATCACCTTTTCGCCATCTTCGTCGGTGTTACCGATAACCACTTGTGTAGCAGCAGAACTAGGTGCGTAGTATAGTGCACCGTACTTTGTTGCGTTGTTGTTGATAAAAGTACCGGCAGTGAATTTAACTGTCTGATAGTTATACACGATAGCGCCACGAGCACCCTCGTTTGAATCAAATGTACCACCGTGGATAAACAGGTTGCCTTCATTATAGAATACGCCACCGATGGAACTGTTTCTACCCTCTTCTGTGCTGGAATCTTCGATATTAATCTTGTTGTTCTTATAGTTACCACCATACACGGTTACTGTACCGTTAGAAATAACGGCAACAGAGCCACCGATGCGGTTTGGACGGGACAGCTGATAATCTGCGTTATAGGTTTTTTCGTTGTCCTGTTTGTAACAGTTTCTGATGGTTACATTATCATATAAATCTACACTGCCACCATAACATACGAAAAATACGGAACCTTTAACAGTTGCTTGCATATTGTCCATATTACCATCGATGATCAACATATTTGGCACTGCAGAGCCAGGATTACCCAGAGTCAACTTGACATCAGAGCTTTTATAGTAGGCTTTAGAACCACCGTAAGTTTCACCTACTACAAAGATATCGCCACCAAAGTTTGCTTCACGGGTAAGTGTGTGCGCCTCATCAGAGAAAATGGTGATTTCTGCTGTGATGTAATAAGTTCTGTCAACCTCAAAATCAGATACGATGCGGATGTATCTGCTCTTATTGTTTATAGCATCTTCAAGCTGTTTTGAAGACGAAACATCGATAACTGTGCCATCAATTTCCGGGGAAGTATCATTTGTGTTATAAGCTTTGATAGAACCGGCGATAGCTTTTTTCCAATATTCTTCGTCTAAAACGACATTTTCATCCTGGTCAGTGTACTTATCCTTGTCAATCCACAAGGTAGCACGAGATGAATTACCATAGATAAGGTCGCCGGCTGTAGTAGCCTTGTTGTTATTAACAGTCATGCCGTTAATTGTTATATCTACAGATGGACCGTTTGCATAAATTACAGCACCGTAGTTTGCGCTGTTGTCAGCAGCAGTGGTGTTGCGTAATTCAACAACACTGAAACCTTCTGTATATATAGCACCGCCATTTTCACCTGCTGTGTTTGAGCTGAATAAAGTATTTTTCATCAATGTGCTTGCGACATCAGTTGAAATATACATAGCGCCGCCGTTTTGTCCACTGGTGTTGTTTGAGAAGTTTACATCAGTAGATTCATACATTACGTTGCCTTTGAGTGCTACTGCACCGCCGCTGTTGTCGGCTGTATTGGAAGAGAAAGTGGTATTGTTTATATTAAGGGTGCCTGAACATGCATAGATAGCACCACCATCACTAGCTCCGTTGTCACTGAATGTACTGTTACTGATATTCAATGTGCCACAACTGAAGATAACACCACCGTCTGTTTCAACTGAAGTGTTATTACTGAAAGAACAACCATCAATATTCATTTCGCTCTGTTCAGCTACAATAGCGACAGCGCCGCCAACACCCTGCGGTTTTACACTCAACTGGTCTTGGTTTTTAACCGCCTGGTTGTTACCTGATTTTTCACAATTTTTGATGTGTGTATTGGAATGCAAATTCACACGGCTATTACTACATACAAAGAAAACACAACCGGTTACATCAGTGGTCATATTGTCCTTGTTACCGTCGATAAAGAGCATACTATTATCAGTTTCTGCAGCACCCAATGTTAATGTGACGCCATCAGCACAGGATGTACCGTCAGCACTCTCACCCACAACAAAGATATCTCCACCAAAATCAGCACTTCTGACAAGAGTGATATCTTCCTCGCAAGTGATATGGGTATTGTTTGTGATGTAATAAGTACGGTCAATTTTAAAACTTCTTAGAATGCGGATTTCCTCATAGCCGCTGTTGATCGCTAACTCAAGTTGTCTGGCAGTTTTGACATCAGGGCTAGCTTCACTATCCCATATAGGTTGCTCATATTCTTCATATTCAGGAATTTGCGCATCGCTGTCAGTTACTGTCAGTTTATTATAGATAGCTGCTGCCCAATAAGCATCATCCAATGCCGAGGTAGCATCTTTATCTGTATAGTTGTTTTTATTTATCAGAAGTTTTGCGTTAAGAGTATTACCCCAGATTATAGGGCCACCTGAAGATGCTGTGTTTTTAGAAACGGTGAGACCGCTTGCAGTAACTACTGTGCCTGCAGCAGTTTCGTACATAAAGCCACCCTTGTTTGCTTTATTACCTGTAGCATTAACATCGAACATATCCAACAGACTCTTGCCGGAGCATAAAATTGCACCGCCTAAACCGCTGGAAGTATTATTGTTCAAAGTACAGTGGTTTAATGTAACTTTAGTACCGCCTGTATAAATAAACAAAGCGCCTGCGTTACCGGTGTTAGAGGAGCGGCAAGTGTTGTCGTTGATAACACAGTTATACAGATTTGCCACCATAGAAGTGTACAAGCGCATAGCGCTACCGTTGTCAGCAGTGTTGTTACAGATAGAGCTGTTATACATCGACATCTCGGCTGTGATGCCGTACAGAAAACCTGCACTCTTTGAGGAGTTTTCATTTGCGGTGATAGCATTAGCAACCATCTTCGCTCCTTCACCAAGATAGATACCGCCACCACTGGTAGTTGATGTATTATTGGTGAAAGTTACGGTGTTGAGCTCTGCATATGAACCAACAGCATAAAGTGCACCACCGTTAACAGCTGAGTTCTTGTTGAAAGTCACATCTCTGAGATAAGCTCTGGATTTTTCACCGATGCAAACAGCACCGCCATTCGCTTTGGAGCTATTCTCTGAGAACAAAGTATCATATATCAACAATTCTACATTAACGCTGGTACGAGTTCCGCTGATGAAGATAGCTCCTCCGTTTTCACCCGAGTTATTCTTTTGCAAAGTGCTATCATAGATAGAAATATTATCGTAAGCTCCGACACCGTAGATAGCACCACCGGAGTTTGTAGCAGTGTTTTGCTCGAGCATAACATTACGTAACACCAGAGTGCCTGAAGAAGAAATAGCCCCTCCGTTTGTACCGGCAGTATTGTCTTTGAAGATAACCTGCGCAGATTCTGTTTTGGTATCTCCGCCTACATGTAAGATTGCACCGGAGCTCGATGGCAGGTATATCGCACCACCATTTGTAGTAGCAGAGTTGTTCTCAAGAACACCTTTTTCGATAATCATAGAACGATAGTTGTAGAACACGCCTGCTCGGCTTGCGAAGTTACCTGTATATATACCATCATAAACATTCAGCGTACCGTGGTTAAAGAACGCACCACCGTACAAACCGGACTCAACTACACCATTGTTTGTGTACTTGCCGCCGTAGATGTTCATCTGGCTATTGTTTGCAATAATACCTACTGCACCACCAACATTTCCCGGAGAGTTTGAAAGAGTGTGACGACTCTCAAGAGCACGCTCGTTGCCCTTTTTCAAACAGTTGGTTACAGTAACGTCGGGATGCAAATCCACCTGACCATTAAGGCAAGAAAAGAACACCGTACCTTTTACGTCAGCAGTCATAGCTTCAGCGTTACCGTTAATAGTCAGCATATCGTTTTGTTGTGCACCTGCAGTACCTACTGTAAGTACAACCTTGTTTTCACAAGGGGTACCATCCGCACTTTCACCGACCACAAATATATCGCCGGTGAAATCCGCCTGTCTTGTGAGGGTGTGTGCCTCAACACAAGATATGATTAAATTATGAGTAATATAGTAAGTGCGGTCGATTTCAAAATCTGCGACAATGCAGATTTCTTCTGCACCCAAGGCGATAGCTTCCTGAAGTGATGATGCAGAATCAACACTCACAACGCCCGTTTGCTCTGTGTCAGGGAGGGGCTGTGTTGGAGTGATATCGCTGCTGTCGGATGTTTGCGTTTCATCGATACTGACGATGTCTTGAGCAAACACGTCAATCTGGATAGTAGCAAATAACATCATTACAACCAGCAGCATAGAAAACAATCGTTTTACACAACTAACTTTCATATTATTGCTTCCTTTCTTGTTCTAAAATCAAGGCATAGCGATAAGCACACGCTATTACATATATTGTACCATTAACACAAAATATTGCAAGGTGTTTTAGCAATGTTCTTGAGTATTGCTTGTACAATTTCAATATGGTATAATAAATATGTTCAAGATACTTTCTATTAAGTAAAAGGAGTGATTGTGTGAGACACAAATTGCGTGTATTTACAGCTGTTGTTCTGACAGCAGTGTTACTGTTATCAGTCAGCCTGATATCACAGACACCTGTTGCTGCTGCGCAAAAAACTGTATCCATTACCAAACAGCCTTCTTCTGTTACGGTATATAGCGGTCAGGTAGCTAAAGCAACCGTTACAGCAACCGGCAAAGGACTGAAATATTCCTGGTATTATCGTGACGCAGGCAAATCTTCTTTTGCTAAGACAAACACGTTCAAGGGCAACACCTATCAGGTGGAAATGAACACTTCACGTCACGGCAGACAAGTGTATTGCAAGATAACCGATAAGTACGGCAATACAGTGAAAACCAAAACTGTCACTTTGTCTATGCGTAAGACACTAAAAATCATGAAACAGCCTGTGAACGCTTCGGCATATAGTGGTAATACCACAAAAGTCACTGTCAAAGCAAGTGGCTTTGGTCTGAAATATTCATGGTATTATAAAGACTCAGGAGCTTCTTCTTTTTCTAAGACCACCACATTCAAAGGCAGTGCGTATCAGGTGAAGATGAACTCTTCCCGTCATGGCAGACAGATTTATTGCAAAATCACCGATAAATACGGCAAGACAGTAAAAACCAAGGCTGTCACCCTGTCTTTACGTAAAACACCAAAAATCACAAAACAACCCACCAGTGTTTCTGCTTATGTAGGCGACGAAGCAAAAGTGAGTGTTGGTGCAAGCGGCGAAGGACTGACATACTCCTGGTACTACAAAAATGCAGGAGCAAAGTCTTTTGCAAAAACCTCTACATTTAAGGGAAACACCTACAAAATAGAGATGACTGCCAGCCGACACGGCAGACAGGTTTATTGCGTAGTTACTGATAAATATGGTAAAGAGCTAAAATCAAAAACCGTTACTTTCAGCGCTTTGCTTCAAACAGCCGATGTCACCTGCAATGACTGCAAAGAAAAAGATGGAGGCACATATTTTGAAGACAAAACCTTATTCACCCAGACAAAGCAACTGAGCAGTATGCCGCTGACTTTTGAAGCAGTGTTCAGCCTGACTGAAGACGATATTCGTGAGAATAAAATGCTCACCTTAGACCGATATACCGACTATAAAGAAACAGTGTTGTTCAGTAACGATGACACTTATGAAAAGTGTGTGGTTTTTTCTGTCACCGAACACGGCAACCCTAAGCTCATTTTAAGAGAGCGTGATGTATATCGCAAAGCAAGCCACATTGTGTTTGATAAGGTGAATGTGTTCTCTCTCAAGCCTGTTCATCTTGCTATCACGCTTGATCATGCAAATAACAAGGCCAACTGCTACATAAACGGCGAATTGAAACAAACAATCAATAGCATTCCTAAAGCAGTTAAAGCCCCATTCACTCCAACTTATCGTTACGTTGTTGCCGGCGATTATTACGACTCTAACCCTAACCACTTTATAGGACAATTACACAGTCTGTCTGTGTGGACTGACATACGCACAAAAGAAGAAGTGAACTTCGATGCTACTGTGGGAATTGACACCTCTGACAAGGCATTGGCGGCATATTACGATATGACACGCTGCAACGCTTGTCTTAAAAATGATTTATCCTCAAAAGCTAACCATCTGACCACCGAAAAGCTATGGCTAAACAAAAACGAAATCGAGCCGATCGGTGAGTACGACTTCTCCTTTGCTGTTTTGGGCGATACACAGGAGTTGTCAGAAGATGAACCTCAGGCATTCACCCGTTTGTATGAATGGCTTGTTGAAAACAAGCAGTCACAGAAAATAGAATATGTTCTCGGTCTGGGCGACATTACACAAAAAAGTTATGCTTACGAATGGGAGCATGCCAAAGAACAGATTTACAAACTCAACGGTAACATTCCTTATTTGCTTTCTCGTGGTAACCATGACTATGACACAGTAGAAAACGGCGTAGTCACCGCAGGATACAACAAAACATTCAACGATGGAATTTACAACCAACAGCTAACAGGAGTTATGACCGAAGGTGATGTGAGCAATGCTTACCGCACCATTAACATCTGCGGTATCGACTATTTATTTATCACCCTTGATTTTGGTCCTAACGCACAGATGCTTTCGTGGGCAGATTCAGTTATTGAGGCGCATCCTGATCATCGTGTAATCATAATCACACACGGATATATGTATCGTGATGGCACTACACTAGATGTGGGTGACGCTTATTGTGCATCGAAATATCCGCTCAAGGATCGCAAAGATGAACAAGCAACCAAACCTAGTCTGGATGGCGACAAGATGTGGGAACAGTTTGTCTGTAAACATCCTAATATCCAGATGGTGCTCTCAGGCCACGACCCATGCCAGCACGTGGTGTATCGTCAGGATAAAGGCGAGCACTCAAACACCGTTACCCAGATGTTGATTGACCCACAAGGAATAGACGCTTTTTATGAACCATCAGCTATGGTAGCTATGTTCTATTTCTCAAACAACGGTAACCACCTGACTGTACGATATTATTCAGTAGAACACGACTGCTACGGTACACAGCGTAGTCAGTTTTCTATCGACTTAAACTAAAATTCAATTCAAATGCAAAAGCATACTCATCTGTTGTACTGTTTATGTCAAAACAAAAAAACTTTAGTATCTATGATTTAAGATAACAAAAATTTCTTCTCATAAGAAAAAGTGTTTTTCATAAAATACTATTACAACGTCAAAGTGATTTCTTTTTCGTTGTTTATCTATAAAATATTTTATGCAAAAATAATAGGAAAAGGAGAAGAAAACTATGTCAAAGAACTCTATCGTCGTTCCAGAAGCTAAAGAAGCTTTGGAGCGTTTCAAGATGGAAGCTGCTCAGGAAGTAGGCGTAAACCTCAAGCAGGGCTACAACGGTGACATCACTGCACGTCAGGCAGGCTCAGTCGGCGGCCAGATGGTTAAAAAGATGATCCAGTCTTACGAAAACAGCTTAAAGTAAGAATCTTTAACTATAAAAAGGGGCTACCCGTGTGGGTAGCCCCTTGCTGTGTAAAAATGTGCTCAAAGCTATCTGCAGACAAAACTTTTACGTTCAAAAAAATAAAAGCCCCAAGCTCATCACTTGGGGCATTTTTATATCTTGACTTAATTATCTCATTGTTCCGATGCCGTATAGATCTTCGTATTCAGCGAGATATCTCTGGATAAGAGTAGCATCGACGATTTCGAGCTTACCGTTCTTGTTGCAGTCAGCTGCTTTTGCGTCGATTTCATCTTCTGTCACGATGTCAGCGAGAACTCTCTGGATAGCTGTTGCGTCAACAACAGCGATTTTGCCGTTACCGTCAGAGTCGCCGATCATATATGATGAGCCACCCTCAGGAGTTGACGGCTGAGGAGCTTCAGTCGGTTGAGGTTCAGTTGGCTGAGGTTCAGTTGGCTGAGGAACTGTTGGAGTTGGAACAGTTGGCTTTGGAGTAGGAGTTATGCCACCTTCAAGTGCCTTACCAATTCTAGCAAGAGGAACTGTGATATGGTCAGAGTCTTCTTTCTCCATTGAGCTTGAAGGGTCTTTTGAATACTCTTGTGCAGCGTTGTCCCATGTTGAAGGGTCAGCTGGAAGTGTGTTCATAGCAGAAGTACCGAAAGTAGATATCTTCATGACGCCGATACCGTTGCTTGTGAGCTCACTAGCAGAAATGCCGAGCAAGTCGAGCGGAATAGACATCTCATAGAACATATCTATCTTTTTGCTGTGCTTCATACCAGCTTCGTAGAAATTAACCCATTTGCTTGAAGAATCGAGTGTGTCGCCTGCTACACGGTTGTTGTAAGAGCCGTGACCCTTGTCAACGCCCCAGAGCTCTGTTGAGATAGTGTCGTTACCATAAGCGAGCTTGATTGCAGAATACTTTGTATCGTCATACACGATTTTGCCCTCGTCGTTTGCTTTGTAAACGAAAGGACCGTTAGAAGCATTTGTAGAATATGCGATTACTGTGTCGATATTAGCGTCGATTGTTGTACCTGTATCCCATACTGTACCGCCTGATTCAACAGTACCGTCACCCTCAATTTCAGGGTCAACGCTCAGATAAAGGAAGAATGGGAGGTTGTAAATCCACAGGTTGCCCTGTGTGAGTGGGAAGTCATCAGCAGGAGCTACTGAGTCCTGAACGTTAGCCATTTCCCACATGAGATAGAGGTTAGAGTTGTCCCATGCTGCATACAGAGCATAGTCATCAACAGGAATCTCGTGCATTGAGCTGTCACGATATACACGTGGGTCATCATTAGCAACGCCCTGTGCGATGAGCATTGAGCTGTCCCAATCAGAGATAGAACCGTCGATTGAGATAGAAGCCTGCTTACCAACCTGACCGTCAGGGTTAGTAGCATAGTAGCCGTCGAGTGCAGGTGATGTGGAACCGTCACCATCGATAACTCCTGCCTCTTTCTTTGTGTATGTATATGTCTGTGTAATAGTGCCGTTGCTGTTTGTAGCAGTGACTGTGAGTGTAGTTGTAGCACCAACAGCAATTCCGCTACCTACTGTTACAACAGCAGAGTCAGTGAAAGCAACAGCAGCTTTACCGTCAACTGAGTATGTAGCAGAATCAGCGTAGCTGACTGTTACAGTAACGTCGAGTGTATCAGACTTGAAAGAAGAGCCGTCTTTCTTAGAAACAGTGATGACAGGTTCAACAGAAGATATGTCATATATGTCCCACTTTGTTCCGTCATAAATGTAGTTGTCACCAGGGATAGTGAGGTCGTCTGTCTGCTGGCTGTTGCCGTTGAAGATAATCATATCGTTGCCAGCAGGAACTTCAAAAGAAAAGATGTTGTCGCCGAGGCTTGTCATAGCTGAGCCAGGCCACTTAACAGCACCCTCGCCGCCCTTAGGCCATACATAGGCATTGACTGTGCTCCAGCCTTTTGTGTTCTTGAAGTAAACAGTGATTGCTGTGTCAGCCGCATTCGCTGTGAGTACTACTGTACAAAGGCTCGCTAAAATAACGAGTGACAGCAAGAGGCTGAGCATTCTTTTGCTCATTTTTTTCATTTTCATTTCTCCTAAAAACAAATTTGATTTTTGAGCACACATCAGTATGCTCACAAAACATCATTCTAATATTATATCAAAACTATTTTTATTTCAATTCAAAGTATATATAAAAGCAAATAAAGGTAAGTAAATAGCAAAAAAAGCATACTCCTCAAACACAATTATCAGATCCTTGAACACCTTGACAATAATTTGTTGCCATTTATAATATTACTATATCAAACCAGATTGAACTGGTAGGTGTTCAAATGAAAAAACTTATATGTATAATACTGATAGCACTTACGTGCTTGTCCTTATCTATACCTGCACACGGCACATCGGCAGGGGAATATAAAATTGGAGATACCGACCTGGACGACCGCATCACGATCGTTGACGCAACATATATTCAGTTTTATATTTCCGAGCTTTTGGAGTTCACTGCTCAACAGCTCAGTGCTGCTGACACGGACTTTAACGATAGTATCACAATAATTGATGCAACAACCATCCAGCGATATCTTGCAGAAATCATCACAGAATTTGCACCATCTACATATGATCAGCCGACTCCCACACAAGTACCGACACAAGAGCCGACTGTTGATGATGACACGCTGGAGCTTTCTCAAAAAATCAAAAAGTATCAAAGTGACGACACTCTGACTTTATCTCTTATGGCTGACACCCACTACGATAAAGCAGTTCCATTCGACACCAAAAAACTGGCTGCTATAAACACTATGGGTGATTTACAAACCGTCACTGACATTGACCTTGTCGCAAATCTCGGTGATATTATAAACGGAAATACAGAAAAGTCCTACACTATAATCAATATGAAAGAGCTTATTGAAGCCACTCACAATGCGTGTGACAGCGATGTATTTTTTGTGCGTGGAAACCACGACGACAACGGCTGGTATTCACAAGGAGGATACGGCGGCACATACAAAAAAGATGAAATAATCAACGACAAAGAGTGGTACGACATAGCCTTAAAAGACCGCAGCGACAACTTTGTTATGGATGAAAGCAACCCTTACGGTGGCTATGGCTACTACGACCACGAAGACTCCAAAATCCGTGTGTTTATGCTCAACAGTTGTGATATTCCGTACATTCTGGATGATGACTCAATCTACCGCTACAGCAGCTATTTAGGACATGGATTCAGCGACGCACAGCTCGATTTCGTAGCAAAAGCACTGCTTTTTGAAGACAAAGAAGACCCTTCACAGTGGGCAGCACTGTTTTTGAGCCATGTTCCGCTTGACACTTCCAACTTGGAAGGTGAACGTTTCGGCGGTATGAGCGCACTCATCCGTGGTCACGAATATATGCTCAGCATTATCTCAGCATACAGAAAAGGAACTTCTTTCAAAGCATCGGGCAACACATATCTTCCAATGACAAGCAAAGACAACAAAGACGACTTCAACGTCAGCGTCGATATTGACTATAGCAAAAAAGGCTGTGGTGAGGTCATCGCCTTTATCTCAGGTCACACCCACTCTGACAACTACTGCAACACAGTAGGCGTGAAAAACAGCCTTTCATACGGCTACACTTTCTTGGGGTTAGTCGGAATCAACTCCTTCTCTAACTTTGTTATTGACAGAGATAACCACACTATTTCAGTCGTAAAATACGGCAGAGTCATTCCTGAAACAGCGGTCGGAACGCTGATAGGAACCCCTGACTATGGCACTATAGAAAGCGGCGATTGGACTGTATCCTACTCACAGTTTTTGCCAAATGGTGAAAATATTTATACAGGTGCTTCGGATATTTATCCGATAGGTCACACTTTCGATAACTCCAGCGGTATTGACCTTGAAACCCTTGAGCTTGAGGGTGTTACACAAACAAAAGCCAGCCGCCAGCTGACAAAAGCTATTCCGATAAAGCCACTCACCACCTACGCTATCCCGTCGGATTTCAAAGGCGACTGTTATGTGTACTCAGCTTTGGGCAAAAAGTCTTCGGCACTCAGAATAACTGAGCAAGACGGATACAAAACCTTCACCACCAACATCAGAAACCACTATGTCGTTTTCTCACTTGATACAGGCTTTTATAAAGACTACGAGAACTTCTTTATAAAGGAAATTCAAAGCGGTCTGACATACTAATACACACAAAAAAAGCAGGCTTATCAGCCTGCTTTTTTAGCTACAGTAGCTCTCAAGCAGCTTTTCCATTTCTTCTTTTGAGCTTGCATTTATCCCGTACAAAAGTTCTTTCTGGTCACGCTTAGGCAAGGTGCTCACTGCAGTAGTGGTTTTCATCAGCAGCTCATCATTTCTATACACCACGATTCTTCCGTTCTCGTTTTTCAGTGTATAAGAATCACTCTGTGTTGCATCAGTAGCCTCAGTGGGCAAAACTTCGCTTTCAAGGCTTAGTACACTCTGCTCAGCGACCGCTGTGATTACCACGCATATTATCGCAAAAACGCCAAAAATAATTATCAGCTTTTTCATTTTACAGCACCTCATTCTAATTTTTCGCTGATTTTTATGTAATATTCATATTTTTTGCGCTTTTGTTGAAATAAAAATCTATGTAAATTTTTAAAAAAGCATTTATTTTTTTCTTGATAAGTGATATACTTATTGTGGCTATATGTATTTTTATTAGGAGGTCGGAATTATGCGCAAAACCGACATCAGTAAATACACTGATAAAATTGAAGTCACTAAAAAGAATTCAGGAGTGGGCACTGTCGTGAACGGTCTGTGGAAAACAGTCAAGACCGTTCTTGCTATTTTAGTATGTGCCGGCATCATCGTTTCTATTTCGATGGGCATCTATATTTTCAAGCTGGCGACCGAGCCGACCGGTATCGACCTTAACGCTCGTTCACTCAACCTGTCTTCTTTTATCTATATCGAAGACCCTGACACGGGCGACTTTGTTGAGTATCAGAAGCTCTACGGTACAGAAAACCGTATCTGGGTTGACCTTGACGATATGCCTGAGCATATGGGCGAAGCTATCGTAGCTATCGAAGACAAACGTTTTTATGAGCACAACGGTGTCGACTGGGTGCGTACCGGCGGTGCTGTGCTCAGTTTGATGTCGGGCTCTGACAACTACGGTGGTTCGACTCTCACTCAACAGCTCATCAAGAACATCACCGATGACAACGAAGTGAGTCTCACCCGAAAGCTTCGAGAAATTTTCAGAGCTTTGAATATCGAAAAAGAATACTCAAAGGACGATATACTGGAAGCATACCTCAACGTCGTCAACTTTGGTAACAACGCACAGGGCGTACAAGCTGCCGCTGAGCTATACTTCAACAAAGATATCGCTGAATGCTCTGTGTGTGAATGTGCTGCTATCGCGGGCATCACCCAGAACCCGTCACAGTGGAATCCACTCATTTTCCCTGACAACAACAAACAGCGACGTGAGCTGGTGCTTGACCAGATGTACGATCAGGGATATCTCTCAAAAAAAGAATTTGACAAAGCTATGAAAGAGTCCGAAAACCTCGAGTTTGTGGACTACTCCAGCTCTGATGACGATGACGAAGAAGACGAAAACGACGTTCAGAACTGGTACATCGACCAGATGTACGACGACCTCGTGCGTGACCTCGCCAAGTACTACGACATCAGCGAAAGCGCAGCTTCTGACAAGCTCTACACAGAAGGTCTCAAAATCTACTGTGCTATGGATTTAGAAACACAGGAAATGATCGAATACGAAGGCAGACACTGTAACGACGATTACGGCACCTCGCTTGAAATCGGTATGACTATGGTCGGTTTTGACGGCAGAGTTATCGCAACCACCGGTAGCTCAGAAGAAAAGGTCGGCAACCTGCTCTTTGACAGAGCGAGCGACGCAGTGCTTCAGCCGGGTTCTGCTATCAAACCTATGTTTGTATATCCTATCGCTATAGAAACAAAAACCATCAACTACTCAAGTCTTGTGCTCGACGAGCCTATCGAAAAATACCGCTACGACGGTGGCGTGTGGTACTCAGGTCCTAACAACGCATACGGAAAGTACAACGGTTACATGACTATGCCTGAAGCTATCAGCTGGTCCTCAAACGGTGCGACTGTTCAGACTATGCAGCTCATCGGTACCCAGACAGCATACAATCAGGCTGTCAATATGATGGGCTTTGAACATCTCGATCCTGACGCTGACTCAAGCTCGCTTGGTGCTTTGTCACTTGGCGGTATGGCAGGCGGCGTTACTGTTCGAGAAATGGCTGCTGGTATTCAGTACGTCGGCAACGGCGGTCTGTTCTATGAGCCATATACCTACTACTACGTGACAGACCAGAACGGCACTGTTATCCTTGACAACCGAAACAACGTCCCTATCGAAGCGTACTCTCCTGAGACTGCTTACGAAATGAACCGAGTTCTGCGCTACAACGTGCTCACATCTCAGCATTCTCATTCTATGAATGCGAACGTCGCAGGCTGGGAAATCGTCGGCAAAACAGGTACTACCGATGACGACAAGGACTCTTGGTTTGTCGGAGCTTCTCCTTACTGCACACTCGCTGTATGGACAGGTTACGACACACCTGATACTATCTCCGTCACATCTACCGCTACTACAACATGGCGCAAGGTTATGACTAAATATCTGGAAGACAAAGAATACAAAGAATTTGACAAGCCTGACAATGTCATCACCGCTACTTACTGCAAAGGCTCGGGTCTTTTGGCGTCCAGTGGCTGTTCCAGCACAGGCACAGGTTACTATACCCAGAACACCATGCCTGAATACTGTGGCGGTTACCACATCGCCTTCACAGGAGATAAATCGAGCTCCTCTTCGAGCAAAAAATCTTCGTCTGAAAAGTCCACTGAGAACAAAAACGACAAAGACGATGACAAAAAGGAAACAACAGCTCCTACTGAGTCACAAGGTGACACAGTGGAAACAACAGTAGAAACAGAAGCTGCTCTTCCTGAAGACGTTCCGACCGAAGCTCCTATCCCAACAGAAGCTTGGAGCATAGAATAACTAGATTATATTTAAAGAGGTTCACATATTATGGTTTCAGTTGCAATTATGGGCCACGGTGTAGTTGGCTCAGGTGTCGCAGAAATTCTAACGACACACAAAAACAAACTCTTCACCTCAGTCGGCGAAGAAATCTACGTAAAGCACATCTTGGATTTGCGTGAATTCCCTGACAGTCCGCTCGCTGATCGTTTCACAAAAAGCTTTGATGACATCATAAACGACATTGATGTGCGTGTAGTTGTCGAGGTTATGGGTGGTCTTAACCCCGCTTATGATTATGTAAAACGCTGTCTGCTTTGTGGCAAAAGCGTTGTCACCTCCAACAAAGAGCTCGTCGCCGCACACGGCGCTGAGTTGCTCGAAATAGCTAAGGAAAACAACACCAACTTCCTTTTCGAAGCATCTGTCGGCGGTGGTATCCCGATTATCCGTCCTATCAACCAGTGTCTGGTTGCCAACAACGTATCCGAGATAGCAGGTATCTTAAACGGTACTACAAACTTTATCCTCACAAAAATGATCAACGAGGGTATGGACTTTGACTGTGCGTTAAAGCTCGCACAACAGCTCGGCTACGCTGAGCGTAACCCTGAGGCTGACGTTGAAGGTCACGATGCGTGCAGAAAGATTTGTATCCTTGCTTCTTTAGCTTTCGGCAAGCACATCTATCCCGACGCAGTACATACTCAAGGTATCACAAAAATTACACTAGACGACGTGAAGTACGCTTCCATCTGGGGCGGCGTTATCAAGCTCATCGGCAAGGTCAAGCGTCTAGAAAACAAAATGTGTGACATCGTGGTTGCACCTATGTTTGTACCATACAACAGCCAGCTCGCTAACATCGACGACGTTTTCAACGGCATCATGGTGCGTGGCGACTGTACAGGCGACGTAGTGTTCTACGGCAAGGGTGCCGGAAAGCTCCCTACAGCTTCTGCTGTTGTCGCTGACGTTGTCGACTGCGTAAAACATCTGAAAAACAGAAAATACCTTTTCTGGACAGATTCCGACAACTCCTCTGTTATTGACTACAAAGACAGTGTCACAGCTATGTACATCCGTGCTAACGCAACTGACACCACCTTTGCATATAATAAAGCAAAAGAGCTTTTCAGCGATATCCACATCCTTGAAAATCCTGATGCAAAACAGGGCGAAATCGCCTTTGTGTGCGAACCACTTGCATACAGCACTATTCTTAAAAATATCGATATCCTCAATGATAGCGACATCAAGGTTGAGTCCGCTATCAGAATCGGAGATCTGTAAAAGGAGAGAACAATGAGTTTAATTGTACAGAAATTTGGCGGCAGCTCAGTCAAAGACACTGAGCACCTGTTCAATGTCGCAAAGATAGTAACAGACAAATACAAAGAAGGTAACGACGTCGTCGTTGTAGTATCAGCTCAGGGCGACACCACTGATGACCTCATCGAAAAAGCACAGGAAGTCAACGGCGAAAAAAGTGCTTCAAAGCGTGAGATGGATATGCTTCTCGCTGCAGGCGAACAGATTTCTATTGCACTTTTAGCTATGACTATCCAGAAGCTCGGCTGTCCATCAGTTTCTCTGCTTGGCTGGCAGGCTGGCTTCAAAACAACATCAGCTCACACATCAGCACGTATCCGCAAGGTTGACACCCTGAGAATCAAAAAGGAGCTTGACTCACGCAAAATCGTCGTAGTTGCAGGCTTCCAGGGACTGTCACGCTATGACGATGTCACTACTCTCGGTCGTGGCGGCTCAGATACATCTGCTGTAGCTATCGCTGCTGCTATGCACGCTGACTTGTGCCAGATTTACACTGACGTCGAGGGTGTTTACACAGCTGACCCAAGAAAGGTCAAGAGCGCTGTAAAGCTGCCTGAGATCTCATATGACGAGATGCTTGAGCTCGCAACACTGGGTGCACAGGTGCTCAACAACCGTTCAGTAGAAATGGCAAAGAAATATAACATTGAACTCGAAGTACTATCAAGCCTGACCAACAAGCCGGGCACTATTGTAAAGGAGAAACCTAAAATGGAAAAAATGCTTATTAGCGGTGTAGCAAAAGACACCAACGTTGCTCGTATCTCAGTCACCTGTATCCCTGACAAGCCAGGTCTTGCTTTCAAAATGTTCTCAAAGCTCTCAGCAAGAGACATCAACGTCGACATCATTTTGCAGTCTATCGGCCGTGACAACACAAAGGACATCACCTTCACAGTACCTAAGGACAAAGGCAAAGAAGCTGTCGAAATCGTGAAAGCTTTTGCTGACAACATTGGCGCAGGTGAGGTTATCTGTGACGAAAACATCGCTAAGGTTTCTATCGTTGGTGCTGGTATGGAAACACACGCAGGTGTCGCTTCAAAAATGTTCGAAGCTCTCTATGACAGACAGATCAACATCCAGATGATCTCAACATCTGAAATCAAGGTATCAGTCCTGATTGACAAGCGTGACGCTGATCTCGCAGTCGAAGCTATCCACGACAAGTTCTTCCCTGAAAACGACTGATTTCACAGAATATGATTCAAAGCCATCCGTTTTGGGTGGCTTTTCTATTTACTCACTGTTGATTTTAGTATATAATAAATATATGAACTACTAGGGGGTGCGGATATGAATACGAAAGCTCACGAAAGCTTTATCAGAATAGTAGAAAACGCCGACACCGCTGTGTTTATGGTGCATGGAATTATGTCCACCCCACGTCATTTCGACTTCATACTGCCACATATCCCTGCTGATTATTCCGTGTGCAATATTCTGCTTGACGGACACGGTGGAACAGTCCGTGATTTTTCAAAAACATCTATGAAAAAGTGGAGAGCACAAGTACTTCATCATCTCACAAAGCTTTCAAAAACGCACTCAAAAATACTTGTCATCGGCTACTCTTTAGGCACTTTGCTGACACTTGAGCTTGTTGAAAAATTTCCGCAGATAAAAGCTATGGTGCTTTTGAATACTCCGCTGAAAGTGTTTGTAAAGCCTGTGATGTTTATGCGCTCACTCAAGTTTTCTTTCGGAAAAATCAACGAAGAAAACCCCGTTGAGCTTGCAACGTACAACGACGTAAGCATAAAGCTCACACCGTACCTGTGGCAGTACATACCAACCATTCCACGTTTTCTTGAGCTGTTGAAACTCTGTCGTGACACAAAAGCCAAAGCAGAAAAGCTGAGCATTCCTGCTCACGCTTATTTCAGCAAAAATGACGAGCTCGTCAGCATAAAATCAGCTTCGTATTTCGCTGACAACGATAGAGTCAGCGTGCAGTCGTTTGACAATAGCGGTCACTGCTACTACGAAGATAATTTCAAAACAGCAGTCATAAAAAGTGTGACACATTTTGTCGATACACTTGACAAAATATAACGCTCATTATAAAGTAGTAAAGGCGATATAAACTCAAACTGTAGCATATAATATATTGTCTTATATTTCCGGGTGTGGCGCAGTTTGGTAGCGCGCTTGAATGGGGTTCAAGAGGCCGCAGGTTCGACTCCTGTCACTCGGACCAGAAAGCAAAGAGCAGTCTTGTTTTGGACTGCTCTTTGTTTTTTGTTTCAGGTTGATATGAATTACAACGAGCCTCTTGAACCCTAGAGGGTCTGTGCGTTAAGGAAAACAGTTCTGTGAACTGTTTTTCAGCACACAACATTTTCTACTCTGTAGGATGCAGTATAAACGTGTTAATAATTAGCAAAAAAGAGTCGCTCATCAGAGCGGCTCTCTTTTATTACTTTCTTTAAAAAAATAATTGATTTGTAATCTAAATATGATACAATACAAGAAAAGAGATAGTTGAGTTAAAATATAAAACGAACACCTATTCTTATGATGACGCTTCTTGGGGCGACCTGCTCACTGCGTACAACGGACAAGCTATCACCTATGACGAGATAGGTAACCCACTTAAATATCGCGACGATATAGACCTTACTTGGTCAAACGGCAGACAGCTTAGTAGCTATACAAAAGGCGATACAACTGTAGAATACACCTACGACACTGACGGTATGCGTCTTACTAAGACCGTAGATGGCAAGTTGTACACCTATCTTTATAAAAATGGACTATTAGTTCAAGAAACTCGTGGTGACGAGATTTTCGACTACAGCTACGATGCAAACGGTCGAATTAGTATGCTAGCTTACAGAGCGACTGAGAGTGCTACACCATCCTATTACTACTACGCATTGAATTCTCGTAACGACGTAGTTGGTTTGTATGATGCTAACGGTGCAGTATGTGCAAAGTACACCTACGACCCATGGGGCAACATCACTTCCGTAACAAATGCATCCGGTACTGCGATTACTGATACAAACAACATCGCTCACACCCAGCCTTTCCGTTATCGTAGTTATTATTACGATACAGACAGCGGTTTCTACTATCTCCAAAGCCGTTATTATGACCCTGTTACACATAGGTTTATAAACTCTGATAGTATATTACTTGAAAGTGATATTTTAGGCTATAACTTATTTGCATATTGCATAAACAATCCAGTTGCATCCAGCGATCCTCTTGGTTTGTGCTCTTTAGCATGGTCACAGGGGTACCAAGGTCCCTGTCCAGGTCCGGGAAAGCCTGGATGTATGGATAATCGGTATAGAGATGTATCTGACGAAGTGGATTCTAAATTGATCCCAGAATCGCAATATGCACAAAATTTGAATAGTTTGTTAAGCCCCAATTCTTATAGTTTTGAATACGAAAAACAACTTTACAAACAATTTTATAACCTAGTTAATCATGAAGCTCCTTGGGATATTAAGAGGGAAAAACCTTGGACAGATACCTTAGGAACACCTTATCCAGGTTTTGGTGTAAAAGTAATATATCATGATTCACTTACAACGGTTGAAGAGCTAGGCAACTATACTTATGGCTATTTAGGTTATTCGTACAAAATCCCCCTGCCTGTATTATATGCGGGCTCTTATTATGCTGCGAACATGCCTATGGAAGGAGCTGCACTCCACAACGAATTTTTTGATTGGGTACCAATCACTAAAGGGTATATGGATGCGCGTATTAATTGTAAATGAAAGAAAAGGAGCTAAAAATGAATAAAAAACACTTTTGCTATTTTCTTGCAATTGTTTTTATTTTGTTGTTTATTTTGTTGAGTTTTTTATTGTGTAACACGCCGAGCGCTAATAACACCACTTTCAAGCACACTTACAATGATCTGCTATTAGTCTTTGAAGATGATTATGATGAGTTGATACAAGTTGTGGAGTATTTGGTATCATTGAAAGATATTCCCAATGCCTACATATACGATGCACTAGGTCAAATAGATATAGGATTTGGCAATGAAATTAAAATAACTGATGAGTACATACTAGAGGTTATATCTAGCTTATTTGAAAAAGGTTATGTTAAAATTGCTAAAAAAAATAACACTATTTATTTTGAAAGATGGAAGAATGATTTTGGATGTTTTAGAGGCTTCTCGTTTTCAAACGACGGGACAGGAAATTTAGATATCGAATTCTTAACAGTGCAAGAATCACTCAACAAGGCAGACTGGTATTACTATGTGTCCGATTATGAAGCGTGGAGAGTTCAAAATTAAACACAAGAGAATGTTTCTCTTGTGTTGACGAGTAAAAAGTAAAAAGGCGGTGGACACCCACCGCCTAACACCGATACATGATAATTTGTCATACATCGAAACAACACTCTTTCTTGCAGACCGCAACAACAAATTACAGTACAATTATGTATATGATAGTACAGGTCGATTGATAAGCTCAACTCGCACAAAAACGGATACTAACACTCGAGTGGCTATGTTCGAGTACGACTTCGACCTCAACAATAATATGACGAAGTTCGTCGCTTTGACCCCATACGGCAGCAACGTCACCCAGTACACCTACGGTGCTGACAATTTGCCTGAGCTATCGACCTTTAGCAATGGCAAAAAGCTAGCCTACGTCTTCGACACGGTTTGTCTTCCAAAATTAGTGGAAATCAACACCACTACTCCTATCAAGACAGAATATACATATTTCAGAGTTGATGGCTCGAGCTTTGACAAGCTGACCGATGTTGTACGTACCGAAAAAAGCGGTGCGTTCAACTATAGATACAAGTACAACAAGAACTACAGCATCACTGAAATACTGGAAACTGTGACCGACGAAAACAACGTTTCCACAGAATCAGTGATAGAAAATTACACCTACGATGCACTCGACCAGCTCACTCAAGCGGTTGATTATAAGCATAACAAAAAGTATGTTTATACCTACAATGGCGGAAATATCACTGAAGAAAAAATATATGATATTTCAGGCAGTTCAGAGGTATTATCTAAAACGAACACCTACAGTTACGATGACGCTTCTTGGGGTGACCTACTTACTGCATACAACGGACAGGCTATCACCTATGACGAGATAGGTAACCCACTTAAATATCGCGACGATATAGACCTTACTTGGTCAAACGGCAGACAGCTTAGTAGTTATACTAAAGGTGATACAACTGTAGAATATACTTACGATACAGACGGTATGCGCCTTACAAAGAAAATAGGCAACACAAACTACACCTATCTCTATAATGAAGGACTATTAGTCCAAGAAACACGTGGTAACGAGATTTTCGACTACAGCTACGATGCCAACGGCTGTATCCGTATGCTCAAACACAGAGCGACTGAGAGTGCTACCCCAACGTACTATTACTATGCATTGAACAGTCGTAACGACGTAGTTGGTTTGTATGATGCTAACGGTGCAGTATGTGCAAAGTACACCTACGATCCATGGGGTAATAAAACCTCGGTAACCGATGCAGACGGCACAGCAATTACTGATGAAAATGATATCGCTCATACCCAGCCTTTCCGTTACAGAAGTTATTACTACGATACTGACAGTGGCTTCTACTATTTACAGAGCCGTTATTACGACCCTGTTACTCATAGGTTTATCAATGTGGATAATGTTGTAGCTGGTATAGGGGAGTCTGTAAAAGGATATAACTTATTCACATATTGTATGAATAATCCTGTTAATCAGTCGGATTCAGACGGCAACTGGCCGAAATGGGCAAAGAAACTTGTAGTCGCAGCTACTGTAGTTGCTGTTGTGGCTGTTGTAGCAGCGGTTACCGTTGCTACTGCTGGAGCGGGTACCGCTATAGCTGCAATCGCTGTAGGTGCTGCTAAGGGTGCTGCGATAGGCTTGGCTGTAGGTGCTGCTACTGGTGCAGCAATAGGATATGCGAGTACAAGGACGCGCGATGGTACGTTAAACGGAATGGCAGATGGAGCTTTAAGTGGTGCTATAAGTGGTGCTATAACGGGTGGTGTCAATGGATACTCGAATTACTCTAGTGCAGCAAATTACCTAAGAAGTAATGGCGCAAACCCGAAAGAAGTTCTTTCTTCATATAAGGGAACACCAAAAGTTCAAACTCTTAAAATGGACACAACTGTTTATAGAACTTGGGGCGGAACAACTAAAGAGTTAGGACATTGGGTTTCTCCAAATAATTACGGTTCAAGTGCACGTAGTTTATTATCACTTCCATCAAGCAATACAATGACAAATACATCATCCTTTTTACTTCAAAAAGGCACCACTGTGCTTACTGGAAAAGCAGCACCATTATTCGGACAAACTGGTGGTGGTGTACAGTGGTGGATATCTGTTTTGGGTTAAAAGGGGATACAGTGATGAAAAATATAAATATCTTTATAGGGTTGTTAGTTTCAGTGTTGGAGTATGCGGAGAAAGAAAAAAGTATAATTTGTGACGGTAAAACATCCCAATGGAGTTATGATCAAATACAAAGTGTTATTTTACCTGAGATAAAAGAGCTGTTATCATATGCTAATAAAGATGTTATTTATTTCAAATACGGAAAGAAGCAAAGATTATTGGAGTCATCATACTTGATAACAGATTCACTTAAGAACTTATCTCACACGGATTTAGGCAAGGCTATTTTAGATTTGCAATGTTTTTATGATACTCTCTAAAAACTAGACACAGGAGTTTGTTCTGTGATCGATGTTAAAAAGTAAAAAGGCGGTGGGCACCCACCGCCTGATATATCTATTCTTATTGTGACGAAATTTTTGACTACAGCTACGATGCTAACGGTATTGTGCGTATGCTCAAGCATAGAGCAACTGAGAGTGCTACACCGTCCTATTACTACTACGCTCTCAATTCTCGTAACGACGTAGTTGGTTTGTATGATGCTAACGGTGCAGTATGTGCAAAGTACACCTACGACCCATGGGGTAACATCACTTCCGTAACAAATGCATCCGGTACTGCGATTACTGATACAAATAACATCGCTCACACCCAGCCTTTCCGTTACAGAAGTTATTACTACGATACTGACAGCAAATTCTACTATTTGCAGAGTCGATACTACGACCCATTGACACATAGGTTTATTAATGCAGATGGTCTCGTTTCAACTGGCACAGGTGTCCTCGGCCACAATATGTTCGCATATTGTGATAACAATCCTGTTAATTATAGTGATCCTACAGGCTGTTGTGGAAATCCGACTTGTGTATCTTGCAATCCGGAAAGAAAGGCTTTTGTAGATAAAAGAACTAAAAAAGGATGGTATGACTCTGTATATCCAGATTTTGTGCCTTATTCTTGCAAACCAACATACAGCAGTTCAACAATTCAAACCCAACAAAAAGACTATGCTAATTACACTACCACTAAAGTAAATACGAGCTATGCCAACCTGCCAGATGGAGGATATGCATCTTTGACTACAACTTTTGATTTGTATGAAAACGATAACGGAATTAATTATGTTGCTATACGTAATTTATCTTATTCTGTTAATAATAGTATATCTTGGGATTATGTTGAAATAAAATATGGTAATAGCTACCATGTGGAAAGTGATATTAGTTATGAAAGTTATGGTACTTATATAGTAAAATGGGCACCGAGTAATGATTTTGTCGCAATAGGGTCAAATATGACAGTACATATGAAAGATGGTAAGAGCATTAATATTAGCAACAATTATAGTGAAGGGGAGTTTTCGTATTGATAATGAAGAATAAACACATAAGTATTTTATATTTGATTTTTATTGCCTTAGTGTTAGTGTGTGTGACCTCGTGCAGTGAAGAGACTGCTGTTGATTATCAATTACATGGTGGTCAATCTATAGATAATTCAATCAACTTGCCAGATGGAGGAACAGTTACTTTGTCTATTGCATGTAGAAAATATGATGGCAGTGATGGAAATAAGTACTTAGAACTTGAAAAAATATCATACTCAATACTGAATTCTCCTAAGTTCGAAAAAGTTCAAATTGAGTACTGTGATGGAGAAAACAATCATCGAGTAACAAACAAACAAATTAGTAAAGAATATGTGATTGAAGCTAATAAAGTTCTGTTTAATAATAACAATATAAACGCAACACTAGTAGTATATATGACAAATGGAGAAAAACGTACAGTAGTGTGTCCGTAAAAGGTCTTTTATACACTAAAAATTAGGCAGGTAAATTAAAATACAGTTTCGTAATAAGTAATTATAATATTAAAAGACGGTGGATACCCACCGCCTGACACACCTACAGTTATGGTGACGCTTCTTGGGGCGACCTGCTCACTGCGTACAACGGACAGGCTATCACCTATGACGAGATAGGCAACCCTCTCACCTATCGTGACGGTTTCACTTTCTCGTGGTCTAACGGCAGACGCCTCGACAGCTATACTAAAGGTGGTACAACTGTAGAATACACCTACGACACTGACGGTATGCGTCTTACTAAGAAAATAGGCAACACAAACTATACCTATCTCTACGAAGGTGGACTATTAGTCCAAGAGACACGTGGTGACGAGATTTTCGACTACAGCTACGATGCTAACGGTAGTATCCGTATGCTCAAGTATAGAGCGACTGAGAGTGCTACACCAACGTACTACTATTATGCATTGAACAGTCGTAGCGACGTAGTTGGTTTGTATGATGCTAACGGTGCAGTATGCGCAAAGTACACCTACGACCCATGGGGTAACATCACTTCCGTAACAAATGCATCCGGTACTGCGATTACTGATACAAACAACATCGCTCACACCCAGCCTTTCCGTTACAGAAGTTATTACTATGATACAGACAGCAAATTCTACTATTTGCAAAGTCGATATTACGATCCTGTGACACACCGTTTCATAAATGCGGATGGTCTTGTTTCAACAGGCACAGGTGTCCTCGGTTTCAATATGTTTGCGTATTGCAATAATAATCCGGTGAACTTTACTGATTTTAGTGGTTGTAAGGCAAAATCAGCACACGATATACAGGTGGATATAGCTAATGGTAATTCTAGCTATACCATTATGGATGTTACTAGAATGCAGATGGCTTACGCAGGAACGACAGATTCTGGCATAAATGTATATATAGTGACAGAATCGTATACATATATTCCTGAAGGAAACAATGTTGTTGTTAATGATTTTAGAATGAATGCTAACTCTGACATGCAGGTGATTGGATCAAATTTAATAACAGAATATAGAGATATGGAACAAATAGCTTTAATGTTAGTTGAATATAACAAGATGAATCCTATCGAAAATGAAACCAGATGGGATTTAGGGGTTGATTCTATTGTATCAGAATGGATGGCGCATAATTTTTTGAATGCACTTGTACCACAACATAGAATAGATAATTTTTTAAGTGCTGATTTTGATATGGATCAGAAAGGGAGGTGGATAATAAATGCTTTATTCTAAATTCTATAACAAAAACATTTCTGTTTGGCAACATCTTGGTTTTATTTTATCTGAAATAATGGTTTTGAGTACCATATTTATTTTAGTCTTGCAATCAATCGATATTCACATGAATATGTTTCATTATGGGACTTTTATGTTTGATTACTTAGATTTGTATAGCAAGATACATTGTTTAACTATATTTGATTTTGGTATAATGATTTCTAGTATGATCCCCGAATGCATTGCATTTAATATAATAGTAACTATAACTAGTGTGTTGTTGTGTATTGCTTTAGGTTGCTTTTCTTTTCGAATATATAAACCAAAAGCAAAAACCGCTCTAATAGTGTGGATGATCATTTTGATTATAGAATCGTTATTCTCACTTGTTTTTATATTGTCTCATTGGTTTTTTGTTTTAATTTTTATTGCTAAAGCATTTTTTCTGTTTTGTTTGATAATGTCTTTTAAACACATAAATAACCACTACGATTATTACGATGTGTAATATTATAATAGTTTATTAATACTATATCATATTTAGCACTCACTTGTTCTTCCTGTGAAGGCTAAATATCACTTAAGCTTTTCTTAGTCAAAGGGTAGACGTCTTGACAGTTACACAAAGAACGGTGAAACAGTTAGCTACACCTACGACACTGACGGTATGCGCCTTACTAAGACCGTAGATGGCAAGTTGCATACCTATCTCTACGAAGGTGGACTATTAGTTCAAGAAACTCGTGGTAACGAGATTTTTGACTATAGCTACGATGCTAACGGTATTGTGTGTATGCTCAAACACAGAGCGACGAGACGGGTACCAGACACGTAGTGTTGGGGCGTTCGAGTCAGTAGTATGCGAATGACGCAGTCATCGCAGACGGCAAGAGGCCGCACCTATAACACAGCCTGTTTATTTTAGAGCGATTATCATAGTCTAATGCCCCCACAATGGGGGTAAGACGAGGTAGACGTGTATTCACATAACATTCAACTAATGCAATCGAATCACAAAACAACCAGCAGTCCTTGTGACTGCTATTTATTTTTATTTCATTTCATTTTATTTATTTTTATTTTATTTATTTTTATTTTATTTAGGGATGCAAAAAGGCTGAATCACAGCAGCTAATCGGCAGAATCTTCGCTGGAGTTTTCGTGTGCAAAAACGTACTCACCAGAAAAATTCACCTTTAGTTTTGCGTGCTGTTTATAGTACTTTGTCATGAGTCTTTTTGACGGCGGAATTCTGTTGTGAGCGTACCAGTGTTTTATCACATAAACGTCGTCAACTTGCATTATATAGCCGTTTTCTATCAGTTCATCAAAATACTTTTTCTGCTTTTTGAGCAACCTCATTGTTGACATCGGGTTGATGATAAAGCCCTCGTCGTCGCTGTGGAGCATCAGCCCAAAATACAGTATTTTTGACTTGTCGCTGAGCTCCAAAAATTTTTCGTTTTCAAAAAGTTCTATGTTGATACATCTTCTTTTTGCCATAGTTTTTTCCTCCAATTTAATTTTTTCTGAGTATTTTTTGAAAAACTTTCGAATATTTTTTGTATTTTATTCTGAAAAGTCCTTTCACCTATACCTCAAAAAACGAAAAAAGTTGCATAAAACTATGCAACTTTCATAAATTTTTTTGATTTTTATTTTATTGACTTTCCCATGTTGAAGTACTAAACTTAAATTATCATACAAAGGAGGGCGTACTATGCTCAAAAAAATCATATCTCTAACACTCGCTCTGGTTATGGTGCTCGGAGTTTTCACTGTGATGCCCCTCACCACAGCCTCTGCCGCTTCTTACAAAGACAACATCATCAACGCTGTACTCAACAATGAATACCTTTGGTACGATGATTGGTACTCTACCAGTGGTCATTACGGATACGGAAGAGTCGAATTCATCGACCTCAACTTTGACGGAAATCTTGAATTTGTAGTAACAACGCCTTGCGGTACTATGAGAAACATTTCTTGTCCTGTGTACTACTATTCAAATGGCTGTTTGATGAAAGCAACCGGCGGAGAAAAATCTGATATAGTTGGTGGCTTTAGTAGCGCCTCAACCATAGATATTTACTACAACAAAAGCAACGGCTCATACAAAGTGCTTTCTTCCAGTGTGTCATATGAAAACGTTTCGAATTGGATAGCAGGCGATTACACCCTAAGCTTCGATGGTTCATCTTTGAGCGTTGATTATTACTCTGCACAGAAATGTACTAACGGCTCATTCACTTATTATGATGGAGCTTACGCATGGGGTAATCTCGGCACAGCAAACCGCATAACAGAAAGCAAATACAACACTATCAACAATAACATAACCAAAAACTGTGTTGATGCAAAGCTCTCCACAAAATCCATTTCTATGGAAAACTGGAAAAGCTATTCCACAAGCAAGAAAAGATCACTGCTCAACTCCTCATATGACGGCTTTTCGCTCAAAAAGTCTTTGCTCAAACAGCCTGTCATCAAAAAGTTTGAAGCTAAATCAAACGGAGTGAAAATCACTTGGGACGCAGTAAGTGGAGCTAAAAAATACCGTGTATATAGAAAGACATCTTCAGGCTGGAAAACTGTCGCCACAACAAGTGGTACTTCAATAACCGACACTTCTATCAAAGCGGGTGAAAAGCGTATATACACCCTGCGCTGTCTTAGTGCAAACGGAAAGTACTACGTCAGCCCGTATGATACACAAGGCAGAGCTTTCCAGCGTGCCGCTACTCCTAAGCTTTCAAAACCATCATACGTCAAAGGCGGAGTGAAGCTGAGCTGGGGCAAAGCAACCGGTGCTGTCAAATACCGTGTTTTTGTGAAATATGGTGACAAATCGTGGACAAAGCTCAAAGACACCACCTCTACCTCATTCACCCACAAAACAGGCAAAACAGGCAGAAAGTACACCTACACAGTCCGCTGTATTTCTTCATCAGGCAAGACCTACACAAGCTACTTTGACACAAAAGGTCTCACAAAATCGTTCAAAAGATAACACTTCATATATAACAAAAGGCTCCTTTTTCAGGAGCCTTTTTGTTATTCAGCTTTACTAAAAAATCTCTGCCAAGTGTCTTTGGATATATGTCGCATCAAGAATGCTCACCCGTGAGTCACCGTCGACATCACCATATGAATCAAAGTCTTCCACAAACTCAAGCTCTGCGAGCACTCGCTGAATGAAAGTAGCATCAAAGATAGTCACCGTGCCATCTCTGTCAACGTCCATCTTTTCGTACACTTTCTGTGGGATATAAGCAATGCACAGCTTTGCGTATTTGTTCTCGCTCGCTGACGGAAAATATCCGTCACTTCGAAACTGCCACATATCAGGATTTGTGCCATCAGGAAGCGCAATCTGCTCATCAAAATCTACGATATACGGATAGTAGCTGTAGTATGTGCCGACACCGTTTTCTGTAAGTGCTGTTGTATCAAGCTTGTTATACACCGACTTGTTCGCAAAAACAAGGGTGTCGTATCCGCTTTCCTTTATCCTGTTTGCAAAAGCGAGGGCAACATTTGTGTTGAGTTCTTTATCGTTGCTCGAATATGGGCTGTATGTCATATTGTAAACCACGTCGAGTAGCCCGTCTTCGCACTCTTTTGGGAAATAGTCTTCCATTTCTCTCAAGAAATAGTCAGCCTCAGCTATCGCTTCCTCTTCACTTTGAGCATAAGCGATAAAGCTCAAGAAAAACGGAATATCGTTCTCATATGCTCCCTTGACATTGTTCACAAACTCTGCGTCGTTCTGGTTGGGATAGTCCTCGCTGCCCCAGCCTGCTCTGATAACAGCAAAGTCAAAACCGCCGTCTTTCACAGCTTTCCAGTCTAGTGGTTGTTTTTCGCCTGTGGTGTAGTCACCGTAGCGGGACGTGACATCAATGCCGTTGAGAAAACCTACTGACACCTTAACAGTATCGAAGTTGCCCGTCTGAGTGGTTACAGTGATTTTCGCCTGACCCAGTGCTTTTCCCGTTACGACGCCGTTGCTGTCAACGGTCAGAACATCTTCGTTCGATGAAGCAAAGCTCAGCTGAGCGTTTTCATCAGCATCAACATTCACGCTGACCTTTGCACCGATTTCTACAGATGCAAAATCCTGTTTTATATCAACGTTGACGTTTTCTGTATAGTTTTCAAACGCCCATTTGTAAAGCGACACGCTGTCAACCATAGCGTGGTTGATGTAACCGTCGTTCGCAGTATATGTACCACCCAAAGCTACACATAGAAACTCGTCATCGCCTTTTTTTGCACTGGACACAAGGCACCTGCCCGAAAGAGTTGTGAAGCCTGTTTTGATACCTGTGCAATACTTGTAGTAGTAGCCGTTGTTGTTTTCTTCAGCAATCAGGTGGTTCGTGTTGAAAACAGGTGCAGAAAAGCCCTCGATTTCATAGTACTCAGTAGAAACGATTTCACTGAACTGTTCGTTTTTCATCGCATATTGTGCGATTTTTGCCATATCTTTGGCAGTAGTGAAATTGTTGTCAGAAAGTCCGTGACCCTCTTCGAAATGTGTGTTCTCACAGCCAAGCTCTTGTGCCTTGGCGTTCATCATCTCAGCAAATTTTTCAGGAGTCTTTCCTATTTCATAGGCTAAAATCTGAGCAGCCTCACAGCCCGATGGCAACATCACACCGTAGATAATATCAAGCGCCGAAAACTCTTCGCCGATGTGATACTCAAAGCCTGCGGTAGAAGCATCAAGCAAACTGATATCACTGATAGGCTGTTGTTCGATTTCGATCATATACGTCTGAGGATTTTCGATTTCTTCGAGCGCAAGTATCGCCGTCATAATCTTCACAGTTGATGCCATCGCTCTTTTTGTGTCAGCGTTTTTCGAGTAGAGAACCTCGCCTGTATTTTTGTCAATCAAAAGCAAGCTCTCAGTCATCACAGCGCTATCATCAAAAGGTACTTCACCGGCATAAGCTGTAACAAAAGCAAAGCTTAGCATCAAAGAAAGCACCAACAAAAATGCGCCGATTCTGTTCAAAACAGTTTTCATAGTATGCTCCTTTCTTTTCAAGGCATTTATTACATCTACCTTGATTATACCATTCATCAACTCAAAAGCAATAAAAAAATATACGCCGACCCAATTTGCCACAGGTCGGCGTTTTTTGTTCAGCCTATTTATTCGTTAGCGCTTATTTTTATGTACGACTTACCACTTTGCTTATAGACAGCCTCGTAGTCTTCGTCCAAAAGCGTGGTGTCGATTTCATCGACATCTACTACAACACAGCTTCCGCACGATGAGCTTAGCTCTCGTGGCACCGGCGCCATTTTGCTTGTGATGCCGTTTTGTTTGAGCGTCTTGTGCGTCAGCTGAGCAGAATGATGAGTAAAAAAGGTAATGACTATCATTTTGTGAATACCAGCTTGTATCCGTCGTCAGTGTCGCTGACTTCTACATTATAACCCTGGCTTTTTCCAAAGCGGGTTACGTTTTCTTTTGCACACTCGTCATCAACGAGTATTTCAAGGGTAGATGGGTTATTCGCTTTGACCTCTTTTTGTGTCATAATGACCGGCATCGGACACAGCAGACCTCTTGCATCAACCATTTTTCTTTGCCTCCTTTTTTGAGTTCACAAGTGAAATAATAAGCACGATAACGATACACGCAACAACAGCAATTTTGCCACCGTCTGAAAGACCGCCGACGACGTACTCACCTGCTTCGTTCACAGAATCAGGGTTGCCTGCCCACGAGAAATTGTGTGACATAGCCGCACCGATGATCATACCAAAAACAGTCACAGCGCAGTCGCCGTTGCCTTCTCCTGCGAGCACAAGCTGACGAAGCGGACAGCCACCGAGCAGCACACTGCCCCAGCCAACTACCATCATAGAAAGTACATTCCACAGAGTGCTTGAGTGAGCGACAGGCTGGTTGAGCATAGAAAGGTTGAAGTTACCGATAATAAGGTTGCCGATAACGATAGTTACAATGATAGCAACAAAGCCGTACAGTAGCTTGAAGTCGCCGAAAAGGATAGCATCACGCACACCGCCGACCATACAAAGACGTGATTTTTGAGCGAGTGCACCAACAACAAGAGCGATAACAAGTGCTACAAGGAACGGTGCGTGCATTGAGCCCGGACCCTCAACGCTCATTTTGATAGCAGCAGGAGCTGTGATACCGAGCACAACCAAGATGACCATAACAGCAGGCATCACTGAGCCTTCAACAAGTGGTGCAGGATACGCACGCTTTAAGTTGAAGCCACGTTTTAGGAAAAGTGTGCCGATAAACACACCGAAAACAAAGCCCAAAAGTGCAATCATAGCGTTTATGTCACCGCCAGCGATACGGATAACCATTCTGAGCGGACAGCCAAGAAAGCCGAGTGCACCGATCATCACAACAGCACCCAGAACAAAGCGTGTCGCAGGTGACGAACCTGCTTTCGGTTTGAACTCTTTTGTAATAAGTGCGATGATGAACGCACCGAGCACGATGCCCATTATCTCAGGGCGCATATACTGCACCTTTCCAGCGCTATGCAGTGAGAGTGCACCAGCTATATCACGCTCAAAGCAAGCGATACAAAAGCCCATGTTCTTTGGGTTGCCGAGAAATGTGAGCACAAGTGCCGCAATACCGACCGCTACACCACTGATTACTACCCACCAGTTTACTTTCTTCATAAATACATCTCCTTTATATAAGAGTATTATCGTTATTCTTATTATAGAATAACGCTCCGTTTCGGTCAACCCTTTTTTATTTATACTAACTCATATAAACAAGAAAAGCCCCGACGCTTTTATACATCGAGGCTTTCATATTCACTTGTTCACTTTGTGCAAAGTTGCTTTATCCGATTTTCGCATCTTCAACGCTGAAGGAATAAACCTCACTCACGATATTTCCGTCAGCATCTTTTATATTCACGTCAACTTCATAATTACCAATAGGGAGCTTTCCGATATCAAATGTATTATCATCAGAATAATCTTGTTTCAGGTCATATCCGCTCATTTCAAAGCTGTATTCATATGGGGCTGTTCCGCCATATGCATTTGCTGTAATTACGATTTTACTTTTTTCATTCAAATCAAACAAATTTTGAGTCACTGCGCTTATCATCAAACTGTCATCTTCACTTTTTTCAACAACAGTAAAATCTATTTTTCGCATATTTTCTTCATCATATTTGTTTTTTACAACAACCACCACATCGTGCTCTCCGGCTTCATCAAATGTATAGGTAAATACAGGTTCTGTATTTTCAGCTACATCTGTTCCGTCAATATTCAGCACATATCTGAGCGGATTAGCATCACGGCATGAGGCGTTCACGCTGAAGGTCACCTCAACTCCCACCATAGCTTTCGAGCTGTCAAAATCAGTAGCTATATTATTTATGCTAACAAAAGTAAATAAACCAAAAGCATCCTGATTGAATCCAGATATAATATCCGCAACCTTTCGTTGAATCATAGTAGCATCAAACACAGTCACTTTTTGGTCAGCGTCTACGTCAGCCAGGTCTTTGCTTAAATCTGAAAACTCAGTAAGCTCTGCAATGTATCTTTGAATATATGTAGCATCAGTTATTTCAACATCATAATTACAATTAACATCAGCATAAAAATGCGGTGCAGGTACAGCTCCTACGCTAAACACACTAACAGAGATCAAAAATACGCACACTAAAACAGCGCTAACTATTCTTTTCATATAATCATCTCCTTTGAAACGTAAAACAAACGCTACAATGTTTATGT
>JAZQFT010000009.1:0-2968 GCA_045539655.1 Ruminococcus sp. | reverse complement strand
CTCTTGACAAAGTATTTGATGCACAAACGGTGCTAAAAAACATTATTCGTGAAACAAATGTAGTCAAATCCTACGGTATTGCTCCGGATTGTGAGCTATATCTCAAACCTGAGAATCTGCAAATCACAGGTTCATTTAAGGTGCGAGGCTCAGCATACAAAATTGCAATGCTCTCTGCAGAAGAAAAGAAAAAGGGTGTAATCGCTTGTTCAGCAGGTAATCACGCACAAGGTGTTGCTCTTGCCGCAACTAAAAACGGAATAAATTCCCTTATCTGTTTACCTGACTCTGCACCAATTTCAAAAGTAGAAGCAACAAAAGGTTTCGGAGCAGATGTGTGTTTGGTTGAAGGGTGTTACGATGACGCTTATCAGAAAGCGTTAGAGCTAAAAGAAAAAGAAGGCTACACCTTTGTTCATCCTTTTGATGATGAAAACGTTATCGCTGGTCAGGGTACTATCGCTCTTGAAATATTCAACGACCTTGATAATATCGATGCAATCGTAGTTCCAATCGGCGGTGGCGGACTTATCTCGGGTATCGCATATACCGTAAAACAAATCAGACCATCGGTTAAAGTTTATGGAGTTCAGGTTTCGGGAGCACCAAGCATGTACAACTCGGTAAAAGATGGTGAGATAGAGTGCTTACAAAGTGTATCTACTATTGCAGACGGTATAGCTGTAAAGCAACCTGGTGTAAATACATACGAACTTGTCAAAGAATACGTTGACGAAATCGCTTTAGTTACCGACGACGAAGTAGCGAGTGCAATACTCGCTCTGATTGAAAAGCAGAAGATGATTGCTGAGGGTGCAGGAGCTGTTGCAGTTGCGGCAGTTATGTTCAATAAATTCGATTTAAAAGGCAAGCGAGTGGTTGCACTTGTATCAGGTGGAAACATTGATGTCACAAGTCTATCTCGTGTAATTGACCGAGGATTGTTAAACTCAGGTCGTTCATCAAGCTTACTGATTGAACTTATTGATAAGCCTGGTCAGCTAAAAGACATCTCTCGTATCATTGCTGACTGTGGAGGAAATGTCACAGGTGTACATTATGAAAAAGGTAACACCGAGAGTGTAAACGGCTGTTTTTTAAGAATCGAAATGGAAACAAGGGATTTTTCACATGTTAATCTTATTACGCAGACCCTGCGTGATAATGGATTTAAATTAGTTTAATTTGGAAGGAGTTAAAGTTATGAGCAACAAAGTAGAAACAAACAAGGCACCTAAGGCAATCGGACCTTACTCACAGGCGGTAGTGGTGGGTAATCTCATTTTTACCTCCGGACAGATTCCGCTAAATCCACAAACAGGAGTGTTGGAGGGTAATGACATCAAAGAGCAAACACATCGAGTATGTCAGAACCTGAAAGCAGTTTTAGAAGCGTCTGGAAGTTCGCTTGAAAATGCAGTAAAAACTGTGTGCTATCTAAGTGATATGACAAACTTCTCAGAATTCAATGAGGTGTATGCACAGTATTTTACTAAAAAGCCTGCACGTTCTTGTGTAGCTGTCAAAGAGCTACCGAAAGGTGCGTTAGTCGAAGTTGATGTTGTAGCGGAAAAGGAGTGATAAAATGCTTCTTTGTGGCTCAGATATACTCGTTAAAACCTTGATAGAGCAAGGCTGTGACACTGTGTTCGGTTACCCCGGAGGACAGATACTCAATGTTTACGATAGCCTTTATACTCATCAGAATGAAATAAATCATATACTCACAGCACACGAGCAGGGTGCTGCTCATGCGGCTGACGGATATGCCAGAACAACAGGCAAAGTAGGTGTTGTGATTTCCACTTCAGGACCGGGAGCTACTAACCTTGTAACAGGTATTGCGACCGCTTATCTTGACTCAATCCCGCTGGTTGCTATCTGCGGTAATGTGCCGACAACCCAGATAGGTTCGGATAGCTTTCAGGAAATCGACATCACGGGTGTGACGTTGCCGATAACAAAGCACAATTATTTTGTAAGCTCTGTAGAAGATTTGGCAGACACAATACGAGAGGCTTTCACTCTTGCAAAATCAGGCAGACCAGGTCCTGTGCTCATCGATGTCCCAAAAGATGTGCAAATTGCAAAATGCGAATATGAACCTAAGGCACCTGCAGAAAAAGCCGAGTCTTATCCTGCAAAAGACCAAAGAATTGAACAAGCGGCAGAATATATTAACAATTCTAAAAAACCTTACATATACTTTGGTGGCGGTCTTATCACAGCTGACGCACAAGAAGAAATGCTCACTCTTGCTGAGAAACTCGATGCTCCTATCGGTTGCTCACTTATGGGTATCTCAGGTATTGAAACAAATCATCCGAGATTTTTGGGTATGCAGGGTATGCACGGACACTTTGCTTCATCTATGGCTATGCATAACGCAGACCTCATCATTTCACTAGGTGTACGATTTAACGATCGAGTAACAGGAAACAAGTCTAAATTTGCAACAAAAGCAAAGATCATTCACATCGACGTTGATGGCTCAGAGCTATCAAAAACTGTCAATGCCAGCTGTGGACTTCGAGGTGATGTGAAGCTCACTCTTCAAAAACTATTGCCTCATATAAAAGAAAGCAAAAAACCACAGTGGAGCAGTAAGGTAGAGGCTCTCAAAAACGAAGAAGAACACTATCTTGATAACCGTGAACGTCTCACACCAAGAAGAGCAATTCTTACGCTCAATAAATATTTAGGCGAAAACACAGCAGTGTGCACCGACGTTGGTCAGCACCAAATGTGGTCGGCTCAGAACCTTACTTTTAAAACCCCACGACGCTTTGTTTCAAGCGGTGGTTTAGGTACTATGGGATTCGGCTTGGGTGCGGCAATCGGTGCAGCTTTTGGTACAAAAGAACGAAGTGTTCTTATCACAGGTGACGGTAGCTTTGGAATGAACTTAAACGAGCTCGCAACAGCAGTGAAATATAACATTCCGATTGTCATACTCATTATGAACAAC
>JAZQFT010000008.1:0-65492 GCA_045539655.1 Ruminococcus sp. | reverse complement strand
TATTAAATTACATAGTCCTTTCAGTATCTAACATATTGAAGATTTTTATATGTATAGTATAATAAATATATATACTGTATATCTCTCACCAGAATCGCTTGTTAATAATTTAACAAAACAGCACTACCTATATCAGTCAACATTAGAGATTTAATATAATGAACATTTACATCTCTTTTATAACAAAAAGATTTTATTAGATCGTAATCGGGATGTTTGCGTATATCACCAAAGAATAACAGATTATTTTCGTCAAGTGACACAGAAGCACCACCTATAAAGCCGTAGGTATCCTTCTCTGCCCCATACAGTTTTATATGTCCTTCATTAATTTTTAACACTTCTATTTCAGTATTCTTTAATGCATTATATATTGAATTATCAGCTGTTATTATCGAATTTTTTGACACCTTGACGCATGAGCATGCAGCGTACCCTTGATTTACATCAATAAATTCATAGTTATTTTGCTTAAGATAACGCTTTAGTTCACTATCCATGCTATCAGTTTTACATATTATTTTGTTGCCAATAATTTTAGCGTTGAGTTTAACGTTGTTTGGATACGATCCATCGATGTAATCAGCGGTATATGCAACATTACAACCAGTATCTTTTATTTTATTATAAAGTTTATTACAAGTGTTAAGTACATATACTTTATTATCTACAGCTAAACACTGCATATCAGCATGATTTTTTTCATACGAAATAAACCCATCTACACTTTCTGTGTAGATGAGCTTATATCCAAAATCTTCAAGTTTTGAGCATATTTGTGGTACTACATTTGATAGCACAGCAAATTTATCTTTCATTACTTAACGCCTCAAAAGCTTGTCTGATATTTTTTACGCCGATTATTTCAACATCATCTATGTTTTTTATATCTTTGAGGTTATGATATGGAATCACGATACGCTTAAAACCAAGTCTGATTGCTTCAGACACACGCTGTGATATATGATTAACCGCCCTTATTTCTCCAGCAAGACCGATTTCGCCAATAGCAATAGCGTGTTCTGGTATAGCTACATCTTTAAGGCTACTCACCAAAGCCATTGCAACAGCGATATCAACAGCTGTTTCTTCAAGACGAAGTCCACCAACAATGTTGATATATGTATCAGTGTTTGAAAAATAGTAGCCAGCACGTTTTTCTAGTACTGCAAGTATCAGTGACATCCTGTTGTAGTCAAAACCCGTGGACATTCTTCGTGGATTACCGTAACCTGTAGTAGTTGCAAGACCTTGAATTTCAGCCAGAATCGGTCGGGTACCTTCCATAGCACAAGCAACACATGTACCGGATACATTCTTAGGTCGGCCAGATAAAAGCATCATCGATGGGTTTTCAACCTCTACTAAACCTGCGTCTGTCATCTGGAATACTCCGATTTCATTTGTAGAACCATATCTGTTTTTTACAGCACGAAGAATTCTATATGACATTTGCTTATCACCTTCAAAGTGTAAAACAGCATCAACTACATGTTCAAGTACTTTAGGACCAGCGATTGAACCCTCTTTATTAACGTGACCAACGATAATCAGTGGGATATCCAAACTCTTTGCAACTCTCATCAAGTAGTTAGTACATTCTCTAACTTGTGTGATACTACCAGGTGATGATTGTAGCTCTGTTAAAGACATAGTTTGAATAGAGTCTATCATAACCAAATCAGGTTTGTCTTGACGGATCGTTTCGCTTATAAGTTCGACATCTGTTTGAGTTTGTATGTATAGATTGTCATTGTTCACATTAAGGCGTGATGCTCTAAGTTTTAGCTGACGCTTAGATTCTTCTCCTGATACATACAAAATCTTTTTATCCTTGCCAAGATATTCACATATTTGAAGAAGTATTGTAGATTTTCCTATACCAGGATCACCACCAAGAAGTACTAGGCTACCTTTGACAATACCTCCACCCAATACTCTGTCAAGCTCAGACAGGCCTGTTTTATATCTTGTTTCATCAGTTGTAGAAATATCCTTAATTTTGACAGGTGGTGTGTAACTGGAGCTTTTCGCTTTTGTGAATGAAGTAGATAATTTCTCTTTGATTTCTTCATTCATAGTGTTCCACTCTCCACAAGACGGACATTTTCCGTACCATTTGGGGCTTTCATATCCGCACTGAGAGCATATATATACGCTTTTGATTTTCGCCATTTTCATCATCCTATTTAATAATTTGTATAATAATATTCCAGAAACCCCAGACAGATGCAATACGCCATATCGTATTGATATAAATCATCTATAAGTTTTTGTTTTTCAATCTCGTTAGATAAAAAACCGCACTCAACCATAACACAAGGTACTTCGGCATTATTCAAGATAAGTATTTCGCTTCCTGCTTTTTTACACTGTCTTTCGTTATCATTTTGTAGTAAAGATACAATACTCGTTTTAATGTTTTCAGCAAGATACTCACTCTTGATATTATTTGGAGAGTAAAAAATCTGTGCTCCATTGTATTGTGATTGTGTAAACTTGTTTTGATGTATGCTGATAACAATGTTGTTAGCAGATTCATTAAAAATTTCAGCACGATTCAGCAAATCCGAACGCTTTTTGTTATCGATATCTTCTTGATCATAAATAGCGGTATCAGTTTCTCTAGTCATAATAACATAAAAACCGTTACATTGTAAAAAAGCTTTTAATTTTAGTGCTATTTGTAAATTAATGTCTTTTTCAAGTATATTATCACTTGAAATTGCTCCACTATCTTCCCCACCATGTCCAGGATCTAAAACAACAGTTGGTCTGAAATCAATATTTTTACTAACAGCTTTGTAAGAAATTGCGGTCAAAGTATAGCACACAGCTACAGATAAAAACAAAAGCATAGAAACAAAGAAAACAGAATATAAAAGTCTTTTATTCATATAATCCCTCCGTACATAATCTATGCGCAAAAAAGAATTATAAGACTAAATATTATCTTCTTCGATGAGTATTTTCAGCGCTTCTACAGCTGTTTTGATAGCACAAGTGGTATCAGAGGTAAGATTTTCCTGAGGCATTCCATGACCAGCTTGTTCTTGGTTCCAAACACAATGAAAAACTGAACCCGCTCTAAGACTACGAACAGCAGAAACTATATATAATGCCGCACTTTCCATTTCTGATGCAAGACAACCACCTTTTATCCATGCTTTCCACTTTGAATTAAGCTCGTCAGCAACACCCATGCTATCCGGACTGTGTTGACCATAAAAACTGTCTTTTGCTTGTACAACCCCTATATGGTAAGGGTATTTGAGTTTTTTTGCGGCGTTTGCTAATGCAGAAGTAACAGAAAAATCAGCAACTGCAGGAAATTCTATTGGAAGATACTCTCTTGAAGTTCCTTCCATTCTTATAGCGGAGCTTGCAATGACAACATCACCGGGATTAACTTTCATTTGCATCCCACCACAAGTGCCAACTCTTATGAAAGTATCCACACCAATTTGAGATAACTCTTCTACACAAATTGCTGTAGATGGACCACCGATACCTGTTGAAATAACCAGTATTCTTTCATTTTTTAAATAACCTTCATAAGTCGTATATTCTCTGTTTCTAGTGACAAATCTGGGGTTATCAAGAAAAGACGCTATCTTTTCTACCCTACCGGGATCACCTGGCAAAATAGCGTATCTAGCACCATCTTTTTTTGACAGGTTAATATGGTACATCAGTTCTTCTTTCATAATTATTCTCCCATATTTTTTACAGTAAAGCTGTCTGGTAACAATTCATCAAGTGTACGTTGAATGTAATCGTTGCTTGTCTTCGCGAGTATGATAACAAAATCCTTGTCACAAAATTCTGCTAATACTTGTCTACATATGCCACAAGGAGTAGCATAATCACAAATATCACCATAAAGCCCACCAACTATCGCAATCTTATCAAAAGTTTGTTCTCCATCGCTAATCGCTTTGAAAACTGCAGTGCGTTCAGCACAATTGGTCGCAGAAAAAGATGCATTTTCGATATTGCAGCCTGTGTAAATCTTACCGGATTTTGTAAGTAGCGCTGCACCTACTTTATATTTTGAGTAAGGTGAATATGAACAATTCATTGCATTAATCGCAATATTTATGAGTTCACTATTTTTCATATATTACCTCTAAAAAACTCTTTCCATCAATACTGTTTTGTGTTTCCAAATAATCGCAAATGGTTTTTCCAATATTGCAGAAACCTGCCATTGTGCCTAGATTTAGTGGTGATATTTTATCTCCATATATGATAAGAGGCACATACTCTCGTGTATGGTCTGTTGAATTTAAAAAACCAGGGTCACAGCCGTGATCTGCAGTGATGATGAGTATATCATCATTTCTGAGTTTAGAAACAAATTTTTTGAGCCATGCATCGAATTCTGATAGTGCTTGAGCATAGCCATCAACATCATTCCTATGCCCATAAATCATATCAAAATCAACAAGATTAATGAAACATAATCCACAGAAATCTTTATCAACATAAAAATCTGCCGTATTCATACCGTCCTTATTATTTTTTGTGTATACATATTCAGTAATTCCAGACCCGGCAAATATATCATATATTTTTCCGACAGCAATAGTTTCTAATCCGATATTTTTTATATGATTCAACATCGTATCTTTTGGTGGCTCAAGCGAAAAATCGTGCCTATTAGCAGAACGAGTAAAGTTGCCATCAGTTCCTGTAAAAGGTCTTGCGATCACTCTTCCAACGCTGTGTTCACCTGTCAATAGTTTTCGAGCTTTTCTACAATAATCATAAAGCTCTTCGACAGGTACAATATTTTCGTGTGCTGCAATCTGAAATACACTATCTGCTGAAGTGTACACAATCAAATCTCCTGTTTCGATATGTTGTTGACCATATTTTTTGATTACTTCAGTTCCTGAATACGGTTTATTGCACAACACTCCCCTACCTGTTAGCTTTGAGAATTCATCGATGATTGGTTTAGGAAATCCATTGCTATATGTTGGTAAAGGTTTTTTGGATACTATACCGCTTATCTCCCAATGTCCGATTGTTGTATCTTTTCCTTTGGAAAGCTCAGAAAGTCTACCATATGCAGCTTTCGGGGTATCAATACCTTCTAGGAAATCTACACCATCTATATTGAATAGACCTAAATCTTTGAGAGTTGAAATATTAAATTCACTTGATTCAGAAATGGATTTTAGAGTGTTGGAACCTTTGTCTGAAAAAGCAATAGCATCAGGCATTTCACCTATTCCAAAGCTATCAAGAACAATCAAAAAAACTCTTTTTGACATTTTATCACCGTACATTATTCATTAGGATTAATAATAGGAAGTTTTTCGAGTTCAACTGCTGTATCAAGAGCTAAATGGATCATTTGTGAAAATGTTTGTTCACGATCCATGGCGGAAAGTGAGTCAAATGGTGAATATACAAGGTCAGAAATAGTGCAAATCGCAAGTGCCCTCATACCTAATCTTTGAGCTGTCATATATAAAGCTGCTGCTTCCATCTCTACAGCGAGACACCCTATTTTGCGCCATTCACGTGCAGGGGTTGTGTCATCATAAAAAGTATCAGAAGAAAACAGATTACCAACATGCACATTTATGTCTTTATTAACTGCGATATTATAAGCCACTGTGAGCATTTCAAAATCACAAATTGGCGCTATGCTTCCATTGAGTTTATATTGAGATTGAAAACTTGAGTTAGTGCAAGCTCCCATACCAATAACAATATCACGAAGATTCACATCATCACGGATAGCACCGGCGCTTCCTACACGAATGATATTTTGCACACCAAAATACTTATACAGTTCATAGCTATATATCCCTATAGACGGCATACCCATACCGCTAGCCATAACAGAAACTTTAACGCCTTGATATAAGCCCGTATATCCTTGGACTCCTCTGACATTATTTATAAGAGTTGGGTTTTCTAAAAAGTTTTCAGCAATGAATTTGGCTCTTAACGGATCGCCTGGCATAAGTACAGTGTTTCCGAACCCTGTTTCTTCATCAAGTAAGTTAATATGAGGTGTTTTTGTTATATTCATTATGATCTCCTGAGTTTTTTACGATTGTAACAATTCTACTTGTGCCTAATCTGCTTGCGCCTAGTTTTATGAATTCCTCTGCATCCTGTAAACTTGAAATACCTCCGGCTGCTTTTATTTTCAAACCATCAGAAATATATTTTGAAAACAATTCAATATCGTCCCTGGTTGCACCGCCATTTGAAAAACCGGTTGAAGTCTTAATATAGTCAGCATTTGATTTTGAAACAATCTGACATAGCTTAATTTTTTCTTCATCTGTAAGTAAGCATGTTTCTATTATTACTTTTAGAGTTCTACCTTTACAAGCGTCTTTAACAGCGTTGATTTCTTCTAGTATTGCAGAAAAATCCCCTTCTTTTACATAACCAATGTTGATAACCATATCAATTTCATCAGCACCATTATTAACAGCTTCGGTTGTTTCAAAACATTTAGTGTGAGTAGTATTGTATCCATTAGGAAAACCGATAACCGTACAAATTTTAATTTTGTTTTTTACATATTCTTTTGTAGCTTTTACAAAAGAAGGAGCAATACAAACTGATGCTGCATTATATTCAATAGCGTCATCACATAAAAGTTTGACTTCTTCAAAAGTTGCATCTGGAGAAAGTAAAGTATGATCAACATATGCAAGAATCTCTTTTATATCCATTATTATACCTCCAATTTATATTTTAATTATATTGTAAATAGAAAGTACAGTCAACAAAAATCAATCACAAGTTTATTAACAGCCCATATTCTATTATTACGAGTAAAATATGATAGTAGCGTGATAATATGGAATGTGTTTCGTTAGATAAAGTGAATCTAGGTGAAAATTGCATAGTTACAGAAATATCTATAAATGATAGCCATAATTTTAGAATATATGATATAGGCATAGTAAAGGGTTCGGCTATAACACCGTTGTTTAAGAGCATGTTTGGAGATACATTTGCGTTCAGAATAAAAGGAAGTGTCATTGCATTAAGAAAAGATTGCTGCAAAAATATCAAAGTTAAACTTTTATAATAGGCGGTTTGTTATGCTCGGTTTGCGCGATACTAAAAAACAAAAAACTCAACAAAGATTTGATTTTGAAATTGCATTGGCAGGCAATCCAAACGTTGGGAAAAGTTCAGTATTCAATGCACTTACTGGACTAAAACAACATACTGGAAACTGGACCGGTAAAACAGTAACAAACGCTATTGGTTACTATAAATTTAAAGAATATAGTATAAAACTTGTTGATCTTCCAGGTACGTATTCTTTAAGTTCGAATTCTGAGGAAGAAGCCATTGCTAATGAATATATTGAAAGTGACGTAGCATCCTGTGTAATTGTTGTTGTTGATGCAACAAATATAGAGAGAAATCTGAATTTTGTATTACAATTATTGTCAAAAACACAGAAGGTTGTCCTGTGTTTGAATATGTACGATGAGGCAAAAAACAAAGGAATATATATAGATATTGATGAATTATCTTTACAGCTTGGAGTTCCTGTCGTTTGCACATCTGCAACAAAAAAGCTTGGACTAAAAGAGCTGAAAAATGTATCTTTAGATGTTGCAAATGGCAAAACAAAAACATATAAAACCATAAAGCAAATAAAAACAGATGATTACTCATATTACATCGAACATATATATAATCAGTGCACAAATATTTGTTCATCTTGCTTAAATAGCAATAATACAAAATACAGCGATTTTAATACTGCAATCGACAGAATTATGACTAATAAAGTCACAGGACTTCCGATTATGCTCATATTATTATGCGTTATATTCTGGATAACTATAGTTGGTGCTAATTATGTCAGTGAATATTTGAGCTTCTTCTTCGATTACATTAAAGGTGGGTTGTCTTCTCTATTTATTATATTCAGTATTAATGATACGATATCTGACTTTCTGATTAATGGTATATTTACGACCTTATCTTGGGTAGTCGCTGTAATGCTGCCACCAATGGCAATATTTTTTCCACTGTTCTCGATTCTAGAAGACTCAGGATATTTGCCGAGGATAGCTTTTAACTTGGATTCTTGCTTCTATAAGGTGGGTGCTCATGGTAAGCAGTCGCTCACTATGGCTATGGGGTTTGGATGTAACTCTTGTGGAGTTATTGGTTGCAGAATTATAGATTCAGAGCGTGAAAAAAACATCGCAATAATTACGAATAGTTTTATACCTTGTAACGGAAAGCTTCCGACTCTTATTGCTATTACCTCGATACTATTAACAAATGTCGTATATGGATTTTTGAGAACGGTTGTTACAGCATTGGTTTTACTATTATTGATACTCTTAACGGTAACTGTCACGTTATTAACATCAAAATTATTATCTATGACTATACTAAAAGGTCAGAGTTCAAGTTTTATGTTGGAACTTCCTCCTTATAGAAAACCACAATTTTTAAAGACGATTGTTTATTCATTAAAAGACCGTGCGTTGTTCGTTCTACTCAGAGCAGTAGCAGTAGCAATTCCGGCTGGCGCGATTATATGGTGTATGGCTAACATAACGATTGATGATAGATCGATGTTAGAACACGCAACTATATATTTAGATCCCATTGGTAAGTTCTTTGGATTAGATGGTGTGATATTAATAGCACTATTGTTAGGATTTCCCGCTAATGAAACTGTTGTGCCTATTATGCTCATGGCATACTCGTCGAGTAATACAATGTTAGAGTACAACACAATTACACAACTTAGCTATATACTAACATCTAACGGTTGGGATACTGTTACTGCGATATGTTTTTTGATGATTTGTATGTTTCATTTTCCCTGTTCAACAACCTGTATATCAATATATAAGGAATGCAAAAGCATAAAGCTAACAGCTTTATCTATAATAATTCCAACTATAATAGGTTTAATATTGTGCTTGATTATAAAAACTATAGCGGATATATTTATTTAACCTTTCTCGTATTTTTTACGAAGAAGTAGCAAAGCCTTCTTCTCAATTCTGGAAACATACGATCTTGATATATTCAATTTTTTTGCAATCTCTCTTTGAGTCAAAGGATAAGTATCTTTTAAACCAAATCGCATAATAATAATCTCTCTTTCTCTGTCTGATAAGACTTCATTTAAATAGTAATTCAGCTTTTCTAGATTTATTTTTGTATCGATATCATCAATTATATTATCATCAATAGACATAATATCCATAAGTGTCAACGGATTGCCATCTTTGTCTGTATCAATCGGATCATTGAGCGACACATCTTGTGATATCTTTTTAATGTTCCTAAAATGCATAAGTATTTCATTTTCTATGCAACGTGATGCGTAACTAGACAGTTTGATTTTTTTATCGGGATTATATGTGTTGATTGCTTTGATAAGTCCTATAGTGCCTATTGATACTAGATCATCTTGATCGCCTATGCAATGATAATATTTTTTAATTATGTGTGCGACGAGTCTTAGATTGTGTTCAACAAGTTTATTGCGTGCATTTATATCTCCTGATGCCGCTTTTTTCAAATATTTTTCTTCTTCGTCTTTTGATAATGGCTTCGGGAAAGTTTCATTGTGGCAAATATGAAGCACAAACAAGAATAAGTTTTGACAAATATAATATAAAAAATCAAACATAAGAAACACTCCGCAAATCAGAATTATTACAATTCTATTCACGGAGTGTTATGTTTTTGCAAGTCCTAATTATTCATTTGTTCCAAACTCTTCTAATTTCAATCCTTTGTTATGCTCTAAAGCCCAGTTAATGCTCCAAAAGCTTCTAAATAAAAGTAGCTTTCTGTCTTTGAAATCAGCAACAACCTTTGTGTCAGAAGCGAGGTCAAGCTCTTTTACATCACAATCTGATGTTATCCATCTGATGAATTGATACGGCAAGGTAGTCATTATAATATCTACATTGTATTCGTTCTCAAGTCTGTGTTTTAAAACATCAAACTGTAGCACACCTACAACGCCAACAATAACTTCTTCCATACCTGAATCAGGCTCGTGAAAAATCTGAATAGCACCCTCTTGTGCTATCTGATTGATACCTTTCACAAACTGTTTGCGCTTCATTGTATCTTTTTGGCGAACTAGAGCAAAATGCTCCGGAGCAAAGGTCGGAATACCTTTAAATTTAAATTTTTGACCAGGAGTGACAATAGTATCACCGATGGAAAAAATGCCAGGATCAAACACACCAATAATGTCACCCGCATAGGCTTCTTCGACGATTTCACGTTCCTGAGCCATAATTTGTTGCGGTTGAGATAATCGCATTTTCCTGTCGCTTTGTGCATGATATACTTCCATGTTTTTATCAAATTTTCCTGAACAAATACGCATAAATGCAACTCTGTCTCGATGAGCTTTGTTCATATTAGCTTGAATTTTAAATACAAAGGCAGAGAAAAAGTCCGATTCAGGTTCGATAATTTCATCGCTTGTCTCACGTGGTAAAGGACTAGTAGTCAGATTTAAGAACTCTTTTAAAAATGGTTCTACACCAAAATTTGTTAAAGCAGAACCAAAAAAAACCGGTGTTAGTTGTCCAGCTCTGACTTGATCTAGATCAAACTCATTTCCAGCGCCATCAAGCAACTCGATATCTTCTATAAGTTGGTCTTTTTGTCCGTAAAACAGCTTTGATTCAAGGTCGGGATCTTCAAGCGTCAATTCTTCTTTTTCTACTTCTTTTTGACCATTATTAGCTGTAAAAGACAAAATCTTCTTGGCGCTTCTATCATAAACACCTTTGAACTCTTTACCTGATCCAATAGGCCAATTCATTGGACAAGTATTGATACCTAGAACGTTTTCGATATCTTCAAGAAGCTCAAAAGGATTTTTTGAATCTCTATCCATCTTGTTGATAAAAGTGATAATCGGTATATGACGCATTACGCATACTTTGAATAGCTTTATCGTCTGGTTTTCTACACCTTTCGAGGCATCGATAACCATCACTGCGCTATCAGCGGCCATAAGTGTCCTATAAGTGTCTTCAGAAAAGTCCTGGTGTCCAGGTGTGTCAAGAATATTTATGCAATAATCGTTATATTTAAACTGCATAACAGACGAAGTGACAGAAATACCACGCTGTTTTTCAATTTCCATCCAGTCTGATACAGCGTGTTTCGCAGTTTTCTTACCTTTGACTGAACCAGCAAGGTTTATTGCTCCACCATATAGCAATAGTTTTTCAGTCAGTGTAGTTTTACCTGCATCAGGGTGTGATATAATTGCAAAAGTTCTTCTCTTGCTAATCTCATTTTGAAAATTACTCAATCCTATCCCCTCCGTTAAATCGTACTCACATATTTTACTATTATTTAGTATCTAAAGTCAACATAAATTACACACGAATATTTAAGTATAATATGGCTGATAGTATGTCAAATAAACAGTTTTTATTCTTGACATTAAGATTTTGAAAGTATAATATTAATCATAGAATGAATACTACAATTTTCATATACCTTCCAAAACGAGGCAGGAGCTACACGTTCCTGCCTCAGTACTTTTACTTATAGGAGTTAATATGGATAATCTCAGCTTATATATACACATACCTTTTTGTGAGCAAAAATGTCCCTATTGTGATTTTTATAGCGAATGTGATAAAAATGAGTATGATTTATATACTAATAAATTGATAGAACGAATAGTTTTGTTTTCAAGAATGTATAAAAGACCAATAACCACTGTGTACTTCGGTGGTGGCACACCGTCAATTTTAGGCGCACACAGACTTTCATCAATCTTAATAACAATCAAGGAATCATTTGATTTATGTGACGATGTTGAAATAACAATAGAAGTAAACCCTTGCACCGCAAGCGATTTAGACTTTAAGAATCTTAAAGAAGTTGGTTTCAACAGAGTTTCTATTGGATTACAAAGCTCAAATGAAAAAGAACTGAAAACTCTTGGCAGAAAGCATACAGCGCAGGACGCTAGAAACACTGTCTTTTTGGCAAGAAATGCTGGGTTTGAAAATATTTCACTCGATCTTATGATTTGTATTCCACATCAAACAAAAAGCAGCCTTTCAGAATCAATAAAATTCTGTAAAGACTGCGATGTTTCACATATTTCCGCCTATATTTTAAAAATTGAAAGACATACACCATTTTACGAAAATATTCAAAACCTTAGCCTTTTTGACGATGACTTACAAGCTGAGGTTTACACACATATGGTGAGCGAACTTTCAAAGTACGGATATCAGCAATACGAAATATCGAATTTTTGTAAAACCGGATTTGAAGGTAGGCATAATCTTAGGTACTGGCAAGATAAAGAATATCTTGGTATCGGCCCATCTGCTCACTCATTTGTTGATGGCAAAAGATTCTATTATGGTAGAAGCATTAAAGATTTTTATGACAACGTTATCTTTGACGATGGTGACGGTGGAGATATAGAAGAATATATTATGCTTGCACTACGTCTGAAAGAAGGTTTAGACTTAAATGAATTAACAAACAAATATAACTATACAATATCTGATGGATTTCTTCTTAGAATCAATAAATTGTATAGTGAAGGTTTGCTCGATAAAAACGATGATGTAATATTTTTGACCACGAAAGGATTTCTTGTATCAAACACAATTATATCTTTTTTGTGCGATGCACTCTAATAATAAAATCTTATAAACTTTATATTATAAAAATCACAAGCAGTCAAATCATTTGTATCAAGCTCGTTAATCAGAATATAATTAGCACCAACACCTAGTAGAAATCCGCTCTTTTCTTCCAGCTGATTACTGCCTATCAGAAAAGTTACTGTAATTCTTCTTCCTATTTGTGTTCTTATAAAACCGTTGAGGTACTGTATAGATTCCGGCGTTACAGGAAAAGGATTTGAGAAATCAGTTATAGCTGAAGTTCCTGCTTGATTTATATCAGCAACAGGTGTCGATAAGTTCATTGATGCGTTGAGTGTAGTCGTTGGTGTTGGTATAAAATCTGAACTTGACGGAGGAATGCTAAGATTATAATCGGCATCATATGGAACTCCGGTCGGATATTCAGTGTCAATATTTTGTGTAATATTTCTCGTTGTACTATTCATAGCTTGATTAACATTAATACCTCTGGAAGCTAGATTGTATTCAGCAATCTGTTCGAGAGAAGGTATGTTGGGACTTTGTATGAAGTTTCTGGGTTCTAAACCGCTGGCATCCGCGACTCCGCCCTCAATTCCGTAAATTTTGCCAAGATCAATTTGATTATTCAACTTAATTACCTCCATTAAGTATTTGCATATGCTGCTGTTGGTGAATAAAAGCAGTGAGCTCCCACCCTATTGTAAATAACACCAATACGAGTCGGAAAATAAGTCGGACATGACTGTGAGTAGGGATTAAAAAAGAATAGTGAATTGCCTACTGCGCTGGACGTATTTCCTGCCAGAGCCCAATCCGCTATTTGATAGTGTATTTCTTCTGGGTTCATATTATATATATTCTGACTATTGTATGAGCCACGAACACTTGTTTTCAAGCAGGTGAATTGATTTGGTTGCTCAATAATTGCTCTAACATCACCGCCATTACTTATTCGTGAAAACTCACCTTCAGTAACCGTAGATCTATTTATTACGACGGATGCTACTGCTGCCATGCCATCGTAACCCTCGCCACCTGCTTCACACTGAATAAGTCTTGCGAGCAACTCACGAGTATCATAAGCCATCATATCACCACCTTATCAGTGATATATTATGCTGGTTTGTTTTGTTCGTGTTTGTCCTTGACATAATTGAAAAAAGAAAGTAAAATAACATTTGTAAAATTCACATGGAGACGTATCGAAGTGGTCATAACGGGGCTGACTCGAAATCAGTTAGGGAGCAATCCCCCGCGGGTTCGAATCCCGCCGTCTCCGCCAAAACAACCGCAGCTTATGACGAAGTTGCGGTTGTTTTTATTGTATGATATAATTCTAAATGGTGAAACGTAATGAGCAACGATGAATATACAAAAATGTATTCAAAAATAAATAAAATAATTAGTGATTTAACGCCGCTAACAGTTGATTGTGGTGTGCTGTGTGGCGGAGCATGTTGTAAAGGCGACGAAGAGACAGGCATGAGGCTGTTTCCACATGAAAAAAGCTCTTTAAATATCAAAACAACTTCAAACGGATATGACCTTGTCGTGTGTAATGGTACTTGTGATCGAATTGAGCGACCACTTGCTTGTAAAATTTTTCCATTCTTCCCTATCGTTGATAATAAAGGCAAAATTTTTGTTGGGCTTGACTACAGAGCTGCTCGGCTTTGCCCTATGATAGAACACTGCGATGAATTGTTATTTGATCCAAACTTTTTTAAAGCTATTAAGAAAGTAGGAAAAATTCTATTAAAAGATACAGAGTGCAAAGACTTTTTAGTTAGTTGCACTGAAGAGATTAATATGTATCGCTCGTTTTACATAAATAACTAATAAGAGAAATATGATAAAGCCATATGACGTAAGAAAGCGTGCAATAAAGTCGCTTAAGATAGATGGAATGTTGCGGTCAACTTAGTTTTTTGGCACAGCTATAATAATAAATAATAAAAAAGGTGTTGTAAAATCAACACCTTTTTTATTATTCACAAGAACAATCGTTAATTTTAGAACACAACACATCAAGACCGTGTTTTAATATATCCACCACTGCCTCTAAATTCTCTTTTGCGGCTTTAGGACTACCAGGTAAATTGAGTATCAAACTATTATCTTTTATGCCGCACAAACCACGTGAGAGCATCGCACGTGGCGTTATCTCAAAAGACTTCTGCCTCATATACTCAGCAACACCAGGGACATCTTTTTCAATCACTGCTTTTGTTGCTTCCGGAGTAACATCTCTCTTAGAAAAGCCAGTACCTCCAGTTGTGACGATCAAACTAATATTTTTATTGACAAAAAAATTTAGAGAATTGATAATGGCCTCTTTTTCATCAGGTATGATAACTAATTCTTCAACCAGATATGAATTATCTTGTAGAAGTTTTTTGACAACAGGACCCGACGAGTCTTCACGTTCTTTTTTATAGCATCTGTCACTCACGGTTATTACAACAGCATTATACATAAAAACTCACTTTCCAAAAGGACATTTAGGATATGAGCAGTCATCACACGATAAACACAGACCACCCTCGCCCATTAAAACAAAATCCTCTTTAGTCATTTTAATATTTGCAGCTATCTTAGGCAAAGCTAAATCAAAGACAGTAGCTTTTGCGTACATAACACAACCCGGTAGACCAATAATTGGCATACCATCATCAAAATATCCAAGTAAAAACATAGCACCCGGTAACACAGGAGCACCGTATGTAACAATGTCAGCACCGCTAGATTTTATTGCACCAGGAGTGTTATCATCTGGGTCAACACTCATACCACCGGTGCACAAAATAATATCAACATTATATTTTTTTACACTCTCTATTGCTTTTATTATATTATTTTTATCATCATCTACCGTTATGTGCTCAGTAACTTTTATTGAGTACTGAGATAGTTTATCAACAATAACAGGCGTGAATTTATCCTCGATCAGCCCTTTGAAAACTTCGCTGCCAGTAGTTATAATCGCAGCGGTTTTAAGTGAGAAAGGAATGACTTTTAAAATGGACTCAGAACCCGCAACACTTTCAGCTTCGATAATTCTTTCTTCATCAATAACTAGAGGGATCACACGAGTTCCGCAAAGCTTGTCTCCTTTTCTGACTTTGGTTCCCCCTTTTCGAGTTGCTATCATAATATCATCAATACTATTGATTTTATTGAGCTTATCAGAATCAACCAAAAACAATCCGTCAATATCTGATTTTATCTCTATTTTACCCTCATTTACATCGGAACACGACATATTGTTGCTCAAACACAAGTGTGCTAGTCTTCGAGCTGCATCGTTTTCATGGAGAGTACCGGCTTTTTGTTCATAGACGTATAGATTCTCTTTGCCCATAGAAAGAAGAACAGGTATATCTTCTTTTGTAATAATGTGGCCTTTTTTGAACCTAGCTCCTTTGTATTTATCTTTTATTATCTGGGTGAGATCATGACACAACACGTGTCCTATAGAATCTGTTGTTTTAATTACTTTCATACTATTCCTCTAATATAGAAATATCATCGCCACATGAAATCCTACCGCCCTTAATAACTTTTGCAAAGACTCCCTCAGTGGGCATAACGCATTTTCCTGTTATACGTTTGATTTCACAATCATTATGGCACTTTTTACCTATTTGTGTAATTTCAATAATTGTTTGACCAATCATAACTTTTGTACCAACAGGTATAGTGTTCACAACAACACCTTCAGTTACGATATTTTCAGCAAAATCACCTGGCTTGATCCGAACACCTAACGACTTCATTTTATCTATACTTTCCTGTGCAAGCAGACTTATCTGACGGTGCCAGTTGCCAGCGTGTGCATCTCCGATAATACCAAGATCAGGCAATATGTCAATATATGGAACTTCAACCTTTTTTGTACCACGTTTTTCACTTATACATACAGCTATAACACTCGCCACATTATCACCTCTTAAAAGTAAAATCTCCACTTTTTCCGCCTGTTTTACTAACAAGGTGGACATCAGTAATCTCAATATCTTTTTGGATAGATTTACACATATCGTATATTGTCAAAGCAGCAACTGTTACGGAGTGCAATGCCTCCATCTCGACACCGGTCTCACCTTTGCATTTTACTGTTGCTGTTAAAAAAATACCATCTGCGTTGAATTTAAAAGAAATATCTGCACCAGTAAGTGAAATTTGATGGCACATCGGGATAACGCTCGAAGTGTTTTTAGCTGCCATTATTCCGGCAACCTGCGCAACTGCCAACACGTTCCCTTTTTTTAGATTCCCATCTTTTACTTTTACTAAAGTGTTACTATTCATCTTAACATAAGCACAAGCAACGGCGGTTCTGTATGTTACATCTTTATCTGTAACATCAACCATTCTTGCTAGGCCTTGCTCATTAAAATGAGTGAATTCCATATTATCCTCCAATTTCGTTCATAAAGCGAGAGCTATGACTAAAACACCCTTTGTTCAGTGTGTGTGACAGTGGTTTATTGAATACAGCTTCTTTAAACTTTTCTGTTAGTTCATCACCGCTCAAGTTTCTAAGATCATACTCATCACTACTATGTAAGCAGGTTTTTAGTTTACCATCTGCTGTTATCCTGATTCTGTTACAAAAATCACAAAACATGTTAGAAATAGGTCTTATAAGGCCTACTGTACCAATATAACCATCAATCTTATATACCTCAGCAACACCATCTAAGGAAATGCGTCTGAGATTAGGAAAAAGCTTCAAAACAGTGTCTGTCGATACAAAACTATCACTACTCCAACTAGAGCAAGCACCGATAGGCATAAGCTCAATAAATCGAATCTGATAATTATTTTCTTTCGTTAGTTCAACAAATTTTTTAATTTCATCAATATTAAATCCACCTATCAGAACAACATTTATCTTAACAGAAAGACCTGCATCTAAAGCTGTTTTAATACCATTCAAAACAGTGTCTAATTTATTTGTTTTAGTTAATTGATAGAACTTATCATTGTCAAGTGTATCAAGACTTACATTGACTCGATTTATACCAGATTCAGCCAAATCATATGCATAATTTTGTAATAAACTGCCATTAGTTGTGATAGATAGTTCTTCAAGGCCGGTAATTTTTTTAATATTTCTACAAAAGTCAATAACGCCTTCTCTTATTAGAGGTTCTCCTCCTGTTATTCTGATTTTATTGATTCCAAAACCAACTGCACATTTACAAATATTGTACATTTCGTCAAAAGTAAGTAATTGGCATATATGTGATGAATTTTCAGGCATACAATATTGACAACTGAAATTACACCTATCAGTAACAGAAAGACGCAAATAGCTGATTTCCCTGTTATATTTATCCTTCATATAATCTCCTACTTTAAATAATAAATGTCTTTGACATCTAAACCTATTGTAAGTATTGCACCTGTAACAAAATCAGTTCTATCTGCTTTTGTTTTTAAAAATACAGGTTTAGAAAAATCACTAACTTTGGCAACTAACCATGAACAATCAGTGCTACGAATAACATTTGTTATAAAAGCCTCAAATACAATGTCTGAATCTACTTTTCCAATATTGTATTCAGATAAATTAAAACCAACACAATTTATATCTTTATCTTTCAACGGTACATCAAATTCAAAATCTGTACTATAAGTATTCTCAGTTGCAATGATATTGCTTATATTCTCTAAACCTATTAAGACAGCGTCAGCTTTAGTAAGTGGTTTATTAAAAACAGACTCAGTATTTCTGCTATTTCTGCAATAACCATTATCAATAACAGAAACTCTATTGCATATTTTATACACTTCATCTTTATTATGAGACACAAAGACCACATCACCGGTAAAATTATTCAATAAATTTATTAAATCTAATTCTAAACGCGTCTTTATTTGTGTATCCAGTGCAGAAAATGGTTCATCGAGTAACAATACTTTAGGATCAGTAGCTAACGTTCTAGCCAGCGCAACACGTTGCTTTTCACCACCAGAAATCTGCTGAATATACTTATCTCTGATCGAATACAAATCAAAACGCCCAAGTAAATCCTCAAGTTTATTTAAGCGATCCTTTCTAGGTGTGTTACGCAATCCAGCTAGTATGTTCTGCTGGACAGACATATTAGGAAACAAAGCAAAATTCTGAGGCAAATATCCAATATTCCTTTTTTGTGGGATAATATTAATTTTTTTATCGCTATCGAATACGGTTTCACCATCAATAACAATTTTTCCAAAATCAGGTTTTATAATCCCCGAAATACATCTTAATGTTAAACTTTTTCCGCTTCCGGATAAACCAAAAAGCGCATTGATATCACCATGACTACTAAAAGATACATCAAGACTAAAATCAGGAAAACTCTTTTTTATTTCAACTACCAGAGACATGTGAGGCCTCCTTGTATTTGTTTGTGTTTTCAAAATAACTTATAACAAACAAGACAAATAATGAAACGAGAATGTTTAATACAACCCATTTAAAAGCTAAAGTATCATTACTGGTGCTCCAAAGCTGATATACTGTAGTCGATATAGTCGCAGTTTTACCTGGGATATATCCTGCCATCATGCTCGTTGCTCCATATTCACCCAGCGCTCTGGCAAACGATAAAACTGTACCGGCAATAATCCCCTGCTTGCAGTTTGGCAGAATTATTTTCCAAAATATATAGATATCAGAAAGCCCCAATGTCTTCCCTACATCGCTCAGATTATTATCAAAAGATTGAAATGCACCACGAGCTGTTCTGTACATCAATGGAAAAACAACTACGACTGTAGCTATGACAGCTGACCACCAATTCATCGTTAAACTGAAATCAAACAATTCTATAAAAATAGCACCAATACAACTTTTTGGACCAAAAATCTTTAATAATAAAAAGCCAACGACTGTTGGTGGCAATACTAAAGGTAAAGTAAAAACAGCATCAAGAACACCTTTTATTGCAGATGGCATTTTAGAAGTATAAAATGCTATAAAAATCCCTGCAAAAAACACAATACAAGTTGCTATGGTAGCGATTCTCAAAGAGTTAAATAATGGAAATAAATCCATATTGGCCTCCATTTATTTCACTAGTGAAAAACCATATTTTTCAAAAATTTTGTTAGAAATATCTGATGACAAAAAGTTATAAAAAAGTTCCGCGTTAGCTGATTCTTTTATATCATCACCTAGCAGTGCACAAGGATATAATACCTCACCGCACACTTCAATATCTGCAGTATCAATTATTTCAAGTTCATTTATACGAGCATCAGTTAAATAAACAACAGCTAAATCTACAGAACCTTCATTAACTTGTGCAACAACTTCTTTCGCACTGGAACAAAAAGTTACATTTTGACAATCAATTAAATCTTGAAATCTGACGCCATAATTTTCGAAAATCGACATAGTGTAGTCACCGACAGGTACGTTGCTATTTCCAACTGCAAGCGTTATTTCCTGATTTAACATACCATTTATAGCTTCATCAAAAGATAAAACTTTACCATCATAAATATCAGACTTTACAAGAACAACTTCATTTTGTATTAAATCTTTTTGTGAAAATATCTCACTACCTGTTAATTCATCGATACATTTTTTATTTGCTGAAACGAAAATATTACATTCGGCTCCAGCTTCAATTTGCTTTTTCAAAGTTCCAGATGAATCGAAATTATATATAACAGAAACATCAGGATATTTTTCATTGAATTTTGTTTGGATGTCATTAAAAGGTTCTAAAAGTGAAGATGCCGCAAAAACAATAATTTCATTATCGATTTTATCTGAACCTATATTATTTAAAGAGCAACCGCAGGTCATAGAAGTCAAAAAAATCATTATTAATAATAAAGAAACCGTCTTCTTCATTCTGTTTTTCCTATCCAAATAAATTTAAAATACTTCATGTGTATTATTATAAAATATTCTATACACTAATTCAAGAAAAATCGCTCTGTTTTATACAGAGCGATTAAGAGATTATTTATTTTTCTTATTTCTTTTTCCAGCTTTAAAAATAAATAATAAAAGAGCAGCAAGATAAATTAATACCAGACCGAAAACAATAAAAGTCATAACATCGCTCTTAGGTGCCATACTGATAAGTACGAGTAACGGTGCGCCAAAAGCTATGCCAAACGAACTACCTGTTATCAAATTATTAGCAGCAGGGGTTTTCATCTGTGGATCAATCTCTCTAAGAAGTAGTACACCACTGCTAATTGTGCCGGTCAGCATTCCGTACATAGAGAAAAAACCTTCATAAATATAACCTTTATATATTTTTTTAGACATAAACATCAGGTACACGAAAGTAACTATGCCACCAATGATAGCCATCAGTAAGAATGGTACCCAATATCCTTGAAGATCATCTATATTTATGCTAGCAATACCACAAATGATCATAACGTCAAACAGAAATCCAGAGATTCTGCTAAGCAAATAATTATTCTGGTATTGTCTGTTCATCAGCTTGATTTTTCGTAACCCAACAAACAAAGTACGACAACCAGCAGCAATCATAGAACCAATTATGAAATTGAATCCCCAAAGCAAAGTTGAAACTGTGTTAGCTAGTCCAGGAGAGATTAACATTAAAAGCTCTGTTATTCCCCAGGTTACTAAGTATGTAAGAAGATACACTATACACACAAGTGCAGCTTGAATGCTTAATCTGTCTATAGACTCTGACATAGGTGCCTCATTCTTGTCCTGAAACGTATCAATGGTAACAGAACCTGATATGTCATCTACATCAACTGCTCTTTTAAGTTTACCCTTTTTGCTAAAAATATTTAAAAATACAACACCTACTATACAAGCACAAAGATAACCTGCTGCAGCAAGCGATAAACCAAAGCTTCTTCCCCCGTACATACCGAGAGCTTCATAAGTAGAACCAACATTATTCGCTTGACCAGGACCTTGACCGTACGCCATTGGAAGAAGTATGCCGCTTGCTTTAAATAAATCAGGCATAAATGTGTACGCTAACAAAATTGAAATAATCAGACCTACTATAGCTTGTACAAGGTACGTACTTACTATTAGCGCACCACTTTTGCTCCCAATCATCTTTTCTGTTTCAACCGTCTTATCAGGAACACGAAGTGACATCGCTATGAATCCAAGTGCAATAGTATGATATGTAATAGTTTCTAAAAATTCATTAGTTATCACTGGGACGATATTCAATGATTTTAGCAATAATAGTATAAATCCTGCTAATACCGCAGTAGGAATCATAGTTTTCTGTACGAAAGGAATCTTTCGTCTTAATATATTAGCAAATAAAACAAGACCCGCTATAATACCTATTTGAATAATAGGTCCCCATAAAGCTGTATTAGAAGCAGAAAAATCCATATACTTACCCACCTTAAAAACTAAATTTATTAATACATCCGTATTTATGCGCTTGGAACAACATGTAAAACTTTAAGGCTGAAGTATCTTCAGCTACTAAAATCTCATAATATGCATCCTTAGTAGATAGCACAAGAGCGTGGCGTCCGTGCATAGCCATATCTATAATATCACAAAGATGTATCTTATAATTGCCACATACAAGATATTCTTTAGAAACAGCTAGATTCCCACAAGAAACTTCAGTTTCGATGTGATTTTTTACGCTTATCATTTTTGCATTATGCGAAGTATAAGTAATGTTTTTTTGAGCATCAAGCAAGGCTTTATCACGCAAAAAAACAAATAGTTCTTTAACACTCTTATACTCGATGCCAGATATATTTCCATATTCATCATAAACGAATGTGTTATCACATTCGTTGCAAAAAACAGTGCCTTTTGATGAACGCAAACTATCTATAGCTTTGCATCTTGGACAGCAATACACTAAACTCTCCATCTGTTCAGCCAGATGTTTACCTTTATACTTTCTGTTATCAACGGCTTGTGTTTGATAGGCATCCTCGTGTAAATCGCGATTAATTATAGCATTAATTTCTTCTGTTGACATAGTAGAGAGTTGTTCTGCAGAATATATATTTACCACTTTTCCGTGAATTTTACCTCTACGAGTACCGCCTTTGCTCCACATAGGGCTAACAAAATACCCTCCGGTTATTTTATAGGTGACTAAAGCACACTTAGAACTTTTAACAACTTTACCTGTAGAAGGCAAGATCGGTGCTGTAATTCCGTTCCAAGATCTGGCGCCCTCAGCAAACATACAAACATTTTCTCCGCCACGCAAAGTTCTCAGCATTTCTTTAACTGTCGAGGCAGCGTTTGTTCCCTTAGGTCTCATAATCGGAGCAAAAACATGATTCACAAACTTAAATGCATATTTCCAACGTGAAATATGTTCACTTGCAACAAACCTGATAGAATTCTTAAAACTCACGCCAACAAATAAAGGGTCAAAATCAGTGTTATGATTAGAAAGTATAATATAATTTTCAGGAAGATTCTTTGCGATGTTGAAAGTATATCCAAACTTTAAGAACAAGAAAACCATAACTAAAGGTCTTAGTATCTTCCAATATATCTTTCTAGTTTTATCCAAATCTCCACCCCCTACTCAATAAAAATAATTATATCACGAAATAATATAGTGTTCAAGAAAATTTAGTTCTTATTTATAAATTCAAACAATGTAAAAGAAAAAGCCAGTCATATATGACTGGCTTTCTTATATTATTTAAAATATTTAACTGCAGCCTCAAACATACGTATGTCGTAGTTACCAGGAACGTTCTTATATAGACCATTGCCGATTCGTTCGCTGTGTCCCATCTTACCAAATACTCTGCCATCAGGTGATGTTATACCCTCTATAGCGAGCTTGGAGTTATTAGGATTAAAGTGAACATCAGTAGTAGCAACATCAGATAAATCAACATACTGAGTAGCGATCTGTCCGTTTTCGATGAGCTGCTTGAGTAAATCATCGTTACAGAGGAATCTGCCTTCTCCGTGCGAAATAGGGACATTATATACTTCACCTACGTTTGTAAGCGATAACCAAGGTGACTTGTTAGAAGCAACTCTTGTTCTAACAATTCTGGATTGGTGTCTTGATATAGTGTTAAAAGTAAGAGTTGGGCAGTTTTCATCAGTATCGATAATCTTACCAAAAGGAACAAGCCCAAGCTTGATGAGTGCCTGGAGACCGTTACAAATACCACACATCAAACCATCTCTGTTATCAAGTAGATCCGTAACGCCTTCTTTGATCGCAGCGTTGCGGAAAAAAGCTGTAATAAACTTACCACTTCCGTCAGGCTCATCACCACCAGAGAAGCCACCTGGGATAAATACCATCTGAGCATCTTTGAGCGACTTAGCAAAACGTTCTACGCTACTTTGGATATCTGAAGCTGTGAGGTTACTGACAACAATAATCTCAGGCTCAGCACCAGCATCACGAACAGCTTTAGCACTATCAAATTCGCAGTTAGTTCCAGGGAAAGCAGGAATAAGCACCTTAGGCTTTGCAACCTTAATAGCTGGTGCAGTCCACTCCTTAGCTTCGAAAGATATGTTGTCGACCTTTGAATCAGGATGCTTAATATTACATGAATAAACACTCTCAAGTTTATCTTCATAAATATTAAGGATAATATCTAGTGGCACACATTCATCAGCATAAGAAATACAGTTATCATCAGTAACAGTACCGATAACAGAATCTTCTTCTACGCCTTGTTCAACCTCAAGTACGAAAGCACCGTAGTTGTAAGCAAATATATCTTTTACAGAAAGATTATCATTAAACTTAAAGCCAAAGCTGTTACCAAAGCTCATTTTCATAACAGCTTCTGCTACACCACCAAGGCCAAGTGTGTAACAAGAAACGGCTTTGCCACTACGCATAAGTTTTGTTACTTTATCGAACAACACTAAAAGTGATTCTGTAACAGGTAAACCGTTTTCATCGAGCTCAGGTTTTAAGAATATAACGTTATTATTAGCTTTCTTGAACTCAGGTGAAACAACATCAGAAACTTTGCCTGTAGTCACAGCAAAAGACACCAATGTAGGAGGTACATCAAGATCTTCGAAAGTACCACTCATAGAGTCTTTACCACCGATAGAGCCAATGCCCAGCTCTTTTTGAGCTTTAAAAGCACCCAGCAAGGCAGCAAGAGGTTTGCCCCAACGTTTAGCATCTTTTCCTGGACTTTCAAAATATTCCTGGAAAGTAAGATAAACATCCTCAAATTTTGCGCCTGTTGCGATAAGCTTGCACACTGATTCAACAACAGCTAAATATGCTCCATGATATGGGCTCTTTTCCATAATAAACGGATTATAACCCCATGACATAAATGAACAATCATCTGTGTGCTTCTTCTCAACAGAAATCTTCTGAACCATACTCTGTATTGGTGTAAGCTGATTTTTACCGCCAAATGGCATAAGAACAGTACCTGCACCAATAGTGGAGTCAAAGCGCTCAGAAAGACCACGCTTTGAACAGATGTTAAGATCATCTGCGATAGCTTTAATATTATCAGTGAATGAACCGTCAACAGTTTTATCTATAGACTGCAATTTTGCAGGAGCGATAGAAATGTGCTTATCTGCACCGTTAGAATTCAAGAACTCTCTGCTGATATCGACAATGTTTTTGCCGTTCCAATTCATAACAAGTCTAGGTTCCTTTGTTACAACAGCAACCTGACATGCCTGAAGATTCTCTTCCTTAGCAAGTGCAATGAATTTTTCTACATTTTCAGGCTCAATAACCACAGCCATACGTTCCTGAGACTCGCTAATAGCAAGTTCTGTGCCATCAAGGCCATCGTACTTCTTTGGTACAGCATTAAGGTTGATGTTCAAGCCATCAGCAAGTTCGCCAATAGCAACCGATACGCCGCCTGCACCAAAGTCATTACAACGCTTGATTAGTTTGGTGGCCTCAGGGTTTCTGAATAAACGCTGGAGTTTACGCTCTTCAGGAGCGTTACCTTTTTGAACTTCGGCACCACAAGTCTCAACAGAGTGAGAATCGTGCTTTTTGGACGAACCAGTAGCTCCACCAATACCATCTCTACCAGTGCTACCGCCTAGATATACTACTATATCACCAGGAGCAGGAACTTCACGTCTGACATTTTCAGCAGGGGCTGCAGCGATAACCGCACCAATTTCCATGCGTTTTGCTGCGTAACCTGGGTGGAAAATTTCATCAACAATACCTGTAGCAAGACCTATCTGGTTACCGTATGAAGAATAACCCGCAGCAGCAGTTGTAACAATCTTACGTTGCGGAAGTTTACCAGGAATAGTTTCATTAACAGGTTTTAACGGGTCAGCAGCACCAGTAACACGCATTGCACCATATACATACGCACGACCGGAAAGCGGATCTCTTATAGCACCGCCAATACAAGTAGCAGCACCACCAAAAGGTTCGATCTCAGTAGGATGGTTATGAGTTTCGTTCTTAAAGAGCAAGAGCCAAGGCTCAGTAACACCATCTACTTCTACATCTATTTTCACAGTACAAGCATTGATTTCTTCGCTTTCATCAAGCTTATCAAGCTTACCATGTTTCTTTAAATATTTAACTGCAACAGTAGCAAGGTCCATCAGACATATAGGTTTTGTTCTGCCCAGTTCCTCACGTACAGCAATATATTCATCATATGCTTTCTGCAGTAACTCGTCTTCAAACTTAACATCATCAATAACAGTCAGAAATGTTGTATGACGACAATGGTCAGACCAATATGTATCAATCATTCTGATCTCTGTTATAGTTGGATCACGGTGTTCTGACAAGAAATACTGTTGACAAAAAGCAATATCATCAGCATCCATTGCAAGCGAATAGTCTTTCACAAACTTTTCCAAGCCTGCTCTGTCAAGTTGTATAAAACCTGTTAAAGTTTCTACATCAGTTGGAATTTCATAATCAGTAGCAAGAGTTTCAGGCTTCTCCATAGTAGCCTGTCTTGCCTCAACAGGGTTAATAACATATTTCTTGATTTCGTTAATTTCATCATCAGTCAATGCGCCGTAAAGAGCATATACTTTTGCACTTCTGATGGTTGGTCGATCGCCCTGAGAAATAATCTGAATACACTGAGCAGCAGAATCGGCACGCTGATCAAACTGACCAGGTAAAAACTCTACAGCAAAAACTGTAGCATCATCAATATCAACATCACTGCTGATAATATCGAGCTGTGGCTCAGAAAAAACTGTTTTACAAGCGTAATTAAATAAATCTTCTGTGATATTTTCCACATCGTATCTATTAAAAATACGTACATCAGTGAGATTATTTATGCCGAGCAGGGTTACAGCTTCATTGTATAAAGCTTTAGCTTCATGTGCGAGTTCTTTCTTCTTTTCAACAAACACTCTAAATACCATAACTTAACCCTCCTTTGCTGCAAGTGCTCTCTTGCCTATATCAGTTCTATAATACGCATTCTCAAACTTTATACTATTAACCATATCGTATGACTTATCAATAGCGTCTTTTAATGTTTCCGCAATAGCTGTAGCTCCAAGAACTCTGCCTCCATCAGTAAGAAGTTTATCTCCATCGAGCCTAGCGCCAGCAACATATACATTATCAGAAATACTTTCAGGAATATTCATCTCAAAACCTTTATCATAAGCTTTTGGATAACCATTTGATGCCATAATAACGCAACAAGCTGATTTGTCAGCAAACTTAACCTCAGTTTCAGCTAAAGTTTCATTTGTAACAGCCTGCATGATAGTGAGCAAATCAGATTCTAAAAGTGGAAGTACAACCTGTGTTTCAGGATCACCAAAACGACAGTTATACTCAATAACCTTAGGTCCATTTGGAGTTAGCATTAAACCAAAGTACAGGCAGCCCTTAAAAGTTCTACCTTCTGAATTCATTGCGTTGATAGTAGGAAGAAAAATCTTATCCATACATTCTTTAGCTACAGCATCAGTATAATAAGGGTTAGGCGCAACAGTGCCCATACCACCGGTATTTAAACCCTGGTCATTATCTAGTGCACGCTTGTGATCCATTGAAGAGACCATAGGAACAACTGTTTTGCCATCAGTAAATGAAAGAACAGATACCTCAGGGCCTGTTAAAAACTCTTCAATAACCACATTATTACCGCTATCACCAAAAACCTTGTCCTGCATCATAGATAAAACAGCATCTTTTGCTTCTTCTCTTGTATTAGCAATAATAACACCCTTACCAAGAGCAAGACCATCGGCCTTAATAACAGTTGGAACAGGTGCTGTTTCAAGATAGTTGAGCGCCTTTTCCATATCATCGAAAACTTCGTACTGAGCTGTTGGTATGTTGTATTTTTTCATTAAATTTTTAGAGAAAACCTTACTACCCTCGATAATAGCAGCTTTTGAATCAGGACCAAAACAAGGAATCCCTTTTGCGTTAAGTGCATCAACACATCCAAGCACAAGTGGGTCATCAGGAGCAACAACCGCATAGTCAATGCTATTATCAACAGCAAATTCAACAATTTTATCGATATCTTTTGCACCTATAGGAATACAAGTAGCATCTTTAGCAATACCGCCGTTACCAGGTGTAGCAAAAATCTCTGTTACACTTTTATTCTCTTTGATCTTTTTAATAATAGCGTGTTCGCGACCACCGCCGCCTACAACTAATATCTTCATAGATATCCTCTTTCTATATATTAGTGATGGAACAGACGCATACCAGTAAACGCCATAACCATATCATATTTATCACAGCATTCAATAACAACATCATCACGGATAGAGCCGCCAGGTTCTGCAATATACTTCACGCCACTACGATAAGCACGCTCAATATTGTCACTGAACGGGAAGAATGCATCAGAACCAAGCGCTACATCAGTCTTTGTAGCTAGATAAGCCTTTATATCTTCATCAGTGAGAGGCTCAGGTTGGAATTTAAAGTATTTCTGCCAATTTCCATCAGCACAAACATCTTCTTCATTTTTGTTGATGTATCCATCAATTACATTATCTCTGTCTGGCCTTCTGATAGTATCAAGGAAAGGAAGGTTCAACACCTTTTCGTGCTGTCTGAGGAACCATGTGTCAGCTTTAGTGCCCGCTAAGCGTGTACAATGAATTCTAGACTGCTGGCCAGCACCAACACCGATAGCTTGACCATCGATAGCATAGCACACGGAGTTTGACTGTGTGTACTTAAGAGTGATCAAAGCAACAATAAGATCTCTAACAGCACTGTCAGGTAACTCTTTATTCTTGCTAACAAGGTTAGATAGAAGTTCTTTGTTAATTTCAAAGTTATTTCTACCCTGCTCAAAAGTGATACCATAAACCTGCTTACGCTCAACAGGTGCAGGTACATATTCAGGGTCGATTTTAACAATATTATAAGAGCCCTTACGCTTTGATTTTAAAATCTCAAGAGCTTCATCGTCATATCCAGGCGCAATAATACCATCGGACACTTCACGAGCAATCATTTTTGCTGTTGTAACATCACATACATCTGACAGTGCAACCCAGTCACCGAAAGAACACATACGATCAGTACCACGTGCACGTGCATACGCACAAGCAAGTGGAGAATCATCCAAACCTTCAATATCATCTACAAAGCAAGCTTTCTTGAGAGTGTCAGAAAGTTTAGTACCAACAGCAGCAGATGTTGGAGAAACGTGCTTGAACGATGTAACAGCCGGCATGTCAAGAGCTTCTTTTAGTTCTTTTACTAACTGCCAAGCATTAAATGCATCCAAAAAATTAATATAACCCGGACGACCATTTAAAATCTCGATAGGAAGCTCACTGCCGTCTTCCATAAAAATTTTAGATGGTTTTTGGTTAGGGTTACAACCATATTTTAATTCAAATTCAGTCATAGCGAACTCCTTATATCAAACGTTTTTGTTAATAATAATTTCAGTTGGTTTTGAACCATCAAGTGGAACACATCTTACAAATAAAGAAACTTTGTTATCTTCATTCAGGTTATTCCAACAAAGGTCTGCAAGCTCCTGCGCAGTGTTTGGGAGAGTAACCTCTTCCGGTTCACCATAGAAAGATGGAATTGGGTTACCGTCACATTTATATGTATGAATAAAATGACCAACACCATCAAGAGGTTTATAAGAATAGAAATAGCGATTACAAGCTTCAGGATTTCCGTTAGCACTTTTTAAAATAGAAAGCTTGTAGCTAAAGTCAGCATTATCAAAATTATATTCAGCTATACCAGAAATACGAGGCGTGAAGTTAGGAGCGTCAGGCTCAAACTCACGAGTATTAAGTGCATCTTCAAAGGTCTTACCATCTTTTAAAAACTCATATACTGTATCTGTCTGATCTCCATTAGTAATAACATCGATATCGCCAAGTTTGCGATAAGGGTTATATATAATAAGGCTAGGATCGGAGAGTTTTGACTCATCAAAAGCCTTAGTACGCATACCGTCCTCGAAGCTTTCAAAAATACGATTACGGCTGTTTTCACTGCGACCCATAATAAAGTAAGCGAACATAGCTGACTTGCCATCAGCTGACTTACCCATAACAATACCACGACCTGGATATGAATTCTCGCTCAGTAGTGTTTCTAAATCAAATAATGCCATATTATTCACCATTTCCTTAACTAATCATTTTTTGTGAGACCTGCTCAACAGCAGCAGGTAAAATTTTCCACTCTGCTAGACGCATAACACGTTTTTGCAAAGTTTCAGGAGTGTCATCATCTCTAATACTAACAGCTTTTTGGAGGATAATCTCTCCCCCATCAGGTATTTCGTTCACAAAATGCACTGTAGCACCGGTAACTTTAACGCCTTTTTGGAGAGCAGCTTCATGGACTTTTAAGCCATAAAAGCCTTTACCGCAGAAAGATGGAATCAAACTTGGATGAACATTGATAATACGATTTTTGAATCTGCTTGTAAAAGATTCGCTCAAAATCGACATAAAGCCTGCTAGAACAATTAAATCAATATTGTATTCTTCAAGCTTTTCTACAATCTTATTTTCAAATTCAGCTTGCGAAGAACAATCTTTCTTTAAAACAACTGCAGTGTCAATGTTAGCTTTCTTTGCTCTTTCAAGCGCATAAGCGTTAGCGTTGTTGGAAACAACAAGTTCTATACTACCGCTGTTGATAATCCCCTTGTTCTGTGCGTTAATTAACGCCTGTAGGTTAGTTCCTCCGCCCGATACAAGCACAGCGATCTTAGCCTTTTTAGACATAATATATCCCCTCTTTAAAAAATTAACAGATAATGATTTTATCATCAGACTTAACAATTTCACCGATGATATAAGCATCTTCACCATGTGCTTTTAGAATTTCAAGAGCTCTATCAACATCATCAGCAGACACAACAATGCTCATACCAACACCCATATTGAATGTATTGAACATATCACGTTCGCTGATGTTGCCTGTTTTAGCGATAAGTTCAAAAATAGGAAGAACCTTGACTGCATTACGCTTAATTTTAGCTCCCAAACCATTAGGGATACTACGAGGTATATTCTCATAGAAACCACCACCTGTGATATGAGAAATACCTTTCACTTTGATTTCATCAAGCAAAGCAAGAACAGGCTTAACATAGATCTTTGTTGGTGTAAGTAGAGTTTCACCAACAGATTTACCATTAAGTTCAGCAACAGGTGTCTTTATATCTGCATTTTCTACATCAAAAACTTTTCTGACAAGAGAAAATCCGTTTGAATGTACACCACTTGATGGAAGTGCTATAACAACATCTCCCTCTGACATAGTGTTGTTGTCGATGATTTTATCCTTATCAACAACACCAGTGCTATAACCTGCAAGGTCATACTCATCAACAGGATAAAAACCAGGCATTTCAGCAGTTTCGCCACCAATTAGCTCAGCTCCAGATTGAACACAGCCATCACATACACCTTTGACAATCTGCTCAATGCGCTCAGGAACATTCTTACCACAAGCAATATAATCAAGGAAAAACAACGGCTTTGCACCACAACAAATAATATCGTTCACGCACATAGCAACACAGTCAATACCAACAGTGTCATGCTTATCCATAAGAAAAGCTAACTTGAGTTTTGTACCTACACCATCAGTGCCTCCAACTAAAACAGGTTTATTGATACCAGTGAGATCAAGCTCAAAAAGGCCACCGAAACCACCGATATCATCAGATTTAGCCTGTGTAACAGTGCGTGCTATATGTTTTTTCATAAGTTCTACAGCTTTATAGCCAGCGGTAATGTCAACACCCGCTGCTGCGTAGCTGTCAGATTTAGATTGCATATTCATCTTATTATTCCTTTCCGTTCCAACAATAAGTACATAAGCAGTCTTCAGGCAAACCAATTGCCTCAATAATACCTTCTAAAGACTGGAATTCAAGTGAAGCTAAGTTTAGTTGATCAGACAGTACTTTTCTGAGTTTTTTACCCCTCTCTGTACTTGCATCACTATACTCAGCTATATATTTTTCTCCTTCTTCTCCCTCAAGGTCATATATAACTTTACGAGCAATAAGTTCCATATCACTCTTAGCTCGAGTGAAATTAAGGAATTTACAACTATACATAATAGGAGGACAAGCGGAACGCATATGCACTTCCTTTGCTCCGTTTTCATATAAGAAGTCAACGGTTCCTTTTAGCTGAGTACCACGTACAATGGAATCATCAACAAACAAAAGTTTTTTATATTTGATCAATTCAGGTACAGGAATCTGCTTCATTTTAGCTATCATATTGCGTATAGACTGATTAGATGGTATAAAACTACGTGCCCATGTAGGTGTGTATTTAATAAAAGCACGAGCAAATGGCAAACCACACTCAGATGCATAACCTATGGCGTGAGGAGTGCCGGAATCTGGCACACCACAAATATAATCAACATCTTTAAAAATGCCGCTATTTTTGTCATTTTTTGCCATAATTTTGCCATTGATGTATCTCATGACTTCAACTGATACACCTTCATAAGCTGAGTTTGGATATCCGTAATAACTCCACAAGAACGCACAAATGCGCATCTTTTCGCCAGCAGGTGCCAGCACTTTGAGTTCAGATGGTGATATTTCTACAATCTCGCCCGGACCAAGTTCTTTTTCGTCGACATATCCAAGTTTCTGATATGCAAAAGATTCAAAAGACACGCTGTATCCATCATCACTTTTGCCGATAACTACAGGCAATCTGCCAATCTTATCTCTAGCACAAATAATATTGCCGTTTTCTTTTAATATCAAAATAGAAGCAGTACCATCAATTAAATCCTGTGCATATTTAATTCCTTCAACAAAACTGTCCTTCTGATTAATCAATGCAGCTAAAAGTTCTGTTGAGTTAACTGCACCACCGGTCATAGCATCAAAGTGTCCACAGCCTTTTTCAAGACAAAGATCAATAAGATCTTGAGCATTGTTGATAATACCTACCATACAAACAGCATATACACCAAGCTTAGAACGAATCATCATAGGCTGAGGAGTGCTGTTGCTGATACATCCAATAGCAGAAGTACCCTTCATATCGTCTATAACATGCTCAAACTTCGTGCGAAATGGAGTGCTTTCTATATTATGAATCACTCTCTGAAGTCCAATCTCTTTGTCGTATGCAGCCATACCGCCACGTCGCGTACCAAGGTGAGAATGATAGTCAACACCAAAAAACACTTCAGCTACGCATTCATTTTTAGATGTAATTCCGAAAAATCCACCCATTGTATTTCTCCTTTACTATAGAGAGTTTTGCAAATTAAAGATCAAGCAAAGAAAAGTTTAGAAAGAGTCATTGGATCAATGTACTCACCGTTCTTATATACACGCATATTACCTGAAGCGATTTCATCAATAAGCATAACCTTACCATCAGGGTCATAACCAAACTCGAATTTGATATCATAAAGAATAAGATCCTTCTCTTTAAGGTCATCAGCAACAATACGTGTAATTTTCTGAGTCATAGCTTTAATATCTTCGTACTGTTCATCTGTCATAACATTAAGGGCAGCCAAGGCATCTTTTGTTACAAGTGGATCACCCTTAGCGTCATCTTTGAATGTCATCTCAACGTAATCAGGAAGATCTGCACCGTTCTCAATATAATCACCGTAACGACGAATAAAGCTACCAACAGCCTTGTGTCTGCAGATAACCTCTAAACCTTTACCAAACACTTTTGCAGGAAGTACTTCCATAGTTGTATCATCAAGATTAGCATTGACATAGTGTGTTCTAATTCCAGCAGCATTCAACTTCTCGAAGAAGTAGATTGACATACGAAGGTTGACGTCGCCAACACCGTCGATAGTAAGACCAACAGAGTTTTCGCCTGGATCAAAAACGCCGTCTTTACCTGTGCAATCGTCTTTGAATTTTAAAAGGCAGTTGCCGTTCTCAAGTGAAAATACATCCTTTGTTTTACCAGTATAAATAAGCTTCTTTTCCATAATAATATCTCCTTTTATGTAATATTTCTTAAATGTTGTTTTGTATATTTTTGTCTTTTTCTAAGACAATTTTAGCATCGCTCTTACGTTTAGCATCAAGTTTGCTCATAAGCTCTTCATCTTCTACTGCAATAATCTGAGCAGCTAAAAGTGCAGCATTAGCACCACCATTAATAGCAACTGTCGCTACAGGAATACCAGTTGGCATCATAACTGTAGAAAGCAAAGCGTCCATACCGTCAAGTACAGATGATTTGCACGGGATACCAATAACAGGCAATGTTGTGTTTGCTGCAATAGCACCAGCAAGATGCGCAGCCATACCTGCTGCACAAATTAGTACACCAAAACCGTTTTCTCGTGCAGAAACAGCAAAATCGTGTGCTTCAACAGGTGTTCTATGCGCCGAGTAAATATGTACCTCATATGGAACTTCTAACTCTTTGAGTATGGCGGTAGCCTTAGAGATGATAGGCATATCACTGTCGCTACCCATGATAATTCCAACTTTTTTCATACTATACCTCCTGTAAAAATATATAAGGGCACACAACTCTATAGTTGTGTGCCCAGACGGTCGGCTAAAATGCTATACTTTCATGTTCCTTTGTGGTGCTCCACTATATTCCGTCAGTCGCATGAAAAGCAATAAAAACATGTATTAAATGTAACATTTTAGTAGCCCTTTGTCAAGGCACGACACACTTTATAAATATCAAACATCAGCCTTAGTTTCACAATACAAACAACGATAGACCTTGTCGTTTTTATCTGTGAGTTCAAACACATGATCAAGTTCCTGTTCCACTGAAGTAATACAACGTGGGTTCTTACACTTGATAACATTTGTGAGTTTAAGCGGCATATCTATAGAAAGCTTTTCTTTAAGAATTCCATCTTTAATAACGTTTATTGTAGCTTTGGGATCAACAAATCCTACTACATCAAAATTGATAGGAATTTCAGAATCAATCTTGATAATATCTTTCTTCCCCATCTTCTCGCTATTAACATTTTTAATAATAGCAACAGGACAGTCAAGCTTGTCTAAATCAAGAAGATTATAAAGTCTAAACGCAAGACCTGCTTTGATATGGTCAATAACTATACCGTTTTGAATAGCATCTACATTCATTATTAAGCCTCCTCAAGAAGTTTAAGTATGAGAGCCATACGCATATATTTGCCGTTCAATACCTGCTTGAAGTAGCAAGCACGAGGGTCATCATCAACAGCTGTACTAATTTCATTAACACGTGGCAACGGATGCATGATACAAAGATCTTCTTTAGCGTTAGTAAGCTTAGCAAGATCTAAGATATAACTGTCTTTAAGCCTAAGATAGTCTTCCTCATTGAAGAAACGTTCTCTTTGAACTCGGGTCATATACAGTACATCAAGCTCAGGCATAACTTCTTCAAGCTTTGTAGTCTGGATATATGGAATGTTATTTGGAATAAGAACGTTTTTCTTGATGTAGCTAGGCACTTTTAGTTCTTCTGGAGAAATAAGAACCACTTTGATACCAGTGTATCTGGACAGAGCATTGATAAGTGAATGCACTGTTCGGCCAAACTTCAAATCTCCACAAAAGCCAACAGTAAGATTATCAAAACCACCCTTTTCACGATAAATAGTAAGAAGATCAGCAAGTGTTTGTGTAGGATGATTATGTCCGCCATCGCCCGCGTTGATAACAGGAATAGTCGAGTTCTTTGATGCAACAAACGGAGCGCCTTCTTTAGGATGACGCATAGCTATGATATCTGCATAACAGCTAATTGTTTTTGCAGTATCAGCTACGCTCTCGCCCTTTGCTGCAGATGAGCTGTTGGCCTCAGAAAAGCCAATAACATTACCGCCGAGCTCATACATAGCTGCTTCAAAGCTAAGTCTTGTTCTTGTGGATGGTTCAAAGAACAATGTTGCTAGTTTCTTGCCCTTACAGCTTTCTGAATATTTTTGAGGATTATCAATAATATCGCAAGCCGTATTAATCATTTCATCGATTTCTTGAGGTGTAAGGTCTACAATATCGATAAGACTTCTCATATTATTCACCTGCGTTGATCCAGCTCTCATCGGATGGGTTGTTTCTGAAAGAAATAAGTTTTACGATATCATCACTCTTTATATAGCCCTCTTCCGCAGCTACTTCAGCGATAACATCAAAGTTTGTTAGTGAAACGTTCTTTACGCCAGCAGCAGCTAAACGTTCAAGACCTTTTTTCATACCATATGTGAATATAGATACAATACCTAATACCTGTGCACCAGCTTCTCTTAGCACGTTAACTACTTCAAGAACGCTACCACCGGTAGATATTAGATCTTCAACAACAACTACCTTCTGACCTTTTTCGAGTCTACCTTCAATCTGGTTCTGTCTACCGTGGTCTTTTGCGCCAGATCTAACATAACCCATAGGCATATCCATAAGGTGAGCAGTGATGGCCGCGTGAGCAATACCAGCTGTAGAAGTGCCCATTAGGACCTCTGCTTCAGGATAATGCTCTTTAATAAGTGTAGCAAGACCGTTTTCTACATCATTTCTAACCTCAGGAGCAGAAAGAGTAAGACGGTTATCACAGTAAACAGGGCTCTTAATACCTGATGCCCATGTGAATGGTTCTTGTGGTCTAAAGAAAACAGCTTTAATTTTAAGTAAATCCTTAGCAATTAACTTTTCCATTATATATATCTCCTTTTCTTAATCTACAAATTCAGCAACACAACGGTTATAGGCAGCAACAGGGTCGTCAGCAGCAGTGATTGGACGTCCAACAACAATATAGTCTGAACCGATCTCCTTAGCCTGAGCTGGAGTCATAACGCGTTTTTGGTCACCTATATCACCATCAGCAAATCGAACTCCAGGAGTAACAGTGATAAACTCAGAACCGCAAGTATCATGAACCTTCATTGCTTCCAGTGGTGAACATACAACGCCATCAAGTCCAGCTTTCTTAGAGTTTGCTGCATAATGCATAACAACTTTATCTATAGGCTCATTGATGAGCAGATCATTTTCCATACTCTCTTGATCTGTAGAAGTGAGCTGTGTAACAGCAATTAAAATAGGACGAGTGCCGTCTTCTCTAGTTAAACCCTCAAGTGCAGCTTCCATCATACGACATGTACCACCTGCGTGAAGGTTAGTCATATCTACATCTAATCCGGATAAAACAGCCATAGATTTTTTAACGGTATTAGGAATATCATGTAATTTTAGGTCTAAGAAAATCTTATGACCACGCTTTTTGATTTCCTTTACAATCTGTGGACCTTCTGCATAAAAAAGCTCCATGCCGATTTTTACAAAAGGTTTTCTATCTGTGAACTTATCCAAAAAGCTGAACACTGCATCAGCACTGGAAAAGTCACAAGCAACAATTACGTCTCTACCCATTACTTAATTCCCCCTATAATTTCAATTAAATTATTTATGTTATATTTATCCATTACCTGTGGTAATTTCTCAATAATATCTTTGCACACAAATGGATCAACAAGATTTGCAGCACCAACCTGAACAGCAGTAGCACCTGCAAGCATCATTTCAATTACATCTTCTGCAGTTGACACACCGCCCATACCAATAACAGGAATATTAACAGCATTTGAAACCTGATAAACCATTCTGAGTGCTACAGGGAAAATTGCAGGACCGGAGAAACCGCCCATTTTATTAGCTATAACAGGTTTCTTCGTGCGCAAATCAATACGCATGCCAAGCATTGTGTTGATAAGACTGATTCCATCAGCACCAGCGTTTTCAACAGCTTTTGCGATTGCAACTATATCAGTAACATTCGGTGACAGCTTAACAATAACAGGCTTTTCGACAGCCTCTTTTACAGCTTTGGTGATAATTGCTGCGTTTTCAGGAGATGTACCAAACGCAATACCACCACCGTGAACATTAGGACAACTAATGTTCACTTCGATCCAGCCAACCTGATCGCATTTATCAAGTTTTTCAGCTGTATATACATATTCTTCAACTGAAAAGCCACCAACATTAGCCATAACTTTTTTATCAAAACATTTAGCGAGCTTTGGTAGTTCTTCATTAACAACTTTCTCTACACCTGGGTTTTGGAGACCAACAGCATTTATCATGCCGCTATAACACTCTGCAATACGAGGTGTCGGGTTACCAAAACGAGGTTCTTTAGTAGTACCTTTGAAAGAAAATGTACCAAGTACGTTGATATCATACAAATCAGCATACTCATAACCATAGCCAAAAGTACCGCTTGCAGGAATAACAGGGTTATCAAGCTCAATGCCACAAAGAGATACATTTAGTCTTCCCATAATATCTCCTCCTTTAAAAGCACAGGACCATCTTTGCAAATACGTTTATAGCCTGTAATTGTTTTACATGAACAACCCATACAAGCACCAAAACCACATCCCATGCGTTCTTCAAAGCTGAACTGACCGGATGTATTTGTAGCTTTATACACAGCTTTGAGCATCGGTTCAGGACCACAAGTGAAGAAGTGATCGTAATCTTTTGGCAATGCATCAGTAACGAAACCTTTTATTCCATAGCTACCATCTACAGTAGTTACTTTAACATCTACACCAAGATCTTTGAAATCTTCTTCGCAAAAAACTTCGTCTTTTGTATTAAAACCAAGCACCACAGTAACATTCTTATTCTGTGAAACAAGCTTTTTTGCAAGCATATAAAGCGGCGGTACTCCAACACCACCACCAAGTAAAACTGCGTGCTTTTCACAAAGCGAAGTATCATAACCGTTGCCAAGACCTGTGAGAACATCAAGATGCTCACCATTTTTCATTTGAGACATCTGCTGAGTACCTTTGCCGACAACTTTATAAATAATAGTTACATAATCTTCATCACAGTCAAACACAGAAATCGGTCTTCTAAGATAAAGTCCATCTAACTTAATGTTTATAAACTGACCAGGACCAGTGATATCTGACACATCACCAACCAGACGCATTTTAAACACATTCTGAGTCAACGCAGTATTTTCTGCGATATTAAATATACCTTGTTTCATTATTTCACCTTATTTAGCATCAATAGTTGAAACTTTGATTGTAATCTCTTCAAGTACATCAAGAAGAATCTTTACAGTATCAAGTGAAGTATAAAGAGCTACACCATTTTCAACAGCACATCTACGAATAACAGCACCGTCATTGCTATGATTACCGGACATAACTGCACGAGTATTGATAACACAGCTTACGTATCCTGCTCTGATTGAATCAAGAATCTCTTCACAGCCTTCGCTGATTTTACCTCTAATTTTAGTACGTATGCCGTTTTCTTTAAGGAAAGTAGCTGTACCAAGAGTAGCTTCAATATTAAATCCCATATCATAGAAGCGACGAATAAGCGGAAGAGCCTCTTCTTTATCTTCATCAGCAAGTGTAACGAGCACAGTGCCATAGTTCTGGATATTGATACCACCAGCAATAAGAGCTTTGCACATAGCACGATGCAGCTTATCATCGTAACCTATAGCCTCACCAGTAGATTTCATCTCTGGTGAAAGATATGCATCGAGACCCTTAATTTTATTGAATGAGAACACCGGAACCTTTACATAGAAACGTGTTTTCTCTTCCGGATAAAGCTCAAATATTCCAAGCTCTTTTAAACTCATACCAAGAATAACCTCAGTGGCAATATCAGCAAGTGAATATCCAGTAGCTTTAGAAAGGAAAGGCACTGTACGAGAAGAACGAGGATTCACTTCAATGATATAAACATCGTCGTTATCATCTACGATAAACTGGATATTATAAAGACCCTTTATGCCTATACCTAAACCAAGCATTTTTGTATACCTGAGGATAGTGCCCTTAACTTTATCTGAGATGCTATACGCAGGATATACACTGATAGAGTCACCACTGTGAATACCAGTACGTTCTACAAGTTCCATGATACCAGGCACGAATACATCTCTGCCATCACAGATAGCATCAACTTCGACTTCTTTACCTTGCAGATATTTATCAACAAGCACAGGCTTGTCCTCGTCAATCTCAACAGCTGTTTTAAGGTAATGTCTTAGCTGTTCTTCATTTGCTACAATTTGCATTGCACGTCCACCTAAAACGAAACTCGGACGCACAAGAACAGGATAGCCGATTTCTTCAGCAGCTCTTACACCGTCTTCAATTTTTGTAACTGCTACACCCTGTGGCTGTGGAATATTAAGCTCTTTAAGGATCTTCTCGAAAGAACCTCTGTCCTCTGCTCTATCGATAGCTTCACAGTCAGTACCGATAATCTTAACGCCTCTTCTCATGAGAGGGTCAGCAAGGTTGATAGCAGTCTGTCCACCAAGAGATACGATTACGCCTTCAGGCTTTTCGAACTCGATGATGTTCATAACATCTTCAGGTGTAAGTGGCTCAAAGTAAAGCTTATCAGCAGTTGTATAATCAGTAGAAACTGTTTCAGGATTATTATTGATAATGATAGCCTCATAGCCGGATCGCTTGATAGTACTAACAGCGTGTACTGTTGAGTAGTCAAACTCTACACCCTGTCCGATACGGATAGGACCTGCGCCAAGCACTACAATCTTTTTCTTATCAGTTAAGATTGATGCGTTTTTACCAGTATATGATGAGTAAAAATATGGGATATAAGCATTTGTGTGACATGTATCAACCATTCTGAATACCGGGAACATCTTGTTCTCTTTCCTAAGGTTGAATATTTCGATTTCGTCCACACCCCAAAGCAAAGCAACAAACTTGTCGCAAAAACCCATTTCTTTAGCTTCTTTAAGTACAGCTAAATCGTTTTTATTATTTTTAAGTTTAGTCTCCATGTCTACAATACCCTTGAAAGATTCAAGGAAATATGGAGTGATTTTTGTTACATCGTAAATTTTATCAATAGCTTCGCCTCTACGAAGAAGCTCAGATACAGCGAAAATATTATCATCTTTGAATTCTTTGATATAACTGTAAAGTTCTTCATTACTCTTGTCCGAGAACTTTGCCATATAATAGTGACAAACACCTGTTTCAAGTGAACGAACCGATTTCAGCAAACACTCTTCAAGATTAGAGCCAATGCCCATAACTTCACCTGTAGCTTTCATCTGTGTATCGAGTGTATTGTGTGCTGTAGTGAATTTGTCAAACGGAAAACGTGGAAGCTTAGCAACAATGTAGTCGAGTCTAGGTTCAAAAGATGCATTAGTATTAGCAATCTCAATATCTCTGAGAGCCATACCCATCGCAATCTTTGCTGTAACTCTTGCAATTGGATAACCTGAAGCCTTAGACGCAAGAGCTGAAGAACGAGATACTCGAGGGTTTACCTCGATTAAGAAATACTCACTACTATGCGGATTTAAAGCAAACTGAACATTACATCCACCTTCTATTTTAAGCTCTCTTATAATCTTAATAGCGCTATCGTTGAGCATCTTTAAATCATGGTCGTTGAGAGTGAGAATTGGAGCAACTACCATAGAGTCACCGGTATGAACACCTACAGGGTCAATGTTTTCCATACCACAAATGGTGATAGCAGTATCTTCTGAGTCACGCATAACTTCGAACTCGATTTCTTTATAACCTTTTACGCTCTTTTCGATAAGAACCTGATGCACAGGTGAAAGTTTGAACGCGTTAAGTCCGATATCAACAAGATCCTGCTCATTATACGCAAAGCCACCACCGGTACCACCGAGTGTGAATGCCGGACGAAGAACAACAGGATAGCCGATTCTTTCAGCTGCGGCTTTTGCTTCATCGATGTTATAAGTAATTTCTGATGGGATAACAGGCTCACCGATAGATTCACAAAGCTGTTTAAACATATCACGATCTTCGGCACGTTCAATGCTCTCTGAGCTTGTACCCAAGAGCTCAACGCCACATTCTTTAAGAACGCCTTTCTTCTCGAGTTGCATAGCAAGATTAAGTCCTGTCTGTCCACCGATACCAGGAACGATAGCATCAGGTCTCTCATAGCGAAGAATTTTAGCAACATACTCAAGAGTAAGTGGTTCCATATAAACCTTATCAGCTATAGTAGTATCAGTCATAATGGTTGCCGGATTAGAGTTTACAAGTACGACCTCATAACCCTCTTCTTTAAGCGCAAGACAAGCCTGTGTTCCTGCGTAGTCGAACTCAGCAGCCTGACCAATGACGATAGGACCCGAGCCTATAATCAATACTTTCTTAATGTCTGTTCTTTTTGCCATAATTTTTCTCCTAACTAGCCTTGTGGCAGAATTTTATCGAAAAGGTTTAGCCTTTATATACTATTTTTCCATTATGAATAGTTGCAATGCACTTACCAAACAACTTTTCATCTTCAAATGGTGTTGCTTTTCCAATAGACAGAAATTCATCGGGGTTCACAACAAACTCATGGTTCAAATCCCAAACTGTCAAACCATAGTCAGAGTTTATATTAAAACGTTTTCTAGGATTATTACACAAAAGCTCAACAGACCTTTCAAGACTAATAATCCCTGTTTTTACTAAATGTGTATATATAATCGGAAACGCTATTTCAAGACCAATTATACCGAATGCACTATTTTTAAGCCCCTTTGACTTTTCTTCAACAGAATGCGGTGCATGGTCGGTAGCGATCATATCAATCGTTCCATCAACTATACCTTCGAGCAACGCTTTCTTGTCTTCAGAAGATCTGAGCGGAGGATTCATTTTGAACCTACCATCTTCTTGCAAATCATTTTCATCAAGAACAAGATAATGTGGCGCAGTTTCACAAGTTACGTCAACGCCTCGTGCTTTAGCTTGTCTTATAAGTTCAACGCTTTCTTTCGTTGATATGTGACACACATGATATTTGCAACCGATTTCTTCTACAAGTTTTATATCACGTTCAATCTGAGCATATTCACTCTCGCTACATATTCCTATGTGATTATGCTCTTTTGCATAAACACCATCGTGAATATATCCGCCTTTTAGAAGATCGTTCACTTCGCAATGAGCAACAATCATTTTATTAAGTTCTTTCGCTTTGAGCATAGCAGCTCTCATCAAATCATCGCTTTGCACACCACGACCATCATCGGAAAATGCTATAACACTATCAGCCATAGCATCCATATCAGATAGCACTTCACCCATCTGAGACACTGTTATAGCACCATATGGATAAACATCGATGACAGCGTCCTTTTCGATAATATCCAGTTGGAGCTGCAAATTTTCTTTATTATCTGGTACAGGTTTCAGGTTTGGCATAGTACAAACAGCTGTATATCCTCCACGTGCTGCGCACATTGAACCTGTCTGTATTGTTTCTTTATAAGAAAAGCCCGGCTCACGAAAGTGCACATGCACATCGCAAAAGCCGGGTAAAATTGTGAAATTAGAATTATTAAATTCGGCAACAAGGCAATCACCTGATAAGCACTGATGCATATCAGAAGCAAAAGAGGAATCACCTATTACATTCGCTTTGATTAACTTAGACATAACACATTCCTCCTAAAAAACAAAAAACCTTACAATAACAGTAAGGCTTTGAACACAATAAAACACAGTGCAATATCTGCACAAATTTTTAATTGAACAAATCTTACCGATCTCTCTGTATCGCTTTAAAGATTTTCTTAATTATAACACTCAAGCAGCTTACTGTCAATAAAATAGAACCTAAAAATATCTAATTTGATTCATTTTTGCAAAAACTCTAAATATATCAAAACAGATGTAAAAACATTGTATAATATAACAAAATATATTTAATATAAAGAAAAATGATATAAATACAATACTAAGAATACTTACAGTACATTTATCAACGTATTAACATCATCTATAGTAGTAGCCCAGCTAGATGCAAATCGAACCACGGTGTGGTTTTCGTCTAATTTCTCCCAAAAACCAAAGGATACTATTCCCTTTAATTGTTCAAGCTTCTCATTATCAAGAATAACAAAAATCTGGTTTGTGTTAGTTTTAATAAAAAATTTATAGCCTTTATCTATAAAAGCTTTTCTCATCAAATCAGCCATTTCAATCGCATGACGACTGATTTTGAAATACAAATCATCAGTAAATAGAGTATCGAATTGAACTCCGAGAACTCTACCTTTAGCGAGTAAAGCACCATGTTGCTTGATACTGGAGAAAAAGTGCTTTGGAGCATTGTTATGTGTGAATACAACAGCTTCTCCACACAAAGCGCCGACTTTTGTTCCTCCTATATAAAATACATCACAAATCCTTGCGATATCTTGCAAAGTAACATCTGTGTTGCTACTCATCAAGCCGTAACCAAGACGGGCACCATCCAAATACAATGGTATATTAAACTTTTTACAAATAGCGCCAAGATTCTCAAGTTCGCTTAAACTATACAACGTACCATATTCAGTCGGGTGAGAAATATATACCATTCCTGGAAACACAGCGTGCTCGTGATTTTCATCGGAATAATAGTCGTTCAATAGACGTGATACATCAGCCACATCAACTTTGCCATATTTATTTGGGACAGTTAATACCTTGTGACCGGTGAATTCGATAGCGCCTGACTCGTGGCTATTTATATGTCCTGTATCAGCACAAATCACACCTTCAGTATCGTGTAACAATGTACTAATAACGACTTGATTCGTCTGCGTCCCACCAGTGAGAAGATAAACCTGAGCATCTTCACATTTACAAAGCTCTTTAATCTTTTTCTTAGCCGACAAGCTATACTTATCTCCGCCGTAACTAACAAGAGGCTCCATATTAGTTTCACATAAGCGTTGCAAAACTCTGCTATGAGCACCCTGTATATAATCGCTTTCAAAAGATAACATAGAATTCACCCCAAAATCGTTGTTTCTATTATAATATATAGTTAAATTAAATTGAGTCTATATTAGAAAAATATAAAAATACTAAATAATACAATCACCCTATTGACTTTATTGTGCTAAAGTGCTATTATATTAAAACGTTAAATTTGTGAGGTAATAATTATGAAATATCGAAATAAATCTGTTGACAGACTATTTCAAACTATATTAAACTTAGAAACTATTGAGGAATGTTACGAATACTTTGATGATATTTGCACTATCAAAGAAATACAAGATATGGCTCAAAGACTCGATACAGCTCTACTCCTATCTAAAGGTTACAGCTATCAAAAAATAGCTCAAAAAGTAGACGTTAGCACAGCAACTATAGGAAGAGTAAGCAAATGTCTCAACTACGGTGCGGGCGGATACAAAACCGCCATAGAAAGACTAAATATTCAGGAGGAAAACCAATGAACACATACAACTCGTCACTTAGTTTCAACGAAAAAGTGGTTTTTTCTTTGCGTTCAATATTTGACAGTCGTGGTTACTCACAATATAAAATGAGCAAATTTGAGGAATACGACTTATATGCTAAAAACAAAGACTTTCTTATCTCGGACAGTGTTATCACTTTTACAGACACAAACGGTAAACTTATGGCTCTCAAACCTGACGTAACTTTATCAATAATAAAAAACAGTGCAGATGAGCCCAACACAGTGCAAAAGCTATATTATAATGAAAATGTTTATCGTATATCTAAAGGTTCTCACACGTTTAAGGAAATAATGCAGGTCGGGCTGGAATGTTTAGGAGACATAGATGACTACAATATATATGAAGTAATCACTCTAGCCGGAAAAAGTCTGAAAACAATTAGCGAAAACTGTGTTCTTGATATTTCACATCTTGGTATTATCACAAATGTTTTAGAGTGTTTCGACATTCCGTCTGAGCATAGGAAAGAAATATTAAAATACATAAGCGAAAAAAACACACACGAACTATCTATGCTTTGTGCATCTTTAGAATTGAACAACAAGCAAACTGAAATCATCGGTGCTCTCGTTAGTTCGTATGGAAAGCCCGACATCATTTTACCAAAGCTCAAATCAATGTTAAGCGGTGTTGTTGATACAGAACCTGTCGACCAACTGATCAAAATCACTAACGCTTTAAGCAAAGAAATAGTTGATATCATTAACATCGACTTCTCAGTTGTAAGTGATACTCATTACTACAACGGTATCGTATTCAAAGGCTTTATCGAAGGAGTACCGACTAGCATATTATCTGGTGGTCAATACGATAAACTTATGCAAAAAATGAAGCGTAAATCTAAAGCTATCGGATTTGCTGTGTACTTAGATACGCTCGAAATGCTGAATAATAGCTACCAACAATATGATACTGATATCGTATTAATATACAATGACGATACGAATTTGAGCGAACTTAACAACAAAATAGAAGAATATTCGATTCTTGGTGAAAGTGTATTTGCATGCAAAGGCATACCACAAAATCTCAAATATAAAACATTGATTGACTTTACAGATAGCGAGGTGGGTACACATGGATAAAATGCTTAATGTAGCTCTACCTAAAGGTAGATTGGGTGAAAAAGTATATAGTATGTTTGAAAAAGCAGGTTTTGAGTGCCCATCAATAAAAGAAAATAACCGCAAGTTGATTTTTGAAAACGAAAAAGTTGGTGTAAGATATTTCTGGGTAAAGCCATCTGACGTAGCAATATATGTTGAAAGAGGTGCTGCTGACATTGGTGTAGCTGGAAAAGATATATTGCTTGAATATGAACCTGATATTTATGAGCTTTTAGATTTAGATATAGGCAAGTGCAGAATGGCTGTTGCTGCAAAATCTGATTTCAGAGATAACACTCAGCGTACACTCAGAGTGGCAACAAAATTCTCTAACATAGCTCAGCAGTACTATCTATCTAAAGGTCGAGATATTGATATCATTCACCTGAATGGTTCAATAGAAATCGCTCCTATACTCGGTTTATCTGACGTCATAGTAGACATAGTTGAAACCGGCACTACACTGAAAGAAAATAATCTTGAAGTTAAAGAAACAATAGTTCCGATTAGTGCTCGATTTGTCGCAAACAAAACAAGCTATAAGTTCAAATACAAACAAATCAATAATATAGTAAAAGAAATGGCTTCACAAATGGAGGCAAATAATGATAAAAATATTTAAATACAATGAAGTTACAGCAAAAGAAATTTTTGCCAGAACCGAATCAACAATAAATGTAGAAGTTATTGTATCAGATATTATCAATAACGTTAGAACAAATGGTGATTCGGCACTGTATGAATACTGCGAAAAGTTTGATAACGCAAAACTCGACAATCTTATAGTTACAAAGGATGAAATTGATGAATCAATTTCTATGGTTGAACCAAAGTTTATCGAAATACTTGAAAAAGCAGCTGCAAACATACGAAAGTTTCATGAAAAACAAGTAAGAAGCAGTTTTATTATTAATGATGAAACTGGCGTTATTACAGGACAAAAAATAATTCCTGTTGATAGAGCTGGACTCTATGTACCAGGCGGCACAGCCGCATATCCGTCAACTGTTCTCATGGACTCTATACCCGCAAAAATTGCTGGATGCAAAGAAGTTGTTATGGTTACACCTCCAAGTGCAAATGGAAAAGTGAATCCGGTAATTCTTGCTGCAGCCAAAATAGCTGGTGTTGATAAAATATTCAAAGTCGGCGGTGCACAAGCTATCGCAGCTTTGGCATATGGTACAGAAAGCATACCAAAAGTAGATAAAATTGTTGGTCCTGGAAACGCCTTTGTTGCTGAAGCGAAGAAACAAGTATTCGGACAAGTCTCTATTGATATGATAGCAGGACCATCTGAAATTCTCATAGTTGCTGATGAAAAAACCAACCCCAAGTATGCTGCAGCTGATTTGCTTTCTCAGGCTGAACATGATAAAATGGCAAGTGCTGTCCTAGTAACAGACTCTATGAAACTTGCTATTGCTGTACAAAATGAATTAGAAGTACAGATTCCACTTTTAGAACGTGCAGAAATAGCAAGAGAATCTGTTGATAATAACGGAAAAATCATTGTAGCCGATACACTCTATGATGCTATTGATATCGCTAACGAGCTAGCACCAGAACACTTAGAGTTATGTGTAGACAATCCTTTCGACTATTTAGATTGTATTCGTCACGCCGGCTCAATATTTATGGGCAGAAACTGTCCTGAGGCTTTAGGAGATTATTTTGCGGGACCTAACCACACCTTACCTACTTTGGGTACAGCAAAATTCTCAAGTCCACTTTCAGTCGATGATTTTATCAAAAAGACACAATACACTTATTATACAAAAGATGCACTAAAAAAAGTCGCACGTGATGTTGCTTTCTTCGCTGAAAAAGAAGGCCTTACTGCGCACGCAAAAAGTGCTATCATCCGTACGGAGGAATAAACTTGAGTCGCTTTTTCAGTCAAAAATACAGCTCTTTAGTACCATACACTCCTGGTGAACAGCCTAAAGATTTACAATACATAAAACTAAACACCAACGAGTCACCTTTCTCCCCTTCTCCTACTGCTAAAAAACTCATTAGCAAAGCTGCTGAAAACTTACAGCTTTACAGCGATCCTGAATGCAGTCGATTAGTAGAAATTGCTTCTGAAGTTTTTGGTATTGATAAAGATGAAATTATTTTTACTAACGGCTCAGATGAGGCTCTGAATTTTGCATTTATGGCATTTTGCGATGACAATCATCCAGCATATTTTCCTGATATAACTTACGGATTTTACTCTGTTTTCGCTCAGATAAACAATGTACCGTTTATCACAATCGACCTTAAAAGCGATTTCACTATAGATATAAATGACTATAAAAATATTGATGGCACTATATTTATAGCTAACCCTAACGCACCAACAGGATTAGCTTTGCCACTCAAGGAAATCGAAGAAATAGTGAAATCTAACAAAAACAATGTTGTTGTTATAGATGAAGCATATGTTGATTTCGGAGCTGATAGTGCTATTAAGCTTATCAAAAAATACGATAATCTGTTAGTTACACAGACTTTCTCAAAATCTCGTTCGCTTGCTGGTGGAAGGCTAGGGTTTGCAATCGGTAACAAAGCTCTCATACAAGATCTAAACACAATAAAATACTCGACAAATCCATATAATATTAATTCAATGACAATGGCAGCTGGAATAGGCACCTTACTTGATAACGAGCATTGTATGAACAACTGCAAAAGAATTATAGAGAATCGTATTTGGGTTGCTGGAAAACTAGAAGAATTAGGTTTTTCAGTGACGGATTCAAAAACAAACTTTATTTTTGCAAAACATAATCAATTTAACGGAGAACAAATCTATCTTAAACTCAAAGAAAAAGGCGTACTCATCCGACATTTTAGTACACACAAGCTGCAAAAATACAATCGTATAACAATTGGTAGCAAAGAACAAATGACTATATTTTTAGAAAAGCTACAGGAAGTACTGGAGGAAATGAAATGAGAACTTCAACTATAAATCGTAAAACTGCTGAAACCGATATCAGTCTTTCGCTCAATCTTGATGGAAGCGGTATCAGTAACATAGATACGGGTTGCGGTTTTTTGGATCATATGCTCACTCTTTTTTCAAAGCATGGAAGATTTGACTTGGATTTGAAATGTATTGGTGATACACATGTTGATGATCACCACACCGTTGAAGATATTGGAATATCACTGGGTTCAGCATTCAAAGAAGCTCTCGGAAACAAAAAAGGTGTAAAACGTTATGGTTATATGATTCTGCCAATGGACGAGTCACTCATTATGTCTGCTGTTGATTTTTCAGGCAGGGGATATCTGAACTATGACTTGAATATTCCTACTGAAAAGGTCGGAACTTTTGATACTGAACTTGTAGAAGAGTTTTGGCTTGGTTTTATACGAAATGCAGAGTGCACTTTACACATAAAACAGCTCGATGGTACTAATTCTCATCACATTATCGAAGGTGCGTTTAAATCAATCGCCAGAAGCTTTAAAGAAGCTGTCAGCATTGACGAAAAGTTTTCTGACGATATTCTTTCTACGAAGGGTGTATTATAATGGTTGCAATTGTGGATTATGGAGTTGGTAACCTCTTCTCGCTCAAAAGCTCTTTGGCTGCAATAGGTGCAGATGTAGTTGTGACATCGGATAAGGATGTGCTACAAAAAGCTGATCAAATCATACTACCTGGAGTAGGTGCTTTTGAAGATGCATCAAAAAAGCTAAGAGAATCCGGTTTAGATGCTGTTATTAAGGAGCTAGCAAGCAACTCAAAACCTCTTATGGGGATTTGCCTCGGAATGCAGTTATTACTTGAAAAAAGCTACGAATACGGCGAACACATTGGTTTAGGGCTTATCAAAGGCATAGTGGCTCCAATTAAAGATGATGTAACTGAAGAATATAAAATACCACATATCGGTTGGAATCCTCTAAAGTTCAAAGGTACCCCTTCCCCTATCTTCAAGTACATTAACAATGAAGATTGTGTGTATTTTGTTCATTCATATTATGCAAAAAATTGCGAAGAGTCGGTTATCGCTACAGCTGAATATGGTGCAGAACTGATTGCAGCTATAGCTAAGAATAATATTTTTGGATGTCAGTTCCATCCAGAAAAAAGTGGAAAAGTTGGACTAAACATTCTAAAAGCGTTTATCGAACTCAAGGAGGAGTATTAATGCTGATTTATCCAGCTATAGATTTATACGATAAAAAAGCTGTACGCCTATACAAAGGCGATTACAACCAAATGACAATATATAACGACAACCCTGTTGATGTTGCTATGGATTTCAAAAAAAGTGGTGCAACACATATACATTTAGTTGATTTAGAGGGTGCAAAAAATGGCACAACACCGAACTTTGATGTAGTTGAAAAAATTAAAAGTACAACCTCGCTGTTTTGTGAAATAGGAGGAGGTATTCGAAGTATAGATGTCATAGATAAATATATATGTTGTGGTGTTGATAGAATTATCCTAGGCACAGCAGCAGTAACAAATGAAGGCTTTGTCGAAGAAGCGGTAAGTAAATATGCTGATAAAATTGCAGTTGGTATCGACATAAAAGACGGTTTTGTCGCAATAAAGGGTTGGACAGAAACCTCAAATATAGACGCCTTTGATTTTTGTGAAAAAATGCAGAATTTAGGTGTAAAAACTATAATTTGTACAGATATATCAAAAGATGGAGCTATGCAAGGCACTAACCACGAACTATATAAAAAATTATCAGAAAAATTTGATATTCAGATTATAGCTTCGGGCGGTGTTTCATCAATAGAAGATATCAATAAACTCAAGAAACTTAATATTTACGGAGCTATAGTCGGAAAAGCATACTATACCGGCTCAATAAATCTGTCTCAAGCTATCGAGGTGGCTAAATGATTACTAAGAGAATAATACCTTGTTTAGATGTAAAAGATGGTAGAGTTGTTAAGGGTGTGAACTTCCAGGACCTCAACGATGTATCTTCACCTATAACACTCGCAAAATATTATAGTGACTGTGGCGCTGATGAACTCGTTTTTTATGATATCACCGCTTCTTCTGAAGGTCGAAGGTTGTTCACGGATATACTAACAGAAACAGCAAAAAGTGTATTTATTCCACTTACTGTAGGTGGCGGCATAAATACCATTGGTGATTTTGACAGAGTCTTGAACTGCGGTGCTGATAAGGTGTCAGTAAACTCTGGAGCTATACGCAACCCAGATCTAATTTATGAAGCAGCAAAGTTATACGGTGATCAGTGTGTTGTAATTTCAGCAGACGTAAAAAGAGTTGACGGCGTATTCCGCGTTTTCGCTAAAGGTGGCAGAGAAAACACCGGTATGGAAGCCATAGAATGGATAAAACGATGCGTTTCAAACGGCGCTGGAGAAGTTGTACTTAACTCCATCGATACTGATGGTGTTAAAGGCGGTTTTGATTTAGAAATGTTAGACGCCGTTTGTAATGCTGTGAATGTTCCGGTAATTGCATCAGGTGGTGCAGGAAAAATTGAGGATTTTATAACTTTATTTAATACATTACCAAAAGTTGACGCAGGATTGGCTGCTTCTATTTTTCATTTTGGTGAGGTCAAGATTTCCGATTTAAAAGCAGAGATGGCTAAATCTGGTATCAAAACACGTACTATATAATTGAGGAGAATCACAATGATTGATATTGAAAAACTTAAATTTGATGAAAAAGGACTTATTCCTGCGATTGTTGTTGACGCAATCACTAAACAGGTGCTAACTCTAGCATATATGAACAAAGAAAGCTTGCAAATTTCAATTGAAAAAGAGTTGACTTGTTTTTGGAGTCGATCCAGACAAGAACTGTGGCTCAAAGGAGAAACTAGTGGTAATTACCAGCACATTGTATCAATAACTTCTGACTGCGATAATGATGCACTTGTTATTATGGTAGAACCTCAGGGTCCAGCGTGCCACCTAGGCACTGTTTCCTGTTTTAATAACGAAGTATTTCAGAGCGATAACAGACATGAATTTTCATACAAAGGTCTTATGGAGCTTATAAAAGGTCGTAAAACCGATGAAAAAGAAGGTTCATACACAACATACCTTTTCCAAAAAGGTTTAGACAAAATTTTAAAAAAAGTCGGCGAAGAATGCACAGAGGTTATAATCGCAGCAAAAGCTGATGACAAAAAAGAAACAATATACGAGATAGCAGATCTTGCCTATCACGTAATGGTTCTTATGATTGAGCAAGGAATTTCTCTTGAAGACATACACAAGGAGCTTGCATCACGTCATGTCATTGACCATAAAGTAAAGCAGGAGAAAATGACATAATGAATAAATTTGACTTGCATATTCACACTACATATAGTGATGGTATAAACACACCACTTGAAGTAGTAAAATTTGCAATAAACAATGGTGTAGGAACATTAGGTTTTTCTGACCACTCTTTCACCTCTTTCGATACAAGCTACTGTATAAAAAAAGATGATATCTCATCATATAAAAGTGAAGTTTTAAAACTAAAAAAAGAATATAGTGGAAAAATCAACATCTTATTAGGTATAGAACAGGATTACTATAGCGATGAAGACACAACAGATTATGAATACATCATTGGTTCTGTGCACTATCTTAAAATTGATGACAACTATATTCCTGTTGATGAGTCCGTAGAAATTCTTAAAAATGCTATCGATGAACATTTTGATGGCGATGTTTACGCACTTATAGAATGTTATTATGATACAGTTGCAGATATAATAAATAAAACAAACGCTGATATCATCGGTCACTTTGATTTGATTTCCAAATTCAACGAGAATGGTGAGCTGTTTAATGAAAAAGATGCTAGATACATAAATGCATACAAAAAAGCGTGTGACAAACTTGTCACCCATAACAAGCTATTTGAAATTAATACAGGTGCTATATCAAGAGGATATCGCTCTACCCCCTACCCTTCTTCAGATATATATAGTTATCTTAAAAGCTTGGGAGCAAAATTCATTTTGTCAAGTGATAGTCACAGCAAAAACACACTGTGTTATTTATTTGAAAAATACAAAGAAAAAATACAGTAAAAAAGCGACAGATTTTCTGTCGCTTTTTTATGTGTATATTGATTAAAATGGTATATTAGCTAATTTGCACTGAATACAAGTTGCATCTGTAATACTAATTACGCCGTCCTGATTATAATCAGCATTCTTCAATCCCGAAATACTCAAGTCGTATTTTTCAGCAAGATACATCTGAATAAGAGTAGCATCAACAACAGTTAAGATTTTGTCGTCATCAGCATCTCCCAAAATCTCAGTTTCTACAGTAGGAGTTTGAGTTTCTTCAACTGTTCTAGGTATAACAGTGAAATAAAAATATGACCAGTTATTGTTACCTTCAGGTCTGAAATAAACAGTGCAAGGACCAGCCTTTGTGCTACCTATTGCGTAGTTGTCACCAGAACTGTTATACCATCTTGTATAGTCATTACCATCATAATGTACAACCTTAAGCTCATCGCCGAGATCGAATGTATATTCCAACATATACTCGCCCTGATTGTTTGGATTTTCTTTGAGCAATCTCTCTTCAGAAAGTGTTGCTATTCCCCATTTATCCTCTCCGTTCAAGATGCCGATAATGTAGTAGCCAGCAGGAACAGTTTCGGATTCAGTTGATATAACAGTTGGAGCAACTATCGGAGCAGATGTAGGCTCTTTTGTTTCTTCAATAGTTTTTGGTAATACAGTAAAGTAGTAGTACGACCAAGCTGTATTACCTGTAGGTCTGAAATAAACAGAGCAATTACCAGCTTTGGCACTACCAATCGAGTAATTATCGCCTGAACTATTATACCATCTAGTAATACTATTTCCATCATAGTACACTACTTTCACTTCGTCTCCCTTCACAAATGTATAGTCAAGCATATACTCTCCATCGTTATATGGATTTACGCCAAACATTCTATCCTCTGTTAATGAAGAAACGTCCCAACAATCCTGGCCATCTAGAGTACCAACAAGATAATAACCAGCTTTAACATTGGACTGAGTAGGTGTAACTGTTTCATCTGTATTATCTTCATCAGTTAAAGTTTCCTCAGTAGTAGGAGTTTGTGTAGATGATACAGTCGGCACTACGACTTCACCTTGTTCAAAATGAACAGTAATTCTCAACGTTTCTGTATTAAGAGTAAAAGTATATGTACCGCCAGTTGCATTCAATGTACAATTTTCTGTGTCATTTTTGCACATTCTCCAGCCATTTCCTGATGTATCATCATTGATAACGCCTGGATTTCCAAACCAATTATCATTCTTCAACATCTTAAATGTATATGTACCAGCAGGTAAATCTATCTTAGTTTGTGCAATGTTGTAGTCAGTATAAATAAATGGATTTGCCGTCTTATCCCACGAGTTAAAAGTACCAACCAGCCGTGCATCCGTAGCTGTTCCTACTACTGAATTATCAATAATTGACCAGCCACCTTCTGATGTATCCCAACCATCAGCAATTTTAAAATAATTATGATTATTTGAGATACCCATATCGCCAGTTCGGTTCCAGATATTATCCCAATTATTAGATGATGTTGATGGATCCATACGAGCAAAAATACATTCGTTCCATATACCATTTGGTAGTATAGCTTCATATACGCCATCACCATCAGTATCCTTGAGATCAATCCATGCATTACCACTAGAATTCCAGACATACACAGCAAAGCGTGCGTTATCAGACTTCCACGAGTTTGACGGTTTGAAATACAAGTTACCTTCAATACCCGTATTGTATCCATAAAAACTACCGTTTTTATATATTGACGTGTAAGCGTTAAAAGAATGCCCGCCTGAAGAAGGAGTCTGGTTTCCTTGTCCGTCATTAAAAACAACCTTTGAGGTTTCAAAACCGGCAGGTACATCGTATTCATAAAGTCCGAGAGTACTATTATAGGTCATCTCAATTCCAGGCCAGCTTTTATTTTTGTTTCCATCTTTGTCATAAACATACGCATAGACAGTACTCCAGTTTTTGCTAGAGTTATTGAAAAACATCTTAAGCTGCGTGTCAGGATGCAACTTTTTATATGTACGTGTAATTGAATCCGTAGTCGTACCACCTGAAGCAGTGATCAACATTTCAATATCTTCACCGTATTCTGCACCGCATCCAACAGAAATTTCATCGCCGTTTATGAACTGCTGTGTATAATCATCGTTGATAGTATATGTACCACCAGTAGCCTCATTATATGTTAATGTAACATCAAGAGTATCACCTCTATAGGCTTGTGAAGATTTATTTGCATATACAGTTGACGGATAGCTATATACAACAGCGATACCCGAATCACCGATAGTGCCACTAATTTTGCCGTTTGAAACTGAAAAATGGTTACCTGTTATAGCGTCAGTGTAAACACCATCATACATTCTATGGGCAGGAACAGATACAGAAGTTGTGCCACCGCTTGTATTAACAAGAACAACACCAGTGTTGCCACGCTCGTTATATACAATATTGCCTGAATAAGCCATATATTCACCGTGACCTGCAAAATAATTCTTGAAGCGGTTTATAGCTTTAACTTCCTTATCAGCCCACGCAGTGATATCTGCATCACCGAGCATTGTAGTATCATTATTGTTTGGACGTGCTAGATAAAGACCACAAACCTGCGCACGTGAACCAACGATAGCCCATGTTTTCTTCATATTATCATTAGAAATCCATATAGAATCATTATCAGCATAATATGTATCATGAGACTCGTTCCACTGGACAGTTTTCAGTGGAGCAGCACCATTAGAAATATTTGCTATGCACGCACCGCTTGCGTTACCGCTCGCTATAGCGTTACGAATATTGTTACCTGTTGAGCTATCAGTAACACTCATATGATCCGTGTAGGCAGATATACTCAAACCACCACCCGGTGAACCTAAAATTTCGCCATAATAATACGGAGTAATACCTCTGGTCTGCTGAGCGTGATATGTAGCTGTATTTAAAACATTAGGCCAAAAGTCACTCGCTGTTCCTGAAGCATCAGCAGGAGTTTCGATATGTTTTGCTGCATCAAAACGAAATCCGTCTGCACCTGCATCAATACATTCTTTCAAAAAGCCAATCGCATAGTTCTGGACCTTGCTACTACTAGTATTTAAATCCGGAAAACCACTCAGACAGTTATGAGTAACATCGTATCTATCTTCCCAGTTTGATGTGTTCCATGTGACCGAATACCAACAGCCGGAATCGTTTCTTAGATCGCTTGTAATCTGGTTATTGATAGTGTTTTCAGAAGAATCGTTTGCCATATGGTTAAAAACGGTATCTACAATAACTTTGACGCCATATTTATGCGCCTCTTCACACATAGCTTTAAACTCAGTTTTTGTGCCAAGAGCATTCCAGGAATTAGTTTCAATATTGAAACTAATAGGCTGATAGTATACCCACGCCGAGTTATTCACAGTGCTCCAGTATTCTCTTGTAGATTCCTTAGAGGACTGGATGGGAGAAGTTTGAATTGCTGTGAATCCCTGACTGGCTATAAGTTGCATATTCTTTCTTATATTATCAAAAGACCAGTTCCAACAATGCAGTATCTGTCCATATTGAACATTATCAACAAGTCCATAATTTATTGTAGCAGCGTCAGTATCAACAGATACATATTCCCCAACTACAACACAAGATATCAACAAGCAAATGGTCATCGCTAAGCAAAGGATTCTTTTTATCATAACAAACCTCCATCATGCGTTAAGCAATACATTTATACACTTTGATTTTACAATATTATAAATAAATATTTCAACGTCTATTAACACTAAAATTTACCCGTACAAATTGTGCATATTAGCTAAGTTCAAATACTGACAATCAAAAAAAGCACGCCAGAAAAACTTTCCAGCGTGCTTTTATTATATAAATCCTAAAGTTCTGATATAAATTAACCTGTATAATCCTTCCAGGTTCCATTATCATAAATTTTATTCATACCCATAAGAGTAATGTCCTGTGACTGCGAACCCTGATTATTATTATTAAAAACAACATATTTTGCATGTTCAGGAATCTCAGCTTTATAAACATTATCACCAATCGGTTCCATGTGAATACCAGGCCAACTAGTCATATTAGTATCATTATCATTCCAGTAATATACCTTTACTTCTCCCCAGTTGTCGTTATTCTTATAATAAATATAATTACCTAGTACAATCGGTTTTGTTGTAGGAGCTTCTGTTGGATCAGTAACAGGTTGAGTAGGTACAACAACGTCACCACCACTATAATCAACATACTGACCACACTTAGAACCGTTTGCAATAATGTCAGCTAAATACTGCTGTACCAAAGTAGCATCAGTAATGGAAATCTTTCCACTCACGTCAACATCAGCACATTTTCTTGCCTTTTCAGAGAAAGTATCAATTTCAGCTAAATAGCGCTGTATCACGGACGCATCAACAATAGCAATTTTCCCGTTAAGATCTGCATCACCAACAAGACATTTTTCTACAGGTTTCTGTGTTGGTTCCTCAGTTGGTTTTTCAGTAGGTGTTTGTGTCTCATTATATACAACAGCAATACCCGTGTCGCCTATATTACCAGTGATACGACCATTCGATACTGTAAAGGTATTTCCAGTAATTTGCTCTTTATATGTACCGTTTGCCATTTTTTTAGCGTCAACAGAAACGCTTGTAGCACCACCGCTTACATTGACTAAAACAACACCACTGTTGCCACGCTCGTTATATAGAATATTGTTAGAAGTAGAGATGCATTCAGATTGTCCGGCAAACCTGTTCTTGAAAATATTAACGGCTTTAACTTCTTTATGAGTCCAACCGGTCTGATCAGCATTTCCGAGTCTGGTATTTCTGCTACTAGGACGTGCAAGATACATAGCACAAACCTCATTACGAGCTCCAACTATCGCCCAAGTCTTCTTGAGAACAGTTTCATTCACATAATCAGAACTGCCATCATTATAGGTATCATGAGATTCATTCCATTGAACAGCTTTGTTATTCTGAGCTCCGTTAAGAATTCTAACATTAGATGCATCGCCTGAATTCCCATTATTCACAGCATTTCTTATATTGTTACTAGATACGTTATCCGTAATGCTCATATAGTCAGTATAACCAGTAACATCAACACCGCCTGTACCGTCTAACACCTCACCATAGTAATATGGTGTAAATCCTTTTGTGGATTGTGCATATGAGGTAGCAGCACCAAGAACATTTGGCCAGAAATTACTTTTTACACCATCTCTATCCTTAGGTGTTTCAATATGTTTAGCAGCATCAAAACGGAAGCCATCAGCACCACAATCGATACACTCTTTCAAGAATCCTATTGCATAGTTTTGAATTTTTGTGTTACTTGTGTTAAGGTCAGGCAATCCACCTAAACTTTTGTGAGTGATATCGTATCGATCGCCCCAATTTGAAATATTCTCGTGTACGTTATACCAACAGTTGCCATCGTTTTTTATATCGCCAGTAATCTGATCATTTATTGAATTTCCGGAATAAGCATTAGCTAGATGGTTAAAAACAGTATCAACAATTACTTTAACGCCATATCTTTCAGCTTCTTCACACATAGCTTTGAACTCTTTTTTAGTTCCCAGTGCACTGCGGTAATTAGTCTCAATACTGAAGCTGATTGGTTGATAGTACACCCACATCGCTGAACCCGCTGTGCTCCAACTTTCGTTAGTTGATTCTTTAGAAGCTTGTACCGGTGAAGTCTGGATAGCTGTAAAGCCTTGACTCGCAATTTTGCTCATATTATTTTTAATATTATTGAATGACCAGTTCCAACACTGTAATATCTGTCCGTCCTGCACATTATTAGCTAATACAGAAGTTACTGCTGCATCAGCTTCAAAAGAGTATAAATTGGCAGATAACAAACAAGATAACAAAAGACAAAATATCATAAGTAAGCTCAAAACTCTTTTACTCATAATAAAACCTCCCTCATATCATATATCTATCTAACATTATTTTACAACAATATTGCTGATAACTCAATTCATTAAAGCACTAAACATATATAAAGAATGTTGTGCACAACGCTGTCCGAAGAAATAAAACGCAAGCAAAAACGAGCGCCCATAAAGCTCTCGTTCGTCATTTTGAATACAATCGACAGAAACAATTTGTGCAAACCGCACATAAAAAGCGAATGTGTGATCAGCGAAACAATCACTCCCTCTTTAAACTCTTCACTTCACCACAACCACAATATACAACTTTTTCATCAACTTTCTTGTAGGCTCTGAATTTAAAAAATAAGTCTTTCAACTTATGAGAAAAGCTTCAACCTTTTTTTAATAGCAACATTATTAGACTTCACAGATTTGTCATACTTATCAGTAATCTTATAATAAACCTGACGTAAATTTTATTCATTATTCATTTTGACAGAATAATAATTACCTGTAAATGTTTTAGTAAGGAAAAACTTAGATTCACCTTTTTATATTACCATTTATATTAGTATGTTGTCACTTGCCGTCAAAGTAACTTTAGCTGATAACCATTAATCGCAGAAACAGAAAATGGCGATTCGTTGATTTTTACAGTGTATGATGTTCCAGCAAAAGCCAATAACGTCAAAATTTAAAGAATTAATCTAATATAAATAACACATAATTAATGATAAAATTTATCTAAACTTAACTATATAAAAAAGCTGATGCAAAAAACTGCATCAGCTTCTAATATTTTTATATTATTCCCACTCATTTTTGAGTTTCTTCTTTGGCTTATTTGGGCTCTAAATATTATCCCTAACGGCAATATCGCCCCCTTTTCCACTCATTATTTCATTTATCAAAATTTTTGTTGCAGAAAATGTTGCAAAACTGTCTGTGGGATGGTGTCGAGTGGCTTTGGGGTTATAGCTTTTCCATTCGAACCGTGTACTCGGTTCGTTTTGTTTTTAACAATCCGAGCTTATCGCAAATATGAAGCAATTCCTTGCTTGACACAGGAACATCCATATAAGCTTTTTTTTCACTTATTGATAATACATACTCAAGAAGACGACTTCCAAAACCATTACGTTGATACTGCCCTTCGATGTATAAATTATCTATGTGTCCGTTATGTACTGTAACGATTCCGATTTCTTTACCAAAGGATATACTATACAGTTTTCCACCGTTCGAAATGGCATTGCTGATTTTTTCAGCAATGCTAGTTTATTCCGTGATGTATCTTGCCTCGTTTTCTTCTCGGGACAAACTGTAATCAAATCTTCCATATCGATTTGCATATCGGCAAATATGCTTGACTTGTTCGTTCGTGCCTGAAAACTCTTTGCATATAATTTGGTTTCCCATAGCCGCTACAATCTGTGAATCGGGATTTGACCAAGGTTTATTGATTCCCCAGAAGATTGAATTGTTGGAGCCTGTATCTAAACCCGATAGCAGATCTTTTCGATTACATATCACTTTGTAATTTCTACGCTTAAAATAAAGCATATTGCTTTCGCAAGTAAAGATAGAACTTATCTTTTGTCCTTGATGTATCAGTGCATCTCTCAACGAAATCAAATCCACATCCTCCGGAACAGTGTCATAAACTCCGTCAAACAAGCGGAAACAAGCCCAATAATCCTTAATTTCCGGCACTATGCTTGATGTCCAACTTGCATAACACTCCACCAATTGCATCAACACATATTTTCCATCAAAACTATGAAAATCTTCTTCAGAAATCGGTTTTGATTCTTGTTCTGTATATGGTTTTCCTACTGTCTGTAACTGAATAGCAATGATATCTCCATCATCAAAAATTCGTTCTGTATGCACATTCGGCTTAACTTTCTTCTTTGGTGGTTGCGGTGATAGTAGTTTTCCTTTGAACTCGGAAAGTTTCTTTTTTCGGGAATCCAGAGTTTTTTGACCGGCTTCTGTCCACAGAGTCAAGCCAAAACCGCTGTCGATCATTTCTATGACTTTATCCTTTATGGAATCCGTCAAAATTCCTTTCTTCCACATAAAATCAGCAAGAGAATAAATGTAATTACACCATTCTTCTTCGTCTGATTCGTCAAACATTTCTGTCCTAATATAGTTATCAATCCGCTTCAACGCTTCTTCTACATCAAACTTATAGAAGGGTGCAGTGTATTCAATATATAAATCTTTTGCTGTATCATTTCCTGTGACACTGGTATTCCAAGTTCCCATACGGCACCTCCTATTAACTCAAAAGCCAATTGCAACTATTCCTTTTAGCAAAATTAGCATTGCATGTTGCAAAAGTGTTGCAGCGGTATTTTCCCAAATAGCAGAAATGCCCGAAAGCCCTGTATTTGCAAGGGATTTCGGGCACTTGTTAGCCATTAGATATTATTCCCACTCGCTCCCGAAAACTGTGACTTAAACAATTTTGTATGGGTATTTTTACTCATATTATCGGAAGTGTTCAGATTATCCGTAAAATACGGACTGTCAAGATTTTTGTTGTCATCGTGTTGTCACGCCGACAATGACATTATATATCATTGTAGTTGATTTTTCAAGTAATAGCCTTGATTCTTTCAACAAATGTGTCTTTTATTTTTTTGTTAAGATCACGCATATTTTTGAACTGCGTAACATCAATAGCGCCAACAACTTCATCATGAATTCTTTCCGGTAAATCTTTGGAAACAAACTCTTTATACTTATCAACAATTTGGTTAACTCTAAAATGAACGAACTTTAGTTTATCCTCATCTGTAAGAAGATTAAACATCCCTTTATAATCAAATCTTGATCTGAGTTCGGGAGAAATTTTCTTTTTAAAATCATCCTTGCTGATGTTTGAAGTGAATACGATAATATATCCGTTTACATCGTATTCTTCAGCTTGAGAATTCACAATTTTCCCGTTTTCCAGCACATCAAGGAAGTAATTAAAAACAGCATTGTCCGCTTTCTCGAATTCATCTATAAGAATTAGGCCAACATCAGATTCACTCATTCGTTTAACGAGTTCCCCGCCGTCACTTCCAATATAACCAAGTGGACTACCAATCAAACTATTTAGTGCATCGTGACTACTGTAATTACCAAAATTAACTTTTGCTAATTTTGACTTGCTTCCTAATGCTTTATGGATTGAACGTGCCACTTCTGTTTTACCAACACCAGAATCACCCATCAAAAATAAGGACAAGATCTTATGTTCACCCAATTTATTAAAGACACGAAAAGACTCAACAATTTCTTTAAACTCTTCTTTAAATCTTTCATGTCCGTATAATCTTGAGTTAAAAGCTGCAAAGAAGGTCTCAAGTTCGGTTTCATCCAAATCCGTTATTTTCTTGACTTGTTTGGGTTTCGCAGATTCAGTTTCATCTTGCTCCGATATAATTTCCTCTGATTCTACTTCAATATCTCCAAAATCATCAAAGATATATCTAAGGATATAACGAATATCTTTTTCATAGATTTTATCGCAGATAAAAGTAATGTTTTCCCCAAAACTATTAAACAAGTGCTCAAAGTGAAGCATTTGAGTATCGTTTGCCTTTACAAAACTCGCCAGTGAAGATAAATCAACATAATATTGTGTTTCTTCATCAAGCTCCTCAATTTTGAGTGATGAAAGGAATTGCGACATACTCAACAATTCATCCCCGGCGGAAAGTATTTGTTTTTTATAGTTGAAGAATTGATTCTTATGATAGAATAATATCTTTTTCACTTCGTATCTTTCTTCTTTCTTGTTGTCTTTTTGGCAGATGCATCATCAGACTTAGGTTGTACCACCTGCACAATCGCCAGTAAATCAATATAGTTATAATCGCTTTCATCATCCTCGCTTTTTAGCTTTATAACGGTTGGCTGGGAATACTGGCTATTATGTACTTCTAAGTCTGCATCATCACTTGATGCTTGTCCAAGTTCTTGGAAAAACTCAAAAGAATTCTTTAAACTATTAATTTTTGTCTTTCCTTTGTAGATGCCAATTATTGAAACATTCCCTATAAACAAATCATCTACATTGTAAAGACTTTCAAACTCACTTTCGAAAGTAAGCGGTATTTTAACAAGCAATTTGTCTGTGCTTTCTGCTATTTCTCCTTTAAGTTTATAGGAATAATCTTTAAACATTGAATTGAAAAGATTATTCACATCCAAACCGCCCGCTTCCGGCAATTTCATACCTTTAAATGAACCGTTAGAAAACATCTTTACAGTTCTTAATTCTGTTTCATTTTCTAACGAAAGAGAGACATTATCAATTCTTACAAGTTGCCCCTCTGACATACCTTCAGGGAATGAAGCTATAATCTCGCATTTGTCCATAACTTCACTAAGTATCAATGACTTTGTCATCGTTACCTTGAAATTTTCAAGCACTTTCTGCGAATCGGAAGATCCTGATTTGACATCGGCACCAACTTCAGCATTAAATAGTTTCAAAAATTTTGTGCCCATTTTAGCTTGCATTTCAGCATCAATGGTATCCCCTTGCTCCGTTTCAATTGAGCCTTCTGTTTTGATGATGTTACTTAGCATCATTTTAATTTCATAAACTTTTGAGAAGTTCATATAGTATACATTAAAAAGCAAAATAAACCCTCGCTTTCAAATTCACATATCGGACCAATACGTATTATATTCATTATAAACTATTTTGTTTAATTTTTCAATAGCAACACCAAAAGGGCGTCGCATTTCTGCGACGCCCTTCATTTTTTATGCTTTCCAAACAGCTTTGATAATGTTGCCGATTTTAGGTGAAGTACCGTACATAAGAACACCTACACGGTAGATCTTAGCAGAAAGAATTCCAATTTCAAAGGTAGATGCAACCAAAATGCCGATAGAAATTGCAATCTCATACCAAGGCACAGTGCTCATAGCAATTCTTGTGAACATTGCCATTGGTGAAGTAAATGGAATGTAGGAACAAACTGTCATCAAAACATTATCCACACTTCCGCTGGTCATCGAGAACATAACCACCATAAAGCCGAACAGGAACAGGAAAGTTACAGGCTGAACAGCTGTATTGATATCTTCAAGCTTTGAAACCGTAGAAGAAATAGCACCGTAGAGGAACGCATAAATCAAGAAGCCAAGTAGGAAGAACACAAGCATATACACAAACAGCTCAGGGGGAATATTGAAGATAGAGTCAATGATTCCGTTATCTCCCCAATAAGACTTGTTAACATTATAGAATACGAGTGCCGAGCCAAAAATGGCAACAAGCTGAACAAGACCCGCCATACAAGCCGCCAAAACCTTACCAAACATCATATTGATGGGCTTGGCACTGGTAATAAGCAACTCCATAGCACGAGAGCTTTTTTCGGTTGCAACACTCATTGCTACCATCTGACCGTAAAGCAGAATAACCATATACAGCGCAAAAATCATAATGTAGGTGTAGAAGAAGTTTTGCATCTGATCTTTGCCAAGGCTTTCCACCTCAGCGTCAATCTGAATACTCATGACCCCTGCGGCATCTTCTTGAGACATACCGCCACCTATCATAGCGTTCATCTGATAGATCTGTTGTAGTACACCGGTGGCAATATCGGGGTTCATATCGTACATCGAAAGATTATCAACGTAATATGTGAATGAGGTTGCTCCGTTCATTACAAAAGCACACTCCACATCACCGGAAGTGATTTTATCCTTAATCACGCTGATTTCCTCATCCGTAATCTGCACGTCATAGTCTGTAAAGGAAGCTGCAAATGTTTCTTTTACCATATCCGCCTGCGTAGGATCATCTGCCTTTACGAGCATAACGGAAAGGTCTGCGGTGGTATCAGAAGTATCGTCTGATTCAAATAAGGCAGTAATCCGAGGGAAGAACATAACGATAGCGATTACCACCATCAAGAAGATAGTTACTCCCACAAACGCTTTATTCTTAGCATAATTCTTAAGTTCAAATTTAAGTATTTTTCCAAACTGTTTCATTGCTTAGTCCTCCTGTGCGGCATCGCCTGCGTATTCTACGAAAATATCGTTAAGGGAGGGTTCAAAGACCTTTACCTCGTCAATAT
>JAZQFT010000007.1:0-6793 GCA_045539655.1 Ruminococcus sp. | reverse complement strand
TCCTATTCAGGCGGCTATTTTTGGTTGGGTGCCTGTGCTTTTGTGGGTGCTTATCGGTGGTGTGTTCTTCGGTGCTGTACAGGACTTTGTTTCTATGTACGCTTCTGTCAGAAACAAGGGCAGAAGTATCGGATACATAATCGAAAATTACATCGGTAAAACAGGAAAGAAAATGTTCCTGCTGTTTGTGTGGCTGTTTTGTATTCTTGTGGTAGCGCTTTTGCAGATATTGTTGCAGGCACATTTATGGGATATACAGTAACTGACGGAGTAAAAAGTGCGAACATCGTAGCAAACGGTGCAGTTGCAACTACTTCTATTATGTTCATCGTCTTTGCTGTCTTGCTTGGACTAATGCTTAGATACACAAAACTCCCAACTATAGTGAACACAGTTATAGCTATCGCATTGCTTGTTTTAGCTATTGTAATTGGTCTGCAGTTGATTGCAGTTTTAGTCAATATGAAAGTATAATGGCGAAAACAAGTCAAAGACAAAAAGTGCATTTATCGTTATTTGCGGTGGTATTTGTCGCTTACAGGCACAAAGAAAAACAGTGCGGTTAGTACATGGCAACAAGTAGTTGTGCTCGAAATATTTTTATGCTAGAATAAAATTGTCTTTTAAGATTACCTGAAGTGTGGAGGTGGATAGACTTGATAAAAATAGCGCTTTGTGATGACGTGGCTTCTGATTTGAACGACCTTTGCGCACATCTTGATAATTATCGACAGCAGAGCAACCGGGAAATTGAATATGTTACTTTTGACAGTCCTTTTAATCTGTTGTTTGAAATCGAAAAAGGTGCACGTTACGATATAATTTTTCTTGATATCATTATGCCAAAAGAGAACGGAATCGATGTGGCAGCGGAAATCAGAAAGTATGACAAGGAAGTCAAGATTATCTTTGTGACCACATCATCTGAGTTTGCGGTGGAATCATATGCGGTGGGGGCGTATTTCTATCAGCTCAAGCCTATCAGTAAAGAAGTCTTTTTCCATCTGATGGATTCTGTTGTTTTATCGTGCGAAAAAGAGCAGGCAGACAGCCTGATTCTCAGGTGCAAAAGCGGAATTACGCGTATCAGGCTACAGCATCTTGAATATTGCGAGGTTATTCATCGCACGCTGTTGATTCACCTGACAAACACAGAGGTTTTAGAGTGCAGTGGCAGTCTTGATGAGTTGAGCAAACATCTGGAATCTCACGGAGGTTTTCTGCGTTTTCACCGTTCCTACCTTGTAAATCTGGAACACATAAAGCATCTTTCATACAAATCTGTCACGACGACAAGTATGGTACAGCTACCGATACCAAGAGGAAAATACCACGAAGTAAAAGACGCTTATCTTGAATATATGTTTAAAAAGAATCAGGTGATGATATGAGCAACTGGTTGTTTTTATTAGATGGAATTGCTGTGAGCATCTTCGGCAGTGTATTGTCAGCGTCCTTTTGCGATTGTCTGAGCACCAGACGCAGGCGACTGCTTATTTACTGCTGTGTGTCGGTGATTTTATTGTTGCAGGGCATCGTTAGTTATTTTTTCGGTTTTGAAGTGATGCGACTGCTTTATCCGTATGTTGTTCATCTGACTCTGGTGCTGTCGCTGTATATTCTGACAAAAAGATTTTTGTGGTCCTTGATATCAGTTCTTTTAGCATATCTGTGTTGCCAGCTCAGAAGATGGATTGCGCTGTTAACAGTCACTGTGGTGTCGGGCAATGAAATGTTACAAGGCGCTGCTCAGCTGATTATTACTGTGCCGTTGTTACTGTTTGTGATGTACTTTATTGCACCATCGGTACGAAAGCTGAGCAATCAGCCGATAAAGCTGCAGTGGCATTTTGTAATAATACCTGCTTTGTACTATGTTTTTGATTACAGCACCGTGATATATACAGATATTCTGCATAGCGGTAACCCTGTGGTAGCTGAATTTATGCCGTTTGTATTTTGTCTGGCATATCTGCTGTTTCTGGTGTATTATCACAATCAGCAACAAAAGGAATCACAGCACCGTCAGGTAGAGAATACTCTTAGCATTCAGATAAATCAGTCAGCACGAGAAATCAACGCCCTGCGTGAATCTCAGGAGCTTACACGACAGTATCGCCACGATCTTCGCCATCATTTACAGTATATTTCTCAGTGTATCGCTGATTCACAAGAGGAACAGGCTCAACGATACATAGCCTCAATTTGTCAGGAAATCGACTCACAGAAGGTGCAGCGTTACTGTGAAAACGATGCGGCAAATCTTATTCTGTCAGCCTTTGTCGGTCGTGCAGAAAAGATTAAAGTTGAAATGAAAATTCAGGGAACACTTCCTGAGGTGATTATGATATCGGGCATAGATTTGTGTGTGCTGCTTTCAAATGCGTTGGAAAACGCACTCAATGCCTGCGCACCTATTGCTGCAAAAGGTGTCAACTGTACAATTGATGTGCAGTTTTATGAATGCGACGGAAAGCTCTTTTTACAGGTGATAAATCCGTGTGAAGAAAATATACGTTTCAGAAACGGAATCCCTGTGTCTGAACAGCCCGACCACGGAATCGGAGTGCAGAGTATCTGTGCCATTGTACGTCGCTATAAGGGCGTATATAGCTTTGCGGTGCAGGACTCAAAGTTCATTTTCAGGGTATCTCTCTGATGAACTGTCACATACTGTCGATTCGGTGCAGGTGAGGTGCGATTGGGGACGTTTGACTTCTTTTTAAGTACAAATGCTTTATAATGTAGTCAAGTCATATGACTGTGTATTCAGGTCATAGGCTACATAATAAAACGGAGGGTAAAACTATGAGTAAAACAGCTGCTATTCTTATCACATTTTTCTTAGGTGGTCTTGGCGTTCATCGTTTCATGGCTGGCAAAGCTGGTACAGGTATTGTATGGCTTCTGACAGGCGGTTGCTTTGGTATTGGTTGGTTAGTTGACCTTATCAAAGTTTGCACAGGCAAATTTGAGAAAAAAGACGGCACACCTTGGATTGCAGAGTAATTTGCACCTGAGAAGTCTTTAAGAATAATTAATCAGTAAATATGTAGTGACTGAGCTTTGCGCAACCTGTGGTTGTGTATCTTGGTCACTACATTTTGCTTTTATAGAACAATATAGAACGTGTTTGCACGTTCAACCTGCTTTACTGTCGATTCAATACTCTTGCGGTATGGTTTAGACGGCTATGAGCCTTTTTTTGACAAAAGAGCGTATAATTTTACTAAGCTGAATGGCTAAATTTTTTTAGGAGGATGAAACTAAATGAAAAGATTAGTTGCCCTTTTACTTGCTGTTATTATGTGCTTTGCTCTGGTAGCTTGTGGCGGTCCTGATAGACAGCCTGCTATTGATGCATTCAACGAGGCTAGTGCTGCGTTTGACGCTTTAGCAAACGAGGTTAACGCTAACCCTGATGCATATGCACAGGAAGTTTTTGACACACTCAACGAGATGGCAGACGTAATGCTCCAGCACAAGGAACTCCTTGAAGGCGAGGAAGAAATCAGCCAGGAAAAACTCGATGAGATGATGGCTTGGTATGAAGATGTACTTGTATGGGTTGAGAGTGTAGAGGCAGAGCTTGACGCTCAGTAATATCACTTAGGTACATATAAACTCAGGCGGATACGCTGAAGCGTATCCGCCTGTTTTTTTGAAGGTGAATTATACTATCAAGTGCAACAGTTTAAGAAAAAAAGAAGAAGTTCATACGAATCTATGTTACCGACGTTACGGAATTCAAGTATTACGTTGGTCCGGAAGTGAAAAAACTTTATCTTTCCGCAATCCTTGATTTATACGATAGACGTATCATTGCATACAAGATCGGTGATAGCAACAACAATGAATTGGTCTTTACCACCTTTGATGAAGCAACAAGTCTTTATCCAAATGCTAAGCCGATCTTTCATAGCGATAGTGGTTTTCAGTACACCAACAAGGTGTTTCACCAAAAACTCGTTAATGCAGGCATGATTCAGAGTATGTCACGTGTTGGAAGATGCCTTGACAATGCACCGATGGAGGGCTGGTGGGGTATCTTAATGTCCGAAATGTACTATCTTAAAAAGTTTACGAGCCGCGAAGAACTCGTTTCCGCTATTGAAAACTACATACACTTTTACAATACTCGACGTTATCAAAAGCGTTTGAATTGCATGACACCTTGCGAGTATTACTTCGCCACCGTCGCGTGACGAAAAATCTCCCCCTGCTGCGCAGCAGGGGGAGATGAAAGAATCTTGTTTAATTATCGTATTCTTTTTATTTTTTACGCTGTCTACTTGACAGGGGGGCACATTATTGAAGCCACGGCGGTTTTGTATGTTTAAGGCTCAAAGCCTTCTTAAGATTCAAGTCCTGTGTTATATTTAAATGTAAAAAGAACAGACACTCTAATGAGTATCTGCTCTTTTTATGGTCGAGGTGACAGGACAAAGTTTTTACTTCATAAAACCTTTACTGCTTGCCGACCCAATGCTGACGCATTCGGTACCCGACTTCGCACCTTTTCACTACAAAACAGTAATCCATACTGTTTTGTTTAACGCTCAAAGCCTTCTTAAGGTTCAAGTCCTGTGCTATATTTAAATGTAAAAAGAACAGACACTCTAATGAGTATCTGCTCTTTTTATGGTCGAGGTGACAGGACTTGGACCTGCGGCATCCTGGTCCCAAAGACGGAAAGAACAATATATTCCGTTTATTTCTAGCCCTAACCACTACATATAGTGGTGTTTGCTACGCGAAAGCATACTCTTTAGCACTCTTATCTACACTGTTTCCATGTACTCCAGTTCCAGAAGTGGGACAAACTGTGGTCGTAAAAACTCCCTGAGAAGATGTTCAAAAACACCTCCTCAGGGAGTACTTGTTTGTTGTATATTAGCTTAGAATATACATTAAGTCAAGCAGTTTACCACCTCAAAATCTGACCTGCTGTAATCAAAGAATAGAGATAAAAAACTCCCCTGATGAATAGATGAATCATCAGGGGAGTTAGCTTTAATTGTCTTCTGGTTTAATCAAATTCCATGTTGCAAGAAAGTCAGGGTTTACTATAATTTCTCCGTTACAGCGGAGTTTGTATTCTCCTTTTTTAGCTCTTTGGGTTGAACTTAAATCAGGAGGTAATGTAAACTTAGTTCCATCTTTTTGCTCAACGCAAATAACGTTTTCGTCTGCTTGTATTACTGTTCCGTAAAACTGCTTTTGTTCGATGAATTCTTCGTCATGTGTGTAATATGTAATGCCGACTAAAAGAACTTTACCGACAAGCTCTTCAAATGTGATTTCTTTGCTAAGTCCTTCGTCAGACTCTTTACGAGATTCATAAAGATACATTCCGTATTCTTTATACATTTCAGGTATGCCGTAAATTGTGTTGCCTGTTTCTTTTGAAACGTATAACTCACATTCTCCGCCGTGTACAGGGTCGAAGGTGTCCCACGCTGTTACAAGATTATCAGTTTTTGTGATACCGAATTCGTCTAAAACCTCAAAGTATGATTCAGCGTTCTTGGTATAGATTGTTGTCACATTGTACTTGCCGAAAAGGATTTCTTCGTGAGATATATGTCCACCGATTCCGAATGTGTTCATACCGTCTTTAATAAGAAACTTACCGAGTGCATCAACTATATGTTTTGCTTGTTCACCGTTAAGTCCGTCTATGAAGTATACATCGCAATCGTTTGTAGTGTTTAGTAAAGTTCTTTCTTGTGTGATGCCACCATCATCTTCTTGGCAAGGTAGTTCCAGAATAAAGAACAGAGGTTCATCGTGCATTTCGATAAAACGCTTCATTATATCAAGAATTTTAGAAGTGTTGACATTAGCATATATCGCAGTTTCTCTGACTTCATATTCTTCGAAAAGTTTTTCAGGAAACGGAACTTTACAACATTCTTTTAGTTCAATCATAACAAACCTCCTGTAAATGATAATTGCAATATAGCTCACTTGTATGTTAACTCTTATACACATTTAAGTCAAGCGAATTCACCCCGTCAAAATCTGACCTACAGTAATCAAAGAATACAACAAAATACTTGCGTGAGAAAAAGCATAGTAATATAATAAAATTATCGATAAACTGCGGTTTCGATTAAATCGGTTTTGATACTCTAAGTTTAAGGAGGATTATATGAACGGTATAACTATTATGCTTATATCCCTTGCCGTGTTGTTCTTAGCTTATGTGCTTTACGGCAGATGGATTGCAAAGAAGTGGGGAATAGACCCTAGCAGAAAAACTCCTGCTTACGAGCAGAGAGATGGTGTTGACTACGAACCTGCTCCAAGGAGCGTTGTTTTCGGTCATCAGTTTGCATCTATTGCTGGTGCAGGTCCTATCAATGGTCCTATCCAGGCATCTATCTTCGGATGGGTTCCCGTATTCCTTTGGTGTGTAGTTGGTGGTATTTTCTTTGGCGGTCTTCAGGACTTCGGTTCCCTGTTCGCTTCCATGCGCCATGGCGGAAAATCTGTAGGTGAAATCATTAAGACATCTATGGGTAAGAGAGCTCAGAGATTATTCATTATCTTTGCACTTCTCGTATTGATTCTGGTAATCGCATCCTTCGTTAACGTAGTAGCTGGTACTTTCATGACTGCTGAAGGCGGCTTTGGTATCAACACTAACCCTACCGGTAACCAGACAACAGCAATGATTTCCTTATTGTTCATCGTTTTGGCAATCATTTACGGTATCTTGACAAACCGTCTTGGTGTTAAGACAGTTCCTGCAACAGTAATCGGTATCATCGGTATCATTCTTGCAGTA
>JAZQFT010000006.1:0-36384 GCA_045539655.1 Ruminococcus sp. | reverse complement strand
GAACGGACCGTCTTCTGCTGTTGCTTTATATACCCAGTACTTTGTTGCACCTTCAACAGCGTCCCAAGTAACAGTAGCTTCTACTACGTCTGCTACACCTGAGATGTTACCTGTTGCTACTGGTTCTGATGTCTTAGCTGTAATAATATCTGCATCATTGAGCGACATCATTGTACCATCGTTGAACTTACAGATCACCTTGAACTGGTACTCAGTGTCAGCTTCGAGAAGCTTAACAACTGCTTCATTTGTATATGCTGAAGCTGCTGATGCCCATGTGTCTGTTTCTTCGTTGTATCTATATACCCAGTACTTGAACGCATCTTCAACTGCATCCCATGTGAAGCCCATATTTGTAGCTGTTGGGTTTGTAGTGATGTTTTCAACCTTCTTTGGCTTTTCAACTTCTGTTGGAGCCTCTGTTGCTTCTTCTGTTGGCTCCTCTGTTGGTTCCTCTGTTGGCTCTTCTGTTGGCTCCTCAGTTGGAACTTCAGGAGCTACATATGTAAGATACTCTGTATATGGAACATCTATTTTGACAATACCACCGTTAGCAGACTTTTCAACATAGATTTCACTATCCGGTCCCACCATCTCGATGATATCCATTTTTATTGTAGTTTCACCAGCTACTAAAGCAGTAAACTCAAATGTTGCAAGCACCTGCTCGCCTTCAAATCTGTACTTGTTAGAAGTAGAGAAATTGTACAAAAGTCTGTCTTCCAGATCAAAGTTAGCAACAGCAGACTGGTATACCAGTGGGAAGCATTCTTCAAAGAAAGCATCGTAGCCTTCATCTTCTTTGTCGAGTGACTCGACGCTGACATAGTCGCTGTCGAATCTCAGCACTGCCTCGGTATTCATCAAAACAATATCTGTTAGTGCATATGTATAAGTGAATTTCTCGCCGACTGGTACATTCGTTGTAACGCCATCTACAGTGATAGCAAGAACATCACTTTCTTCAGCAGAAGCTGAAAAACTCATACACATAAATACAGATGATAAAATGGTAAGTGCAAGCAGAATAGAAAGTATTTTTTTCATAATCTTACCTCCAAGATTTTTATACATTTTCATAGTAACATTATTGTAATAATTAGTCAACAAAAAATGCAATTTAGACAAAAAATCCCCACTCGAATGAGCGGGGATTTGCTTTGTATCATATAGTAATGATGATTATTTAACCATCCAGAGTTCCTTTGCGTACTGGAGGATAGTTCTGTCAGAACTAAACTGTGAGCAGTGAGCGATGTTCTGTAAGCACTTTGTACCAAAGAGGTTCTTGTCCTTGTAGTCCTTATTAACCTGAAGCTTAGCCTCAACGTACATAGGAAGATCATAGAACAGGAAGTAGTGGTCAGCGATGTGCCAGTGTGTACCATTTACAAGACCATTGTGGAGTTCAGCAAAGCTGCCTTCACCCTGAGCACCGTCATCGTCAAATGTACCGTCGATAAGTGTGTCAACAACTCTCTTGAGCATTGGGTTAGTCATGTAGATAGCCTTTGGATCATAACCGTTTTTCTTGAGATTTTCGATGTCTTCAACTCTGCCGCCGAAGATGTACTCGTTCTCTTCGCCTGCAGCCTGTGTAATCTCAACGTTAGCACCGTCGTAAGTACCGAGTGTAACGGCACCGTTGAACATAAACTTCATGTTACCTGTACCTGAAGCCTCTGTACCTGCTGTAGAAATCTGCTCTGAAACATCAGCAGCAACAACGATCTTCTCAGCGTAAGATACGTTGTAGTTAGAAACAAAGATAACCTGAAGCTTGTCCTTTGTATCAGGATCGTTATTTACTAAATCAGCGATCTCGTTGATATATTTGATGATAGCCTTAGCTCTTCTGTAACCAGGAGCAGCCTTAGCACCAAAGATAAAGCATGTAGGCTCAAAATCAGGCAACTTGCCGTCTTTGATCATGAAGTAGATCCACATGATAGAGAAAGCGTTCAAAAGCTGACGCTTGTACTCGTGGAGACGCTTAACCTGTACGTCGAAGATGAACTTAGGATTGATTTCTTTGTTTTCCATCTTCTTAACATAAGCTGCGAGTTGCTTTTTCTTTGTAGCTTTGATCTTGTTGAATGCCTTGACAGCATCTTTGTCGATCTTTTCAGCGAGCTTGTCAACCTTAGCCATATCTCTCTGCCATCCGTTGCCAACACGCTCTGTGATGAACTCTGACAACTCAGGGTTACAAAGGCCGAGCCATCTACGCTGGGTGATACCGTTAGTCTTGTTCTGGAATCTTTCAGGATAAATCTTGTACCAGTCGTTTAATACGTCGTTCTTCAAGATTTCTGTATGAATCCAAGCAACACCGTTTACGTATGAAGAACCGTAAATAGCAAGTCTTGCCATGTGAACTCTGTCATCAGAAAGGATGCACATCTTGTGGATAACGTCGTCAGACATGCCTCTGCCCTTGAAGTCGTTCCAAAGACGCTCATTGATCTTTTCAATAACAGCGTAAACCTCAGGAATAACGTTGCGCATGAGGTAAATATCCCACTTCTCAAGAGCTTCTGCCATAACTGTGTGGTTAGTGTAAGCAAAAGTCTTCTGAGCGATCTGGAATGCCTCTTCAAAACCGATGCCTTCTAAGCCTAAAAGTCTGATAAGCTCAGGGATACAGCATACAGGGTGAGTATCGTTAAGCTGAATAGCAGCGTGCTCACTAAAGTGTGAGAAGTCGTTGCCGTACTTAGCTTTGTATCTCTTGATGATATCCTGAAGTGATGCTGAACAGAAGAAGTACTGCTGCTTGAGTCTGAGTACTTTTCCTTCATAGGTGTTATCGTTAGGATAAAGAACCTTAGAGATGTTCTCAGCATCGTTCTTAGATTTTACTGACTGGTCATACTGACCGTTGTTAAATGAAATGAAGTCAAACTCTTCAACAGGCTCAGCCTGCCAGAGTCTAAGTGTGTTGATGTTCTTAGTGCCATAGCCGATAACAGCCATATCATAAGGTACAGCAACAACAGATGAATCAGCGAACTTAACTGTAACTGCTTCGTCAAGACGTCTTACTGACCATGGGTCTTCAAACTTCTGCCAGTGGTCAGCTACCTCAACCTGATAACCATCTTCGATAAGCTGTTTGAACAGACCGTACTTATAACGGATACCGTAACCGTCGAGTGGGACCTCCTGTGTAGCAGCTGAATCAAGGAAGCAAGCTGCAAGACGACCAAGACCACCGTTACCAAGAGCCATATCATCAACATCTTCGAATACGTTGATGTCCATACCCTTACTCTTCAAAAGGTCTTTTACTTCGTCAAGAATACCAAGGCAGTAAAGGTTGTTATAAACCATTCTGCCCATCAGAAACTCAGCTGAGAAATAGTAAGCTCTTCTCTCTTTAGCATGTTTTTTCTGAGATTTCTGCCAGTTGTCTGTGATTTCCGCCATAATAGCCTTACCAAGTACAAAGTGAAGCTGCTCAAGTGTCAATTCCTTTGGCTTTTTGCAGTATTCACTTTTAGCGATTGTGGTAAGCTGTTCCATTGTTATACCCATTTTAGTTTTCCTCCAATCTTGAGTATGTTTGTGCTAAATCGTAAAGTCTATTTGATAATTCCTTAGTAAGCATATCAGGGTTGATTCTCCATGTCCAGTTGCCACCGAGAGTGGATGGAATGTTGATTCTGGCTTCGCTGCCCAGCGTGAGCACATCTTGCATCTGAACAATAGCGTAATTAGCAACGCTCTTGTATGCTGTTTCGATGAGCTTCCATGCAAAGTCATCTCCTTCGCTGATCTGACAATAACGACGAGCAAAGTCGATTTCACTTTGTGGTGCAGTGTTCAACCAACCAACGATAGTATCGTTGTCGTGTGTACCTGTATAAACTACGCAGTTTTCTGTATATTTGTGAGGTAAGAAGTCGTTTTCTTCGTCGCCAAAAGCAAACTGCAACACCTTCATACCAGGATAACCTGAATCTTTTAAGAGCTGTTTTACGCTGTCGAAAAGCTCGCCCAGGTCTTCTGCAACGATAGGAATATCGCCGAGCTCTTCTCTGAGCTTATTGAAGAAATCAATACCAGGGCCCTGCTTCCACTCACCGCCTATAGCATTTTCAGCAGGATAAGGAATAGCGTAGTAAGTATCAAACGCTCTGAAGTGGTCGATTCTGGTGATATCAAAGAGTTTTGAAGCAGCTGCTACACGATCAACCCACCAGTCATATCCCATGATCTTGAGATATTCCCAGTCATAAAGAGGGTTACCCCACAACTGACCTGTTTCTGAGAAATAATCCGGTGGACAACCTGCTACGCATACAGGCTCTCTGTTTTCGTCAAGCCAGAACACATCAGGGTTAGCCCAAGTGTCAGCACTGTCCATAGCAACATAGATAGGCATATCACCTAAAATCTGGATACCAAGTGAGTTCACATAGTTTCTGAAATCTTCCCACTGTGTGTAAAATTCGAACTGAACCCATTTCCAGAAGTCAATTTCTTCTTTATATTTACGCTCATATTTTCTGATAGCTGATTCTTCACGGAGTTTGATAGCTTCATCAGGCCACTGTGTCCAAGCCTGCATATCAAAGCCCTTCTTCACTGCCATATAAAGAGCGTAGTCCTTAATCCATGAAGAATTCTTGCGCTTGAATGAGTTAAATGCTTTTTGATCTTCATTTTTCTTGAAGTTATCATATGCAATATGAAGAACCTCAAAACGATTGTTATAAATCTTTTCGTAGTCGATGTAACCGCTATCGCTACCCCAATCGTACTTGTTAAGCTGTGCTTTTTTCAAAAGCTTTTTTGATACGAGTGTATCAAGGTCGATCATATAAGGGTTACCTGCATAGGTCGAGAAAGACTGATACGGTGAATCACCGTAGCTGGTCGGACCTACAGGCAGGATCTGCCATATCTTTTGACCTGAAGCTTTCAAAAAGTCAGCAAATTTTCTGGCTTCTTTTCCGATAGTACCTATTCCGTAAGGTGAACTAAGGGAAGTAATCGGCATGAGTATTCCGGCAACTCTGGCCATAAAATCAACTCCTGTCAGTATAATTTCCTAAATAAAAAATGGACTTTTTTAGATGTTCTACCCCATCGTAAAACATACATTAGTATATTAACATATAAAGGTAAAAAACACAACACTTTTTTGCTATATTTCGTCAATTTCGTGCAAAGCGAAATATAGTGCGCAAGCAGATGCGAGTTCTCGAATACGCCTACGTTGTGGGTCACGCCCCTCAGACAACAACACCTTGTGTGAAAGCAGCTTTTCTTTTGTACTGATACCAATGTACACAAGTCCCACAGGTTTGTACTGTGAACCACCCATAGGGCCTGCAATACCAGTAGTTGAGATGCCGATACTCGCATTTGAGAGCAGTCTGACTCCACGTGCCATTTCCATAGCGGTTTTTTCGCTGACTGCACCGTAGGTAGAAAGCGTTTCTTCTTTCACCCCTAGAAGCTTATGCTTGATGTGGTTTGCATAAGTACACACACCACAATCAAACACAGAGGAGCTACCGCTGATATCAGTGATAAGCGATGAAATCATACCGCCTGTACAACTTTCTGCTGTTGCGATTTTGAGTCCTTTTTTACTTAGAGCTTCTACCACCATAGATGGCAGCTTGTCTATATTTATACCCTCATTTTCTAAAATTTCTAAAAATTCCTGTGCTTTCATGAGTCGGCTTTCTCCTTTGAGTTTTTCCATTACAAAGGTCAATACATATCACCCTTTGCAAATTCTTTTATTGTTTGTATTCTAACATCATTCCTGAAATATTGCAATCTGCGACAAGTTCTGTTATTATTTTTTTAACAAATCAGATGGAGAAACACTATGGCGTGGTTTTTTACAAACGAAATACTTGACAAAAAATTTGAAATAGTCGGCGAAGATGCAAAGCATATTGCAAAATCGCTTAGGATGAAAACAGGTGAACAGCTGACCTTATGCACTTTAGACGGTCGACGTCATCTGTGTGAGATAGAGTCGTTTTCTGCTGACGGTGTTTTTGTCAAAGTTCTATCTTCTACCGTGTGTGAGCAGGAACCGAGCATCAAGATCACACTTTTTATGGCGCTTACAAAAGGCGATAAAATGGACGATATTGTGCAAAAATCCGTGGAACTAGGGGTGTGTGAAATTGTTCCTGTGCTTACTGCTCGCTGTATATCCCGTCCTGATGAAAAACAGCTCAAAAAGAAAGTTGCCAGATGGCAGAAAATCGCTTATAACGCTGCATCACAATCACGCAGAGGCATCATCCCGAAAGTATGTGATATGCTCACACTAAACATTGCTGCAAATAGAGCTTCTGCTTTTGAGAAAGCTATCGTATTTTATGAATGCGGTGGAGAAAAAATCAGAAATATCGTCGATGAAAATACAAAAAGTCTTGCGATGTTTGTAGGCTCAGAGGGCGGTTTTGAAGAAGCGGAAATAAAGCTTCTCAAGTCAAACGGCGTCATACCTGCGACACTTGGTAAAAGAATACTGCGTGCACAAACAGCTCCACTCGCCGGCATCACAGCGATAATGTATGAAACAAAAAATCTTGAGTAAACGGAGAATGAAAATGATAGGTATTATTTGTGCTTTGTCAATCGAAGTTGAGGGGCTGACAAAGCTTTTAGACAACAAAAAGGAAGAAACTTTTGCAAAGATGAAATACATCAGCGGTACCATAAACGGCAAAGAGGTCGTTATGACCGAATGCGGTATCGGCAAAGTCAACGCCGCTATGAGCACACAGATAATGATAGACAAATATAACGTAGATGTCATCATCAACAGCGGTATCGCAGGCTCAGTGTCACAAAAGCTTCGAATCGGTGACATAGTCATCTCAAAAGACTGTGTGCAACATGATTTTGACGGTACACAGATGGGTGATCCAAAAGGTCTTATTCAGTATAACGACGAAACTCGAATTGACATCCCCGTAAGCGAAGAGATAGCAAAAAAGCTATTTTATGCATGCAAGGACATCAAAGACACAAACGTAATGATAGGCAGAATCGCAACGGGCGACATCTTTGTTGCTCAAAGAGAGATGCGTCAAAGTGTTGCTGATGAGTTCTCAGCTCTTGCATGCGAGATGGAGGGCGGTGCTGTAGCTCAGGTATGCTATCGAAACGACGTTCCGTGTGCTGTGCTCAGATGCATCTCCGACGATTTCCTTGAAAACCAGTTCATGGACTTCATGGAATTTCGCTTCCTGGCTGCTGACAAGTCAATGACGGCTATCAAGAATTTTTTGGAGCTTATCTGATTTTTCAATCGGTACAAACGACAGCCTTATCACACTGCCTTGCACATGAAACCATATCGTGCACAGCTTAAACCACCGATGCACAAAGGTTTCGTGAACAGTCACAAGACTGATTTTGTCAATATATATGAGGTGTCTTCTTTTAAAGAGGGCACCTTTTTTTATTATTATCATTCCGTCATCTATGAAGTATCTGTAGTGTCTGAAAAACAACACGATATATACGTAAGAAGCCATGAGCCCTGCAACTATAAGCGTGGCTAAAATCACGATAAAGTCATCACGTTTTATGCCGAAAAACGCAACCGAGCTGTGCGCCAACGTTGCAGCGGCTCCGTATATTCCCATCACTGCTTTTGCTTTTTGAGGCAGTTCTTCCATAACATCACCGATATTAGTATAAAAAAAATGGCTGTACCTATTCGGCACAGCCATAATTATTGTCTTATTTTACTGACAGAGTATCTTCGATAGTGTTCACTGCATCTTCAAAATAGTCGCCGACAAAAAGCTCAATAGAACCTGTATCAACGCACTTTGCGAGTGAGTTGTCCATAGGGACTTTTGCGAGTACCTTTGTGCCGAATTTTGAAGCTATTTCATCGATGTGACTCTCGCCAAAGATCTTATGCTGAGTATTGCACTCTTTGCATAAGAAGTAGCTCATATTCTCAACAACACCTAAAACAGGAATGTTCATCATATCAGCCATTTTGATAGCTTTTTCAACGATCATAGACACAAGCTCCTGTGGAGAGGTAACCACAACAATGCCATCAAGCGGAAGTGACTGGAAAACAGTCAACGGAACGTCGCCTGTTCCCGGTGGCATATCAACAAACATGTAGTCAATATCTCTCCAGATAACATCACTCCAGAACTGCTTTACGGTTCCTGCAATAACAGGACCACGCCATACTACAGGGTCTGTCTCGTTTTCAAGCAGCAGATTCACTGACATAATGTCGATGCCTGTCTTTGTAGTAGCTGGCAAAATACCGAACTCGTTGCCTCTAGCTTTTTCTTTGATACCAAATGCTTTTGGGATAGACGGACCTGTAATATCAGCATCGAGCACTGCAGTTTTGTATCCTCGACGATTCAGCTCAACCGCCAAAGCCGATGTAACAAGGCTCTTGCCGACACCGCCCTTGCCAGATACGATACCGATAACTTTCTTCACTGTGCTCATTGCGTTGAGCTTTTCGATCAGATCTTGTGGTGCAGTACGCTCAGCGCAGTTTTCAGCGCAATTTGAGCAATCATGTGTACAACCCATTTTATACCTTCTTTCAAAATTCAGGGACGAACCATAAGCTCGCCCCAGTTAATAATATGCTTTTTAAAATTTTGCTGATTATTCAGCTGTTTCTGCGCCGTCGATAGCTTTGAGCTCTTCCACATCTTCTTCAGCTGCTACTTCATCAGCTATTTCTTCAGAAACTTCTTCAAGCTGTGCGAGTTCTTCTGCGATGCCACCTTCAACCATAGCCTGTGCTACTGCTTCTTCATCGATATCTTCTTTCATCTCAAAACCTGAGAGGAATGTGTACGGAATACCATAACCAAGAGCGATACAAGCAAACATCATAACAACAGGCTGTGAAGCAAGTGCCACATGGAGTGGGAATGATGGAGCAAGAGATGCTATGATAATGAAAAGTGCAGGAACATCAAGCACGCAAAGCACGATAGGCGAAAAACGTTTTACTGGAACTCCCTCGCCAACACGTGTTGCATAAAACACGAGCAAACCAAAAAGTAAAAATACAACAACTTCAATAAGTGAGCCTACTGAATCTGACACACGACTTGTGAGTGTCATGAAGAAGTACGCACAAATGATGTATCCGATAACTAAAAATGATGAGAAAAATAAGTTGAGCTTCTCTCTGCCTGATTTGTTCATAATAAAATCCTCCGATAATATAAGTTAAGATAATAATAAAAGGGTAAAGTGACAGTTTTTTGATAAAACCGCTGTTTTATTTAGCTTTTGCTACTAAACAATACCAACCGTTGTCAAAAATCTCATCGATGAGAGTAAAATCATCTTTGAGTGCCAACTTTACATCAGGAAGTCTTGAGTCAATGATACCGCTCATTATGTAGACAGTGTCGTCATTCATAAACTCTTTAACACCTTTTGACAAGAATATTATAGCATCTGCAACAATATTTGCAACAATAATATCGTATTTTCCTTGCACTTTTTCTGTGAGGTCACCGCAGACGACTTCGAACCGGTCTTCGACCTTATTTACTTTTGCGTTGTCTTTCGCTGTACGTACAGCAAGCGGGTCAATATCCACACCGAAAGCAGACCCGGCTCCTAAAAGCAGTGACGCTATACCGAGAATTCCGCTACCGCAACCAACATCGAGTACATTTACGCCTTCTTTTACGTACTTTTCGAGTGTTGATAGACACAGACGTGTTGTTTCGTGCTTACCTGTACCAAAAGCAAGACCGGGGTCGATATCAAGCACCACTCTGCCGTTTGTATCACTGAGCTCGTGCCACGACGGACAAATAAGCAGTTTTTCACCCACTTCGGTAGGCTTAAAGTACTTGCGCCAGTTGTTGAGCCAGTCATCTTCTTCACACTTTTCTTCTTCTATAGTGTGCTCAATGCCTTCTGACAAATAACGCTCTGTCAAAAAAGCGACCGCTTCTGCCGGACTATCCTCAGGATCGATATAGATGTGAATTTTTGCGATGTTTCTGTCTTTTTTCAAAAGCTCTTCGTCAATCAAATCAACGTGAGCGATTTCTTCTACACCTTGCTCTAAATCAGTGTAATCTTCAATGTAAATACCGTATGGCACGGTCATATTTGCAATATCGCCTGCGAGATCAATATCCTTTGGGCTTACGTTAATCGTAATTTGTGTCCACTCCATAGTGTTGTCCTTTCATATAAAACGTACATACATATAATATACCATTTCATTGGATTTTTCAATATAATCTACATTTGATTTATGACAATCTCTACATCACCAAAAACGCTCTCCATATCTTTCACCAAGAGATGTTTTTAATATTTTTCGAATATTTTTTAATGTTTTACGTAAAAAAAGTATTGACAAACGTTAAAAATTGTGCTAGATTTTAGTTGTAAGAAAAAACACAACCAATCATTTTTATCTTAAGGAGGTACAAAAATGAAACTCAGCAACAAATATGTTAACAGAATTTTGTCCATCATCTGCAAAATATACGAACTTTCCAATTGGATATTCGCAGGAGTAGCTGTACTTCTGACGATTTATTCTATATTCAATTATGAGTTTGTGGAATATATATTATCAGATGGCTATGCGGATTTGATACTCAAAACCCCAACTATAACCGCTTTGTATGATACATATGGGAATATAAATATGTTTTCAGTATACGTATGCTTTATATATGGTACAGTTGAATCAATACTGAAAGCCTTGGTTTTTAGAAACGTTGATTTAATCCTCGCTACAATGTCAAAGGAGCACAACGATACTGAAAACTACTCTTCTTTCCAGAAAAGTGTTGTCAAAAGAGTGAAAACAATCGGTATACTCTTTATTGCCAGCCCGATTTTTGACCTTGTTGTTGATATCGTAATGAATCTTGTATCACAAGACCATCCGATAGTCACACTTGATATATACGGACTTACTCTTGGTCTTGTTTGCTTGTGCCTTACACACATTTTTTCATATGGCACTAAGCTCGAAGAAGATGTTGATGGACTTTTATAATCGGAGGAATATATGGGAAAAATAGTACTTAGACTCGACAGAATGATGGTTGAAAGAAAAATGTCACTAAATGAGCTTGCCGAAAAGGTCGGCATCTCAAACGTCAACCTCTCTAAAATCAAGAACAACAAGGTGACTGCTATCCGTTTCCAGACACTCGCTGCAATATGTGAAGCTCTGGATTGCGAAGCTGGGGAGATTCTTGAGTACAGCGAAGAGGAATAATAAGAATAAAGGTATATGAAAAACAGCGACGAGGTACAATCCTTGTCGCTGTTTGTTATTTAAAATAAGTCTTTCAATTTTTGTTTGAACGTCTTGCGTTTAGAGTAGTTTTTATCACTACTTGCGTTATCAAATTCCTTTATCAGTTCTTTCTGTTTTGAACTTAAATTCTTCGGCACTTCGATAACAATTTTCACAAACTGGTCGCCCTTTGATTTTGAATGAAGGTGCTGAACACCCTTTCCTTTGAGCTTGAAGATATCGTTAGGTTGTGTACCTTCGTGCAGGGTGTAGCTAACTTTTCCGTAAAGAGTCGGGACCACTACTTCACCACCCAGCGCTGCTTGTGCAAATGTGATAGGAAGCTCGCACCAGATATCGTCGCCTCTACGCTCAAAAACAGGATGAGGTCGAACCCCTACGTAAACATGTAAGTCACCTGCAGGGCCACCATTAGTACCACTGTTTCCGTGACCTGAAACATTGAGTACCTGCTCATCAGAAATACCCGCCGGAATATTTATCTCCACAGACTTTTTGCGTCTGACTCTGCCTGCACCGTTACACGCTTTGCACGGATTGTCGATGATTTTGCCCTGGCCTTTGCAGGTATCACATGCACGTGATGTCTGCACTACACCAAACGGTGTACGCTGATTGATAGTCACCTGACCTCTTCCACCACAAGTCGGACATGTCTTAGGTGATGTGCCCTTCTTTGCACCTGTGCCGTTACATTCATCACAAGATGATACAGCCTGATACTCAACGGTCTTTTTTGTGCCCATGGCAGCTTCTTCAAATGTAATATAAACCGTGGTTTCAACATCGCTGCCACGTCGTGGAGCGTTAGGGTTAGCCGATCTTCTTCCTGAAAAACCGCCGAAACCGCCAAAAACAGAGCTGAAAATATCAGAAAAGTCGATGTCCTGTGAAAACGGTGAACCGTATCCGCCTGCACCACCATAGTTAGGGTCAACGCCTGCGTGGCCAAACTGGTCATAGCGTGCCTTTTTGTCTTTGTCAGATAGCACTTCGTACGCTTCGTTGACTTCTTTGAACTTTGCTTCACACTCCGAATCTCCCGGATGAAGATCAGGGTGGTACTTTTTAGCTGCACCTCTGTATGCTTTTTTTATCTCATCGTCTGTGGCACCTTTGTTGATACCTAAGACTTCATAATAATCTCTTTTATCTGCCAATACGCTCACCTCTTTACGCACAATACGGTGACCCTTTATCCGAGTCACCGTTTGTGTAGTATTATTACTCTACGTCAGTATAGTCTGCGTCGTAAACATTAGGGTCTGTGTTAGGAGCACCGCCCATGTTAGGGTCAGCACCCATATCAGGAGCACCCTGTGCCTGCTGCTGAGCAGCTGCTGCCTGATAAAGCTTTGCGCCGATTTCCTGAAGAGCTTTCATAAGGTCGTCTTTAGCTGTTTTGATGAGTTCGATATCACCGTTTGTGATAGCTTCTTTCACAGCTGCAGCCTTTGTGTTGATAGTTTCTTTGTCAGCTTCTTCGAGCTTGTCGCCATTATCAGCAACGAGTTTTTCTGCCTGGTATGCTACCTGCTCAGCCTCGTTCTTAACGTCAACTTCTTCTCTGCGCTTCTTGTCTTCTTCAGCAAACTGTTCAGCCTCTTTTACAGCCTTGTCGATATCGTCCTTGCTCATGTTTGATGATGAGTGGATAGTGATCTTCTGCTCTGCACCTGTGCCTAGATCTTTAGCACTTACGTTTACTATACCGTTAGCGTCGATATCGAAAGTAACTTCGATCTGTGGGATACCACGTGGAGCAGGAGCGATGCCTGTGAGTGCAAACAAACCGAGCTGTTTGTTATCTCTTGCAAACTCACGCTCACCCTGAAGAACGTTTACTTCAACCTGTGTCTGATTGTCAGCAGCTGTTGAGAAAATCTGGCTCTTCTTTGTAGGGATAGTTGTATTTCTGTCGATAATCTTTGTCATGATACCGCCCATTGTCTCAACACCTAAGGAAAGTGGTGTAACGTCGAGAAGCAACAGACCGTCAACTTCGCCACCTAAAACGCCAGCTTGAATACAAGCACCGATAGCTACGCACTCGTCAGGGTTGATGCCTTTGAATGGCTCTTTGCCGATAAGTGACTTGACAGCTTCCTGAACAGCAGGAATACGTGATGAACCACCAACCATGAGCACCTTATCGATTTCAGAAATCTGAAGTCCTGAGTCAGAAAGTGCTGTACGAACAGGTGTCATTGTCTTTTCAACAAGATCAGCTGTGAGCTCGTTGAACTTAGCACGTGTGAGTGTGAGGTCTAAGTGCTTTGGACCAGTAGCATCTGCTGTGATAAATGGAAGGTTAATGTTGGATGTTGTAACACCAGAAAGCTCAATCTTAGATTTTTCTGCAGCTTCCTTGAGTCTCTGCATAGCCATTTTGTCAGAAGTGAGGTCAACGCCTGTTTCAGCTTTGAACTCTTGAACCATCCAGTCGATGATTCTCTGGTCAAAGTCGTCACCACCAAGGCGGTTGTTACCAGCGGTCGCAAGTACTTCCTGCACACCGTCGCCGATTTCAATGATAGACACGTCGAATGTACCGCCACCTAAGTCATATACCATAACCTTCTGGTCGTTTTCTTTATCCATGCCGTATGAAAGAGCAGCAGCTGTAGGCTCGTTGATGATACGCTTTACTTCTAAACCTGCGATTTTGCCCGCGTCTTTTGTAGCCTGACGCTGTGCATCTGTGAAGTATGCAGGTACTGTGATAACTGCTGAGTTTACTGACTCGCCGAGATAAGCTTCTGCATCAGCCTTGAGCTTCTGAAGAATCATTGCTGAAATTTCCTGTGGCGTGTAAGCCTTGTCGTCAATAGTAACTTTGTAAGATGTACCCATCTCTCTTTTGATAGAAGAGATAGTTCTGTCAGGGTTTGTGATAGCCTGACGCTTTGCAACCTGACCTACGAGTCGCTCACCTGTCTTAGAAAAAGCGACTACTGATGGTGTTGTTCTTGCACCTTCTGCGTTAGCGATAACTACAGGCTCACCACCTTCGATTACTGCTACGCATGAGTTAGTTGTACCTAAGTCAATACCGATTGTTTTTGCCATGATAAATTCCTCCAAATGTATGTTTTGAAATGTTTTTATAATTTATTATCAGTCACAGTTTGCAACGACAACCATTGCGTGACGGATTATCTTATCGTTTAGTTTGTAGCCGGTCTGATACACCTGAGCTATCACGTTTTCGCCCAAAGACTCGTCTTCTATTTTAGAAATAGCGTTGTGGATATTAGGGTCGAATTCATCGCCGACTTCACCAAAAGGTGTGACAGAAAGCTTATCGAAGCTTGCTTTGAGCTGATTTGCGATGAGATCAATACCCTTTGTAAACTCCTGCGGAACATCCTTGTCAGCCATGGTGCTCAACGCCATAGTCACTGAATCGGCAATAGGCAGAATCTCTTCGACTGCCTTAGCTGTGGCATCTGAATAGATAGCTACTTTTTCGTTCTGAGTACGTTTTCTGTAGTTATCGTATTCTGCATAAAGTCGCATATACTGCTCTTTCTGAGCTGTAAGCTCTTGTGTCAGCTTTTCTTCAGCTGTGAGCTCTTTTTCAATCTTTTCTTCAGTAGCTTCCACAACTTCTTCGGTTGTCTGCGTTTCTACTTCTTTAGTTGTTTCTTTTTCTTTCTTACTCATATTTATCTCCTATACCTCAAGCAACTCGCCGATAAGATTCGACGCGCATTTGCTCGTATATTCAAGCTGTGAAATAAGTGTTTTATAATCTGAGCGAATCGGTCCGACCAGCGCTATCGCACCTGCGGTGGATCCGCCGATTTCATATGTTGTTGTGATGACTGCACTGTCGTTGAGCTCGTAGTATCCGCTTTCTTTTCCTAGATAAACCTTTGTACCCTGTACGTTTTCTTCAAGCAGAGCAGACAGCTCCTCGCTGTTTGATAAAAACTTGAGCACATTGCGTGCAGAAAGCATATCATAGCTAGGCAAAAACAAGAGATTTGTCGAACCACTGACGTTAAGCGTAGTCTGCATCGCCTGTTTTGAAGCATCTAAAATAGCTATAAGCACATCAGGCATAAAGAGCGACAGCTCCCCAAACGATGCTGCAACCGACTGCAGAAACGCTTTATCGATTTCTTTGAGCGGAACTCCGACAAAAGCATCGTTGAGTGCTTTGTCAAACATAGTAATAAGTTCAGGAGTGACAACAAAATCACATCGAAACAGCCTACTTTTGACCATACCGTTTGAAGTAATCAGCACCACCATGCAGGTGTGTCTGCCGGTGATCACAAAACGGATTTTATGAACTCGTGCTTTATATCCGCTGGGTGTAGTGGTCACAGCCGCCATACCTGATAGCTGTGAAAGCACCTGTGCGGTTTTTTGGAGTATCTTTTCAGGTGCATCGGCTGCACTTGCGATAGACATATCAATGTGTGATTTCACTCTATCACTCAGCGATTCTTTTTCAAGCAAATTATCTATATAGTATCTGTAGCCTTTTGCCGACGGTACTCGCCCGGCAGATGTATGAGGTTGCAAAAGATAGCCCTTACTGACCAGATCAGCGAGCTCATTTCGGATAGTCGCAGATGAGACGTTGAGCTCAGTCTGAGTTTGCAGAGCTTTCGAACCGATAGGCTCACCGGAGTCTATATAACTCTCCACAACAGCACAGAGAATCTTTTCTTTACGACTAGGTAGCTCCATTAAACTCACCTCGCTTTAACTTTTAGCACTCGATGGGGTTGAGTGCTAACTCTGTAATATAATGTAGCAGAAAGGGCAGGAAAAGTCAACCTAAATTTTGGTAAACAATTTGTGAACTATATGGCGTCATATTGTTAATTTTGACAAAAACATCGATAAAATCAAGGATTTAAGCGGATTTTCGGACCAATAATGAAGGGTATATAATCTTTATCACTATTTGACAGTGAGTGCTATCACATATATAATATATATAGATTTTTATATTTTTAAACACAGGTGAACTACTATGATACTATCAATAATCACTACAGCTGTATGTTTTATCGCAGCTGTTATTATGTTTTCATCGTACTTTCGAAAAATGCCGCTTTTGCGCCCTCTTGCTATATACCTTATATTTGAGGGCTGTGCCACTATGCTGGCATATATTCTCAGTGAACTGAACCCAACCAGCACCGTCGGCGATATTGTACAACAGATAGGCACGCTGGTCATTGTCGTATATTACATATTCATTCTGCTGATGACTCAAAACAAATCAAAACGCAAAAAAAGAAACGAGGATAAAAAATAATGGACGCTTTCACACCCTATGTTTACACCGCTTTGTGGCTCATACTAGCTATATATATGTTTTATCTTGCTATAAAAAACAGCAAGTTCTTCTTTGTTCTCAGCGGCTTCTTCCTGTTTTTGTCAGGATGGTACCTTGCTGATGAGCTGCTCACCGATATAAACCTTTTTGAGGGTATTTATGTATGGATATACAGAGGTGTTGCAATAGTAGTACTCATAGCGTGCACCTTCGCATATTTAAAGTACAGAAAGTCCGCTACAAATCAAGAAGACTACTCCCAAGACGACTGATTTCTCACTATTTTATTCTGCAATATTTCTTTGCATTTGTGTGTTGTAAAAACACAAATCACAAGATGTTGTGATTTTATTTTGTAAAACATATTTTGTTTCAAAAAATATCGTGAATTTTCGCAAAACACTTGCATTTTTTCTGCAATAATGTTATCATACCACTATATGACCGTAAATTAAGGAGGTGGGACAATGCCAAATATTAAATCAGCAAAGAAGCGCGTTAAGGTTATCGCTACTAAGACAGCTCAGAACAAAGCTACTAAGAGTGCTCTCAAAACAGCTGTAAAGAAAGCATACGTTGCTGTTGATACTAACGCTGACAATAAGGCTGAGGCAGTTCGTCTTGCTATCAAGAAGATTGACAAGGCTGCAGCTAAGGGCCTTATGCACAAGAACACTGCTGCTAGAAGCAAGGCTTCTCTCATGAAGAGACTCAACGCATCAGCATAATAGCGTACAAAACCTTAAAAGCAGAGCGCGCACGCCCTGCTTTTTTTGTTTATTTAAGCGCTGAGCCACCGAATCCTTTCAGTTTTTAGCGCAACGAGTGCCAAAGCTTTTCGGTTTTTATATGCCGACTGTGCCGAAATCTTTACAAAAATTTAATCAAATACGAGTATATCTCAGTTGACTTTTGAGATAATAACTGTTATTATTTTAGTTGTAAACTCAAACGTGTTAGGAGGTACTCTTATGGAGAAAAAATCTAGATTCGGCTGGATCGTTGTTTTGATTTCAGCGGTTGCTGCTGTCACTGCTGCTGTCACTGCTTTTCTGGTAGTCAGAGATAAGAAAAAGAAAGATGATGCCGAGCTTGAGGAATACCTCGATTGTTCAATTTTATAATTTTGCAAATTTTGCGCCCACTACATAGTGGGCGCTTTTTGTTTTTCTTTCGCTTTTTATGTCACTTTTCTTTTGACTTGCTCAAAAGGCCTGCAATAAGTCCGAACACAATTGCAGCGCTTATTCCTGCGGCACCTGCAACAAGTCCGCCCTTTAAAATGCCAAGCGCTCCTTCTTGTTCAATAGCAGTTTTTACACCCTGTGCCATAAGGTGTCCGAAACCACACAGCGGAACTGACGCTCCAGCTCCGGCGAACTCCAAAAGCGGTTTGTACACACCGATTGCAGAAAGAATTACCCCTGCTACAACATATCCTGTGAGTATTCGAGCAGGTGTGAGTTTGGTTTTATCTATAAGTATCTGACCGAAAGCGCAAATAAGTCCACCAACCAAAAAAGCAAAAATATACTGCATATACACATCTCCAAGCCTTGTTTTTAGTATTTATATACCATATTGTGCGAGTTATTTTGGCGGATATTCACATTGAAAATACTTTGCCAAAATGATAAAATATAGAATGACTGAATTTTACAAAAATATACTATAAAAGATAAGGGGTTTTTGATATGGACAAAAATCTTACATTTCCTAAAAAACCGTATCGCACCCACGGTGGCGTTCATGTGCCTCACCGCAAGAATACAGCACACACACAAAGCGTTATTATGCCTGCTCCAAAGAGTGTGACTATCCCTATGTCACAGCATATCGGCGCACCGTGCAAGCCTGTTGTAAAAGTAGGCGACACTGTAGCTGTAGGTCAGGTCATCGGTGACAGCGATGCTTATGTCAGTGCACCTATCCACAGCTCTGTTTCTGGTACTGTCAAAAAAATCGAAAAAATTGCTGTAGCTGACGGTTCAAAAGTCGATGCTGTCACTATCGAGTCAGACGGCGAGATGCGCATGTACGAGGGCATCACACCACCTGTTATCAACAACATCTCAGATCTTCTGAAAGCAGTAAGAGCTAGTGGTCTTGTAGGTCTAGGCGGTGCAGGTTTTCCGGCCCACGTTAAGCTCAATATTCCACCTGATAAAGATGTCGATACACTCATCATCAACGTAGCCGAGTGTGAGCCATATATCACTGCCGACCACCGAGAGGTTCTCGAAAACTCATGGGCTGTTATGAGCGGTGTATATGCCTTGAAAGATATCTTGGGTCTCAAGCGTATTATCATCGGTGTCGAAAACAACAAACCTGACGCTATCAAAGAGCTCAGAACCATCGCTGATCACGAAGTCGACAAATACGATGAAGTAAGAATCCTTGCACTAAAGGCGTCATACCCTTACGGTGCAGAAAAAGTTCTCATCAAAGCTTGTACTGACCGCACAGTTCCTATGGGTGGACTCCCGAGTGATGCAGGATGTATCGTGATGAACGTTGCGTCAGTCGCTTTTTTGGCTGAATATATGAAAACCGGTGTTCCGCTTATCAAAAAGCGTATCACTGTTGATGGTGATGCTATCAAAAATCCGCAGAACGTTATCGTTCCTGTCGGAACATCTGTCAAAGATATCATCGAGTTCTGCGGCGGCTATAAAGAAGAGCCTAAAAAGCTCATTATGGGCGGTCCTATGATGGGTGCTGCGGTCAGCGACGACTCGCTTTTCATAGCTAAGCAAAACAACGCTATCCTTGCTTTCTCTGAAAAAGAAGCAAGACTCAGAGAACCGTCTGCATGTATCCGCTGTGGCAGATGTGTTGATGCTTGTCCGATGAAGCTGATGCCGACATCTATCTGTCAGGCTGTGGACAAAAAAGACACAAAAGCTATGATGAATGCTAACATATTAAACTGTATGGAATGTGGCTGTTGTTCTTTCGCTTGTCCTGCTAACCGCCACCTTGTACATAACATCAGACTAGGCAAACAAATTTTAAACAACGAGAAAAAGAGACAAATGTCTTTAAAGGAGGGTAAGTAATGGATAACAAAATGTACGTTTCGTCTTCCCCTCATTTTCGCTCAAACTCCTCTACTACTAAGATAATGCTCGATGTTATCATCGCACTTATTCCTGCGTCTATCGCATCGGTTGTTATCTTCGGTGCTATGAGCCTGATGCTCATAGCCGTTTGTATCGCAACCTGCGTTTTGTGCGAGTATATCTCACGCAAAATAATGAAGCGTGACACAACTATCGGTGATCTTTCAGCAGTAGTAACAGGACTTTTGCTTGCGCTCAACTTACCTGTCAACATCAACCCTCTCATCGCTATGTTCGGTTGTGTTGTTGCTATCGTTGTTGTTAAGCAGATGTTCGGCGGTATTGGCATGAACTTTGTAAACCCTGCACTTGCTGCTCGAATTGTACTGCTCGTATCTTTCCCAAATGCCATGATGACATGGGTAGACGCTTTCTGGTACAAAAACCCTGATGCTGTAGCATCCGCTACTCCGCTTTCTAGCGAAACCCCTTCTTCGTATATGGACTTACTACTCGGTACTACAGGTGGTTCGCTCGGTGAAACTTGTGCTATCGCACTTGTTTTGGGCGGTATTTATCTTGTTATCAAAAAGGTTATCTCCCCTATCATTCCGTGTGTATATATCCTTTCAGCAGGACTCATGGCACTTGTTGTAGGCCAGGATCCTTTGTATCAGATTTTGTCAGGTGGTTTGCTACTGGGTGCTATCTTTATGGCTACTGACTACGCTACTTCTCCTATCACAAAATGGGGCAAAGTCATCTTTGCTGTCGGTTGCGGTGTGCTGACAATACTGCTCAGAACATATTCCAATATGCCTGAGGGCGTTTCTTTCTCAATTATTCTGATGAACATACTTGTTCCTCATATTGAGACTCTCACAACTCCTAAGGCTTTTGGCAAAGTTAAAAAAGCAAAGGGGGATAAATAATGAAAAAGATCAACTTTAAAGATGTTTTCATTCCGGTTATTTCCCTCTTTATCATCTGTGCTGTTATGACAGCAGCACTTGCTATCACAAACGGTGTAACCGCTTCAAAAATCGCTGAAAACGAAGCTCAGTCACAACAGGAGTCTATGACTATTGTATGTCCTGATGCTGTAGAATTTGAAGAACTCACCACAGACGTATTATTTGCAGGCAAAGACAGCAGCGGCAACATCGTCGGCTATGCTATATCAACGGTTGCTAACGGTTATGGTGGTCAGGTCAAGGTTATGACAGGCATCAATGATGGTGAAATCATCAATATCGATGTCTACTATAATGATGACGAAACTCCTGGTCTTGGCAAAAATACATCTAACGAAGATTTTACATCGCGCTTCAAGGGCCTTTTCACAAACGACTCTATAATTGTTGACAAAGACTACGCAGGCGAAGGCCAGAAAGTAGACGCTGTCACATCATCAACTATCAGCTCTCGTGCTGTTATCGCTGCTGTAAACGAAGCGTGTGACATCTATAATAATGAAATAGGAGGTGAACAGTAATGGCACAGAACAAATCGCTTTTTCAGGAATTTACTAAAGGCATAGTCAAAGAAAACCCTGTACTGTGCCTGATGCTCGGCACTTGTCCGACGCTTGCTGTTACTACCTCGGCTTCTAACGCTATCGGCATGGGTGTTGCAGCTACTGCAGTACTCGTATGCTCAAACGCTGTTATTTCACTTCTTAGAAAGGTTATCCCTGACAAAGTAAGAATTCCTGCATACATCACTATTATCGCAGGCTTTGTTACTATTGTTCAGATGATAGTAAAAGCGTTTTCTCCTGCTATCAACGATTCACTCGGCATCTTCTTGCCTCTTATTGTTGTCAACTGTATCATCTTAGGTCGTGCCGAAATGTACGCAAGCAAAAACAGTGTTATCCCTAGTATCATCGACGGCCTTGGTATGGGTGTCGGTTTTACGGCGGCGCTACTGCTCATGGGTATTATCCGTGAACTCCTTGGAGCAGGTACTATCTTTGGTATAGAGATACTGCCTGTACAGATACTCATCTTTATTCTTCCACCAGGCGGATTCTTTGTATATGGTATGCTCATTGCTCTTGCTAACAAGCTAAACCGCAAAGCTGGCAAGAAGGTCGTTGACTCGCCTTGTCAGGGTTGTCCGATGAGCAAAACATGCAAAAATGCCAGCATCGGCTGTGAAGCTGAATCTACAGACAAGGAGGTAGCCGTAAATGCTTCTTAAATCTCTTGTGTCCGTATTTTTAGCGGCAATACTCACTGAAAACTACGTGTTGTGTAAATTCCTTGGTATCTGTCCTTTCCTTGGTGTATCAAAGAAGCTCAACACAGCTGTTGGTATGAGTGCAGCGGTTACCTTTGTTATGGTTCTTGCAACCGCTGTTACATATCCTATCTATCAATACCTTTTGGTTCCAAACGATCTTTCCTATCTTCAGACTATCGTTTTCATTCTTATCATTGCAGGTCTTGTACAGCTTGTTGAGATTGTGCTCAAAAAGTACATTCCATCATTGTATCAGTCACTGGGTGTATATCTTCCACTTATCACTACCAACTGTGCCATCTTAGGTGTCACAATGCTTGTACTCCAGAAGGTAGAAACGACAACTATGTTCACCTACACATACACTCACGCTCTTATCAATGCACTTGGTGCCGGTATCGGCTTTTTGGTGGCTATGGTTATGTTTGCAGGTGTTCGCACACGCATGGAAAACTCTGACATTCCTGAAACTATGAAAGGCCTTCCTATCACTTTGGTAGCGGCTTCTCTGGTAGCTTTGAGCTTCCTTGGTTTCTCAGGTTTTGTCGACAAGCTCATTCCACTTGCATAAGGAGGTAAAGAAATGATTGATACATTATTTGCTGTACTTATTGCTATTGGTGTTGTAGCAGGTATCGGTCTTATCATTGGTCTTGTGCTTGCTATTGCATCTATCGTTATGGCTGTGCCAAAAGACGAAAAAGCCGAAGCAGTGCTCGAGCTTCTGCCGGGGGCTAACTGCGGCGCTTGCGGATACTCAGGTTGTGAAGGCTATGCAAAAGCTCTTTCAAAAGGCGAAGCAAAACCGGGTCTTTGTTCACCGGGCGGTGAAGAGTGTACTGATGCTATTGCTGAGCTTTTAGGTGTAGCAGGCGAAACTGTGAAAAAAGTCGCTGTTATACACTGTATGGGTAGCTGTGACAACACTCAGAACAAAGCGACATTCCAGGGTGTGAACAGTTGTCTGGCTGCACACAAAATTGGTGGCGGTGTGACCGCTTGCTCATATGGTTGTCTTGGTATGGGTGACTGTGCTAAAGCTTGTCTGAGCGATGCTATCACCATTTGCAACGGCGTAGCTGTTGTAGACTATGACAAATGCGGCGGTTGCGGGCTATGTGCTGAGGCTTGTCCTAGAAAGCTCATCACTGTAGAAGAAAAAGAGCCTAAGGCTGTTGTTCGATGCAGCAACCATGACAAAGGCGCTGTCGCTAAAAAAGCATGCAAAGCTGCTTGTATCGGCTGTCAAAAATGTGTAAAAGTGTGCGAAGCAGGCGCTGTGACAGTGACTGACTTCTGTGCATCAATCGACAGTGAAAAATGCACCTCCTGCGGTGCATGTGTCGAAAACTGTCCTTGTCACTGTATCACATTTTAAACTTAATAACACCAACTTTGAGGACACTGAGGTATTTCAGTGTCCTTTTTTGTGATGGTATTGTGAAAATTTGTGAACTTTTATGAAAAGCTCTTTATTAAAAATGAGTTTTGTTGTATTATGTACGATGTAGATATGTGCACGTTTTTTGTGCATTTTTCAGTATATAAAAAGGAGAGAAAACTAATGGTTGAAGTAAAAAATCTGACCAAATGCTACGGTGATATCAAAGCTGTGGATGACATCAGTTTTACTGCCCAAAGTGGTGAGGTTCTGGGCTTTTTAGGACCTAACGGTGCCGGAAAATCCACCACAATGAACATCATCACAGGTTATCTGTCATCAACATCAGGTACAGTAACTGTCGACGGTTTCGAAATCTTAGAAAACCCAAAAGAAACAAAATCAAAAATCGGATATCTTCCGGAAATCCCACCGCTGTATCCTGATATGACAGTGAAAAGCTATCTTGAATTTATGTTTGACATCAAAAAAGTCAAGCTTCCTAAAGATGAGCATATCAAAGAGGTTATGGCTATAGTTAAAATCACAGATGTACAGGATAGAATCATCAAGAACCTTTCAAAAGGTTATAAACAGCGTGTCGGCTTTGCACAGGCACTGCTTGGCAATCCTCCTGTGCTTATCTTAGACGAGCCTACCGTTGGTCTTGACCCTAAGCAGATCATTGAAATCAGAAATCTCATAAAAGGTCTGGGCAAAAAACACACTGTTATTTTTTCATCACACGTTTTGTCAGAGGTTTCCGCTATTTGCGACAGAATCGTTGTTATCTCTAACGGCAAAATTGTTGCTGATGCTAAGACAGACGAGCTGTCAACTGTGCTTTCCGGCAAAGGTCAGCTCTTGCTCGAGGTTGAAGGCTCTTCATCAAGTGTATCAAATGCATTAAACGAAGTTTACGGTGTAAAGAAAGTTACTCAGACAGGTACTAACCGCTACGCTGTGGACTTCGACAACACCATCGACATCAGAAAAGGTGTGTTCAAAGCACTCGCAAATGCCGACTGCGCTATTCTCGAGATGCGTAGCGGCGGTATGACACTCGAAGAAAGCTTCTTACAGCTTACTTCACAGAATCAAAGAGCTAAAGGAGGAAACAGATAATGCTAGCGATACTAAGACGTGAACTCTCTGCTTACTTTAACAGCGCTATCGGTTACATCGTTATGGCTGTTTTCTACTTTTTCTCAGGTATGTACTTCTATCTTTACTGCCTGTACTATGGATCATCAAACCTGACACCTGTTTTTTCAAATATGTTTATGATCATTCTTTTCCTCATTCCAATTATCACGATGAAATCTTTTTCTGAGGAAAAGCGCCAAAAAACCGACCAGGCGTTGCTCACTGCTCCTGTGAGCTTGTTCGAGGTTGTGATGGGCAAGTTTTTAGGGGCTTTCATCCTCTATGCTTGCTGCGTAGCTATATTTATTGTTTATGCTATTGTAATCAGCTTTTTCACAACACCACAGTGGGCAGTCATACTGTGCACAATACTAGGTATGTTGCTTTTAGGCGGATCGCTGATTGCTATTGATATCTTTATCTCTGCACTTACTGAAAGCCAGGTCATCGCTGCTATCATCAGCATCGCTGCAGGACTTTTCATATATATGGTCGACTCACTTGCGAGCATCACTCAGTCAACTTTTTTGACAAGCATTTTGAGCACAGTATCATTTAACAACAACTTTATGAATTTTACATACGGCATACTCAACCTCTCTAACTTTGTCTTCTTTATCAGCGTTATTGCTATCTTTGTATTTTTGACAGTAAGAGTTTTTGAGAAAAAACGCTGGAGCTAAGGAGGACAAAAAATGAATACAAAAATAGAAAATATGACTCCGGCTCCTAAAAAGGACAAAAAGCCTAACAAGCTCATCGCTTTCTTTAAATCTAGAAATGCCAAGCGTGGCACAACAGCTATTCTTTTGACTGTTATTTTTATAGCAATTATTGTCGGACTCAATATCGTAGCAACACTGCTCACTGCTCGTTTTCCTGTGCTCAGCACTGACCTCACTGCAGGTGATGTGTACGAGCTGACCGAAACTTCTGTTGACTATATGGACGAACTCAACAAAGATGTAAATGTCTATGTTCTTGCTGAAGAGAAAACTCTCGAGGCACAGGGCGAATACTACGTTCAGGTCAACAAGCTACTCCACGCTTTTGAACAGCAGTCAAAACATTTCACTTTAAAGTACGTAAACCTCACTACTAATCCTACGTTCACATCAGCGTATCCCGATGTCAACTGGACAGGACAGTCATATATGCTCTTGGTTGAACACAAGGATAACTACATTGCTGTTGCACACGAGGACATCTTCTCTTATGATCAGGAGACTCTCTCAACCTATGGTGAATATGTAATCTCCGGACAGACTCTCGAGCAAGCCCTGCTCACAGCTATATTAAACGTTACTACTGAGGAAAAAGTGAAAATCACTATGCTTTCAGGACAGGGCGAGATGGACACCGCTTCCCTTGCTTCACTTTTATCAAACAATGCATATGAAATCGAAAACGTATCGCTTTTAAACGGCGAGATTTCAGATGACTCACAGTTTGTAGTGATTTTTGCCCCAACTAACGATATTGACAAAAACACATACGACACCCTTGTAAACTGGTTGTACAACGACGGTGAATACGGCCACACACTTCTTTATGTTCCTAACGACCTTATCACCACAGAAACTCCATATATCGACACTCTTTTAGAAGAATGGGGCATGGCTATAAACAAGGGTTGGATATATGAAACAGATGCACAGTATATGACAAATTCTATGTATCCTAACCTCATATCCATCTATAACTATGATGAAACTGAGTTTGCATCAGGACTTAGAGATACTTCTATCCCTGTAGTGCTGATGTACTGTATGCCTGTTGAACTTTTAGACACAGCAGCTACTTCACTTCTTTCATCATCAGAAAACGCTGTTATGATGCCACTTGATGCTGATGAAAACTGGGACTACAACGAAGAAGATCCTCAAAAACTCGTCGGTGCTGCCATCTCATCACAGGGTAACGAAGACGAAACAAAGAGCTCAAACGTTATTGTTTTCGGCTCATATGGTGCGTTCTCTGAATCTGCACTCAAAGCTACAAGCTTCAACAACTCAGCTTATATCATCAACCTGTTCAACACCATCGCACAGCGTGATGATGCATCTTTGACAATAGAAGGTAAATCGCTCGACTCCAGTGAACTAGGTATAACATCTACTGCAACAGCGACAGTCCTCGCAGTGCTCTTCAGATATATCGTACCTCTTCTTGTTGTCGCTGTTGGTATTATCATGTGGTTACGCAGGAGGCATAAATAATGGCTGATATAAACACTACTAATCTCAACGATACAGAGAATAAAAACGATTTGGTACAAACACCTGAGGAAAACGACGCTCTCAAGTCTTTTCTTGATCGTGAAAACTCTTCGGTCAAAAAAGATAAAAAGCCCAGAAAACTCTCTAAGGGTATGTTCTGGGTCATTATGGGCGCACTTTTTGTTTTGCTGATAGTCGCAGTTGTTATGTTGCTGAAAACTCTGCCTTCACCTGAAGAAGAAAGTGAAATCGACTACGGTTCAGAAATAAATCTCAGCGTTGACGAAGACGGTGAACATCAGGCGCAACTTGTTTTAAATGAGAAAGGTGAAATAGAAAACAACAGCTACGGCACTCTTATCGAATACACCCCATCAGACATCAAGCAAATTGATGTAGAAAACGAGTCAGGTAATTACACTGTGCTCGCTGAAACTCCGGTTACAGTAAACGAAGAAACCGGAGAAGAAGAAAGCGAAGCTACTATCTACACGCTGGTTGGTTTCGAAGATATCGACCTGCAAAGTGGCAGTGCTGACACTATCGCTGACGATGTCGCTGCTATTGCATTCACTTCAGTTGCTGACCCTGTTGGCGACAACGCATCTGACTATGGTTTTGATAACCCACGTGCTGTTGTCAGAACAACTTTCACTGATGACACATCTTCCACCATCATTGTGGGGAATGATGCTCCGTCAGAACTCGGCACCTATATTATGTTCGGTGACAGCAAATCGGTGTATGTTGTAGAAGCTGAAGCTGTTGATGGTTTTCTTTTCTCAGTGCTTGACCTTGTGACGTTGACAATCAACGACTCTGCGACAAGCACTGATAATGCTGAATTTGAATCAGTTGAGCTCATCGGCAGTGCCTATGACAGTGACATCGAAATACGTCCAAACGACGATAAGGCTATCGACTCATCATACGTTATGATCAAACCTGAAAAGATGTTTATCAGCGAAGTCGAAGCCGCAAACATATCGGGTGCTATCCGTGGTCTTTATGCAGATAAGGCCGTGTGCGTAAATCCTAGCAACGCTCAGCTCTCGCAGTATGGACTCGCAACACCATACGCACAGCTGACCGCTGTTTATCCTGACACAACTGTTACACTCTCTGCATCAAAGCCACAAGATGAAAATGTGTACCTGCTATCAGACAGCAATGTCATTTATCAGATAAAAGAGTCTTCTGTACCATGGGTGAACACAAGCTATGAAAAGCTCGTTCCCGATGTTGTTATAGACCCTAACTTCGATTCTCTTACTAAAATCGTTGTTACAGATAATAGCGGTACATACACCTTTGATGTAACCACCGTTACTGACACGGTCACTAACACTGACGGTGTCGAAGAACAGGTCAACTCTACCACCGCTACATACAAAGGCAAAGAGCTCGACTCTGACAACTTCTACATCTTCTATCAGAATATAGGAAACATGCAAAATGCGGGCAATACAAGCAAAGGTGCATCGGGCACTCCTGCACTCACCATTGAGCTTTCGTACTCAACCGGAAGAGACACCGATGTAATTGATGTATATCCGACAGGCAACACAAAGTACATCGCCGCACTCAACTCAAAAGTGCAAAGCCTAGTATATAAGAGCTACTGTACAAAGTTCGCCGACTGTGTACAAGATCTCATCAGTGGAAAAACTGTAAGCAGCTTCTAAATTACATTCACAAAACAGCGTGCAAAATTATGCACGCTGTTTTTTTATTTTTATAGCATACAAGCTTGCTTGAATCATTGACAAATACACCTAAAAATGCGATAATAATGATGTATGTAACCTATAATAGGGAGGAATTTTTATGGCTAAAGAACTGGCTAAGTCTTACGACCCGAAACAGGTCGAAGACAGAATATATGACTTCTGGATGGAAAATAACTATTTCCACACAGAAATTGATAAGGACAAGACTCCTTACACTATCGTTATGCCACCACCAAATATCACAGGACAGCTCCACATCGGTCACGCACTCGACAACACTTTGCAGGATATTCTCATCCGTTTTCGTAGAATGCAGGGCTACTGTGCATTGTGGCTTCCTGGTACTGACCACGCTTCTATCGCTACTGAAGCCAAGGTTGTTGAAGCTATCAAGAAAGAGGGCCTTTCTAAAGAGATTTTAGGTCGAGAGAAGTTCTTGGAGCGTGTATGGGACTGGAAAGAAGAATACGGCTCACGTATCACAAAACAGTTTCGAAAGCTTGGCACATCTTGTGACTGGGAAAGAGAACGTTTCACTATGGACGAGGGCTGTAGTGAAGCTGTAAAAGAAGTTTTCGTACGCCTTTATGAAGAAGGTCTAATATATCAGGGTGAAAGGATCATCAACTGGTGTCCTCACTGTAAAACATCTATCTCTGATGCAGAAGTTGAGTTCGAGGAGCAAGCAGGTCATTTCTGGCATCTTCGCTACCCACTCACAGACGGCAGTGGCTATCTCGAGCTTGCTACAACTCGTCCTGAAACACTCCTCGGTGATACTGCTGTTGCAGTAAATCCGAACGATGAGCGTTATAAGGATTTAGTCGGCAAAACTCTGACACTACCACTGGTCGGTCGAGAGATTCCTATCGTTGCTGATGACTATGTTGAAATGGACTTTGGTACAGGCGTTGTTAAGATCACTCCTGCACACGACCCTAACGACTTCGAAGTCGGTCTTAGACATAATCTTCCTGTCTTAAACTGTATGACAGACGATGCTAAAATCACTGACGACTATCCTAAATACGCAGGTATGGATAGATATGAAGCTCGCAAAGCTATCGTAAAAGACCTAAAAGAAGGCGGTTTCCTCGTTGAAATCGAAGACTACTCACACAACGTCGGCACATGTTATCGTTGTCACACTACTGTGGAGCCACGAGTTTCTAAACAGTGGTTTGTAAAGATGAAGCCGCTCGCAGAGCCTGCTATTGAATGCGTAAAAGATGGCAGAGTTAAGTTCGTTCCTGAACGTTTTGATAAAATCTACTTCCACTGGATGGAAAACATCAAAGACTGGTGTATCTCACGTCAGCTATGGTGGGGTCACAGAATCCCAGCTTACTACTGCGAAGAGTGCGGACACACAGTAGTTGCAAAAGAAGCACCGCAGACTTGTCCAAAGTGCGGTTGCACTCATTTACATCAGGACGAAGATACTCTTGATACATGGTTTAGTTCAGCTTTGTGGCCATTCTCTACTTTAGGCTGGCCAAGTGATGCAGAAGACCTCAAATACTTCTATCCTACTAACACACTTGTTACGGGTTATGATATCATCTTCTTCTGGGTTGCTCGTATGATTTTCTCAGGACTTCATCATATGAACGAAGTTCCTTTCAACACTGTGTTCATCCACGGTATTATTCGTGACTCACAGGGCAGAAAGATGAGTAAATCACTCAACAACGGTGTTGACCCTATCGAAGTTATCGATAAGTACGGTGCTGACGCACTGAGATTCTTCCTCGCTACAGGTAACTCACCTGGTAACGATATGAGATTCTCCGAAGAGAGAGTTGAATCTTGTCGTAACTTTGCTAACAAGCTGTACAACGCATCTCGTTTTGTACACATGAATATTGATGACCACGATGTTCCTTGCAAACTACCAGAAACTTTAGAACTTGAAGACAAGTGGATACTCTCCACTCTCAATACTCTCTCTAAGGAAGTCACCGACAACCTCGACAAGTTCGAGCTCGGTATCGCTGTACAAAAGCTCTACGACTTCATCTGGGATTGCTACTGCGACTGGTATATTGAGCTTGCAAAGTCAAGATTAAACGGTGACGATGAAGTATCAGCTCAGAACGCTCGTCAGGTACTTCTTTTTGTACTCGACAAGATTTTGAAACTGCTCCATCCGTTCATGCCATTCATCACTGAAGAAATCTGGCAGACACTTCCACACGATGGTGACACCATCATGCTTGCTGAGTATCCAAAATACAGTGATGCTCTAAACTTCCCTGTAGAAGCACAGCAGATGCAAGTCATCATGGACGCTATCACAGCTATCCGTACAAGAAGAAACGAGATGAACGTTCCGCCATCAAAGAAAGCTAACTACTTCATCGCAACCGATAAGAAAGATACTTTCAACCACGGTGTCCAGTTCATCAAAAAGCTCGCATCAGCTACAGATATTGAAATCGGCGACGAGTTCACTCTTGATAAAGCTGTGACAGTAGTCACAAACGATGCCAAAATCTACATCCCTATGAGCGATCTCGTTGATAAGGAAGAAGAGCTCAAGCGCCTTAACAAAGAGCTCGCTCAGGTCGAAAAGCTCCTCGCGCAGGACGAAGGCAAGCTGAACAACGCCGGCTTTATGTCAAAAGCACCAGAAGCTGTCATCGAAAAAATCAAGGGCCAGGCTGAAAGAGAAAGAGAAAAAATTGCACTCATCAAAGCAGCTATCGCTGATTTGGACTAAGCGCCCAAAGCGTGATAACACTACCAGTAATATGGCACAACACCCCAAAGGGAACCGTCCTTTGGGGTGTTTTTCTATTGACATCTATAGAGCAATATAATAATATTTTAAAAAACGACACTTACTCACAATACTCATAGGAGATACCATGGTTTATTCACTACTAAACTTTGATTTTTATAATAAGAAATACAAAGATGTATTAAAAATCGCTCTGTCACACAGCGACTGTTTCAGCTTTTTTACCTCAAAAAACGTCCGCACAAAGAACCACCCTGACACATATTTTGATTTTTTAGAGAGATTGAATGCACACAAAATTTCTTCTGATAAAGTCGAAATACCTAAATATACTTCAGGTCAGCAGCTTCACTGTTATGAAATAAACAAAACAAGCGAACAGATACTGAGCGAGCCCTCCGGTTTCACCGCATGGGACAGTTATGACTATCCTGAGGACTTGGCTTTTTATAAAAACAAAACGCCTTGGTTGAGATGCATTTCACACGAAAAAATGGTTTTGATAAACGACATCAACTCAAAGGCTCTTAACGAAATAAAAAGCCTGGGCGTCGATTTTATGCCCATCAAAGATATGAATCGCATTTGATATAAACCTTCAAATCGCAATACGTTTTTTCAAGTATAACTAACCCCCGAAGTTTTCTTCGGGGGTTGTTTTGTACATATATTATCACGGTTTCTTTCTGCAAAACTCTGCCATACAACATTTCTCACACATAGCTTTTCGTGCTGTGCACACAGCTCGTCCATGCAGCACGATGCGGTGACAAAAATCGTTCGACTCATTTTCCGGCAATAAATCACGCAGGATAAACTCGATTTTTTTCGCATCTTTCTCATTATGGAGTCCGAGTCTGCGAGTGATGCGGATACAATGAGTATCCACCACTACCGCCGGCTGATGAAAAACATCACCCATCACAAGATTTGCTGTTTTTCGACCGATACCGGGCAGTTTTATTAACTCATTGAGCGAATCAGGTACCTGTGAGTCATACTGCTCAACCAACATTTTGCCGAGCTCGACCAAATCACGGGACTTTGTCTTGTATAGACCGCAGGACTTTATGTACTGTGCGACCTCGTCATATGTAGCGTTCGCAAAATCTTCAGCATTTTTAAAACGATTGAAAAGTGCAGGGGTCACCATATTAACGCGCGCATCGGTACACTGCGCTGCAAGGCGTGTCGCAATGAGAAGCTGTAGCGGATCTGTATATGTCAGCGAACATATTGCATCAGGATATTCTTTTTTTAAGGCCTCAACGGCTTGTTGAGCTATTTGTTTTTTGGTCATTTTTTCACCTACTTTGCAAAACAATTGTAGCATATTATCTTATTTACTACAAATACTTTATTTTTCCACTTTTTGCGTTTATAATTAAACATATTATTTTTGAAAGGATACCTTATGTATCAAAACTGCATTTTTGACCTTTATGGTACACTGGTCGATATACGCACCGACGAATCGGGTACCGATTTTTGGGAAAAGGTCGCTAACATCTACAAAAGCTACGGTGCAAAATACGGTGCCGACGAGATCTGTTCCTTTTATCATAAAATAGCTAACAGCGAAAGCAAAATGGAGCGTTTTCTCCATCCACGATACAGCCATATTGAGATAAAGCTCGAACGAGTTTTCAGAAGGCTTTATCTGAGAAAAGGTGTTATCCCAAGTGAGAAAATCATCTCTGACACAGCTATCAGATTCAGGAAAGCTTCGACTAAGTTCATCTGTCTTTATGACGGAGTTATCGATCTTCTCGAGAGCTTGAAAAAAGCAGGGAAGAACGTCTATCTTTTGTCCAACGCTCAGCGTTGCTTTACTTATCCTGAACTCGTTGATCTCGGACTGGTTGATTACTTCGACGGTATTCTCATCAGCTCTGACTGTCATTGTTCAAAACCACAGAAAGACTTTTTTGATACCTTGTTCAAAAAATATAAGCTTGATAAGTCAAAATCTATCATGATTGGCAACGACTGCATATCTGATATGAAGGGCGCTCACCGTGCAGGTGTAGACGGGCTGTATATCCATCAGGAAATCAGCACTCCGCTTGAAGGCAACGAGTTGATATGCAACTACAAGATTATGGACGGTGACGTCACAAAAATCAAGGACTACCTCATCAAACAGTAAGTCCGATACCGTCTGAGACCGTATTATTTTAATAACAAGTATTAATATACTTATGTTTACTTCCTGAAAAAGGTCGCACAGTGATGTGCGACCTTTTTACTATTCAGAAAAGCTTATTTAGTAAACTCTGTGAAATATTCTGCTATATACATCTGGATTCTTGTTGCATCAAAGATGTTTATGTTTCCGTCGAAAGTAGTGTCGGCAACTATTATCTGTCTTTCATCCAGAACCTTGTACTTTTCCCATTCAGCTATATGGCACTGAATATATGTTACATCAAAAATGTTAATTTCGCCATCACCATTTACATCACCAATAAGAAGCTCTACTGGTTCTGTAGGATTAACAACAGGTTCAGTTGGTAATGGATCCTGCTCAGTTGGGTCTTCTTGCTCAGTAGGTTCTAAAATAGGTTCTGTCGGTTCAACCACCGGCTCACTAGGTTCAGCTTCGGTTGGTTCAACCTCCTGATCACCTGGCGTTGATCCCGGCTTTATTTGAGTCGGAGATTCTGTTTCCTGCTGTGTTGGAAGTACAGTCGGTACATCAGGCGCTTGCTCATCTCCGCTATCTTCGCTTGGTTCTTCCGGCTTATAATCGTAGATATTTACCCATTCACCCTTCAGATTATCATAGCAGCCATTTGGAACAAACTCTAAATCATCAGATTGATTTCCTGCCGATGAGTTGAAAATAATGTAGTCATACATCTTATCGAAGGTATATGAATATATGTGCACACCATCAGACATACTTCCAACTTTTGTCATCTGCACTCCCGGCCACAGCGCAAGCTGCTCGTTATTATCGAACCATACATACACATATGCATTCGACCATTTTGCACTGTTGATAAGATATACAGTGGAGCTTTCGTCTTTTTCTGTAGGAATTTCTGTCGGTTCCGCTGTCGGTGCTTGTGTTGGCGCTTCTGTAGGCTCTATCGTAGGTTCTGTGGTTGGTATCTCTGTTGGCTCGTCAGGGGCTACCTCTTCTACTTTTGAGCTCTGTCCGAAATCACCAATTATTTCGCTGTCTTCTACGAGATGGTTCATATTTGAATCTGCAAGTGTAACGAGCTTTGTATTTATCTCATACACGCCACTGTCTGCCGTAACTACAAACTGTCCACGGAAAATCTCGCTATTGTCAGGAAGTCTTACACCGGTGGTGTAAGAATAGTTGTACAACACCTTGCCCTCTGATTCAACGTTATATACAACACCTGTCGTAAGTATTGGGAACATGGTTTTTACATCCAGGTCACCATATTTATCATATATAGGTACAAATGTTAGTCCTGATGCATCGTAATATGTATGTGCATCAAGTGATGAAATCTTCAGCGATTCATCTACAGAGAGACAATATGTGTATGTAAACACATCGCCTTTTTCTACCTCATACAGTTGTCCGTCTGCACATACAAACAGTCCTTCGGTATCATCTTTTTGTGTAGGTGCCTCAGTTGGTTCAGCTGTAGGTGCCTCAGTTGGTATTTCAGTCGGCACCTCAGATAAATCTGAGTACCACTTGTTCTCTTTATTGTCATAATACATATCAGGTCGCACCATCAAGTCATCTGTATAGTTGCTGCCTGCATCATTGAATACTACTAGTTCGTAGATATCCTGCAAAACGATTGCATATACATTGGCACCGTTAGGAGCTTTTGAGTCGGTTTTCACCATAATTTCTCCCGGCCACGGAGCAGTTTCAACGTATTCGTATGGGTCATCAGCGAGCTGTGTGTATGAATAGACACATGGTACAGACCACTGCGCAGAATTGATGAGATATATAGTATTATATCTCAAAGGTTCTGATGGTGGTTCAGTTGGCTCTGACGGAGTTATCGTAGGCTCTTGAGTCTCCTCTTGAGTAGGCTCTTCTACCACATTTGTTTCCTCCTCAGTAGGAATCACAGTTGCTTCTTCTGATGGTACCTCAGTAGGGTCAACTATTTCTACAGGAGTGAGCTGTGGAAGTGTTTGCTCGGCCTCAAATTCATCGATTTTTTCACCTTCATACACTGCGTAGTTCAAGTCTGAATCTGCAAGAGTGATAAGATTTGACCCAATCTCATAAATGCCCGTATCAGCTGTAACTTCAAAATCACAAGTAAATACGACCATATCATCCTCATAGAATCTGACGCCGTTCACTGAACTGTAGTTAAACAACAGCTTACCATCAACAGAAGAATTGAACACACTTCCTCCGTAGATATTCGGGAAATGGTACATCATATCAACATCGCCATATTTATCATATACAGGCACAAAATCTAAACCCTCTGTATCGTAATCAATATTGATATTTATACTGCTGATTTTGTTCTTTGTATATTTGAGGGTATAGACATAGTTGAAAACTTCGCCCTTTTCGACCTCATAATATTGGTCATTGACTTTAACATATGCTTTGTTATCATCAATAGTTGCCGCTGAAACGGGAACAATCAGAAAAGCGCAGATTATTATTATAAGGCTCAAAAGTATTGATACAATCTTTTTCATAATATTTCCTCCTAAAAAGATAAAGCCAGTGGCAGATAAATCCTCAAACTACCACAACTATATTATATCACCGAAGTTTCATAATTACTATTATTCTAATGCACAAGAAATCATAGCAAAAACTGACTATATGCACAAAGGAACATTAAAAAAAGTCCGTAACCGTTTGGTTACGAACTTTAAGGGCTACACCCTGAAAACTGAATAAAGTGTGAGAGACAAAGGGAGAAGCGGAATTGACCAAAGAAAAACAATGTGGTCAAGCCCTCGACCTATTAGTACTGCCAAGCTAAACATGTCACCATGCGTACACACGCAGCCTATCAACCTCGTAGTCTACAAGGGGTCTTACTCGCATAAAGCGATGGGATATCTAATCTTGGAGTTGGCTTCACGCTTAGATGCTTTCAGCGTTTATCCAATCCGTACATAGCTGCCCAGCTGTGCCACTGGCGTGACAACTGGTGCACCAGAGGTACGTCCATCCCGGTCCTCTCGTACTAAGGACAGAGCTCCTCAAATATCCTGCGCCCACGACAGATAGGGACCGAACTGTCTCGCGACGTTCTGAACCCAGCTCGCGTACC
>JAZQFT010000005.1:0-12221 GCA_045539655.1 Ruminococcus sp. | reverse complement strand
TAGACGAAGAAGACTTCTTAAACCGCCTCGACGAGATGGTTGAACAGGCATTCGATGATCAGTGCACAGGCGCTAACCCTCGCTACCCACTCATGAGTGAAATCAAGCAGATGTACTTAAACGCATATTATGGCAAGCACTTTAATGAGAAATCAATGCCAAATGCAAGAGATATCATCGAAACAAAACCTGATGCAATCAAAACAGCATATCGCAAGGGTAAGAAAGCGTAATTAGGGAGGATATAGCAATGAAACTTGATAGAGTTATAGCAGTCAGAAACACTAAAACTATCTACCGTGATGGTGACAGATGTATCAAAGTATTTAACGAAGATTATTCAAAAGCAGATGTACTAAACGAAGCACTTAATCAGGCAAGAATTGAACAAACAGGTCTTAACATTCCAAAAGTTCTTGAGGTCACTATGGTAGACGGCAAATGGGCTATTGTTAGTGAATATATCAAAGGTAAAACATTAGCTCAGCTTATGGAAGAATATCCAGACAAGAAAAACGAATATATTGAGTTACTCGTTGACTTACAGCTTGAGGTTCATTCAAAAAACTGTCCTCTCTTAAACAAACTCAAAGATAAGATGAACGGCAAAATTGCTAAATCTGATATTGATGCTACAACACGTTATGACCTACACACACGTTTAGAAGGTATGCCAAAGCACAACAAAGTTTGCCACGGTGACTTCAACCCTTCTAACATTATTATCGCTGAAGATGGCACACCTTTCATCTTAGACTGGTCACACGCTACTCAGGGTAATGCTTCAGCTGATGTAGCCAGAACTTATCTTTTATTCTGGCTCAACGGTGACATTGACGGTGCAAAGAAGTATCTTGATTTGTTCTGCAAAAAGAGCAACACAGCTAAGCAGTACGTTCAGAAATGGATGCCAATCGTTGCGGCTTCACAGTCAGTTAAGGGTAACGAAAAAGAACGTGAGTTCCTACTCTCTTGGGTAGATGTTGTTGATTACGAATAAGATATAAGGAGATATAAAAATGAAAATCACTGTTTGTATTGGTAGCTCTTGTCACATTAAAGGTTCACGTCAGGTTGTTGAACAGCTCCAGACTCTCATAGCAAAAAACGACCTCTCAGATAAAGTTGAACTCGGCGGAACATTCTGTATGGGTGAATGTCAGCAGGGTGTATGTGTTACTGTTGATGAAGAGTTCTTCTCTGTTACTCCTGACTCAGTTAATGAATTTTTTGAGAAAAATGTAAAAGGAAAGATTTAAGATGACAATTCAGGTTTGTGTTGGTAGCTCGTGCCATCTCAAAGGTTCACCTGAGATTGTGGAGCTGTTACAAAATGCAGTCACTGAACATCATCTTGAAAACGAAATTACACTTGTCGGTAGCTTCTGCATCGGCAAGTGTAATCGCGTTGGTGTGACTGTTCAGGTTGATGATAATATCCACACAGGTATTACCAAGGAAAACTTTAAAGAGTTTTTCAAAGATAATGTTTTAAGTAAATTTGTAAAGGAGTAACGGGATATGGCTAATTGTTTGACACTGAAAAAATCAAACTGTAAAAACTGCTACAAATGTATTCGTCACTGTCCCGTTAAAGCTATCAGATTTTCAGGAAACCAAGCTCATATAATTGGGAATGAATGTATTCTCTGCGGTCAGTGTTTTGTAGTTTGTCCTCAAAATGCAAAGGAAATCGTAGACGAAACCGAAAAAGTTAAGGTGCTTTTACAAAGCGGTGCTCCTGTTATTGCAAGTTTAGCTCCATCTTTTATCGCAAACTATGACGGTGTTGGTGTTAACTCAATGCGTAAAGCACTCAAAAAGCTTGGTTTTTATGACGTCGAAGAAACTGCTGTCGGTGCAACTATTGTGAAGAATGAGTACGAAAGAATGATTAAAGAGGACGACAGAGATATCATTATTTCTTCATGCTGTCATTCTATCAACCTGCTCATTCAAAAGCATTATCCGTTTGCTCTTAATTATCTTGCAGATGTTATGTCCCCTATGCAAGCGCATTGTCAGGACATCAAGAATAGATACCACAATGCCAAAACCGTATTCATCGGACCTTGTGTTGCAAAAAAGGACGAAGCAGAACACTACGAGGGTATAGTTGATGCTGTGCTGACTTTCGAAGAATTGACCGAATGGCTAAAAGCTGAAAACATAGAACTCGAAAAAGAAAAGGACAATGATGTTTTCAGTCGTGCTCGCTTCTTCCCTACCACAGGTGGCATTTTAAAAACTATGGAGCTTGATAACAGCGAATTCACCTATCTGGCTTTAGACGGAGTAGAAAACTGTATTGATGCTTTAAAAGACATAGAAAACGGAAGAATCCATAAGTGTTTTATCGAGATGTCAGCTTGCGTCGGTAGCTGTATCGGCGGTCCTGTTATGGAAAAATACCACCGATCAAGCACAGTTAACGACTACATAAGCATATCCCAATACGCAGGAGCTAAAGATTTCGAGGTTTCTCAGCCTTCTTGTGATAAGTTGAGAAAGAACTTTGAGTTTATAGAAAAGCACTCACAGCTCCCTTCTGAATTTGAAATAAACGGTATTCTCCGTCAGATGGGAAAATTCAAGCCTTCACAGGAACTCAACTGTGGTTCGTGTGGATACAACACCTGTCGTGAAAAAGCTATAGCTATATACCAAGGTAAAGCTGAAATCTCAATGTGCTTACCTTTCCTGAAAGATAAAGCAGAGAGCTTTTCCGACACAATCGTCAAAAACACTCCAAATGGCCTCATTGTTTTAAACGAACAGCTTGAGGTTCAACAGATAAATGATGCCGCAAGGAAGATTATGAACATCCGTAGTTCAAGTGACGTTTTAGGCGATCAGGTTATAAGAATCCTTGACCCGACAGTATTTATGAGAGTCAGAGATACAGGACGAGGAGTAAGAGACGAGAGAGTCTATCTAGCCGAATACAAACGTTACGTTGAGCAGACTGTTGTATATGACAGAGACTCAAGACTCATCATCGGAATAATGCGTGATGTTACTGATGAAGAAATTCAACGCGAAAGAAAAGAAAATATTAGCAGACAGACTATAGAAGTCGCTGATAAAGTAGTAGATAAACAGATGAGAATTGTTCAGGAAATCGCATCGTTACTAGGCGAAACCGCAGCTGAAACTAAAATCGCTTTAGCGAAACTTAAGGAGTCGATTACTGATGAATGATTTATGTGCTGAAATCGGATATAAAAGTATAAATCATTACGGCGAACAACTTTGCGGTGATCACGTAGACATCGTAGAACCTGGTGACGACTCTACGGTTATTGTACTATCAGACGGTTTGGGCAGTGGCGTAAAAGCCAGTATTCTTTCTACGCTTACTTCAAAAATAATTTCGACGATGCTAGCAGAAGGATTATCGCTTGAAGAATGTGTTGAAACAATCGCCGCCACTTTACCTGTTTGCTCAGTACGAGGAGTTGCGTATTCCACATTTTCGATTATCCACCTCAAAAACAACCAAACTGCTGAGCTTATCCAGTACGACAATCCCCACGCCATTATCATTAGAAACGAAAAGAACTGGGATTATCCTAAGACTGAAATGAATATAGGCGGTAAAAAAATATACAAGTCTATAATCAAATTACAAGAAAACGATATTTTCGTTATGATGAGTGACGGTTGTCCTCATGCAGGAATCGGCATTGCATATAACTTCGGTTGGAAACGTGAAGACATCATAGATTTTATGGAAGCTTTATCACAGGTTGGTTATACCGCAAAAACTCTTTCAACGATGTTAGTCGACGAATGCAATGAGCTTTACGGACACAAACCAGGTGACGATGCAACTGCTTGTATCGTTAAAATAAGAAAAAGAGAACCGATGAATATGCTGTTCGGTCCCCCATCAAATCGTGATGATGCTGACCGAATGATGTCACTTTTCTTTTCTAAAGAAGGCAAGCACATCATCTGTGGCGGCACAACATCGTCAATTGCATCAAAATTTTTAAGAAAGCCACTGGTTGCAACTCTTAAATTTGAAAAAAGCGATGTCCCACCTATAGCTAAAATTGAAGGTGTTGACTTAGTAACAGAAGGTGTCATCACTGTTAATAAGGTGCTTGAATACGCTAAGGACTACTTAGGTGAAAATAAGCACTATGAACATTGGAACTACAGCGAAGATGGTGCTTCTCTGATATGTCGTCTGCTGTTTGTTGAGGCAACAGACATCAATTTCTACGTAGGCAGAGCAGTAAATCCTGCTCATCAGAATCCTGATTTACCTATAAATTTCAATATAAAAATGAATCTTGTTGAGGAACTTTCAAAGTGCCTTAAACAAATGGGTAAAAAGATAAAAGTAAGTTATTTCTAAGGAGTGTTTATATGAGAAAATTTGATACAAAAGTTCAGCATCTCAAGTATAAGGTTTTGCGTGAAGTTGCTCGTCAAGCGTGGAACGATACACTTCTTGAAAACATTCTCGAAATCCCAAAAACAATCGTTCCGGGTAAAACATCAACAATGCGTTGCTGTGTTTACAAAGAACGTGCTATACTCTCAGAGCGTGTAAAGATAGCTATGGGTGGCGATAAGGATAACCCTAATGTTATCGAAGTTATCGATATAGCTTGCGATGAATGTCCTGCAGCAGGATATGAAGTTACAGACTCTTGCAGAGGTTGTCTTGCTCACAGATGTGAAGACGTATGCAAAAAAGGTGCTATTTCATTCGACCACAATCATGTTGCACACATTGATAAATCGAAGTGTGTTGAATGTGGTCAGTGTGCAAAAGTTTGCCCATATTCCGCTATCGTGAATCGCAAACGCCCTTGTCAGATTGCATGTAAGGTAAAGGCGATTTCAATTAACAAGGAAAATGCGGCGGCTATAAACAATGAGAAGTGTATACAGTGCGGTGCTTGTGTGTACCAGTGTCCGTTCGGCGCAATTATGGATAAGTCTTATATACTGAACGTTATTGATATGATTAAAAAAAGTGAGAATAACAAAAAGTATAAAGTTTACGCTATGGTTGCACCTTCAATCTCAAGTCAGTTTACATACGCAAAGCTAGGTCAGGTTATTTCGGGTCTTAAAGAACTGGGATTTTTCACAGTAATAGAAGCCGCACTCGGTGCTGATATGGTAGCACAAGCTGAGTCTAAGGAACTTGTTGAGAAAGGCTTCTTAACAAGCTCGTGCTGTCCTGCTTTTGTGCAGTATATTAAATCTGCTTTTCCTGATTTACTCCCTCTTGTTTCACACAACCTCTCTCCTATGGCAACTCTTGCAAAGTACATAAAATCGACAGATGAGAACGCTAAAGTTGTTTTCATAGGACCATGTACAGCAAAGAAAGCCGAGGCACAGCTCGACAGCGTGAAACCTTATGTTGATGCAGTTATGACTTTTGAGGAACTCCAAGCTCTTTACGACAGCAAGGATATAGACATCACGACACTCAACGAAGACGTACTTGATAATGCTTCTTATTTTGGCAGAATCTTTGCTCGCTCAGGTGGACTTTCTGATGCTGTTGCACAGGGAATTAAGGAACAAAATCTTGAGTTTGACTTAAAAGCTCTCCCTTGTGATGGAATTGAAGAATGCAGAATGGCTCTGCTCAAGAAAAGCAAAAACGTCTTAGATGCAAACTTTATCGAAGGTATGGCGTGTGTAGGCGGATGCATCGGCGGTGCTGGATGTCTCACTCACGGTGCAAAAAATAAATCCGAAGTCGATAAATACGGAAAGGAAGCTTTCGAAAAAACTATCAGTGACGCTGTATCTTTCCTGAATATGTAAAAAAGTTAGTATATATGGATTGTAGCAAATCTACATATAGAAGCTGTTGCGTATTTTCTCCTGATTATCACTATACAACAGCAGAAACCGCTCCGACAGGTAAAACTTATCTATCGGGGCGGTTTTCTAATATAAAAACAGTATATTCAATTATAAATTAACGTTTCTCTTCTCAAAGATTTTAATCAGAACGATACCTATAACTAACCCTGCAACTCCCTGAACTGCATTTGCAGGAATATTCACCAGAGATGGTCCGAATCCATATAATATACCTTCAAAAACAAAGTATCCAAGAATCATAAACAACTCAGCTGTCAAACCCGCTACTACTCTTGATGATGTGTTTGGTATTTTTTTATTCAACAACTTAAATCCGTAAAATGCTATAAATGCCATTAAGCTCTTAATGATAAAAGTTGCAGGAGCATATACTACATACCCCGAAAACAAATCGGCTAATGCAGAACCAATACCTGCCGCCAGAAAACCATAAGCAGGTGGCAACATCCAACCACTTAGCAGTACTATACAATCTCCAAGATTTATGTATCCTTTAAGTGGTGATGGTATTTTGATAATCATAGTGGCTACGCATACCAGAGCTGCAAAAAGTGCAGCCATAACCATATTCTTCGTTTTTGCGTTCATCATATGACTCCTTTACTTTATGATAAAAAGAGTGTATACTAAATCTGAACATATAACAATCACCAGTTAAGGAGTATTTTATATAACCAGATGAAATATGTAATTGATACAAAAAAGCGTCCGATTTATTTGCAACTATACAAGCTGATTCGTGATGATATCATAGCAGAAAACTATCCATATAACACTAAGTTGCCTTCAAAACGCTGTCTTGCAGAAGAAACCGGAGTAAGCACTATAACTGTTGAGCATGCATATTCACTACTTTGTGAAGAAGGTTACGTAGAATCCAGAGAAAGAAGTGGGTTTGTGGTTATTTTTCGAAAAGATGACGGCTTTGCTACCACAAGCGAACAGCACACCGAAAGCTTTAATCACCAAACTCAGCACTCATCCACAAACTTTCCGTTGTCAGTATTCAGTAAAACAATGCGAAAAGTAATTTCTGAACACGGAGATTTATTGCTTGAGAAATCCCCTAACTACGGATGTATTGAACTGCGTGAAACTATCAAGCATTATTTAGCTCGCAACAGAGGTATACAGGTAGATGTCGAGCAAGTAATTATAGGTTCAGGCTCAGAATACCTTTATAGTCTTATTGTAGAACTTTTAGGCAGAAATCTAACTTATGCTATAGAATCACCATCGTACAAAAAGATAGAACAGGTTTACAGAGCAAATGAAATCGCCTGTGATTCACTACCGCTTACAATCTGTGGTATCGATAGTAAAGCGCTCGCTAAGACGAAAGCTGATGTACTACATACAACCCCATATCGCAGTTATCCAAGTGGCGTTACTGCAACAGCCTCCAAACTTCACGAGTACATCCGTTGGTCAGCACAACATAACCGATACATCATCGAAGATGACTATGAATCTGAGTTTTCGGTATCTACAAAGCCAACAGAAACTCTGTTCTCACTCTCTGACAATGACAACGTTATCTATCTCAACACTTTTTCAAAAACCATCTCTCCCTCACTTCGTATTGGCTATATGGTACTCCCAAAACACCTCTTAAAAGAATTTGACAAAAGGCTAGGTTTCTACTCTTGCACTGTTCCGACCTTTATGCAATACGTTCTTACAGAACTTATCGATAACGGAGATTTTGAAAGACATATCAACCGTGTTAGAAGAAACAAGCGTAAAGAATTATCTATACAAAAATAATCTGTTAATGTACTTCGCTTCAACTTACACATTTTTATGCATATATAAAGGACACACTCTGTTCCCCACAAAGTGTGTCCTTTTTTGTTAAGTTTAGATCAATTTTACTTTCGTTTATACTAATGCAGTTCATGTCATAAGTCAGTATATGGTTTGTAAACTTAGCATTGAGTCTAATACTAATATCGATCATTCCATCTTGTTCATTAACAACAACTTGATTTACTAACAATCTGATATTCGCATCACTTATCTCCCCTTGTAATAATTACTTTTTTCGCAAAGTCAGCCAGAAAAAATCAAGGCTACTAATAAGAAAGTAACCTTGCTATATAGAAATAGCGATCTATAAATGATAATAAGATTAGATGAGATCCATATAAGTAAACAAAATATTAATAAACAAGTTATAGCACTAACTAATAATTTTTGAAAATAAAGCAGAGGAATATACCTCTGCTTTGTTTTCTATATATGCTCAAACAATTAAGCGTTAACTGATTCTGTGATGGTTTCTTTTGCTTTTTTGTCGAGCTCTTTGTTTGCTTTTTCTACATTAAGGAAGAAGAGTAAGCCGAGAATAGCTACATTGATGATGAGTGGTAACCAGAGGTAGATGAAGTTGAGCATATTGATACAAGACTGTGGCTGTACTAAAGCGTTTTCAATGTATCCGCCAGCTTCGAGTAACCAACCTGAGATTGCAACACCGATACCGCCACCGATTTTAACGCCGAGTGATGTACAAGAGAACATTGTGCCGTCAATTCTGATGCCGTCTTTCTTATATGTATAGTCAGATGCTGCAGCGATGAGAGCGTTGATATCTCCCTGAAGAGGACCCATACCAAGAGTTGAGATTGCTAAACAGATGAGCATCATTGGAACACTACCAATATATCCGCCAACTAAAACTAATACTCTGAATATGCAAGAAACAATATATCCTACAATGTTGAGTTTATACATACCCTTGCATTTGCTTACAAGGATTGGTGTTGAAATCAGACCGATGATCATAGGGATGTTTATTGCAACCGAAAATGTTCCGAGAAGGTTTGCATCGCCTAAGATGTATTTCATATAGTAAATACCCATACCAGTCATAGCGGTATAAAGCTGAGTAAGAATGTATGTTGCACAGAGAATAACAAAGTATTTATTTGTAAAAAGTAACTTCATTGACTGCTTAAAAGAATACTTCTTTTCAGGCTTTGCATCAGTTGACTTAACAGCTTCATCATCGCCGTTTTCGTCATCTGGAAGCTCTTTTACGGAGAATACAGCAATAGTGTTTGTGATAATACCGATTACAGCGTAGATGATAGCCATCCATCTCCAAGCAGCAGCATCGTTACCTAAGAATGCTACAACACCAACAGTGATAGCCTGAATTGTCATACTTGTTGCAGTAGCAAAGATGAATCTGAATGTGCCAAGCTGAACTCTCTCAGAACCGTTTCTTGTTACAAGAGCAGTAAGTGCACCGTAAGCAATGTTGTTAGCTGTGTAGAAACCTGCGTTTAAGAGTGTGTAAACAATAAAGAAGTAAGCGTACTGTGCCGTGTCGCCCCAGCTTGTAGGGATTGCAAAAGTAGCTACAAGAAGTACCGCACAACCGAAGAAGCCGTAGAACATCCATGGTCTGGCTTTACCCATTTTTGACTTTGTTTTGTCGATGAATGAACCAAAAATAATATCTGAAAAACCATCGAAGATTTTTGATACAGCCATCAATGTACCAATGATACCTGCGTTGAGTCCGATTGTATCTGTGAGATAAATCATCAGGAAGAATGTAAGGAATGCATAAATCACATTACCGGCAACGTCTCCTGAACCGTAACCGACCTTGTTATACCATTTTAAATATTTCTTTTCAGCCATGATAATTCTCCTTATCTATAATTGTACCAATCATTTTTTAGAATACAAGCTTTAAATTGAATTTGAACTCTTCTTCGTCAAATCTGTATTTTTCAAGAAGAGTAGGTCCGCAACTGTTGGAGCCGATACCGTTTTGTGCATAATCAAGACAAAGAACTGTGCTTCCATGTGGCTCAAGCTCAAAGTTGTGTTTCTTGTTTTCGAGTTCTTCCTGTGTGTATGGTGAAGCGTTGAAGCAGAAAGCTTTGTCACTTGTTACTGTGATACTTCTCTCGTTATCTGAAAGAGTGATAAAATCACAATCAAAATGGCTACCGTTTTCCTGAGGTCTGATGTAGTCTTCGTGTAAGTTTTCTACTGTATCGGTAAACTCGCTGTGGAAAGAAGTGCGATGTTTATCTCTGTAGCTCTCACAAGGACCCATACCGTAGTAAGTAACCTGATTCATCTCTTTTGGAGTGAAAAGTCTAAGACCGAATCTTGGAAGTTCAGGGAATTCTGTGTTTCTGCGAACATCCATATTAACTTCGATTTCGCCAGATGATTTTACTGTCCATACTGCTTTTAATGTAAGCATTCTCTGTACAGGAGCAGCAGAAAGTGAAATCTCTGTTTCGATAGTGACCTCATTGTCAGAAAGGTTGTATGTAGTCTCATACGCTCTCTCTGTAGCTCTGTCGTAATGAGCACGATACCATTCAGACTTTAAGTGTCTGTCGTTATCTGTTGGAGCACGCCAAATGTTGATATTCATCGGCTGTGTGAGCATTTCTTTTTCATTTACGCTGAGTCTATCGAAAAGACCTGTGAGCTTATTGAATGTGTAGTTGAAGTTGTCGCCCTTTACAAAGAGGAATCTGTCAGTTTCTTCAACAGTTATGTTACCGTCTGCTTTTCCGAAATTATCTTTGATAGCAACTGCTTTCTGGTTTCTTGGGTCTTCGTTTTCGAGTGCAATTTCTTCAAAACCGAGTTCGTAACCGTCTGATAAAATCTCAGTAGCATTTTTGAGCTCTGCATAAATTACGAGATAGCACTTTCCTTTTTCAGGAATGTCAAGGTTGAGTGTAAGACCAACCTCTTTGTGTGGAGGGATTGATGGGAGTTCGTCAATAGTTTCTGAGCAGATAATCTTGCCGTCACAGTTGATTTCGTAGCGGAGATTTACATAATCCTTTGCATCTACAAAATCCATATAGTTGTGAAGAACAAGTCTGCCGTTTTTCTGATTAAACTCTTTAACTCTGAGTGGTCGGTGAACGTTTTTGTATTCAAGTAAGCCTGTGTGTGGTGTCCTGTCAGGATATACAAGACCATCCATACAGAAGTTTGAGAAGTGAGGATATTCGTTGTGGTCACCACCGTAGTAGTAGATAGGCTTTCCGTTTACGCTCATGCCCTTGTAGATAGCGTGGTCACACCATTCCCAAACGAAACCACCACAGATGTTGTCGTGTGCGTGGAATACCTGGAAGTAATCTTCAAAATCCCCAGGACCATTGCCCATTGCGTGGCTGTATTCACAGGTGATGTAAGGTTTTCTGTAGTTTCCCATAAGGAAATCGTCGATTTCTTCAAATGATGGGTACATTCTGCTATAGAAGTCGAGATTTGAGAAGTCGTACTTTTTGCTGTGATTCCTGTAGTGAGCACCTTCGTAGTGAGTGAGACGAGTAGGGTCGAACACCTTCGTCCACTCTAATGCTTTTTCGAAGCAGTAGCCGTAAGCACTTTCGTTACCCATTGACCAGATAACAACAGATGGTCTGTTCTTGTCTCTATGTACACATCTCTGAGTGCGGTCCATAGTCGGCTCTAACCATACAGGGTTATCAGCTAAAGGAATGTTCCACATTTCGCAGTGGTTTTCCCAAGCGTTATTTTTGTAGAAGATTTCTGCAACACCGTGGCTTTCGTGGTCAGCTTCATCAATTACGAGAAAGCCGTATTTATCGCAAAGCTGATAGAAAACAGGTGAGTTAGGATAGTGACTTGTACGAATAGCGTTGAAGTTGTGTGCTTTAATCATAAACAAGTCTTTCTTCATCTGCTCTAAGCTGATTGTGAAACCTGTAACAGGGTCAGAATCATGTCGGTTAACACCACGGAATTTGATTTTTTGACCATTGAGGTAGAGAATCTCGTCTTTAATGTATATCTCTCTGATACCAACCTTATCAGTGATAACTTCGTTTTCTGACTCGATGATAAGAGTGTAGAGATATGGCTCTTCAGGATTCCATAATGTAGGGTTTGAAACCTCGATTGTGAATACCTGCTGATATGAACTGTCGTTGTCAACTTTTTCAGTAGCTTTGCCAACGAGGTTGTTGTTAGCATCATACAGGGAAATTGAAAGCGGTGTGATTTCTTCGTCGATGAAGTTTACTGCGATTTCAACGTCTGTTTTATCTTCGCTGATGTTAGTTGTTGTGAAGTAGTCAAAAACTGCTTTCTGTGGTCTGTTAAGAATGTAGACATCACGGAAGATACCGCTCTTTCTGAATTTGTCCTGATCTTCAAGATAAGTGCCGTCACACCATTTGAGAACTAAAACAGCAAGTTTGTTTTTGCCTTCTGTAAGAAATTGTGTGATTTCAAACTCACTTGTTGAGTGAGAAACCTGACTGTAGCCTACATAGTGGCCGTTGAGCCATACATAAAAGCAAGAGTCAACACCCTCAAAGTTCAAGAAAGCTCTG
>JAZQFT010000004.1:0-27586 GCA_045539655.1 Ruminococcus sp. | reverse complement strand
TGAAAACAGCAACAACATCAGCTACCATGTGACCGACACAAAATACTACTACAACGGTGAGCTTGCCAACGGAAAAATCAAGGTCGACGGCAGCACAATGAATTTCAAAGACGGCAAACTCAGCCAAGGCTACGTAAAAGTTGACTCAAAGCTTTACTACTACAACAGCAACGGCGTTTTGCAGAAAAACGGTATCGTCGGCACTAAAAAGGAAGGCTACTACTATGCTGACAAAAACGGCGTATGCTGTGAAAGCGAAGAAATGCGTCTTGCTGCCGAATATATGATGAAACGTTGTACCGGCTCCACTCTCAAAGAAAGAATGAAAACCGGTTTTATGTATATGTCAAAAAACTTCCCATACAACCGTACCTATGATCACCCAAAAAAGGCTTCGGATATTCCGAAACTTGCGATAGATATGTTCAAAAACGAAAGAGGCAACTGCTTCAGATACGCAGCTTGCTTTGCTTGTACAGCAAAAATCGCAGGTTATCGCTCACGTGTGGTAGTTGGCGAGCTTTTATCGGGTTCAGGATACTGGGTGCCACACGGTTGGACAGAAGTATATGTAAACGGAAAATGGCTCATCAGCGACCCTGATATGCAGATGCAGTACATTTACAACCCATACGCTTTTTATATGAATGAAAAATACAGATTTTCTATCCGTGCTATCAAAAAATACGAAGTTACTATTGTTGATGGCAAAGCAGTGTGGAAATAACACTCAAAAAAGAAAGGCAAAACAATTATGGTTTTTAGCTCCCTCGCATTTTTGTGCATTTTTTTACCGATAGTTTTTATACTATACACAGTCATACCGTCGCTGAAAATCCGCAACGCACTTTTGATTATTGCAAGTTTGTTCTTCTATGCATACGGAGAACCTGTCTATGTTTTTCTTATGATATTCAGTTCTATGCTGAACTATCTGTGTGCGCTGTGGGTATGCAGTAAGCCGGATAAAAAGAATAAGTTCGCTCTTATTTTTGCAGTTATAGTGAACTTAGGAATACTGGGTTTATTCAAGTACGCAGGGTTTGCTGTTGAATCAGTGAACGGACTTGTGAACATAAATATCCCTGTTCCACAGATCGCTTTGCCTATAGGAATTTCTTTCTTTACGTTCCAAGCGCTGTCTTATGTCATCGACGTTTATCGTGGTACAACCGATGTCCAAAAAAACTTTTTCAACATTTTGCTTTATGTCTCATTTTTCCCACAGCTGATTGCTGGTCCTATCGTTAAGTACCACGACGTCAACGAACAGATCGTAAACAGAACCCAGAATCTCGACAAAATAGCGTTGGGACTACGACGCTTTATCTGCGGTCTATCAAAAAAAGTTCTTATAGCTAATACTATGGGACAGGTTGCGGACACTATTTTTGGTGCAAACAGCTCAGAACTGTCACTTTTGACCGCATGGATAGGTGCCATAGCTTACATATTCCAGATTTACTACGACTTTTCCGGTTACTCGGATATGGCTATTGGCTTGGGCCATATGTTTGGCTTTGAATTCAAAGAAAACTTCAACTATCCATACGGTGCGAAAAATATTCAGGAGTTCTGGCGACGCTGGCATATCTCTCTTTCTACCTGGTTTAAAGAATATCTCTACATTCCACTGGGCGGAAACAGAAAAGGCAGACTCAGAACAGCTCTCAACAAAATCATCGTGTTCTTTGCAACGGGTCTGTGGCACGGAGCTAACTGGACTTTTGTGATATGGGGATTGTATCACGGACTTTTCCTTCTTATCGAAGAGTTTGTGCCTATCATCAAAAAACTTCCAAAGGTGATAGCTCACATATACACTATGCTTGTCGTGACAGTAGGCTTTGTTGTTTTCCGTGCTGATACTATTACTGATGGTATCTCCTATCTCTCTCAGATGTTCACCGGCTTTGACATCACAGCTTCTTCGTTGAGTCTCGGACTTTCTCAGCTGACACCATGGTTTATTTTCATACTTATCGTTGCTATCATCGGCTGTGCTCCTATAAAGCCTGTCGCTGATAAAATACGTGCTCACGCACATTCTGATATGGTTTTGGACACCAAATGGAAGGCTATTCAGGTTGCACTTTACGTCGTTGCTTTTGTGCTTTTATTCTGGTGTATTCTGCGTTTATCAGGCACATCATATAATCCGTTTATTTACTTCAGATTTTAAGAAAGGTGGCAATTATGAAGAAAAAAACTATGTTGCTGCTTTTCATAGCAGTTTGCTTTATCATTTGCATCATCCCGTCTGTGGGTATGCTGTTTTTCAGTTCTGATGAACCTGTAGCGAACGAAGATACTTTTGAGCTGCCGTCTTTCTTAAATGAAGACAAAAGCTTCAATCAAGATATATTCGAGGAGCTTGGCACATATTTTGAAAAGCATTTTGCATTCAGACCGCATATTATCTCGCTCGATGCACAAATCCAGTCAAAAGTTTTCAAGGTATCAAACCTCGATTCAGTAATAGTCGGTAAAGATGACTGGCTGTACTATTCTTCTACGCTTGACAACTATCAGGGCAAAAACACTTTGAGTGACCGTGCAATAGAAAATATAGCGCACAACTTAAAGCTCACCCAGGACTATGTGGAGTCGCAGGGAATGGACTTTCTCTTCACTGTAGCTCCTAATAAAAACTCCGTATATAAAGAATATATGCCATACTACATTTTGCCTGTATCTGACAGAAAGAATATAGATGTGCTAAAAACAAAGCTTGAAGAAGCAGGCGTAAAATACTGTGATTTATATCCGATATTTGAAGAGTCAAACGAAGAACTGTACCTGCATCAGGACTCTCACTGGAACGACAAGGGCGCTGAGCTTGCGTATGACAAAATCCTCACTTCTCTTGATAAAATGCCCGACGACTACAGCGACACAAACGTTGTAAGGTCAAAAAACTTTATGGGCGATTTAGGCAAGATGCTCTACCCTAAAACCCAGAAAAGCGAATATAATTTTGACTACAGCGAGGGCTATGATTTTACTTATACAACCGATACAAAATCTGTAGAAGATGCTATCATATCAACAAAAAGTGACAGCTCTTCGGGCAGTCTTTATATGTATCGAGATTCTTTCGGAAACTCTCTTTTGCCGTTCTTTGCAAGCTCCTACAACAAAGCGTATTTCACAAAAACCTTTCCGCTCAACCTGAGCATTGATTTGATGGTGCAAAAGCCGGACACTGTTATTATCGAACTGGTTGAACGCAATCTAGATTGGCTTGTAACTATGCCTCCGGTTTTTCTTTCTCCTGAATTGACATCTTATAGCATAGTTGATAAAATGGATAATGATGTCAATGTGACTGCTGAAATATCACAGGTCAATATGTCATATATTGAGCTTTGTGGTGAACTAAACGAGGACATTGTTACACAAGACTGCAAAATCTATGTGAAGCTTACTGACAACACAGGGGCTACACGTCTATTCGAAGCGTTCCACACCATCACAGACAACACTGACTATGGCTTCACCGCCTATGTGAATGCTGCTGACTATAGTAGCGATGAGCTTTCTGTCAGCATCGTCATGTATTCTGACACAACATTTAAGGAAGTTGGTTCTTCCACCGTTAAGGTCGAAGAAGTTACATACTAACTAGGGGGAAATATCTATGAAAAAAACTAAAAACATTTTTAAGTTCGCACTCATAATGATTATGTGCCTTGTTATGCTCAGCCTTACAGCGTGTGGCAAACCGGTCACTCTCAACATCAACGACTGTGGCACTATCACCCAGTTTGAAGCGACAACTGCTATGACAGTAGCTGACATCTTGGAACAGGCACAGATCACTCTCAACGAAAAGGACGAAACCGTACCTCCTGTTGACGAAAAAATAAAAGAAGAAACAACAGAAATTCTCATCAAAAGATACGCTAAAGTCACTGTTGTGAAGGGTGATGATAAAAAAGAAGTTGAGCTTGTCGGTGGCACTGTCAAAGATGCTGTTGAAAAAAGCGGAATTACTCTTTCTGACGACGAAGTTACTGACCTCAAAGGCGACGATTTTCTCACAGACGGTATGACCATCAATGTTCTGAAAAAAATCAACGTCACTCTCACTGCTGATGGCAAGAAAAACAAGGTGGAAACAACAGCAAAAACAGTTGAAGAACTCCTCAAAGAGCAGGAAATCACGCTCGGTGATGACGATGAAGTCACAAAGCCACTTGATACTATCCTGAAAGACGGTATGAAAATCGCTGTTAAGCGTGTCGAATATAAAGAAGAAACAAGAACCGAAACTATTGACTACAAAACACAGGAACAGTACTCTGACTCAATGGCACAGGGTACAAGCGAAGTCACTCAGAACGGTGTCGAAGGTGAAAAAGAAGTCACATACAAAGTCAAATATGTTGACTCCAAAGAAGACTCAAAAGAAGTGCTCAGCGAAAAGGTTATTAAAGAGCCTACGGACAAAATCGTTACATACGGTACAAAAGTTCAGCAACAACAGAGCAATTCTAACTCTACTTCAAACAACCAGAGCCAGTCAGGCGGCAAATCTGTTGTATCAAAACAGCGTGTTGAAGACTGTGACGGTTCAGGTCACGGATACTATGTAATTACATACTCTGACGGTTCTGTCGCATACGAAGAATTCTGATCTAATACAAAACGCTACCGATATGCGGTAGCGTTTTTCTTTGTATAAATATAGTAAAACAGAGGTCCGATTTCTCGGACCGCTTTGTTTTGCTTTTATTATGTTTCAGCCTCTGGTGCAGGATCTGGTGTCGGTGCAGGATCAGGTGTTGGTGCAGGATCAGGTGTTGGCTCTGGATCAGGCGTTGGCTGTGGCTCAGGATCCGGTGTTGGTTCTGGATCCGGCGTTGGCTCTGGATCAGGAGCTTGTGAGTTGTTGTCCTGTGGCTTTTCTTCTTCTACTACTTTAGATGAAGAAGACTTCTTGCTGGACTTTTTAGAAGAGTTTGAAGAACCACCCGGTGCTGATGTGTAGTATGTAGAATCAGGAAGGCTCTCGGTCTTCACTTTTTTACCGTCGAGGAAGAAGGTACGTGAAGTCTGAGCTCTGAAGCCGTTTGAGAAATAAGATGTAACAGATGAGTCAATCTTAATTTCATCGAACTCGTCGTTCTCTAAACCATACATATTACAGTGTAGCACCACACCGTCCATATAGCACTCCATAAAGAGCTGATAATCAAATGGGTTCTTTACTTTAAGGTCGATGTTACCATAGTCGATTGTTGCATCTCTACCTGCATCAACGTAGGTTGATTTATAGTAGTGGCACTCACGCTCTACTACTTCCATTCCGCACAGCATTGTTGCATTGTAGATTGTTGTGCTTGACTGGCAGATACCACCGCCTATACCTATTTCACTTCTACCACTGTTTATAACACCCGCCGGCTTGTATCCGTTGGAAGTCAGGTTGGAGTTACCTGTACATTCGTTGAATGACCATACATCGCCCGGATTGATAATCGAGTTGTTGCATACGCTTAACGAAAGCTCCATATTTGCGTTACCGTTTGCGTTGTTTGTAGATGTGGTAGTAAAGCTGGAAATCTTTTTGATATTGTTCTGTAAGAATTCTTTTGAATACTTAGGCTCAGTTTTTTCTATCTGTGCTTCAATTTCGCCCTCTACCTTACCTTGTGCGAAGAAGTCCTTGAGCTGAGAAATGAACTCATCGTTTTTCAGCACAATACCTACTTTGCTATCTTCGATGGTGAATTTGTTCATGCCCTTTTTAGAGCTGTCAAATTTAGTAACAACAGCGTTGAGCGGATCTTGGTTAATATCCATAGAAACAGTTTTAGCAATCTCAGCATAGCTTTCTTCGTCCATCTGCAAAGCGATATTAGCCTTTTTTCCACCGCTGGATATCAAAGTGCTTTCGCATTCTTCTTTTATACCGTCAAGCACCTGCTGTGTGTTGAATGTATATGTAAGGTCATCTTTAGTGATTGAGGTGCTTTTTTCATCAGCTTTGACATTAACGTTAATGCTGTTAGCGAGTTTTTCTTCTTCAGCCTTGAGTGTATCCTGTGCTTCTTTCATAGTCATACCGCTGATAGAGATGTCGTTGACATAAACTTCGCTCGGGAATTTGAATTCTGCAAGGATAGAATAAGCACAGTAACCACCGGCTAAAACAAGTAACACCACGCCGATGATGACCGCAGTGAGTATTGCTCTTTTCTTAGCTTTTGGGTCTTTTTGCTTTTTAGTTTTCTTGTTTGCGGATTTCACCTCAAACTTATCATCATCATAAATAACAAAATCATCGTGTATAGAACGTGAAGGAGCTGAGATATCAACCGTGTTTTCAACAGGCTGGGTAGTATTGGCTACATTCGTCGTGCTACCTTCTTTATTTTTTCTTGCTTCCGCCAAAATAGCATTTATTTCCATAGTATTAGCTATATTCTTCTTCTCGTTATTTTCCATATTCATTTCGCCTCCTGTAATACTATCCTATTGTAACAAGTATATAATACATTACACCTCTGTTTTGTATAATCTTTTTAGGAAATAAAAATAAAAAATATATCAATTTTTTAATGTTATATTCTGGGAAAATATACACATTGTTCACATAATTCATATTGAATACAAAGACAAAATATAATATAATTATACTTACAAATAATCCCACTATTTAAGAACAAAGGATATGCTATGAAAACTTTGATTTTATCTGCTTCCACCGGAGGCGGTCACAACCGTGCATCAAATGCACTCAAAGCGTACATCACTTCAAAAGACAACGGCGAAGTTGTCGAAATCGTTGACACGCTGAAATACTGTTCTTCTATTCTGGACAAAACAGTCACCGTTGGATATAAGACTCTTGCCAAAAACGCTCCGGCACTTTTCGGCACCTTCTACAAATCTGCTGACAAAGAGTCACCTGTGTCAGACCTCGTGAACTCAGTGATGACACAGTTTGCAAAAAAGCTGTTGCCACTCATCGAAGAAAAAAATCCCGATGTTGTCGTCACCTGCCACCCATTTGCGTCCAGTATGATGTCGATTCTAAAGGAAGCATATAATATAGAAATTCCTGTTATTTCAATCATCACTGACTATATGCCACACAGAGCGTACATAGGTGATCACATCGACGCATACATCACCGCCAGCAAAGATACAGCTGACAATCTTTCCAGCAAATACAAGGTTGACCCTCATCGCATATATCCGCTTGGTATGCCGATTTTTGAGAGCTTTTACCATAAAGACGAAAACAGATGCAAAGAAACCTTTGACAGGCTCGGTTTTTCTAGCAAAAAGCCAACTGTGCTTGTCATGGCAGGAAGCTTTGGTGTTACAGATATTCTGAAAATCTACGAAAACTTGGTTGAAATCGATATTGACTACCAAATTATTGTAATCACCGGGAAAAACCAGAAGCTTTACGATGCTTTTGAAAAACTGCTCAACCGCAACCTAAACGAGTTTGAAACATCTGACTACTCGACCTTGTTCTCAGAACTGAGCGATGCTAATATCGCAAAGCTCATCTACGAACACAGCGAACAGCTTCGTCACGAGCTGAGCTCAAAACTGACTAAAACTTTCAGACGTTCAACCGACAAGACAAAGCCAACAAAGCTGTTCTACTTTGTTGACAACGTCGAGGATTATATGCATATTTCTGACCTTATCATCACAAAGCCGGGTGGACTCACCACCAGCGAAAGTCTTGCGTGTGCTCTGCCGATGGCTGTGTTCAAAGCGTTTCCGGGTCAGGAGGCTCAGAACGCTGACTTCTTAGTCGAAAAAAATGCTGCTATTATGCTCGAAAAAGGTGAAAAAGGTGCACAACAAATCAAAGAGCTGCTTTCAAACCCACACACCCTTTCCAAGATGAAGGAAAGCTGTGCAGGCTGTGCACAGCTACACTCATCAGAACGCATATACAGCCTTATGAAGGATATTGTAAAATATAACAATCAGCTTTGATTTTCTACTACTCTTAAAGCTAACGCCGTAATGTCGTCATCGTGACAGTCATTGCGGCGTTTTCTTGCTTCATCGACTATCTTTGACGACAACTCTTCCATACTTTGGTCACCCCATGACATAAATATTTTTTCGATATAATCCGAGCCGTAGCACAATGCCCCGTCGGATACCATCAGTATCATATCACCTTGTGTGAGTGTGATATCTTCCTTTGCAAAACGAACTTCGTTCAAAATTCCTATCGGAAGACTGGACATATCTTTTCTGTAGAGCTTTGAATTCTTTTTTACATATGTCACACACGCTCCTGCTTTGAGAAACTGCGCTTTTCCTGAAAATAAATTGAAGTCAATAACGTCGAGAGTCGCCATCGACTCGTCTTCACTTTTTATCATGAGCGATGAGTTCACCACCTGCAGTGAACAGTCATATGAGAGCCCTGCTCTGCACAACTTTGACAAGATGCTCAGCGCCATATTTGAGTCAACGGCAGCCCTGCCACCGCTTCCCATGCCATCAGACAGCATCAAAACAGTGCTGCCCATACCGTTGTTAAAATAGTTAAGGCAATCACCACACAGCTCACCGTTGTTACAGATATGCTGAGCTGTGCCTATCTCTACATCAAAATTAGGTCGTTCACACAACACAAGTCGTACCCTGTCCCGCTCATAGCTGATAGACGGAGATTCAAATCGTCTTCCGCACGCTCGGGATATTTCATGAGTTACCTGACTTTTGGATATGTTCATCTTCTGGGTTAAAATCAGCTGTACATCGACTACCATACCTTTTCCTTTTTGGATTCTACAGCTACAGTCGACCACAGAGAGCGATAGTGATGACAGCGCATCTACAACCCTACTCGAGCTTTCTGCATCGTATTTTTCATATTCTTCAAACTCCTCGGACAAGTCTTCAAGTATATCGGATAACCCCGAAAACTGCGATGCTACGACCGAGCGAATCTGAGTTATCCTGCGTCGTGCTGCCTCACACGACTGATACTCCTTGTAACTTTGATTTATGCTTGCGACCAACTCTGTTGTGCGGCAACATTTTTTCTCAAAATTTTCTTCGATGTCACGCTCTTTCACAAAACCGTTCACCTTCAGTGCATCAGTCAGACGATGAAAGTCCTCATCTGTCTTTGCTTTTTGTTTTTCGTGGCAATAATAGCGCATACCACATCTTGTACACGTGTGCTCACAAGCATTTTGATAAATCCAACTCGCATTTGGGGTGTAAAGTCTGGATAACCTCTCTGATACTGAGTTTACACAGGTGCTCACGTTAGATAGTGCCCGTGATGCAAAGGACAGTCGCATCGTCACCGCACGTCTTACTGCCTCGTTATCAGGCGTTTCGCTGTTTTGAGAAAATACATTGCTCATATAATTTCCGATAGTTTTCGGCAACACCAAAAACACAACAGCACCAACCACTGTCTCGACAAAAATTGCAAAAACAATTTCACTGTCTGATGAAGAAAATGCCATTGTGATATTGCACAAGAGCATAGTGAGTGATACAGCAACCTTTCCCATAGGAGCAAAAAGTCCTCCCATAAGACCCGAAAATGCAAACCCTGCACACAAAAACATCATGTCATTCGATGTCAGCGAAAAAACTATACCTGTCGCAACACCTGCTATACTTCCGCCTGACACCCCACCGTACATCGCAGATAACAGCACAACTATAACCGCCACAGCTCTGCCGACAGAAACATTCCCCACAGTAAGAGATGAAAAAGCAAGCAACAGTATGCAACCTGTCATTGCGATACACGCTATTTCCTGACTATTGAGCGATAGCAGGCTTTTTCTGCTGTCACACAACGTGACACTACGCCCCATAAAATATGCTCCTGCCGCTGCGAGCACCGCTTCCATCAGGCATTTTGTTACTTCGCTCACTTCGCTGGCAGAAGAAAACGTGAGCGCCACGCCCGTCACAAAAGTCGGCACAAACGCAACTATACACGGAAAAAACCTTGAACAAGACACTTTTTTAAATTCGTTGAGCACCCACCTGAGTGCACCTATTGAAATAGCTACAGCAATATATCGAAAGCTGTCAATCGGATTTCGTATCAAAAAGCCCAATATTGAGCCCATCAGCCCTGCCGGCATATATGTAAACGGTACTGCTGCCGCAAAAGATGCACCAAACGGCGAAAGCTCTCCGAGCACAGCTCCCTTTGATACCAAAAGTCCACAAGCAAAGTACGTAATATGTAGCACCACTTCACGTGTTACATTAGCCGCTGTTTCATTTAGTTTTACGCTTTTTTTAGCAAAATCCCTGTATGTCATTTCAGACTTCCTTTTTTTGAGAGTGATTCCATTATATGCCTGCACTTCACACGTGTTTGTCACTGTTTGTTTGTTGCATTGTGTTTTGTTTTGTAGATAAAATTTTTATATTTAGGCAAAAAGAAAAACCGACTAAAAACTTAGTCGGTTTATCATTTTAAATTTGCTATGCTTATTTTGCTTTTAATACCGCTGTTGACATTGCAGGCATTTTGAGCACACCTTTCTTGAAGGTCACCTTCCATGACTCTGCCTTTGCATCATAGTCCTCAGCTTTTGAAGCGACACAACCACCTCTGAACTCTGCGTTGCTGAGCATATCTTCAGTGATTTCAATATCTTTCATTTCATCTCCACCATAGTGCAGAATGAGGAGCTTCTCGCCCTCATATTCAACATAATATCCACCAAGATATATGTCGTCTGACTCAAATGTATCCGTGATATTGCCACGAGCGATTTCAGGGTTCTGGTTGCGGATTTTGATGAGTCTGCGATATGTATTGAGCAGGCTATCTTCTTGTTCAAGCTGTTGTTTCACACCGCCCAGCGGATTTTCAACAACCTCTGCAACACCGTTGACGTAGATATTAGGAAGTTTGTCGTTATCCCAAATCATAGCTGTGCGGTACGATGCGTCGTTGGTTGTGTTAGGAGCTTCGATACCAATCTCCTCACCATAGTATGTGAACGAGTTACCCGGTGACATAAAGTACAGCGCTGCAGCAAATTTGTTTTCCTCTTCAAAAAGTGTGTTCGAAACTCGAGGCATATCGTGGTTTGTAAGGAAGTTTGCGTTGATAGCCGCTTCGTTACGCTTTTTGATATTTTCGTTATATCTTTTCAGTGCATTCGCAAAAGACTTAGTCTGGCCATTTCGACCTGTCATTATATAGTCGCCTGTAGTTGTAGCAAACTTGAAGTTAAAGAAGCTGTCAATACCGGACTCATATTTATCATAAATGGCGCCTGCGCTATCCCAGTCTTCGCCAACCATATAGACATCTGGGTTGTATGATTGTGCCATATCATAGAACCATGTCATGAACTCAATGCCATCGGTTTTTGCATCAGTAAAGTATTTTACAGCGTCAAGTCTGAAACCATCTACGCCACGGTCAAGCCAGAATTTTACAATCTCTTCGAAATACTCTCTAGTACCATCATAGGAAAGGTTCCAGTCAGGCATCTCAGGAGAAAACTGTCCTTCGTAGAAATAGTCACAGTCTCTTACTGACCTGTTGTATGTAGTATCCGAACCTTTTTTGAAGTTATAGTACTTTGCATAGCCGTCTTCGTTGCCTTCTCTTAGTTCTTCACAAGCTTTTTCAAAGTACGGATGCGTTGATGCACTGTGGTTGACAACAAGGTCGATGATTACAGCGATACCACGCTTGTCACACTCAGCCATGAATTTGTCAAAAATCTCGAGTGTACCAAACTCAGGGTCGATGTCAAAGTAGTCTTCGACATTGTACTTATGATATGAATAAGATGGCATCATAGGTGACAGCCAGATACCGTCGATACCTAAATCATCGCCACCGCTTGGGTCGCCATCGTTGAGATAGTCAAGCTTTGAGATAATACCCTCGAAGTCACCTGTTTCATCACCATCAGAATCACAGAAGGAGCCTATCCATATCTGGTAGAAGGTTCTGTACTTGTCGTCTGACTTCATAACCTTATTTGTATCAACAGGATCTCCACCTGTGCTACAACCGCAAAGCACACAAGAAAGTGTGATGCATACTAACAAAATAGCTGATATTACTTTTTTCATATTATCAATCCTTTTTATCGCTTTTTGTGGAATAAAAGCATACTCCACCTGACCTTTCAAGTATAGCACACCTGAACACAAAATAAAAGCTTTTTATAAAAAAGAAAAGGGCGGATAAACCGCCCTTTGAAGTGTTTATTAACCTTTAACACCACCGGCTGTAACGCCCTCAACGTAGTAACGCTGCATGAACAGGAACAGGATGGAGATAGGAACAGCAACTATAACAGAACCAGCAAGGAAGCGCTTGAAGTAGTTAACCTTGAATTCGAGCGATACCATTGTCTGAAGACCGATAGCAACTGTGTAGTTATCACGCATATCACCCATGATGATTTTTGCGAGAATGAAGTCAGTCCATGGACCGATGAAAGATGTCAAAACTGTATAAACTACGATTGGCTTTGACATAGGAAGAATAATCTTCCAGAAAATCTGGTTACGTGTCGCACCGTCGATAGTCGCTGCTTCGTCGAGCGCACGAGGGATCGTATCAAAGAAGCCCTTGGAAATCTGGTATCCAAGACCGGCACCGGCACTATAACAGATGACAAGTGCAACGAGTGTCTGTGTAAGACCCATAGCCTTCAAGAGATAGTAGATAGCGATCATTGTCATAAAGCCAGGGAACATACCTAAAATCATACCAATGTTGATGAGAGGCTTTCTGGCTTTAAATCTAAGACGGCTGAAGCTGTAGCTTACCATAAGAACAGCGAGTGTTGAGATAATACAACTGAATATCGCAACAATAAGTGTGTTCATAAACCATCTTGGAAAGTTGAGTGTAGCTGTGTCTGTGAACAGCTGAATGTAGTTCTTGAAAGAATATGTCTTTGGCAAGAGATATGATACTGTTGCCAGACCTTCATCTCTGAATGAGTGAAGTACAAGATATACGAGTGGAGAAATCCAGATAAGACCGAGCACTGCAAGCACAATGTAGATAAATGCATTAGCGAGGCCTCTCCTGAGCTTATAACTTTTAATCATGAGAATTCCTCCTCGTTCTTAGCAGATTTTGTAAGGTTGAATGTGACAAGTGAAAGTGTTGCACAAACAATAAATACAAGAATACCAACAGCAGCCGCAAGGTTGTAGTCCTGAGAGTTCATAGTGAGCTTGAACAGCCATGTAACAAGAAGGTCTGTGTAACCAGCCTGATACAGGTTCTCTGTGGTCGGACCACCATTAGTAAGAAGGTAGATAACGTTGAAGTTGTTGACGTTACCGATAAAGTTTGTGATGAGGTATGGTGTTGTTACGAACAGCATATATGGCAGTGTGATACTAAAGAAAGATCTCACAGGGCCTGCGCCGTCGATAGTAGCACTCTCATAAAGGTCAGCAGGAATATTCATCAAAATACCTGATGTGATGAGAATGGTGTATGGAATACCTATCCAACAGTTGACAACAATAACGGTGATTCTTGCAATCAGAGCCGTGGAATTAAGGAAGAGAATTCCCTTGTCAATAATGCCAAGACTCATAAGTAAAACGTTGACAGCACCGTCTTCCTGGAGCATCTGGTTCATCAGAAGCAGTGTAACGAACTGTGGTACAGCTACTGTGATAACAAACAGAGTTCTCCATAAAGCTTTCAGCTTGATGCCTTTTTTATTTATCATAAGGGCTAAAATCATACCGAACAAGTAGTTGAGTACTGTCGCAAAAATAGCCCAGATAATTGTCCATTTTGTAAGTTCTACGAATGTTGCACCCTTTGATGCACCCTCTGTCATAGCAAAAATCTCAGAGAATGTGTCAAAACCTACCCAAGTGAACAGCTTACCAGGAGCAAGGTGAGCCTTGTTGTAGTTTGTGAATGCAATCAAAATCATGAATATCAACGGCAAAATAGTAAATGCCGAGATAGTAAGAGTTGGGAATGCAAGCAGTGTGATGTGGAATTTGTGGTCAAGCAACTCTTTGATTTCGTTTTTGAATGAAATCGGCTTTTCGCCTGCAGCAACCTGCTGCTGAAGCTGATATGCTGACTTTGTGCTTGCGAAGTAAATTGCTAAGAAAATAGCAGTCAATACGATAGTAAGTACGCCGTAGAGAAGAATAAGCATAGAGTTGTCACCAGCCATAAGCTCGTAACCACCTGTTGCAGGATTAAGACCCAAGCCCTGCTCTACAGTACCGAGTGTCGGGAACTTTGCGAGATATCCCCAACCAAAGAATACGATATATGCTATGTAAGCAATCTCAATGATAAAGAACAAAAGACCCTTGATGACCTGTCCTTTAGCCATATTGCCTGCGCCCATAACTATGTAAGATAATTTTGTAGCCCAGTCACCTTTGATAAATCTTGATACGTAGCCTGCAACAGCCTTACCAATGCCCTTGAAGAAATTTACGAAAAATGTGCCGATAGCAACAAAGAAAGTCTTGAGCTTACCAGGCAACGCCTTCATAGCATTAGAGAAGTTGTACCAAAGTCTCTGGAAAGGATTGAGCCGCATATAATCAATGTATTTCATCAGTTCACTTCCTCAATGTTCGATGCAAGTATTGTGGAAGCAAGTACTTGCATCCAAAACACCACATTTTAAAATGTGCGGTCAGACAGCCGCTAAGGCTGCCTGACCAAATAATTTAAGAAATTAAAGTAAAAAGTAGATTAGACTATAATTATTCGTCTCTGATGTTCTTGATAGTCTTGTCTAAGAGAGCTGTGAGAGTCTCTGTGTCATACTTAGCGTCCTCTTTGAAGAGGTTGTTACCGAGGTTGCCCATTGGATCCCAGAATGTAGAAGCAATGTTTACCTGTGCAACTGAGTTAGCTGACTGCTCAAGGATAGCTGAGATAGCTGGGTTTGAAGTAACAACTTCGTTTGAAGCAGCAGCTGTGTTTGATGGACCCCAAGAGATCTTTTCTGCACGCTCGAGCTGGCAAGCTTCGCCAGAGAGGTAGTCAGCGAGAAGCTGAGCAGCGTTAGGGAACTTAGACATAGCGTTTACACCGATGAGCTTGTAACCATGCATAGAGATGATCTGCTTATCTGTGCCGTTTACGCTGATTGTAGGAAGCTTAGCAGCGCCGTAGTTCTCACCAAGGATAGAAGAAACTGTAGCAGCATTCCAGCTACCGTCGATACCAGCAGCAACTGTTGATGGATCTTCAGCAAGACCTGCAGAGATCTTAGCAGGATCTGTAGCGAAGGAGATGGCGCTGTACTCGTGGAAAAGCTTAGCAAAAGCTTCGAGAGTAGCAACTACTTCAGCCTCGTCATACTCGTTGAACTTCTGGATGTCGTTGTCCTCACCCTCAAGACCTTCGATTGTAAGGCCGCCTGTGAATGGGAACATACATGAGTAGAAACCGTTACCAGCGTCTACGATGAACTTCTTGCCAGCTTTACGGCAAGCTTCGAATACGCCCTCAAGAGTCTGAGCATCTTCGTCAGATACTAAAGACTTGTCATATACGAGGTAGTAACCGTTGTCGCCTGTCTCTGGATAAGCGAGAAGAATGTCGTTTAATGTAGCAGCTGCGATTGAAGCCTCAGAGTTTCTCTCTGTAACATCAGCAGCAAGGTTTGTGTTGACTGGCATGATAACGCCTGCGTCGTTGAGTCTGTTGAGCTGGTCGCATGCAAAGCTGAATACGTCAGCAGCAGCCTCAGGGTCGTTGAGAAGGTTAGTAGCAGCATCGCCTTCGCCCTGTGCTACAACTTCGATTGTGATGCCAGCATCTGGATACTGAGCAATAAATGCGTCACACTGACCCTTGAACACATCAAGAGCTGCGTCTGGTGCCCAAACTTTGAGTGTAGCACCTGCTTCTGGCTCGAGTGCTGTTGCACCGCCTTTGTTGCCTGCTTCGCCGTTACAGCCTACAAATAATGTAGCCATCATAAGAACAGCGAGAATCATAGCTAAAATTCTTTTCATAGTCGGATTTCCTTTCTTAAAAAATTTTCTTGCCGAGTGTAACTCGGATAGTGTCAGTAACCGTCGCAAATCCGTTTCGACGGCACTATATCACTGTACCTAAATTTTATCATATGCAAAGTGCTTTTTTCAACTCCCTTTGTACTTTTTATCTAAAACAATAAAATATTCATCTCGTTTTGGTGATTTTAACAATAGATTTTTCGATAATTAGAGATTATGTACAAATCCGCCTCTATGTTTTTATCAGTTTTGCCGAAACCGCTTTTGTGCAAAATGTCAGTCGAGTTTATTATTTTCAGGTCGAATAGTTACAGGAATTTTATCTTTTATTCTATATTAGAATTATAATGCCACTTTTTATTAACTTCTCGTTTTTTTAGTGTATTTTTACCAAAAGACCTCATCAAGCTTTCTTTTTTTGGTTTGACATAAAATCAAAATTGATTATACTATAACATATAATTATATATATTCTATTATAAGCTCAAACATTACTTTGAGATTACGTTGGAGGCAAATTATGAAACTCAGACAACTGTTGTCCTTTTGTGAATACACTGTACTTTCTGGTGAGCTCGACATAGATATCGTCGACGTTATCTATGACTCACGCAAGGTCACAAAGGGCTGTGCTTTTGTGTGCTTGAAAGGCTTTAATGTAGACGGTCACAAATTCATCCCGGACGCTCTTGAAAAGGGAGCTTGTGCTCTTGTTGTTGAAGACGATGTCACAGCACCACAGGGCGTTACGGTCATCAAGGTTGAAAACACCCGTGTTGCTCTTGCAAAAATGAGTGTGGAGTACTTTTCTCACCCTGCTGATGAGCTCAAAACTATTGCTATCACAGGCACAAAAGGCAAAACAACAACCGTTGCAATGATTCGTTCTATACTCGAAAAGGCTGGAATCAAAACCGCTACTATCGGTACTCTAGGTATCGTCATTGGCAACCAGATTTACAAAACCAACAACACCACTCCTGAATCATACGAAATTCAGCAAGCTATGCGTAAAATGGTCAACGAAGGCTGTAAAGCTATGGTTATCGAGGCATCTTCTTTGGGCTTGAAGTGGCACCGCACAGATGGTATCGTATTTGACTATGGTGTTTTCACTAACTTCTCCAACGACCACATCGGCGAAGCTGAACACAAGGATCTGGAAGAATACCTTTACTGCAAGAGCCTTTTGTTCAAGCAGTGCAAGAAAGGTCTTATCAACTGCGATGACGAAAATTTTGAGAAAATTATAGCAGACCATACTTGCGAGATTGAAACATACGGTTTTTCTACTGATGCTGACATCGTTGCTCACGATGACACTCTTATTGCAAGACCAGGCTACATCGGTGTTCATTTTGACACAACAGGAGCAAAAGAGCTTTCTGTAGATGTCGCTATTCCGGGCAGATTTTCTGTATATAACGCACTCGCTGCTATTTCCGTTTGTCGTCATTTTGATCTCACTGACAAAGACATCTTAGACGGTCTTAACGAAGTCAAGGTCAAAGGAAGAGTCGAAGCTGTTCCTGTTGTTGGCGACTACACTATCCTCATCGACTATGCTCACAACGCTCTTTCTATGGAAAATATCCTCACAACGCTCAAAGAGTATAACCCTAACCGACTTGTCACTATGTTCGGCGCGGGTGGTGACAGACCAAAGGGTCGCAGATATGAAATGGGCGAAGTGTCCGGCAGACTGTCTGATTTGTCTGTTATCACAGAAGACAACTCACGTTTTGAAGACGTTATGGATATCATCGAAGACATCAAGGTGGGTATCAACAAAACGAACGGTGAATACGTTGTTATTCCTAACCGTGTAGATGCTATCCGCTACTGTATCGAAAACGCTCAGAAAGGTGATATCATTGTCCTTGCGGGTAAAGGTCACGAAGACTATCAGGAAATCCGTGGCGTTAAATACCATATGGATGAACGTGAAATCATCGCTGATATTTTTGACAGCTTGAGCTAAAAGGAGCACGTTATGTCTATTCAAGAATCAGGTGAGATGTATCTTGAGTCGATTCTCGTTTTATCAAAAGAAAAGCCGTCTGTCCGTGCGATAGACCTCAGCGAATATATGGGCTTTTCCAAGCCTAGTGTCAGTCGTGCGCTCGGACTGCTGAAAAGCGGCGGTTTTGTCAAAGTGTGTGACAACGGTTTTCTCACCTTGACACAAGACGGTAAAGCTATAGCCGAGAAGATATATGAGCGACATACAGTTCTCACAAACTACCTCACCCTTATCGGCGTTGACAAAGATACCGCATCAAAAGATGCGTGCAAAATAGAACACGTTATTTCCGACGAATCCTTCAACGCTATAAAATCCCAAGTAAACAAACTTAACACTTAATAATAAAAAAGCTCCTGATTTTCACAGGAGCTTTTTATTTTACTTATCATCAACCATATGCACATCAATACGTGTAAACGGAATCTCAATACTGTCTTCTTTGAAGCTTTCACGTATCTTTTCTGTCATATTAAAATATACATCCCAGTAGTCCTCTGTCTTGCACCATACTCTAACAGCCAAGTTTACACAGCTGTCAGAATACTCAGAAACTCTCACAAAAACTTCGCCCTTTTCCAAAGCGATTTTATCTTCCTTTTGTGCTGCTTTGAGTACAGACTTTTTCGCAACCTCAACATCGTTATCATAGCTGATAGGAATAGTAAGGTCAACTCGTCTATACTCTTCCTTTGTATAGTTGATAACATTGTCAGATGACAACAAACCATTCGGGATAACTACTGTCTTGTTGTCAGGAGTGATGAGCGTTGTCTGTAATATATCAATCTGCTTGACAACACCTGACTTGTCGCCCATCTCTATGAAGTCCCCTGTCACAAACGGATGTGTGATAAGAAGCACAATTCCGCCCGCAAGATTAGAAAGACTATCTTTCAAAGCAAGGGCTACTGCAGCTCCTGCAGCAGAGAATCCTGCGATAAGTCCTGTGGTCGAAATACCCGCAGTAGACAGTGCACAAATGAGTATCAGCACAACACCAACAATATTGATTGTTTTGACAAAAAACTTCTGCAGGGATATGTCAAGCTTTGTCCTGAGCATTGCTTTTTCGATAATTTTTGACACAACCAACAACGCTACTGTCCCCAGAACAAATACTACAACAGCTAAAAGTATCGGATACTCTTTAAAAAACTGACTCATAAAATCTTCTCCTTTTATGTTTTCCACATTATAACACACAATAAACTATATTGAAAGTAAAAATCAAGTATGCTATACTGCATTTATGAATAAAAATATTACTGATTTACACAGCCTAGAAGATATTTCTGCCTTTCTTCTGAACAGCCAAGATGAAAAGTATAGAGATTTCACCTCATCGCTCATCCCCACTGTGGACAAAAACACCGTGATCGGAGTACGCACACCTTTACTGCGTGCTCTTGCAAAATCGCTCAAGAACACAGAGCTGATGTATCTCTATTTAAACACACTCCCCCACAAATATCTCGAAGAAAACCATCTGCACGGTTTCTTCATAGAAAATGTGTGTGATTTTTCAACAGCACTAAAGCTCACAGAAGAATTTTTGCCACATATTGACAACTGGGCAACGTGTGATACCTGCAGACCAAAGGTGTTCAAAAAAGATTTAGACACCCTATATATACACATAAAAAAGTGGCTGAAATCAAAAGACACCTATACAGTACGATATGCAGTCGGACTGCTCAACAGCTTTTACCTTGACGCTGCTTTCAAAGAGGAGCACTTGTCGCTTGTATCAGGAATAAAAAGCGATGAATACTACATAAAGATGATGATAGCGTGGTATTTTGCTACAGCGCTTACTAAACAGTATAATACCGCTATTAAATATATAGAAAACAAGGTCCTTCCAAAATGGACTCACAACAAAGCCATAAGCAAAGCGTGCGATAGCCTTCGTATAGATAAAGATACAAAAGACTATCTTCGCTCTCTCAGGATAAAACCCTAAGCAATCAGGTGATACTATGATTTATTTTATTGAAGACGATCCTAACATCAGAGAACTTGTTGTTTATACTTTGAATTCTCAAGGCAACGAAGCCGTTGGTTTTGAACGCCCGAGTGAATTTTTCAAAGCACTCGACGAAAAGCTCCCTAAGCTTGTTCTGCTCGATGTGATGCTGCCCGAAGAAGACGGACTCAAAATTCTCAAAAAAATCCGCCAGAGCCCACTGACTAATCATATCCCTGTCATTATGATCACGGCAAAAGGCTCCGAAATCGACAAAATCAAGGCTTTCGATTTGGGTGCAGACGACTATGTATCAAAGCCGTTTGGTATTATGGAGCTGCTCGCCCGAATAAAAGCAGTTCTGCGTCGCTCAAACACAGTCGAAAAGAAAGTGGAGTACGAAATCGACAACCTCTACGTTTGTCCACAAAAGCACCGTGTCAAAGTCAACGGTGAAAAAGTCACACTCACTCTCAAAGAGTTCGAGTTGCTTTGTCTGATGCTCGAAAACCGTGATATCGTTCTGTCCCGTGACCAGATTCTTGACAAAATCTGGGGCTATGCGTTCGACGGAGAAAATCGCACAGTCGATGTACATATCCGTACACTGCGCCAAAAGCTCGGCGATGCAGGTCACCTTATCGAAACTGTACGAGGCATCGGATACAAAATTGGTGAAGCAAAATGAAAAAGCGAACTTTGATCAACACATTTCTGATAACACTGTGCGTCACCTTGCTGTGCGTGCTGTTAATCATGTGTGTCGAATATATCACCACTAAAGTCATCACCCATGCGTGGGTATATGTATGTGTCACACTCATCATTCCTGTAGTAGTCACTGTCTTTGTGTTGCGTGCGGTCACTGTCAACATTATTGACCCTATCAACAGCATCGACATCGAAAACCCGGATACCACTGATTTGTACTCTGAGTTTTCTCCACTCGTTGAAAAAATCAGCTCACAGAACAATCGTATCCTGCAACAGATGGATGAGCTCAAATTTGAGCATCAGAACCGTGATAAGTTGCGCAGGGAGTTCACAGCAAATGTTTCTCACGAGCTCAAAACCCCTCTCACTTCCATCTCAGGATATGCTGAAATTATACGTGACGGTATCGCAAAGCCCGAAGATACAACCCGCTTCGCCGGAAAAATATACGATGAATCTCAGCGACTTATCACTCTTGTTCAGGATATCATCAAGCTCTCTCGACTTGAAGAAAGCGACATCGAAGTGAATACGGAAAGTATCGAGTTGTATTCGCTATGTGAGGCTGTCATCGCAAGACTCGAGACAATCGCCAAAAAGCGCAACATCACTTTCAAACTTTCAGGCGACAGATGCACAATAAGCGGTGTACAACATATCATCGAAGAAATGATATACAACCTGTGCGACAACGCTGTTAAGTATAATAAAGATAACGGTGAGGTTACTATCTCTATTCGCCAGTTTGTTGACGGTATTGAGCTTTCTGTTGCTGACACCGGCATCGGTATAGATCAAAGCGATGTTGGCCGAATTTTTGAGCGTTTCTACAGAGTCAACAAAAGCCACTCCAAAGAAATCGGCGGAACAGGTCTTGGCCTTTCCATCGTCAAGCACGGTGCGCTGTATCACAACGCATCTATCTCTGTCGAAAGCGAGCTCAACGTCGGCACTACCATAAAAATTTTATTTTAGCCTTGACAATCTCACTTTTTGGGTGTATATTTGTTTTAACGCTTTAAATGGGTGAAACATTATGAAACATTTTAACTACTCAGCAGAATACTACTATTACTTGTACTACCAAAAATAGTATAAGAGTTTTTTGCTGCAGGTCTTTAGATGTTTTCCTATATAACTACACGGGTTCGCAGTAAAATGCGGACCCTTTTTCTTTTGGAGGTATTACTATGATTGCTATTATCAAACAAGGCGTAAATGAACATCAAATCAATAATCTGGTCGAGTGGCTCGAAGCACAGAATCTGGCTGTACACCTGTCAAAAGGTGAATATACAACCATACTGGGGTTAGTCGGTGATACATCGAAAATTGATATAGAGCTGCTTCAGAACCTTGATATAGTGGAAAAAGTAAAGCGAATTTCTGAACCATATAAAAGTGCGAACAGAAAATTCCACCCACAAGACAGCATCATTGATGTCAGCTCTGTAAAAATCGGTGGTGGTAACTTTGCGGTTATCGCAGGGCCATGCTCTGTTGAATCTGAAGAACAAATCGTTGAAATAGCAAAAAAGGTGAAAGAAAGTGGTGCAACGATGCTTCGAGGCGGAGCGTTCAAGCCACGCACCTCTCCATATGATTTTCAGGGACTCAAAGCTGACGGTATTGAGCTTTTGAAGCTCGCAAAAAAGGAAACCGGTATGCCAATCGTCACCGAAATTATGAACGCAAACCATCTTGAGCTTTTCGATGATGTTGATCTCATTCAGGTCGGCGCAAGAAATATGCAGAACTTTGAACTTTTGAAAGAGCTCGGAAAAACAAAAAAGCCGATTCTCCTGAAAAGAGGCCTTGCCAACACAATGAAAGAGTGGCTGATGAGTGCCGAATACATCATGGCAGGCGGTAACGAGAACATCATTTTGTGCGAGCGTGGTATCAGAACTTTTGAAACCTACACACGCAACACTCTTGACCTTTCAGCTGTACCTATGCTCAAGGAGCTATCACATCTTCCTGTTATAGTTGACCCAAGCCACGCAACCGGAATCAGCCGTATGGTCAAGCCTATGGCACTCGCTGCAACAGCCTGTGGCGCTGATGGTCTGATGATTGAAGTACACAACAACCCTCAAAAAGCTTTGTGTGACGGAGCACAGTCGCTCACTCCTGACGAGTTTTCTGATGTTATGAACAGCGTATCAAAAATCATGGAGGTTACAAGATAATGGTTATCGGTGTAGTAGGACTGGGACTTATCGGCGGTTCGTTGTGCAAAGCTATCAAGCTCAACACCGCTCACACCATCTATGGATTTGACCTTGATGAAAACATCAACTCGTATGCTTTGCTTGACGGCGGTATCGACAAAAAGCTTTCTGACAGCAACATAGGAGAGTGCGACTATCTCTTGCTGTCGATATACCCGAAAGCTACTGTAACATTTTTAGAAGAAAAAGCTGCACTTATCAATAAAAACACAATAGTCCTCGACTGTGGCGGTATAAAGCGTTCTATTTGTGAAAGCTGTTTTGAAATAGCACAAAAGCACGGTTTTACATTTATCGGCGGTCACCCTATGGCAGGTCTTCATTTTTCAGGATATAAATACGCTAAGGCTGATTTGTTCTTTGGTGCTTCTATGATACTCACTCCTAAAAACACCGAAGACATCACGCAACTGGAAAAAGTCAGCACCTTCATCAAATCGCTTGGTTTTTCTTCGGTCACCGTAACAACTCCATCAGAACACGACAAAATCATTGCTTTTACATCACAGCTCGCACACGTTGTATCAAACGCATACGTAAAAAGCCCTCAGGCTAAAGTGCACAAGGGCTTCTCCGCAGGCTCCTACAAAGACCTCACCCGAGTTGCACGACTCAACGAAAATATGTGGACAGAGCTATTCTTGGAAAACAAGGACAATCTGCTGTTTGAGATAGACTGTATCATAAACTCGCTTACTGAGTACAAAGAAGCACTGCAAAACGACGATGCAGATACACTCAAATCACTTCTAAAAGATGGTAGCGACCGCAAAGCTATGATAGATAACTGAATTTGATTCACTTTTTATGGGCACGGGGTTCTCGTGCCTGTTTTTTATACAAACCCCGATATTTTCCAACTGATTTAACATAGATTTAACATTTAGCACTTCTTTATTTAACAGTATATATGCATAATTATGGTATTGGTTACAAAATTTTAACCTTTTCGACTTTCAAATGAGGGTAGGGATTTTATGTCAATCATCAACATCATTATGCTGTTTGGCGGTCTTGCGTTCTTCCTGTACGGTATGAATGTTATGTCATCAGGCCTTGAAAAAATGGCAGGCGGAAAGCTCGAGTCAGCACTTTCTAAAATGACAGACAATCTGTTCAAGAGCATGCTGCTCGGTGCTGGTATCACAATAGCTATCCAGTCTTCTTCAGCTCTGACTGTTATGCTCGTTGGTCTGGTCAACTCCGGTATTATGCATTTCGGCAAAACCATCGGCGTTATCATGGGCTCCAACATCGGCACAACACTCACTGCATGGATCACATCTCTTGCAGGTATCGAGAGTGACAATATCTGGATGAGTCTTTTAAAGCCTGCTAACTTCTCGCTTGTGTTTGCTTTTGTCGGCATCATTATGATTATGCTGTCAAAACAACAAAAGAGAAAAGACATCGGCGCTATTCTCATTGGCTTTGCAGTACTTATGGCAGGCATGGGACTGATGGGCGACGCTATGGAACCACTTTCTGAAATGCCTGAGTTCCAGGAAATCTTAGTTGCATTCAACAACCCTATCTTAGGTGTACTTGTTGGTGCTGCGTTTACAGGTATTATCCAGAGCTCTGCTGCTTCTGTTGCTATACTTCAGTCTTTTGCTATGGCAGGAGGACTTTCCTATGGTATGGCTATCCCTATCATCATGGGTCAGAATATCGGCACCTGTGTCACAGCGCTCATTTCCAGTATCGGCGTTTCTAAAAACGCTAAGAAAGTTGCTGTTGTGCACATCTCCTTCAACATCATCGGTACTATTGTGTGTCTTGTTCTGTTCTATGTAGCAAATTCTATTTTCAAATTTGCTTTTGTTTCTAAGGATATTGACACCTTTGGAATTGCGATGGTTCACACTATCTTCAACATCGCAACTTCCCTCATGCTGTGCCCATTCTGCAAACAGCTTGAAAAGCTTGCTAATCTCATCATTAGAGATGACAAAAAAGACAATGAAGACCCGCTGGGCATACTCGACGACAGACTTCTCACTATGCCTGCATTTGCTATCTCAAAGTGCACAGCCATCACTATCGAAATGGCCCAGCTCGCAAATGACAACATCAACCGTGCAATTTCACTGATGAAACACTACGACCCTAAGGTAGTAGAAAAAATCAATGCAACCGAAGAGCTCATCGACGGTTACGAGGACAAGCTCGGTAACTACCTCATCAAGCTATCCAACGCTAACCTCACCGAAGACGAAAACTGGCAGGTCACAAAACTGCTTCACACTATCGGCGACTTTGAACGTATCGGCGACCACGCTATCAACCTACTTGATACAGCACAGGAGCTCCACGATAAAAACATCTCCTTCTCTGCTGAAACAACAAAGGAAATCGACGTCATCACAGAAGCACTCACAGAGATTTTGTACCTCACAACAGAAGCTTTCTCCGAAGGCGATATCGAACGTGCAAAGCTTGTTGAACCACTCGAAGAGGTTATCGACGAGCTCGTACTGCAGGCTCGAGCAAAGCACACAAAGCGTATCCAGCGAGGCAACTCACCGATGGTGCTCGGCTTTATCCTGACAGATCTGCTCACAAACTACGAGCGAGTTTCTGACCACTGCTCAAATGTCGCAGTAGTCCTCATCGAAATCGACTCAAAACAGCTGGGCACTCACCAGTATCTTGACCGACTCAAGAGCACTGACAATGTTGCTTTTGCTGACACATACAACGAATATCTGAGTCGTTACCAGATCCACACAGAAGTGTGATGAACTTATTATGGCTGTATCCTTGTCCGCTTGGATACGGCCATTTTTATTACTTGCCTAATCGTTTAACTCACTCAAAAAATACAAGCGATTTATCATCACAAATGTTATTGCTTATCCGTAGCTTTTGCGTTATACTTAACTTAGAAAACAAAAGGAGTACAAAAATGAACTACGAACATATTTTTGACAGCAGCAAGAGCACATATGAAGTTGAATTTGAAATCGACCGTAGTATAAGCGATACGATAACTGTTCTTTTTGAAAAAGAAAACATCGTGCTCACCGCTGACTCACACGGCGCCGCAACTTTTGCACGACCTGACGGCACCGAAATAAAAAAAGTCAAAGCAGAAGCTGACCGACTTTTCGGCAGCATCTACTGTTCAGTCAAGGAGGGCGTTATCACCGTGACATTCCCTGTGACCGAAACGATTGACCATTATCCCAACTGCGACGGCGAATACGACCGCTACAGCAAAAAAATCATTGACAACATCCTTGTCACCTGCCCTGTCACAGAATAAACTAGTATAGCAAACACTAAAACCCATTCAGGCGATGCATTTATATTGCATCGCCTTTTCTATGCAAAAGAGACTGTTTTAATACCCTATACACCCTCAAATCAACGACAATAAAATCCCCAAATAAACATCAAATCAGCTATAAATGAAAAGAACCGCTTGGGCAGTCCTAAAAAAGGGCTTAACCAAGCGGTTTTATTTATCGCCCCTACCTCGTCGTCGCAAACGGCACTTGCTTGTAGTGGTTTTTAGCACAAAAACCGCTCGTCCACGCTACAGACCAAGCCGAGCGTGAGTCAGCCAACCTGCTAGAAAATATACTGAATAAGAAGGGACAACACACAGCGTAGGCAGAAACTCATACCTTAATCTCTCTTACAAAACCTATATTAGGTTAGAGAAAGTTCATAATTATATCCGCATATATTCCAATAAAATGCTTACAGGAAAGGGATATATTATTTATAAAACGAAAACAACCCGCCCAAATAGCAGATTTTACTGCTTTTAGGGCGGGTTGAGTTGTTGCATCTTACTTCAAGATCTTGAATTTGCCGATTACAGGTAGCTCTTTTGCTCTTCCGTTAGCGGCATTTATGATGCCGAGAATAGCCAGCACCGCAAATACAATTGAGATAAAGCTGATGATGTTTGTGATAAAGTACAATCTCCAAGAAATAGCCAGAATAATCGAATTGAGAATACTCGAAACAATGCTGTACGCCACACAAGCAATTAACAGCACCAAACCCTGATTAGCGTGGAAACGAGCAAACTTTGAGTCTTTTGCCGCAAACATTGGAATAAAGCAAAGAGGTCCGAAGTATGCCAAAACAGCCATCGCTTTGTTTTTGCTAACATCGTCTGCATCGTAATCTGCCGTAGTGTCAGCAGTATCGTTAAGATTGGCAATTTTTGCCGAGAAGTCGTTCTGATCACCTGAGTTCTGTTCCTGCTGTTGCGGGGCAGGTACCTCCATCGAGTTTCCGCAAGATGGACAGAATTTTGTACCCTCGTCAACTTTCGTTCCGCATTTTTCACATAATAACATAATTATTTCCTCACTTTCTTTTATTTGATAGGCAGGTTTTCGATTCCGCCTTTTTTAACCGTTTGGCAAACCCTTTCGGATTACCGAGAATTAAACTGTTGTTTAGTTCATGTAGTCATCTAATGCATCTTTTATTTCGTCTTCGTGTTCCTCCAACGCATCTTCGGCATCTTTCAATGTATCATCAAAACTCTTTTGCAGACCGACGCCGATGTCGAATTTTACGCCGTAAGAATAGAACAGTCTGTCAAGCTCGCTGTCTTTGTCGCTGTCATAAATATCGGACACATATACAGCCATACTTTTTCCGTCCTTGCGGAAGCACCAACCCTGCAAAAAGCCA
>JAZQFT010000003.1:0-15723 GCA_045539655.1 Ruminococcus sp. | reverse complement strand
AGTTGAATTCCTGAGCCTCTGTTGTGACAGCTTTTGTCTCGTCAGCTGTTGGGAATACTACGATGTAGATTTCGTTGATGATACCATTTGTGAGGTTTACTGTAGCAGGAGCCTCAGCAAATGTATATGTGCCGTATTCTTCGCCGTTCAAGTAAACTGTGTATCTGATATCAGCATCAGCAACAGCCTCATCTTTGAATGTAACGGTTGCAGATGGTGTAACTGTTACGGTTGATTTATCCTCAGACTGTACGCCTGTGAAGGAAACATTCTCTACCTCATAAGTGTCTAAGAGAGCTTCGTTGTAGAGAGCACCGCCGGTTGAACTACTCATGTAGTTGCGACGTATTTTCAACCAGTCATTGAGGTAATGAACAGTGTTTTTGTAGCACTTATCAGAAGAACCTGATGTACCTGTGTTAGCTATCTTGAAGTCGTATGAGTAAGGTGTGTAGTCAGAAGTAACCTTTGTACCCCAATTATCGCCTGTGAATGTATATACACCCCAACGAGCGTTGTTCATATCAACTGAAGATGTGAATTTATCCATCCATTCGTCGATGATGATACCTTCGTCGTTTTCGTCATCTTTGATGTACTTGTAGAGCAAGTCAGCCATCTGGTTAGTGTAGAAGTACTGGCAACGCTCCCAAACGTAGCTATTATGAACAAGCTTAGCCTGGAAGTTGTAGTTAGCTTTCTTTGTGGTGTCGTCCGAGTCTGTCTTGAGCGCTTTGTTCTTTACAAACATCTGCTCTGGGTTAGACATATTAGCGCTTGTTGTAACAGAAGAACCGTTGTAGATGTACTTTGTGTTGCCAGCATAAGCACCGAATGCCCAGTCGTAGTCCCATACAGGTGATGAAACGAGCTTGCCGGATGTTAAATCGTTGTGTATATAGTAAGAAGTTGCACAAGAGTCAAGGTTGATTGAAAGCTCTTGGAGCAGATACATCTTAGCAAATGAATCAACATCGACTGCGGCTTTGATAGCATCAGTATCGTTAGCATAGATAGCTGACTCAGCTTCTTCGAACTCAGAGATGATCCATTCCATCTCGTCCTTTGTAGCGAACTCTGGATACTTGACAACAACAGCCTGACCTGTACGTGGAGATACGAACCAAGAAGCTTCAGCCTTATATCTTGAGAACAACTCAAACTCAAGGAGATAGTTGTATTCATTGAAATCTTCTGGCTGATGATATGGCCAGTTTGTTTCGTCGTCTGACTTTGTGTACTGATATGTGTATTTCTGACCGTTTACTGTCACTGAAGACTCAGCCTGAACAAGGTGACCTTCGAGGTCGTCCATGATATCCTCATTGGCATAAGCTTCGATGTTAGCGTCTTCGTTACCATCGTCGAGGTTCTTCATATCCTTCATCATTGTATTCTTGCCGTACTCGACTTTTTCTGTGATGACGTATGCACCTAAGTACTTACCGTTGTCATAAACATCAACAAGACGAGTTTCAGGAGAATACTTGATGCCGAGCTCATCAGCGAGCTGATAAACGAATGTGTTACGCATCATTGAGTGGTCAACGTTGTTGGCAAGCATACACCATTTCTTAGATTCTGTTGCACCTTCGATGAGTTCTTCTTTTGTATCAAGGTTGAAGTTGTAAGCGTACTTACCGTAGATTCTCATTGAAGCTTCGAATGATGAGTTACCACGACCCTTGATCTTCTTGAGAGTTGTGTCAGAATTCAGCTGTTCGCCGTTTTCTTTATAGAAGTAGTAAGAACCCTTTGTTTCGATGGCGTCTTTGTAAACACCGTTATAGTTGTCAGTTGTGAGGCCTGAGCCAGCTGGCCAAGCGTTAGCATCCATATAGTTATCTGTAATACCTGTGAAGAGTTCTTCCTTTGTAGTCATAAGCATTGCTGCTGTATCAACAGTCTTATAAACCTTCAAAGTACCCCAGTTCGTTGTTGTAGAACCAGTAAGTGATGAGATAGAGTGTGAACCCTCAGTGAGGTTTACAGTGTCACCATTGTTGTATGATGTGCCGTCGATTGTGAAGGAATCAAAGCTTGAGTAAAGCTTGAGCTGTGTCAAATCGACATATGATGGCAGATACAGGTGATGCTCATTGGCAGATTTCTCGTACCACTTAACAGCAGTAGCAGTGTTGCCGTCGCTTCTTGTATCAACCCAGATACCGTGCCAGAAGTCGGTCATGCTACCTGATGGGATAGCTGCTGTTGTATCAGCAACCCAAGAACCTGTACCACTTGCTGTAGCGTTGTAGATAGTAGTTGTTGGTTTGCCTGCAGACCATGTACCCCACTGTGTAGTTGAAGCGTTGTCTTCATCATAGTAGTAAGAAGCACGATAGAATGTGACGCTTGTAGCAGCTTCGTCAATCTTAGCAGACCACATTGTTTTTCCAGACTTTTTGTCGATAGACTCAGTCATCTTGACTTTGTCGCCAGCGTTTGAATATACAAACATATTTGAGTCATCGTCTGTGATATAGCCCTGAGAAGTGCTGTCGAGGAAGTAGATAGTCTTGTATGTACCTGATGGAACAATTTCTTCAGGTGCAGTATATGAGCCGGTTGTGTTGTGGTATGTGCCGCCCCACTCAAATACAAGGATAATCTTACCATCAGTAGTAGTAATTTCTTCAGCGGCCCATCTGTCGTTGCTAGACAATCTGTAAGTCTTCATGCCGTTAGCCTCAACAGGAACTTCTGTCTTGTAGATCTTGAAGTTCTGTTTAGCATTTGACCAGTATGCTGAACCTAATGCGTACTGTCCTGTCTCGCCTGTAGCTGTGAGTGTAGCGTCCCCTGTAAGACCTGTTGAGTTGTTCCAGTAGTGAAGTGTAGGAACAAAGTCTGTGATGTACTCAATAACACCGACATAAACTGTCTTTGTAGTTGGTGCTACGTTTTCAGGAACATCTCCGAGTGTATCGTACCACTTGTTTGTACCTAAATCGTAGTACTTGCCGTCTTCGAGTGTGAGGTCGGCTGTCTGTGATGAACCGTTGTTGAAAATGATGCTGTCGTATTCACCTGTGAATGTGTACGAATAAACATCTTTTCCATTGACATCAGTTTCATTTGTCTTTGTCATAGCAACGCCTGGCCACTGTGCAGGTTTTAGACCAGTACTGACGTTCCATACATATGCATTGACTGTTGTCCAGTCTTTTGAGTTTACAAAGTAAACAGTTTTTGGAACAGGTGGCTCAGTCGGAGCTTCTGTAGGAGCTTCGGTCGGCTCTTCAGTAGGCTCTTCAGTAGGCTCTTCAGTTGGAGCTTCAGTTGGAGCTTCAGTAGGTGCTTTAGTTGGTGCTTCAGTTGGAGCCTCTGTAGGAGCTACTGTTGGAGCTTCTGTAGGTGCTTCAGTTGGAGCCTCTGTAGGAGCTTCTGTTGGAGCCTCTGTAGGAGCTTCTGTTGGAGCTTCTGTAGGCTCATCAACAATCTCTTGCACACCTGTGAGAGTTTTAGTGATAACTAAAGAATCATCGCCATTGGTGATATAGTTGTAAGAATCACCATTCTCATCATAGTTAAAGAACTCGCTGAGATCAAAAACAAGCTCAGTTTCGCCTTTTGCAGTGATGTCAAAAGTATATGTGCAAAGTACATCGCCTTCAGAAAAATCTACGTAGTCCTTTTTCTTCTGTGCCCATGCAGAAAAGCCGTAGAATTTCTGTTCAGCACTACCGCCGATTTCAGTAATGTCACCGATAACAGGATAGCAAGCATAGAACAGTTCATCATATTCTTCAAGCTCATCGTAGCTAGGACCAGTCATGAAATCCGGAGCATAGTAAAGTCTGCCGGTAGCACCGACGATTTTTTCAGGACAAGTAGCATTTACAGTGAAAGTAACCTTGTCGCCAATGTTAGCGCCGTACTTTTTGCCCTCAAATTCTAAGATAGCATCGTAGGTTTCTGCTGAAGCTGATACCAAGCCGATAACACAGCAAGAAAGAACAAGTGTTAAGCAGAGTATCAAGCTAACGATTTTCTTATTCATAATATTTCCTCCTAAAAACAATACAAATACACTTGTACATTTTCATACAACTCGATTATATTACAAAACTTTTAAAAAAGCAATAGTGAATTTATTACATTTTTTTAATATAAGCGATTTTTTGTAAATACTATGCAAATAAAATATCATTATGAAACTGTATTTGTGCAAACGTGTCGGTGATGATACCTTGCACTTCGTTTTAATTCTATATTGTAATAATAACTCAATCATTTTGTCACATATTTTCAGACAAAAACAAAGAGAGGCAAACCGAATAAAGATGGTTTGCCTCTCTATAAATATGGAAACTAAAGCATAGTAATCCGCTTATTTAATGACAAATTCAAATTATGAACACTTCTAATTACGAACCCCCTCCGATAACGAAGGGGGTCCGTAATTAATTTTTAGTTAGGAAATATCAAAATGAGAATTAGTCAAATTTTCTTTTTCTAGCATAGAGAACTACACCTGCAGCCATTACAAGGAGAGTAATGAATGCGATAGCAGCTTCTGTAGAACCTGTCTTAACAGCTGAGCTGTTTGTAGGTGTCTTCTGACCGCCAGTTGATGATGAACCTGGTTTTGCAGATGATGGAGTCTTTGTCTCGCCCTCAGTTGGTTCCTCAGTTGGAGTCTGACCATCTGTTGATTCGCCACCGTCTGTTGGGTACTTATCTGTTGTGATGATACCCTGTGTATTGATTACAGCTTCTTCATCCATGAGGTCACCGTTGAAGATGATCTTGTTCATATCATCATCAGCAAGTGTGTCGATGTTTGTAAAGATCTCGTATTCACCTGGCTCACCGATAACTTCGAATTCAACGAAGATTACTCTGTTAGCTTCTGTGAATGTATCAGCTACTGGGAACTCAACGCCGTTAGCCATTGCTGAGTTGAAGATGATCTTGCCTTCCTGATCGAAGTTTGCAACTACGTTCTGGAGGTTAGGGAACATCTTGCCGTTAGCATTGTCGCCAGTTGCAGGAAGGATCTTAATACCAGCTACATCATAGATTGTTGTAGCGTCGAGACCAGAGATCTTCTTGTCTGTTGCGAGGTTGAAGATGTAAGCGTATGTCTTACCCTTTTCTACCTCGAAACGCTGACCGTCAGCGATGATGATTGTCTTCTGAGCTGGCTGGTCGTCAGTAGCAGGACCTGTTGGGTCTTCTGGCTTAACTGTTGGATCCTCTGGCTTAACTGTTGGATCTTCTGGCTTAACTGTTGGATCCTCTGGCTTAACCGGAGCATCGAGAACGCCCATGAGTGCGAGAACTGCATCTGGATTTACAATTGCGAAGTCGTTGATAATTGGGTTGTTGTCGCTATCGCCGAGTGTTTCGATCTTTGTATTGATCTCGTAAACGCCTGGCTCACCGATAACCTTGAACTGAGCAACGATCAAGCCGTTGTTCTCAGCTGTGTACTCGCCAGCAACATCTGGGAGTGGGAATCTGATACCTGTTGGGCTAGAGTAGTTGAAGATAAGCTGACCTGGTTTATTCAGGTTGTTTACAGTTGAAACACCTGTTACAGGGAAGATCTTAGCAAGATCTGGATCGCCGTACTTGTCAGCTGTGAGTACGTACTCAAGACCTGTTGTATCATAGTGTGTTCTTGCGTCGATAGAAGCAATCTTCTTATCTGATGCGAGATAGTAGATGTATGTATATGTCTTGCCGTATTCTACTTCATATGTAGTACCGTCAGCTTTAATATAGATCTTGTCATCTGGAACAACTGTTGGTTCCTGAGTTGGTTCCTCTGTTGGTTCCTGTGTAGGCTCCTGAGTTGGCTCCTGAGTTGGCTCCTGAGTTGGCTCCTGTGTAGGCTCCTGAGTTGGCTCCTGTGTAGGCTCCTGAGTTGGCTCCTGAGTTGGTTCCTGTGTAGGCTCCTCTGTTGGCTCAACTTCTGTTGGCTCAACTTCTGTTGGCTGTGGTGTTATTGGAACATACTCGTCGATTACGCCCTTCTCAAGAACAACAGCGTTTTCGTCAACCTTAACGAAGTCGAAGATGATCTTGTTCTTCTGGTTGTCGCCGAGAGTCTTGATCTTAGTATTGATATCATAGATACCAGGCTCGCCGATTACTTCGAATTCAGCTGCGATCATAACGTTATCGTCGCCGTATTCAGCACCATCAGCTGGTACTGGGAATGCAACGCCCTGTGGCATTGAAGCATTTACGATGAGTTCGCCTTCTACATCGAGGTTAGCAACGATGTTCTGGAGTCTTGGGAACATCTCAGCTTCTGTGAGTGAGTTTGTGAACTTGAGACCAGTTGCATCGTAGAATGTAGATGCGTCTAATGAAGCTACCATCTTGTCAGTTGCGAGATAGTAGATGTATGTGTACTTCTGGCCTTTTTCTACTTCGTAGAGAGTACCGTCAGCTCTGATGTATGTCTTTTCAGCCTCAGTTGGCTCTGTAGCCTCTGTAGCCTCTGTTGCTTCAGTTGCTTCTGTTGCTTCAGTAGCTTCTGTAGCTTCAGTAGCTTCTGTAGCTTCTGTTGGAACTGTTGGCTCGTATGGCTCTGCGTCAAATACGAGGTCCATTGTGAAGTTATCTTTGTACTCGTCAACAACTTCGTTATCAACAACATAGTTGATCATATTGTTGTTGCTATCTACTACTGCGAGAGCTTTGAGGAATGTGTTGATCTCATAGATACCTTCTGAAGCAGTTACCTTGAAGTCAATTGTCATTGCTCTGTTATCTTCATCTGTGAATCTTACGCCAGCTGCTGCTGAGTAGTTGTAGAGGATTCTACCAGCTGAACCTGTGTTGAATACTGCTGAAGGACCAAATACTGGGAAGATCTTAGCTGTTTCAACATCGCCGTATTTATCTGTAGGTACTACTACTTCGAGGCCATCATTGTCATAGTATGTGATTGCATCGAATGAGCAAACCTTCTTGTCAGGTGTGAGGTAGAATGTGTAGTTGTATGTTTCACCCTGTTTTACAGCATAGAGTTTGCCGTCAGCCTTAACAAAGAGGCCTGCTGGGTTTGGATCCTGTGTAGGCTCTTCCTCAGTTGGCTCAACTTCAGTTGGCTCTTCTTCTGTAGGTTCAACTTCTGTAGGCTCTTCTTCTGTAGGCTCTTCTTCTGTTGGAGTTGGGCCTGGAACATATGGATCTGCATCAAATACGAGGTCCATAGTGAAGTTGTCTTTGTATTCGTCAACAATCTGGCTGTCCTCAACATAGTTGATCATAGCATTGTTGTTGTCAACAACTGAGAGAGCTTTGAGCTGTGTATTGATTTCGTATGTACCCTTATCAGCAGTTACTTTGAAACCGATTGTCATAGCTCTGTTGTCTTCTTCTGTGAATCTAACGCCAGCTGCTGCTGAGTAGTTGTAGAGGATTCTGCCCTCTGAACCTGTGTTGAATACTGCAGATGGACCAAATACTGGGAAGATTGCAGCAGTGTCAACATCACCGTATTTATCTGTAGGTACTACTACTTCGAGACCATCATTGTCATAATATGTGATAGCGTCGAATGAGCAAACCTTTTTATCAGGTGTGAGATAGAATGTGTATGTGTATGTTTCGCCCTGTGTTACAGGATAGAGAACGCCGTCAGCCTTTACAAAGAGACCATCTGATGGGATTGGCTCTGTTGGCTCTTCCTCAGTTGGCTCAACTTCTGTTGGCTCTTCTGTTGGTGTTGGGCCTGGAACATATGGATCTGCGTTGAACTCGAGTTCCATTGTGAAGTTATCTTTGTACTCGTCAGCAACTTCGAACTCTGCAACGTAGTTGTACATTGTGTTAGCATTGTCAACAACTGAGAGAGCCTTGAGGTTTGTGTTGATTTCGTAAACACCCTCAGAAGCTGTAACTTTGAAGTTTACAGTCATAGCTCTGTTGTCTTCGTCAGTGAATCTAACACCAGCAGCTGCTGAGTAGTTGTAGAGGATCTTGCCCTCTGTGCTTGTGTTGAATACTGCTGATGAACCAAATACTGGGAAGATTGCAGCAATGTCAACATCACCGTACTTATCTGTAGGTACTTGTAACTCGAGGCCAGCATTATCATATGTTGTGATAGCGTCGAATGAGCATACCTTCTTATCAGGTGTAAGACGGAATGTGTATGTGTATGTTTCGCCCTGTGTTACAGGATAGAGAAGGCCGTCAGCCTTTACATAAAGACCAGCAGGTGTTGGTTCTGTTGGCTCAACCTCTGTAGGCTCAGCTTCTGTTGGCTGTGGTTCTGTTGGCTGTGGTTTAACGCTCTTTGGAACGAGGATAGCTTTTACAGCCCACTGTTCGCCAGCGAAAACGCCCTCTTCAACGATTTTGATGAGTTCTTCTTCGCTTGCACCGAAACGCTCACTGTTTGTGATAACAGTGTTGATTTCTGTTGAACCTTCACCGATTACTTCGTACTCAACCTTGATAACGATTCTCTCGTCAGTGTCGAATCTCATACCGTTGATGTTAGAAGCGTTGAAGTTGATTCTGTCGTCGAGTTTCTGAGTAACAAGACCGTTTGTGTAAAGAATTGGGAACATATCAGAATATTGATCGTTTTCGTCCAATTCATAGTTTGTTACTTTGAGGATTTCGTCGTTATAATATGTTGTACCCTGAATATTTACGATTCTGCCTGGTTTGCAAGAATCAGCAGTGATATCAGCAGCATTAATGTAATAATAATATGTATATGTGTCACCTACAGATACAGGTGTAGCAACGCCGTTAACGATGATTTCGTTCTTTGTGCCTGGCTGTACTTCTGTTGGCTCAGCCTCTGTTGGCTCAGCTTCTGTTGGCTCAGCATCTGTTGGCTCAACAGTTGCATATGGATAGCTACCACATGGCTTTGTATCTGTAGCTTCATCATATGTCATATAGTAGCAGTAACCTGCCTGGATGTCTGTAACGTCAGCAGACTGGTCAAGACCGTAGCCGCCTGTGCCGTTGAATACGATACCTGTTGTTTCAGCAGGAACCTGTAATTCATAGATGTCATATACGCCTGTGTCATCTTTGCCTACAACATTTGTAAGAGCTTCGCCAGGCCATGTGTTGCAAGGACCATCAGCTGTCCAGAAGTGAGCTGCTGGATCTGGCCACACCCAGTTGTTCTGGAAGTAGATTGTGATCATATCACCTGATGGAACAACTGTTGTTGGTGTTGGAGTTGGGATAACTTCGCCGCCACCAGCTGTTACATCAACATAAGCTTTAGTACCATCTGTACTAATCTTTACTGATGAACCATCCTCAGTAACAGTAACTTCAGCGTCTGAACCGCCGTTTGCCTGTCCTTCGAGGTTGTAGTCAGGGTCGCCCCAAATTGTACCATTAACGACCTTGAACTTGTATGTACCAGCAGCGATGTTGGTATATACGATTTCATATCGTCCACTTTCTGAATTGAATGTCATGTAGTCGTCAGCATTTGGTGGCATCTGCCAGTTTTCGCCGCAAAGGCCTGCTTCACCAGCGACAACCCATGTTTCGCCTGCGCCTAATGCAGCTGTTGATACCATACCAACGGTTACCATGGAAAGTACCATTACTACTGCAAGAATCAGGCTAACTAGTCTGTTTGTCTTAAGCATTTTAGTTTCCTCCTTAAAATGAATGCTTTAATAAGCAACTTCATTATAGGTCAAGCTTTTAGTCATTACTACCAACAATAATGTCACAAACGAATTAAAATAATTACAGTTTTCGAACAGTTTTATTTCTTTTGTAACAAAAAGAAACCAAAGTCGAATTTTTGTAATTTTCTTTTAACGAATATGTTTTATTTCGCATGTAGAAATTTGCGATATTTTATTGCTTTTTGGGAAATATAGGATAATTCTTTACAATAATTATTCGCAAGAAACGTGATAAAACCTAAGAAAACAGAAAAACGGTTACAACCAAAAGCAGATTGTAACCGTTTTTTGTAAAATCAACGTATATTTTGTATAAAAATATTTAGCAATATAGAAATCAATAGTCTTCTTTTATATTATCCGGTGCTTTTTCCAAAAGCTCTGGATGTTCTAAAAGCTTTTTAAACTTTCGAAACGCAAGTGCGAAGTAGCTACCCGATGCAATACGCTCGTCCATCACCAGACCTATCGGCATACAACGCTCGAAGACGATCTCACCTTTCTTACGCTTAGGCACCTCACGCAGGTTACCCATAGCGAGTGCAAGGCTAGTTGTACCAAAATCATAGATATGGTGATATATGTGGTTTGTACGAATGCTCGCAAGGTTGGTGACCACAGCGCTGATATGGAAAGGGCTCATATCAATAATAGCCTTCGGCAACAGCCCGAACTTGTCCAATCCTTTGAACAGGCAAACCGCTACCCGAACAAGACCCGGAATACTAGTCAGCACTCTGATAATCTTATCAGTACCGTTTTCGTTCTCTTCCTTGCGATTTTCTTCGATATATGTCTGAATAGCATTTTCAACATCGTCGAGATTGAAACCCGGTTTGAAATAGATTTTGTTCATTGTACCGTGCGAGTCGATTTTTCCGCCTTTTAGAACAACCATACCAACAGCCAGCTCGTTTCTGGCATAGATAGTCTTATTCACGACAAAGCGATTCAGTGCCGGATACTCCGCTATAGTATGTACCAAAGCTGTGATGAACACCGACAGGTGGCTGTAGTGTTTGCCCTCTTTACGCTTTTCGTTGAGATAATTGTTAATAGGGTCAATAGGAATGTCCAGCGTAATCATATTCATAGAATCTGAACGCTTGCTCATGATATGCGCCGCAACTGCATACATAGGATCTGCTCCCTTGACCTTCTTTCCGTCTGCTCTCATATTCTCCCCCCAAAAAATCATTTTCCGCATATGTTGATGATACAATATTTTTGATATTTTATCAAGTTAAAAAATATGGTACCGCAAATTTTGGCTATACTTTATATAAATATAGGCTCCGACAATAGAAGTCGAAGCCTTCTTTACTTTGAAAAAACACATCCACAGTAGTTTTGTCTGTAGAGGCTGTACTCAGCGGATAATTCTATCGAGCGTTTGTACCCATTTTTCTTTTTGAAGTCAGTGGGCAGATATATCGCACCATATTTTTCACCGACCTGTTCTCCTATACTATTTATAGTAGAAGAATTTTTCAGTGGACTGATAGTGAGTGTAGTCGCAAAATAGTCGCACTGATATTCTATCGCAAGCTTTGCAGTATAGCTCAGTCGCATATCAAAGCACACACTGCATCTGCTACCTCGCTCCGGCTCATTTTCAAGCCCCTTGATTTTTTCAAGATATCGCTGTGGGTCGTATTCACTCTTTACTATGTGCACTTTACCTTTGAGCGGCATTTGTTCCACAAGTCTTTTTAGCTCACTATAACGATAGCTGTATTCGCTTTCTTCCGTAATGTTAGGATTATAGTACAGAAGATAAATCTCAAAATGCTCGCTCAAGTACTCGAGCACGTAACTTGCACAGCACGCACAACAGGCGTGTAGCATGAGTTTAGGTGTAACCCCTTGTGTTTTGTTTTTCTCCAGTAGAGCATCAAGCTCTTTTTGATAATTTCTATTCATATATACCTTTTATAATATATAGCAATTCATTTGCATTATGAGCAATGAAGTCAGCACCGGCTTCTGTGAGCTCTTTTTCACCACGGAAGCCCCACGCAACTCCGCACACCTTGACACAAGCGTTGTGTGCTGTAAAAACATCAACATCACTGTCGCCCACGTATAGAACATCAGCTTTTTTAACACCAAGGCTTTCTATCATATATTCTAGTGCCTGCGGACTTGGCTTGCGTTCAAAATCATCACAGTTACCTAAAACTACATCGAACTTATGATTTTGGAAAAGCTTACTCAGTATTTGGGGAACATACTCGTGTGGTTTGTTAGAATGCACTGCAGTTTTCACCCCTGAGTTTTCTAGCTCATTGAGCATTTGTGGTATTCCATCATATGAAGTTGTACAATCACACAAATGCTCCTTGTAGTAGTTGTCAAAAAAGTTCTTGACTCTATCACACAAGGCATTGTCATCACCTTTGTCTTCGAGCGCCTGTCTGATAAGTACATTCACACCGTTTCCTACAAATTGATTATAACACTGAACAGGATGTGTCTTCAGATTTTCACTTTTCAAGGCTGTGTTCACTGCATTTGCTAAATCGCTGAGTGTATTCGCCAGCGTTCCATCAAGGTCAAAAACTACCAGTTTATACATTATATATTATCCTCTTGTGTTTTATTTTCAAGCTCGGCAGGTTTTTCGTGTGATTCTTGTTCACTCACAGCTTTCAGCTCTTCTTGCAATGGTTCTTCGGGCTCATCTTTTTCTGGTGAACCATAAACCATCTTTGAAAGTTCTTCGATTTCTTTTGCTTTGAGCTCTTTTGAAAGAGTTTCTATCCTGTCTGCTTCTATTTTTTCATTGATGTCTTTTTCTATTTCATCAAGCAACTCTTTGTCGGCTTTATTGCTCAGTGCTGTGAGCTCAGCAATACTGAAAGTTGTGGTTTGTTGCAAAACAGCAGTAGCACCGTCATTTCCTGTCTGTTTTCTTTTTCGCTGGTTGTAAAGCATATAAGCAACAGCAACAACACAAGCGCTGAACATAAACACACCGATAACGCAATATATGATAATGTTCTTGGTATCTGGAATGTTACCGTTATACACAACAGTTCCCTGTCCACCCAGTACTTCTACTACAAGTTGCTTTGTATCTTTCGATGATTTGTCGCTATCCGAGTTATCACAAGACAGGTCAATAATATTCTCATCGCCGGATGAATGAACCGTATATGTTATTGGTCTGTTAGCGTTTGTGGAATTGAGCATATGATGAAGGCTTATATAGTCAGTAAGCTTAGTTTTTGCACTAAGTGCCATAGCAGGTTCTTTCACTTCATATGACATAAAATTACCGCTGCCAAAGTATTTCACAAGTTCATCAGTGATGCTCGCATCATCGCCCTCGCAAACAACTCTACATATCAGGTTGTTGTCGTCTTCGTCGGTAAGTACAGTAGCACCCTTGCTCTCAAAGAACTCTTTTGCATAGAGCATACCGTCAATACCTTGCGTTTTAGAATACAAAAAGTCGGTTGTTCTCACAAAGTGATTATCACTTTGTACTTCTAAGTCAAAGTTGATACCATTTATCGCATATTGGATACCGTCAGGAATACGGATATTCATAGTGTCTTTTTCTACTGACACGGAATATATACCATCCTGCCATGCACCGACCGCACTCCACTTACCGTTATCAAAAACGCTACCATCACCATGGGTTGTCTTTGTAGGAAGTGCGTATTTATATACAAGCTCTACACTCTCGCCGCTCTCATTCATAAAGCTGAAGGTGTCAAAGTTTTCTTCAAACACAAGTCCCTCAGAAAGAGGTGTGCTGGAATTATCCTTATCACCATAGAAAACTGTATCGCTTTTTGTATCAAGGAGCTTGGCTGTGTACTGTGAAAGCTCGTTGATAGTGAGCGATTTAAATATAACCTTGTATTCCCAGTTGGAACCCTGACTTGTAAAATCACAGTACTGTGCCGCTGGACTTGTATTTGCTGTAAAATACGATTCAAGCGTACCACTCAAATCAATATATGTTTTGTTCGGAATAGAAAAGGTGATAGTTCTGTCATAAGTCCCATCTTTGAGGTTAGTTGTTTCCACCGTTATAGAGTTGATAGGCTTTCCCTCACGCTGTGAAATATCAACAGTAGAGCCCGTATTGAATACAGCACCGTTGATGCTGACAGTGTTCGCAGAAAAATCATACTCAAGGTCTTTTGTTTCTTCAATATTATTCGCACATTTTGTTATCCACTGTACCAGCTCAGATACATCAAAATCCTCAACCATTCGAGTACCTGTTGTCAGCACTGTCTGTGGCTGTGACACATAAGAATATACTTCCCTGCCAACAAGCTCGCTGACCTGAGATACGTATTCTTCATACGAATCAAAATTCAGCTCCATCACAAAGACATATCCGTCCTGTGAAACACCGCTATATTCAAAAGTAGACTTTTCGCTATCTTTGAGCGGATTGATACTAAGCAACGTTTTTTCAAGCTCTTCAATATGCAATTGAAGCGGATATCTAAGCGTTATAGTTCTGTGCCCTGCAAAATCAGAGTCAATCTCAAGCACAGACTCGACCTTTGTTTTTTCAGCACTACAACCGCTGAGTGAAAATACAGACAACAAAACAAATATCGCCAAAATAAGTGAAAATGTTTTTTTCATAAAATACCTCGGATAAATAATAGTTATAAACCCTTACCCTCTGATAAAAGAACTGCTCGACACGGAGCCGCTTCAAGCTCCGACAACTTGAGTGGAAACGCACACAGAGTGTACACTCCGTCTTCTATTCCCTCAAGATACAAGTTTTCAAGCACTGCTATTGATGCACGTGCAAGCTCAAGATGTGTGCGTAGCTGATCAAAAGGTGCTGCGATACTATCCGCATCAGTACCTACAAGCACAATTCCACTTTCTGCAATAACCTGAGCAGCGCTGCTGCTGAGATATGCATTTCCGTTTCCGTGAAGTATCAGCCTCTTTCTGCAATATGGAAGGAGCTCCTCCATATCTTCACCTGTCAGCACACCATCTATTGTGACAACTGTGCATTTTCCATAAAAATCAGACAGCTTTATTTTACCTATAGTTTCGCCGTCATCATCAAAATGCTTTGGAGCATCAATATGCGTTGCCTGATGTGTACACATAGTCACCTGTGACATATTATATGGATCGCCATTTCCTATGCTGTTCAACACAGTAACGCTCGGAATTGGATCGCCTTCATAAGGTTTTGTAGACAAAACATCTCTCGAAATATCATATATCAGCATATTTATACCCCCTTATTCTATAATATAGCACATAATTTGTAGAAAAAAAAGAATAGAATGTTAATTTTACGCAATATATAGTATTTCAAAAAACAAAACCATTTATATACAACAAAAGGGACAGGCAAAAGCCTGTCCCTTAATGTTAAATCAATATTTTATTATGCTAAACTAATACCGAATGTCTTACGTGAGTTGTTCAGTTTGCCCTCAGGTGAGCACTGTACTAAACAATATCCAACCTTCTTACCACTTGTTGTAGTCTTGTAATTATCTCCATCCGGATACCATTTTGTGAAGCTTGTACCATCATAGAAAGCTACCTTATACTCATCGTTTTCATGTGTTGTCCAATAGAGTGTGTAGATACCATCTTCATCTTCGTCAGTCATCAATCTATCTTTTGAAAGTGAATCAACTGACCAGTAGTCAACGCCATTGATCTTTCCAACGAGATAGTAACCAGCTGGTAATGCAGCTTCAGTTGGTTCTTCAGTTGGAGCTTCAGTTGGCTCTTCTGGAGCGTCTGTTGGTTCTTCTGGCGCATCTGTTGGATCATCTACTGTATCAGCGATAACTGTGAGGAAGTTGTATGACCAAGCCTCGTTACCGTTAGGGTTGAAGTAGATTGTACCAGGGCCTACTTTGTTTGATGTTGCGCCGATCTTGTAGTTGTCGCCGCCATCGTTGTACCATGCATCAAACTTTGTACCATCGTAGTGAGCTACCTTGATTTCGTCGCCACCTACGAATGTCCACTTGAGCATATATTCGCCTTCTGCGCCTGGGTTCTCAGCGAGAAGTCTGTCTTCTGTGAGTGCTTCTACACTCCAGAGATCTTCACCACC
>JAZQFT010000002.1:0-7022 GCA_045539655.1 Ruminococcus sp. | reverse complement strand
CTCACAGACATACAACCTCTTGTTCGACAAGTCATGCTTAGGTGATACAGCATACTGCGACGGAACACTGTACGAAAACCCTGAGGACAGCTCACAGATGGCAACAGCAGCGTTCTGGAGAAATCAGGATCCAACAAAGTACGGTCCTGAAAAGTGTATCACATCTATCGGTAACGTAGTAGGAACATGCGTACCATTCGTTACAACAATTAACGGAATGTATGAAGACTACCTTGTAAACAAGCTTGACAATGTAAGACTGTACAACCTCAACGAAGATGGTTCACAGAAGACAGATCAGGAGCTTCTTGACTACACAGCTTCACAGCTCGGTCTTACAAAAGTTGACGTAGATAACGCTATCGCTAACACAGGCGTTGTTGTTGAGTGGACTGCTGCGGATTCTACTCTTCCTGATGCCATCGTTGGTCCTACTGAACCAACACCAACAGAACCAGCTCCAACTGAGCCGGCTCCAACAGAAGCTCCAGAGCCAACTGAGCCAGCTCCAACTGAACCGGCCCCAACAGAAGCTCCAGAGCCGACTGAGCCAGAGCCAACAGAGCCAACACCAACAGAGCCAACACCAACAGAGCCGGAAGAACCAAAAGTTGTGTTCGGTGATGTAGATGGCGATGGCGACGTGACAGTAATGGACGCAACAGCTATACAGATGCACCTTGCTGAAATTAAGTTCCTCGATGAAATCATCTATGCAGTAGCAGATGTTGATAAGGACACCTACATTTCTATCATTGATGCAACAAGAATTCAGAAATTCCTTGCAGGTCTCATCCCAGTACTGTAATTGAAGAATAAGAGTAAAAATAAAGCACCCACATTTTTTGTGGGTGCTTTTTGTATGAATATGGTTATATATTTTTCAAATAGTCATCGACTATGTTAGCAGCGATTTCAACGAGCTCGGCACAAGGACGCTTTTTGTAGTATTCTTGTGTGCGATTTTCCGGAGTGGGATCGCTTTTCTTTTCGCTGAGTCCTAGTAGCTCTTTACAAATAATAGAGCCGTTTTCTTTTTCAAAGCTCTTTGCAAGATTTTGTATGTGGGAGTATAGCTTTTTCTTGCCTTCTATATCGGTGGGTGATATATATCCGTGTTTCATATCAAGCACCATGAACATACCGCTCACTGCACCACAGACCTCTCTGAGTCTGCCCATGCCTCCACCAAAACCAGAGCTCAGCTTCATAGCGAAGTCAAAGTCAAGAGAAAAGTCATCTGCAAAAGCTCCAAAAACCGCTTGTGCACAGTTATAGCCCTGAAGAAAAAGAGATTTTGCTTTTTCGCCTTTTGTCATAGTTCACCTCAAAAGTATAAATAAAAAATATAAAGACCGCCACAAAGACGGTCTTTATATGAAAAGTTATGTAGATATCAAATTAAAGTGTGATGATACCAGCAAGTGCTTTCTGGAGACGAACAGCATCAACAACAGAGATTTCTTCGTCTTTATCTGTGTCAGCATTGCCTAAATTCTCAGCAGCGATCTCAGCGATTTGAGCAACGTGCTTCTGGATGCAAGTTACGTCTTCGATGTCAATAACACCGTTACCGTCAGCATCACCTAAATCGAATTTAACGTGTGTGCCGTCAGCATTGAAGTGGTCATCTCTGAGACAATCATCGATAGCTTTGCCGTCTTTTGTGAAGCCGTAGCAACCGTTGCCATAGTAGTAGTACCATTCACCGCCGCATGTCTGCTTCTTTGAAAGCTCGTTTACATCAACGAGATCTGGGTCGATAACATAGATCATACCGTTGAATGACTCTACACCGTCAGGATAGTTGTCTGATTCGCCTGGATCATAGTACTCTGTACCGATGTTTACAGACTGAGCAGCCTTGTAGTAGATTTCCTGTGTGTCGTCCATACCACCGTTGACACCGTTGTTCCATACAACACCTGTTACATCAACAGGAACGTCAGCATAGTAGATGTCTGCTTCTGTGATCTGGTTAGCACACTTGTTAGGGATATAACCAATCCAAGCAGCAGGATCAGCAACACCGCTATCCCACCAGTAGATACCAGCTGTACCTGTGAACTCATTGTACCATGATGGAGCAAAAGCACCGCTGTCACCTAGTTCACCGTTAGCGCCGTTAGGCATAAGGAAATAGTATCTGTTCTTATCAACAGCACCATTTTCTGCTTCCCACTTAGCAAGAGCATCAGTGATCGACATAGCGGCTTCTTCATTCCATGAGTATGAAGGAGTAGCAGTCTCTTCATCAGCAGCAGAAGCACTGATCACAGCACAAGAAACGAGTAAAAGCACTGCAAGTAAAATACTAATAGTTCTTTTCATTTCAAAGTCCTCCTATTAAATTTAGTACAGACATTATACCATATATAATTCTAATAAACAAGTATAATTAGTTCACAAAATAGTTATAATTATTTTATAGAATTTTACCAAATTTACAATAAAGAATCATTTTTGTAATATAACCGCTATTTTCGGCTAAATTTTCGTCACAAAACTTCTTCTTTTGCTTCTCTTGTCAACAAAGACTAATTATGGTATTATCTTAGGGTAATTTGACTATACGAAAACAGGTGATATACGTGGCATTTCCACAGGACAAAATCAGAAACTTCAGCATTATTGCTCATATCGACCACGGCAAGAGCACGCTTGCTGACAGAATACTCGAGCACACACAGAGCGTTGCTATCAGAGATATGGAAGACCAGCTACTCGATGATATGGAGCTCGAGCGTGAGCGTGGCATCACTATCAAAGCGCACGCTGTAACACTTGAATACAAGGCTGATGACGGCGAAACATATCAGTTCAATCTTATCGACACACCGGGTCACGTGGACTTCAACTATGAGGTGTCACGTTCTCTTGCTGCGTGTGAGGGTGCAGTGCTTGTAGTTGATGCTTCTCAGGGCATCGAAGCTCAGACACTCGCTAATACATATTTAGCAGTTGACACAGGACTGGAGATAGTACCCGTTGTCAACAAGATTGACCTGCCTTCTGCTGATCCACAGCGTGTTATCAATGAAATCGAAGATATCATCGGTATCCCGGCACAGGACGCACCACAGGTATCTGCAAAAGCGGGCATCAACATCCACGCAGTGCTTGAAAAAATCGTCACAGATGTTCCTGCTCCTGTTGGCGACGTCAACGCACCGCTCAAGGCGATGATTTTTGACTCATATTATGACTCATATAAAGGCGTTATCATATATGTAAGAGTGAAGGAAGGCCAGATCCACAAGGGTGACGAGTTCAAGCTTATGGCGACAGGCTCAACTTTCAGTGTTGTTGAGTGTGGACATATGCGTGCGACTTCTCTCGAAGAAAAAGAAGGCTTATACGCAGGTGATGTTGGATATATCACAGCATCTATCAAGAGCCTTTCTGATGCACAAGTAGGCGATACAGTCACACTGACTGCAAACCCTGCTGATATGCCACTTCCGGGCTACAGAGAAGTTCAGTCGATGGTTTTCTGCGGTGTGTATCCTGCTGATGGTGCACGCTACGGTGACTTGCGTGACGCACTCGAAAAATTAAAGCTCAACGACGCGTCTCTGTCATTTGAGCCGGAAACTTCGGTTGCGTTAGGCTTTGGATTCAGATGCGGATTTTTGGGACTTCTTCATATGGAGATTATTCAGGAAAGACTTGAGCGTGAGTATAACCTCGACCTCATCACAACAGCTCCATCAGTAAATTATAAGATAACCAGAACTTCGGGCGAAACCGAGATGATTTCCAACCCGACCAACTATCCTGATCCTGCACTTATCGCTAGTGCGGAAGAACCGATTACAGATGCACACATCTATGCGCCGAGCGAATATGTCGGTAACATTATGGAGCTGTGTCAGGACAGACGCGGTACGTTCATAGGCATGAACTACATCGACTCCGACAGAGTTGATATCCACTATGAGTTGCCACTCGCTGAAATTATCTATGACTTTTTTGATACGCTCAAATCAAGAACAAGAGGCTATGCATCATTCGACTATGAGATGAAAGAGTATCGTGAGTCAAAACTAGTCAAGCTCGACATTATGCTCAACGGCGAAACAGTCGATGCGCTGTCGTTTATTATACACGCTGAAAAGGCATACAGCAGAGCACGCAAAATGGCAGAAAAGCTGAAGGAAAATATCCCACGTCAGCTTTTTGAAGTGCCGATTCAGGCATGTATCGGGGGAAAAATCATCGCTCGTGAAACCGTCAAAGCTATGCGCAAGGACGTTCTTGCGAAATGCTACGGTGGTGACATCACCCGTAAGAAAAAGTTGCTTGAAAAGCAGAAAGAGGGTAAAAAGCGTATGCGTTCCTTGGGTACTGTCGAAGTGCCGCAGGAAGCGTTCATGGCGGTGCTCAAGCTCGACACAGATTAAATATTATTGTAATAATGCACAAACAGCGGGTTGGTTTTTCTACCCGCTGTTTTTTGTTCTTCATTGAATATGGATGTTTTTGGTAGTATAATAGGTTTATCATTTATTCGGAGGCTTTATTATGAAAAGGATTATCAGTTTTTTACTTGCTATGACTATGATTATTTCCGTTGCTGTAGTAAGCACATCAGCTTCTGTAGAGGATGATCCATATTATTCATGGAACGAGGGCGCAATGTCAGTTACTGATGCTGTTACTCAGTGGGAAAAAGAAAACCATCCTGTACAAAAGTACAGATACTACTTCCTTATGCCTAACGGCAAAAACGGTGATCGTGATGATTATGGTGAATACGCACCGTCATGGTATAATGAATACACTGAAACTGCCGGTATCTATTGGTGGGACTCAGGTGTTGCAGATCCACCTTCTTGGATTGGTTATATCGCTGAAAAGTGCACAGGCCTGGGTGAAGACGACATCTACTATGCTGATGTTCCTGATTTTGTAACAAATATTGTATGGAACAACGGCGTCAATGGTGGTGAAGATAAAACACAGGATATCTACTATAAGAGTGCTCAGTCTATAAACATTGGTACAGAGTACTATGATCCGGGTGAATCAGACTACTATCCTAACGGTACAGAAAACTTTGATAATATGATCTACGTTATCGAACCCGGACTCGTGAATGTAGGTGATTTTTCACTCAAGCAGACATGCGGCGGTGAATGGTACTACTACTACGGCAACGGTTGCTACGGCTTTACACCCGGTGGAAAATCCGGTTCTAAAGCATGTCTGAGAGATGACCACTACAACTCATTTCAGGAACATGTGCTGTTTGGTTACAATTCCGAATCTGACAAAACTCTTGTTGTGGGTCAGGAAAAGCTTATTTCTTTAGATCCCGGAGAAACGCTCAAGCTCACTTTTACTCCGGAATATGACAGCTATTTCACTTTATTTTCAAGTGATGAAGCCAAAGGCATTGGTTGTGATATATTTGATGAAAACGGAGACTGCGTCTATAGTGAAGTAAGCTATGGCAATGATTTATATAGTTTCGACTTTGTACCATATCTTTATAAAGGTGAGAATTATACTTTTCATATAAAAAACAATAGCAAAAATAGCTATAAAGACTTATCTGTGGGTTTTTATTTAGTAGATATAATGGATGATCCAATGGAGCCGGAAGATCCAACAGTTAATGACACTTGGGAGGACGAGGAAGATCCTTTCAAGGATGCTCCGACAAAAACTGGGGAAATCCATTTTGACGTAAAAAGCACAGGCTGGAAAAATGTCACAAAAGTTTATGCTCACGTGTGGGATTATGACGGCTATGGTGAATGGCCGGCGTGGCAATCCAAAACTGAACGATGTGAATACAACGAGACAACAGGTATCGCTACATATGATCTTTCAAAAACAGGCAACGATTTTAAAGTAGGCAAGCCTTATGTAGTTATCTTCTCAGATTATTTGGGAAGACAGACATACCACCTCTTGTTCAGCACAGATTGTTTTGGTGACACAGCTTACTGTGATAGAAAAGCATATGAGGATCCTTATGATAACTCAAAGACAGCTCAGGTTGCTTTTTGGAGTGGTCAGGATGAAGCTAAGTATGGTCCTGTGAAAGTTATTACATCTATCGGCAATGTTGTTGGTACTTGTATTCCTGTTACAGAAAATCCACAGAAAATGTTCGAAGACTTTCTCAAAAACACTCTTTCAAACGCCAGAACTTATGCAAGAAACGAGGACGGCACAAAAAAGACAGACCAGCAGATTCTCGATGATACAGCGAAAGCTCTCGGTTTCAAAAAAGATAATGTAACAAAAGCGATAGAAAACACAAGAGTCACAGTTTCATGGAAAGCGTCGAAATCTAAGCTAAGCTCAGGTTACGTGGAATTTGAAAACGATTTGCCCGCTGTTTCCGGCAGAGGTGATGTCGACGGCGATGGTTCTGTGACAGTAATGGATGCGACAGCTATTCAGCAGTATAAAGCAGAGCTTTTGAATTTGACATCAAGCCAGCGAAAGAAGGGCGATGTTGATGATGACGGCAGTCTTACTGTTATGGATGCGACTAAAATTCAGAAATTCAAAGCCGAACTCATCGACAAGTTATAATTTTTTGAAAGAAAAATAGCTCAAAAAGAGGCTTTTTGTGTAGATTTAATAAATAAATAGAAATAACAAGAGATAAAACCCAACAATATATACAAAAAACACGGTGTGAATATTCTTTGAGGGAACCAAAACACCCTGAAAAAATTGTAAAAAGTGCACAAACAGCGAGTAGTTTTTTCTACTCGCTGTTTTGTTTATACCCATTGAATATATTGGATAAAGGTGATATAATCAAAGTGATGCATTAAAAAGGAGGTTTTTCGATGAAAAAACTTATTTGTTTAGTATTGACACTCACAATGCTGTTGGGTACAGTATGCATTTCTGCATTTGCTGCACCAGCAGATGTAGCAGAAGTTTCAGAAGGAAATGTGCTGAACTTTGATACATCAACAGTAGACTGGGAAGTAAAGACATTCTATTGTCACATTTGGGCTTATGGTGGAGAAGGATTTCACCAGTGGCAGTCT
>JAZQFT010000001.1:0-25300 GCA_045539655.1 Ruminococcus sp. | reverse complement strand
AGTTGAATTCCTGAGCCTCTGTTGTGACAGCTTTTGTCTCGTCAGCTGTTGGGAATACTACGATGTAGATTTCGTTGATGATACCATTTGTGAGGTTTACTGTAGCAGGAGCCTCAGCAAATGTATATGTGCCGTATTCTTTATCGTTCAAGTAAACTGTGTAGCTGATTTCTTCCTGCTTGAGTTCAACGTCATTGAGAGTAACTTTAGCAGAAGGCTTGACTGTTACTGTTGACTTATCAGCAGACTGTTCGGCTACGAAGGAAACGTCCTCTACCTTATATGAATCTTTAAGAGCTTCGTTGTAGAGGTTACCACCTGTAGAGCTGCTCATGTAATTCCTACGAACAACGAGCCAGTCATTTAAGTAGTAAACTGTGTTAGCATAATTCTTAGAAGCTGAACCGGATGAACCGCAGTTACCAATCTTGAAGTTGGTTGAGCTTGTTATACCTGAACCCTTGTTGTAGTCAGATGTAACCTTTGTACCCCAATCATCGCCTGTGAATGTATATACACCCCAACGTGCGTTGTTCATATCAACTGATGACTGGAATTTTGGCAACCATTCAGAAACGATTGTACCCTTATCTGTAGTGTCAGAGTAATCGTCAATCAGATAGCTGTAAAGTGCAGGTGCCATATCGTTTGTCCAGAAGTACTGACAACGCTCCCAAACGTAATCGTTGTGTACAAGCTTAGCCTGGAAGTTGTAGTTAGATTTCTTTGTGCTGTCGTTAGAGTCTGTCTTGAGCGCTTTGTTCTTTACGAACATCTGATTTGGATCAGACATATTAGCGCTTGTTGTAACAGAAGAACCGTTGTAGATATACTTGAGGTCTTTTGCATAAGCACCGAATGCCCAGTCGTAGTCCCAAACAGGTGATGAAACGAGCTTGCCGGATGTTAAATCGTTGTGGATATAGTAAGAAGTTGCACAAGAGTCAAGGTTGATTGAAAGCTCTTGGAGCAGATACATCTTAGCAAATGAATCAACGTCGACTGTAGCTTTGATAGCATCAGTATCGTCAGCGTAGATAGCTGATTCAGCTTCTTCGAACTCAGAGATGATCCATTCCATCTCGTCCTTTGTAGCAAACTCAGGATACTTGACAACAACAGCCTGACCTGTACGTGGTGAAACGAACCAAGAAGCTTCAGCCTTATATCTTGAGAACAACTCAAACTCAAGGAGATAGTTGTAATCTGTGATCTCGTCCTCTGTGAGAGCAGCACATGGCTGGTTGTATGGCCAGTTTGTTTCGTCGTCTGACTTTGTGTACTGATATGTATATTCCTGACCGTTTACTGTCACTGAAGACTCAGCCTGTACAAGATGACCTTCGAGGTCGTCCATGATGTCTTCGTTGTTGTAGTATGCGATGTTAGCGTCTTCGTTACCATCATCGAGGTTCTTCATATCAGACATAAGAGTGTTCTTGCCGTACTCGACTTTTTCTGTGATGATGTATGCGCCTAAGTACTTACCGTTGTCATAAACGTCAACAAGACGAGTTTCAGGAGAATACTTGATGCCGAGTTCATCAGCGAGCTGATAAACGAATGTGTTACGCATCATTGTGTGGTCAACGTTGTTAGCAAGCATACACCATTTCTTAGATGCTGTTGAACCGTCGATGAGTTTAATCTTTTCGTCGAGGTTGAAGTTGTAAGCGTACTTACCGTAGATTTTCATTGAAGCTTCGAACGATGAGTTACCACGACCCTTGATCTTCTTCAATACTGTTCTGTCAGTAATTGTTCCATCGTCTTCTTCTTTAGGATCGTTGACCCATTCACCGTCTTCATCATAGAAGTAGTAACTACCCTTTGTTTCGATAGCGTCTTTGTAAACACCGTTGTAGTTGTCAGCTGTGATACCTGAGCCAGTTGGCCAAGCGTTATCACTAGCTAGACCTGCTGTTGTGCTGGTGTAGAGCTCTTCTTTTGTAGTCATGAGCATTGCTGCTGTAGACTGAGTCTGGTAGATGTTGAGCTTAGGCTTGCTGGTAGTTGTAGAACCATCTACGAAAGCAAAAGTCTTTGTACCAGTTGTAAGGTTAGCTTTGTCACCACTTGCGTATGTAGTGCCGTCGATCTGAACAGATTCGTGATCTGAATAAACAGTAACATTTGACAAATCTACGTATGATGGAACAAAGAGGTCGAATGTAGAGCCGTTGTAGTAAACCTTGATAGCGTGCTCAGGGTTACCCTCGCCTACTGTATCGATCCAAAGGTCATCCCAGAAATTATTTATATCCTTAGGGTCAGCGGCATTCACTGTGCTTGCTGCAGCCCATGAACCGCCAGTGCTGCTTGTAGCTTTGAAAACTGTGTTAGAGCCACGATTAGAAGCAGTCCAACTGTTCCATGATTTTGAAGCAGCGTTATCTTCGTCGAAGAAGTAAGATGTACGATAGAATGTGTATGATGCTTTAGCAGGAACTTCTGCTGTCCACATGATGTGACCAGACTTAGTGTCAACAGTTTCTGTCATCTCATAATTCTTTGAACCGTCGTTGATGAACATCTTAGCGTCGTCACTAGACACCCATTTAGTGTCAGAGTTGATGAGGAAGCTGATTTCGATTTCCTCAGCAGGATCGTCAGGTTCTGTTGGCTGTGTTGGCTGTGTTGGGTCAGTAGTACTGCCACCTTCGCTTGGGAACTTAACAGTGATAGATTCATTAGCCTGCAGACATTGGTTACCATTACTGTAATTCATGTAATAGAAATGGTCGTTAGTCGGAATAGTTTTGATATCCGGTGACTGGTCACGAGCTCCTGAACCATCATTCTTTATACCGTTGAAAATAAATCCATATGCATTAGTCGGAAGTGTGTACTTGTAATAGTCATAGTCACCATTTGTACCGATTTTAGTCATAGCTGTGCCAGGCCAAGCACCTGCTAAAGCAGTTTCACTAGAATTCCATACGTAGATTTTAACATCTGTCCACTTCCAGTTATTCTGGAAATACACAGTAGTACCTTCACCGGTTTGAGTAACGTCTGTTTCGGCAGCTGATGTGCCGACAAGTGCTACAGTGCACATAGATACAAGCATAATGAGTGCGAGTATCATGGAAACAGTAGTCTTGCAAATTCTTAAAGTTTTCATTTTATCCCCCTCCTCGGGTAATCAAAATAAATTCGTACTTGTGAGTAAGTGTGTGATTTTGCGGTCTTTTCCGCCTGACCTCGGAGTTTACCTAATAATATAAATACTATATATGCAAAAAGTCGCAAAGCTACCCTATAGACATAAATATAGCTTTTTTAGGTAAACAACTGCAAAAGGGCATACTTACCCAACAATTATTCACGCTAACATTATACCAAACTGGCAAAAAACAGTCAATAGAATTGAAAAATAAATGAAAATCAAACACATTATTCGTCATTTTGTATATTATAAGTAATCATCAAAACTCCTTTTTGTGCACTTTGGAGAATTTATAATTCTCATTCAGAATTATGGAGCTAAAATTGTTGATTTTACAACATATTTTTCATGAAAAAGCGAGAAATGGCTTGTTTTGACGTATATTAAGCAAAATATACAACATCAAAACAAAAAAATAAGCACTCCGCAAAAGCGAAGTGCTTATATATTATGTGCTTTGATTACTCAACAGCTGTACCAACAAGCGGTGCGCAGGATAATTCAGCTAAGTAACGCTGAATATGTGTAACATCCATAATAGTTACAGTGCCACTTGTGTTTACATCAGCACACTTGAGCTGATATTCGTTTAGATTAGAAAGATATGCACAATACATCTGGATAGCTGTAGCATCTGTAATTTCAACAGTGCCATCAAGGTCAGTATCACCGTAGATAAGTGTTGGTGTAGCTTTCACTACATAATATGTAGCTGTTGCTGTAGCAATACCGTCGGCATTTGTTGAAGCTGTGTTGACGTTCTTAGCTGTAGCTGTGTAAGAAATCTCTGTAACTACATCATCAGCAAGTGCCACAGTGTAGTTACCGTTAGCATCAGCCTTTACTTTCTCGCCGTTGACTGTGAGTGTAATATCAGTAGCAAGATCAGAAACAGCAGATACGTTGATAGTTACGTCTGTATTAACTAATACAGGTGCATCAGCAGTGCCCTGTGCAACCTCGCCCTGTGCATCAGCAACAGTAACTGTCAACTGTGGTGCAGTTGGAGTAGGCTCTGTGCCGATATTTGCGTTAAGCCATGTAAGACGATCAAACAACCAATCGTTGAGATAGTTCACTACGTCAGCCGGTGTATCACCTGTGTCATAAGAATGCCACTCAAGAGTGAGGTCTTTTGCGATAAAGCCCCAACGGCTTTCGTTACACTTGATCGAATCTTTCATCATAGCGTAGAATTCGCTGATCTTAGAATCAGAATTTTCGAGTGTGTCTGTACTGTCATCGAAAACATATGACAATGCAGTGTCAGCAAAGTTAGTGTACCAGACATCCTGTACCATGTCCCAGTACTCAGGACAAGCACAAAGTTTAGCCTGGAGGTTGTTGTCTTTTGATGTGTTGTTATCGATACGTCTGTAGCGAGTTGTCCAACCAGTTGTTGTACGCAGGTTGGAATCGCCCTGTGTTACAGGACGGACATCTTCGAACTGGCCACAAGTCCAGTCGTAGTCCCAAACAGGAGAAGCGTGGAGTCTGCCGTCACCTGTCAAATCTGATTCTTTGTAAATATAGAAGCTGGTCTGAGCAGCGTCGAGGTTCTTTGACATTTCCTGAATGAGATACATCTTAGCAAATGACTCAACGTCAATGTACTTTGAAATCTCGTTGATGTCTGCATCTGATGCGTAGACAGCTGCTTCAGCCTTGTTGAAGAGATTCATAATGTAGAGAACCTCATTCTTTGTAGCAAATTCAGGGTACTTAACTACTACAGGCTGACCCTTTGATGATACGAAACCACTGATTTCGTTATCAAAACGTTCAGAAAGTTCGAACTCAAGGAGATATCCGCCTGTGATATCAGCAGGATCCGGAGAGTCAACATACTTGTAGAAACCAGCAGAAGAACTGGACTTACCATTATTCTTTTGTGGTGCATCTTCAATGTCAGGGTTTACGTCAGCGTTATCATCGTCAAGAGAAGTGATGCCTGAAAGCAGACCAGATGAACCAACTTCTACCTTTTCGCACACTGCATATGTGCCGTGGTAGTTACCGTTATCATAAACGTCATACATACGGATAGTAGGTGTATAGTCAAGGCCGATAGCATCAGCAAGTGAGTAGATGAGCAGGTTACGCATCATTGACTCATCCATATTGTTAGCGAGCATTGAATACTTCTTAGTCTTAACGTCACCGCCGGTGATGTTCTTGTTCTTTGTATTTGTTGTGAGGTTGTAAGCGTACTTACCATAGATTCTCTGAGAAGCTTCCCAAGATGAGTTGCCTCTGCCCTTTATTTTGCTGATAGTATCCTGATATGCAATAGCGCCATCAGCATCTGAAGTATAAATGTTGCCACCTTTACGCTCAACATTATCTTTGTGTTCAATCGCAGAAGATGTTTCGATTGGAAGGCTTGAATCACCTGTCATATACATAGTGTAAATATTAGAAGACTGATAAACCTTGAGTTTTCCGGTAACATCACCAGTGATGCTGTATTCTACACCATCAGAGAATGCATATGTATCTCCAGGAGTAATGCCTGTGCCGTTGATATAAAGGCTAGAGTATGAGTGATATACTGGAACTGCAGACATATCAACACCAGATGGAATATAAAGACGATATGCATCGCCTCTGTCATACCATTTCACAAGTGCTGTTGTGTCAGTATCATCAGTGATTTCATCAGCTTGAGTATCTATCCATAATGCTTCTTTGAAAGCAGTTGCCTTAGTTTTAGCTGTTGTTTCGTCAGGGTTGTGATTATAGATAGCAACCTTGCCTTTTTCGTTGATATCAATCCAGAGATCACCAAAAGCAACAAGTAAAGAAAGAGTGTCTTCGCTGCTTCTGTTGGATGTCTTTGTGATTTTCATAGAATACTGCTTGTTCTGACCAATAGCAAGGTCAGTAGCATAAGTTTTCCAACCATTCGCATCAGCAGTAGCACTGTCGCTGGTTGGACGTGAGTCCCATGTAGTTGAGAAGAGGTTCTTGTCATCAGCTGTCCAAGCCCAAAGTGCATATCCTACACCAGAAGCATCACGAACATAAATAGTAGGTTTTGATAATGTTGCTGCACTCGGAGCAATCATACCAACTGTTGCAATAGACACAACAATAAGCAATGTGAGCACCAAAGAGAGCATACGTTTGAAAATTGAATTACGCATAATATCCTCCTGTAAAATTTTGTATTTACATACAAATATATAATAGCACTAACAATAGTTTATTTTCAATAGGTAAAAAGATTTTCAGCGATATGCAAAAGTAAGGCTTAGTTCTTTTGGTTAGAATGACTACAAGTTTGTAACCAAAATAAAAAGCACCGTGAAAAACACGGTGCTTAAAAGAACATCAGTCTGATGTATATGGAAGAAGAGCAAGGTGACGAGCACGCTTGATAGCTACTGTGAGTGCTCTCTGGTGAGCAGCACATGTACCTGTTACTCTTCTAGGTAAGATCTTTGCACGCTCTGACATATAGCGGCGAAGTCTTGCGATATCTTTATAGTCGATATTCTCAACTTTATCTACACAGAAGCCACAAACTTTTCTTCTGGCTTTTCTGTGGTTGTTTGGTCTATCAGCCATTGTAGAATACTCCTTTCGTAATATAGGAATTAGAACGGCAGGTCGTCGTCAAGAGGCATCTCCTGGAAGTCGTCCACAGAACCGTTAGAATATGACGGTGCTGGAGCTGCAGGAATCTGTGAGTAGTTTTCTCTTACTTGTGAATAAGAAGCACCCTGTTCCCTACGCTCGCCTGTGAATGATACGTTGTCAGCAACAACTTCAACGACTGTGCGGTTAGTGCCGTCCTTTGCCTGATACTGTCTTGACTGGAGCTGGCCATCAACAGCAATCAAAGAGCCTTTTGAGAAATTTCTGCAAACAAACTCTGCTGTGTTGCGCCATGCAACGATGTCAAAAAAGTCAGCCTGACGCTCAGCGCCTGCTTTAACATAACTGCGGTCAACAGCAATACGGAATGATGTAACGCTGATACCGCTGGTAGTAGTCTTAAGTTCAGGGTCAGATACGAGTCTGCCCATCAAAATAACTCTGTTTAACATAAAATGTCGTCCTTTCGTTCGCCCGGTATAAACCGAAAAAATGATTATTCGTTATTATTCTTCTGTTGCTTCTGCAGCCTCTTCAGCTACAGCCTCAACTACAGGAGCTTCCTCCTTAGCATTCTCAACCTTTGCTACTACTTCAGCGTCGTCATCTTTTCTGATGATGAGTGAACGCATGATACCGTCAGTGATCTTGTAGATACGGTCGAGCTCTGCAGGGAAAGATGCCTCAGACTCAAAGTTCATAAGAACATAGTAGCCCTCTGACTCTTTGTTGATAAGATAAGCAAGCTTGCGCTTACCCCACTCGTCAACACTCTGCAAAGTAGCATGCTTTTCGATGAGAGCCTTGAATTTCTCAATAAGAGCCTGGATACCATCCTCACCCTGTTTCATTGAGATAACCATGACTGTCTCATAGTTAGCTGTAATTGCCATTTGTTGCACCTCCTTCTGGACATTTGGCACCGATAAATCGATGCAAGGAAAATTAAAAAACTCTGTTATGCGCAAACTTTCACACATAACAGAGTAATTATACCATAAGTATCCTATTTGTCAAGAATTTTCTGACGCTGCAAAGCCTTTTCCGCTAATAGCGTTAGCAGTAGTAACGACGATGAACGCATTTTCATCGATAGAGTTGACAAGCACCTTGGTTTTGTGAACCTGTGAAGGGCGCACTGCACAAAGAAGGACCTTTTTTGAATCATTATTATACGCACCATGAGCGTCAAGCTGAGTCACGCCCCTGCCGATACGACCCATGATTTCCTGTGAGAGTTCCTCGTACTTATCAGTGATAATAAACATCAGCTTTCCGTTATCATGTGCGACGCCATAAATAACTGTGTCGATCACCTTAGTACTTACAAAAACGGTGATAACAGCATAAAGTGCACTCTCAATAGAATGGTAAGTGAATGCTGCGGCGATAAATACAACTGCATCGGCAGCTAAGATAACCGTACCCATAGATACGTGTGGAAAGTGCTTGTGGATATTGCGCGCGATGATATCTGTACCACCGGTTGTGCCTCCACGGAAGAATATCAACGCAAGTCCTACACCTGAGAGCAAACCGCCAAAAATAGATGCAAGCAGAGTATCGCCCTCGTATTTATAAGAGAACGGGGCCATAACATCAATAACAACAGATACAAATACTGTTGCAATAATCGTCTTAGTCAGAAACTTCTTCCCGTTTTCTATAGCACCCCAGATAAAAAGAGGTATGTTAAGCACTAAGATCATAACACCGATAGGTAGTGAAAAAAGATGGTTGAGCATTGTACCCACACCTGTGAGTCCGCCCGGTGCGATATCATTAGGTGAAGTGAACGTATTAACTGATGCAGCATACAATACAGCACCAACAAATATTATCAAATAATCAGTAATAGTAGTTAATACCTTGTTTTTCATTTAGAACACCTCGCTGTTTTTTATTATCAGCATAAACAGCTCTTTTATCCTGTCTGTATTTCCGATAAGATACAGATATCCAAACAGTGCCTCAAGTCCTGTAGCGGTATGATAATCAGCAAGTGACGAATGCTTTGACGCAGAATTCACTTTGACATTTCTGCCACGCTTGAAAACATCGAGCTCATCATCACTGAGTATATCCAGAATAGATTTCATACTCTCAGCCTGGCTTTTACAGTTGACAAGGGTCACTTTCATCTTATTCAATTCTTTGACAGGGCGATTCGCAAGTGTGACAAGATGCTGGCGCACAAGCAAATCGTACACAGAATCTCCCACAAACGCAAGGGTCAAAGGAGAAAGTGTATGGATATCACTGTTAATATCTAAAAGGTTGCTCATAAGACTCCTCTGTTACTCAACATATTCAAATTCAAGATCATAGATAGATACCGTGTCGCCTTCCTGAACTCCTGCTTCACGGAGCTTTTCGTAAACACCGCTTGACTGCAACACGTTCTCAAAATAAGTAAGGCCATCATAGTCATCAAAATTAACTGTGCGAAGTGCTTTGAGCAACCACTCACATTCAACGAAGTACACTCCGTCGCAAACCTTGATACGGATCTCCTTAGAATTAACTGAAGAAAAGTCGATTTCAGGAGCAGGCTCAGCCTCATATCTAGTAATAGGCGGAAGCTTTGATAACTCTTCTAAAATTTTATCTAAAAGCGGATCTACGTCCCAACGGATAGCCGCCATAATCGGAAAGAAGCTGTATCCCTTTGACTCGACATATTCTTTAAACTGAGCTATCTGTTCATCGGTTGCTAAATCGCATTTGTTACCAGCGACAATCATAGGGCGCTGTGACAGTTCTTCGTTGAACTTTTTGAGTTCGTCGTTGATAGTATCGAAATCTTCTTTTGGATCTCTGCCCTCGCTACCTGCAACGTCAACAACATGCACTAAAAGTCTGCAACGCTCAACGTGGCGCAAAAACTGATGGCCTAAACCCGCGCCCTGCCACGCTCCCTCAATAATACCGGGGATATCAGCCATAACAAAAGAATTGCCTTCACCCATTGAAACTACACCCAGGGTTGGGGTGATGGTTGTAAAATGGTAGTTAGCAATCTGTGGCTTTGCGGCTGATACGACCGAAATCAGTGTAGATTTGCCGACATTCGGGAATCCGACCAAACCTACATCTGCCAAGAGTTTGAGCTCCAAAGTAACTTCGAACTCTTCGCCAGGCATACCAGGCTTTGCAAAACGAGGGGTCTGGCGTGTTGGTGTAGAAAAATGAGTATTGCCCCATCCGCCTTTTCCACCACGAGCAACAACAACTGGCTCAGGTGATGAAAGGTCAGCCATAATACGACCTGTTTCGGTTTCTTTGACGATAGTTCCGACAGGCACACGGATAATGAGGTCTTCGGCTTTTTTACCAAATTTTCTGCCGCCCATACCATTATTGCCTTTTTTTGCTTCGAACTTACGCTTGTAGCGGAAATCGACAAGGGTTGAGAGGTTTGAATCAGCTACAAATATGACGTCGCCGCCCTTACCGCCGTCACCGCCATCAGGACCGCCGGAAGCAACATACTTTTCTCTATGAAAAGAGACAGCACCATCGCCACCGTCACCTGCTTTAATTGTAATTTTCGCTATATCTACAAACATAGTAATATCCTCATTTTTTATTCTTCATGTTCTTTAAAAATCGCATCAGGGTGTTCAATCTTTTCAGGCTTAGAGTTTGCCTTTTCGCTACGCTTTGCTACAACAGCACTCATAATCAGTATAGCAAAAAGCACCACAAAAAGCACGCCTGATAATATCCTGCCTCTAAAAAAACACGCAACAGCACACGCTATCATAATAACAGACAGAACAACTGTCAGAATACTGATTGAGCTTTTTTTCATAGGTCCGTAGACATCTTTAGCCTGATTAGCGCTTGATGCAACGGGACGATTTTTCATAAAATCTTTTTCGTTATTTTCCATAGTATTCACCAAATATAATAAAAAACAAGGGCGGATAAATATCCGCCCTAAAAAATTACTGCTCTACAGGGTAAACGCTTGCACGCTTTCTGTCTTTGCCAACACGCTCGAAACGAACTACGCCGTCAACCTTAGCAAAAAGTGAATCATCAGAACCACGACCAACGTTCTGGCCTGGGTGAATGTGAGTACCTCTCTGCTTTACAAGGATGTTGCCAGCAAGAACGAACTGACCATCAGCACGCTTAACGCCAAGACGCTTAGACTCGCTGTCACGACCGTTCTTTGTAGAACCCATACCTTTTTTATGAGCGAATAACTGAATGTTTATTTTAAGCATAACTTACACCTCCGAAATAGTTACTGTAATATACTGTTTGTACTGCTCCCCGAGCGAGAGCATATGAAGCACAAAGCCCTGCATAACGTGAGCGCATTTATGTGCATCAGCGATATCGAGTTTCAAGTACATTTCACCATCATTGACTCTGAGCTTCGGTGTGACTTTGATGACATCGGTGACAGTGTTCGCTGTCATATAAGCAGCAGAGCTGACCGCTGCACAAACGATATCAGATCCTTCTTCATCATAGTCAGAATGACCGCTGATGTAAAAGCCCATAACCGGTGATGTACCAAAAAAATCGACTTTAATCATAATTAGCCAACGATTGACTTGATCTCAACCTTAGTGTATGGCTGTCTGTGACCGAGCTTTCTCTTCTCGCCCTTCTTTGGCTTGTAAGTAGCAACTGTGATTTTCTTGCCCTTACCAGTCTTAACAACCTCACCTGTTACTGTTGCGCCCTCAACATAAGGAGCACCAACCTTGAGACCGTCTTCAGTTGACAAAGCAACTACTTTGAAGTCAACTGTAGCATTGTCTTCGGCATTAAGCTTTTCTACGTAGATAACGTCACCGTTAGCTACCTTGTACTGCTTTCCGCCTGTTTCGATAACTGCGTACATTTAATTCATTCCTTTATTATAGACTCGCTACTGGTGGGTGGAGCAAGCTCGCTTATGACCCACAATATGCGGCTTATATACTATATCACAACGATAATTTATTGTCAATAAGATTTTGAACTTAATTTTGCACGATAAAGCCAGAGCCTATCCCCTGTGTTATGTGCAATATTATAAGTTGTTCTGGAGTTTGCAGGCTTTCAGGGTATTCTTCATCAAAACTGCGATTGTCATAGGTCCTACTCCACCAGGTACCGGAGTGATATATGAGCACTTAGGTGCAACAGCTTCAAAATCAACGTCACCACAGAGTTTTGAGTTTTCATCTCTGTTCATACCAACATCGATAACAACTGCTCCGTCTTTGACCATATCAGCACCAACAAACTTTGCTTTGCCGATAGCCGCTACTAAGATATCCGCTTTGTTAGTTACGTTCTTCAAATCAACTGTGCGGCTGTGTGTGATAGTGACTGTGCCGTTCTTATGTAAGAGAAGCATAGCCATAGGTTTGCCAACGATATTGCTTCTACCGATAACTACACAATTTTTGCCGGTTACATCAATATCATAATAAGAAAGCATTTCCATCACACCTGCAGGTGTGCAAGGTAAGAAGTCATAGTCACCGATCATTATTTTGCCGACGTTAGAAGCATGGAAAGCATCTACATCTTTAAGTGGTGAGATAGCTTCGATAACAGCTTTCTCATCAAGATGTGACGGCAGCGGAAGCTGGCACAGGATACCGTTCACATCTTCCCTATTGTTAAGCTCATCAACAAGTGCCATCAGCTCATCTTGAGTAGTTTCTTTTGGTAAAGCATACTCAAGGCTGTTGAAGCCAACATATTCGCAAGCTTTCTTCTTATTATTTACATATACTCTTGATGCAGGGTCATCTCCAACAATGATAACCGCCAAAGTTACATCTACACCCTGAGATTTCAATGTTTCAACCTCAGCTTTGACTGAGTCTTTTACGCTTTGGGATACTAATTTGCCATCAATAATCTTATACATTTTCTGCCTCCTGTGAGTTCTTTGTATTCTCATTATTTTCTGTGATTATATTGTCTTTGATATGGTCATCTTTCTTCCTGAATACTATCAAAAGCACAATACCCGTGATAACCAGCACTGCTGACAAGACCTGCGATACTCGTGGCTGGAAGTTGCCAATATAAAATGGTAAGTACAAGCTGTCTGTACGCAAACCCTCGACAAGTGTTCTCTCAAGTCCGTACCACACCATATAGAGCAAGCTGATTTGTCCGTAGTATTTCTGCCATTTCTTGCTGAAAATATGTAGCGCAAGAACGCCAAGTGCACACCATACTGATTCATACAAAAAGCACGGATGTACCGCTACCCCGCCTGTACCTTCGCTGACCATTCGAAACAGCGAATCAGTAGGAGTCCCAAAAGCCTCCTGATTCATAAAGTTGCCCCATCGACCTACTGCTTGTCCGATAAGAAAACATATCATAGTAAGGTCGAGTACCGGAAGAAGCTTCATCTTCTGTATTTTAGCAACAGTAAGACCACCCAGCAAAGCTCCGATAATCGCACCGTATATAGCAATACCACCGTCACGAACATTCAGGATCTGTGACGGGTTCTGAGAAAAGTAATCCCAACGAAATATCACATAATATAAGCGGGCACCAAGTATCGCTGTAATAACTCCAACAATAAAACAATTAAGAAGCTTATCCATATCGACTGAGAATCGCTTTGCGTTAAAATTTGCATAAAGCAGAGCTAATATAACACCGCTTGCGATACACAAAGCATACCAGTAAATATCAAAAGTACCGCCGATTGAAAAAGCAACTCTGTTTATCTGAAAATCGAGTCCAAGTCCCGGAAAAGATACGTTAAACATAGCCTCCTCCTTTTCAGCTGTTCTTTATAACAGACAATGTGGTTTTTTCTATATTCAGCATCTCGCAAAGCCTTTTTTCGACATCTTCAACAGTAGCGCTAGCTATAGCTTCAACATAGGTGTATAATTCTCTATGAGAAAAATCAAAATCGGCGATCATATTCGCTATATTGTCAGTAGAGTTCAAAGAAGCTACTGCGTCGCCATAGGTAGCTTTTTTTGCTATTTCGAACTCTCCTTTATCAATACCGTTTTTCTTTAAAGTCTGTATATATTCTTTGATGATATCAGCTACCTTCTCAGGGTCGTGTGACTCACCGGAGAATATTGTAGCAACAAAGCCCTCTCCCTCAAAAAACTCATAAGAGAAAGTAGAGTTGATGAGCTCTTTGTCCATAAGCTCACGGTAAAGAGTGCTTGTAGATGATGCAAGTAAGAAAAGCAAGATCTCGGTGTATGCAAGAGTTTTCTCATCGACTCGCTTATCCCCTGCTGTTTCTTTAAAGCCAAAGTTGAAAAGTGGCATACCAACAGGAAGATGTTGTTCAACATAAGACTGCATAACACCATCAGGCTCATCTTCAAATATATTTTCGATAGTGTGTGGGGCACATTTTTTGAGCATTTTATCAGCAACCGAAAGAACTGTATCTACTGTCGCATTGCCCGCTACGCAAAGTACCATATTGTTCAAATTGTAATATGTGTTGTAGCAAGTGTAAAGATACTCAGGTGTAATTTGTGCGATGGATTCGACTGTACCAGCGATATCTATCCTGACAGGGTGGTTTTTGTACATATTCATCAGCATATTGAACATAACTCTCCACGCCGGTGAATCGTCGTACATTTTGATTTCCTGACCGATGATGCCCTGTTCTTTTTGAACAGTTTCTTCTGTAAAATAAGGCGACTGTACAAAATCGAGAAGTATCTCTAGGCTCTCTTCAAAATTATCTGTGCAAGAAAACAAATAACATGTTTTATCAAAGCTTGTGTAGGCATTTGCGTTAGCACCTGTTTTTGCATAGCGAGAAAATGCATCACCATCCTCACTCTCAAAAAGCTTGTGCTCAAGATAATGTGCTATACCATCAGGCACACGAATAGTGTCACCGCTATCAACTTTAAAAGTATTGTTGATACTACCGTACTTTGTGCCAAAAATCGCATAAGTCGAGCTGTAACCTTCTTTTGGATATACGTAAATCGTGAGTCCACTATCGTGATTTATTTTATAATACTTCTCAGACAAAGCATCTGACTTGATTTCTGTAATATTCATTTTTACACCTCTTCTTCGTTATTGTTGATACCTGTTAGTGTGAAGACAGTATCTAGTGTGAGCTTTTTAGCACACTCAATAACCTCTTCCTTAGTGATAGAGTTGACCTTTTCAACAGCCTCTTGCGGGGTGTAAATAGTGCCATCGAGCATCTGTGACATATAGTAGGTGTTGATACCACCAACTGTGTCACAAGATGAATAAAACGCATTTGACATAGACATTTTTGTAGCGGAGAGTTCTTCGTCAGTTATGTCACCGTTTTGCATAGCTTTGATTTCGCCCAGAACAGCTTCTTTTGCTTTTTCAATATTCTCTCTTTCCACACCGCTTTCGACAAGCATAATACCCTTAGAACGGATATATGAGGACGAGCAATAGTAACAAAGGCTGAGCTTTTCACGAACATTGCAGAAAAGCTTTGAATGTGCCGTGCCACCCAAAAGCGCACACATAAGCCTTGTTGCCATAACGTCATCATCAGGCTCCGCAACTGCTGTTCGGAATCCCAGTATCATCTTGGACTGCGAAAGCTCCATATCTTCGTTTTCTGTTTTAATGTTTTCAACTACACGTTTTACTGTTGTAGATAGTGAAACCGGTGTTCTGTCGATAGAATCAAAACGATTTCTGAAAACCTCAAACGCGATTGACGAATCAGAATCGCCGACATAGATAATCTCGAAGCGTGCTGTTTTGAGCATATTTTGCCAAGCATCAAATAAATCTGATGGTGTAGCAGAAAGCACGCTTTCTTTATCGCCATAGCGTGGAATACCATAAGCTTCGTCAGCACACATTATACCTACTGCTTTTTGGCTAGCATAAACACGCTTTTCGTTGAACTCAGAATCAATCATGTCTATAAGCTGGCGACGCTCCTGTTCGCATTCAGTAACATCGAAAGCACCGTCCTTCAAAAACGGATCAAAAAGCACATCACACAAAAGATCTGAGAGTTCTTTGGAAATAAGATCACCATCAAGAGCGTATCTGTCATCAAGTCCAGAAATTGAAAATGTCAGAGCCTGCACATCGCCCATTTTTCGAAAACCTGAGCTGAGAGCAGCACCATAAAGTGATGACAGCTTTTTTGAAAGAATTGTGAAGTCGGGATACTTATTACAAGATCTTGTCATAACAAGTGACATCAAAGCATTCTGGGCTGCTGTTGCTTTTTCAAGCGGTAAAAAAGCAGTCACCGAAATACGCATTGTTTTGAAACGACTTTCTTTTATACTATTAAACGTCACAGAATTTGAAATCTGCTTTCTAATAAGTTTGCTCATAACTTCCTCCGCTATGTTTCGTGACAAAACAATATGTCACCATTATAATTTTTAATTGTATCACATTATCACAAATTTGTATATAAGATATTTTGTCACAAAAGATTATTTTTTATTATTGACAAACAAGATTTTTAGTGCTATAATAGCCAAAGTTCGAGAAATTGAATATATTTGCGAGTGTGCTGGAATAGGCAGACAGGCACGTTTGAGGGGCGTGTGTCTTCGACGTACGGGTTCAAGTCCCGTCACTCGCACCACAAGAATTAAGGGATACCTTTTCAGGTATCCCTTTTCTTATTTTTGTTACGTCTTTTTTGTTATAATAAAAAGGTATTAAGAGAATATAATAAGATGCAATTTTATTTTGTTAATCTAAATTGGATCATTCACAAAACTCTTCACATCATAAAACAATATATCTTCAGCAAGAATTCTATTATGGAATACTTTATCACCGCCAAGCTTACCATCAAATCTATTGCTTTTTGTTTGAGAATCGACGACTAAACTTGTCCTGCGGATATCAATACTATCAGGATTACTGAACAATTTAAATCTTACGCCAAACTGACTCATATAATCGACAGTATTGTCTCCATCATCATTTCCTAGATCAAGCTTAGATGTCTGACCACACAAATCAAGTGAATATGCTTTTAATGAGCCATTTATGCTATTCTTGAAAGCAGATTTACTACTTGTATCTCTTCCAAATTCAAATGAGAACACTTTATATCGTAGTGCTTCTGCTAATTGATTGATTTCTCCACCAATCAAACCATGGTTTACATTATATCCGCCTATAGCATAATAATGAGTGTTAGAAGTATGAACTGCTTTTAATTCAGGAGATTGATTATTCAGCGCATAATTTGTTTCCTCTGGAGTTCCATTCCAGCGCCAACAAATATCCCATGTTTTTTTATTTCCACCATAAAGAGTGCTTTCTGTATCCAAATCATAAATTGAAGGACAAAAGCTAACAATATTAGCGAGTGCATCAGAGGCATTTGCCATGCCAGAACCATAGTGAGGAGTATCAATAGTGATTACTTTTTCAACATATGGAGTGCCGATATTTTCAACATAATATCTAGAAACCAAGCCACCCATACTATGACCAATCAGCATAAATTTAGCCCTGCCAAGATCTCTATCTTCCTTAGTTGCAAATATGTATTTTGCATCTACAACGTCATTATGCTTCCCACTCTTTGCTGTTAAAATCAAATCATTAATATAGCTACTCAAACGTCTTCCATTATACTGTACCATATCTTGATTTGGATAATTGAACGCAAATAGGTTTTTATTCTTCAAATATTTCAGATTATCTCTTAAAAAGCTACCCAGTTTATTGCTTTTTATTTTTGTAATATAGTGACTTGTACAATCCGCATATGCATATGATTGACCTTCAGAATTTGCATTTGAAACTTCCTGATCAAATTGATCATTCATACCATCTTCGATATTAGTTATAACACCAAAGCAATCAGTATTGCTGTTCAAACCATGTAATAATATTATAGGTGTTTTATATTCTACTAATGGACTGAAATCAGTATCATCTTTATATCCGTCATCATCAGAGTCAATCTTAGTCGGATTTCCCAATACCAATTTACCAGTGACTTTAACCTGAGTTTCATCTTCATTATACTCATATTTTATCTCAACTTCTTCACCATCTTTGATTCCATCACCATCAGTATCCGGATTATCTTTATCAAGTGCGAGTTTCACACCATTAAAACACAACATATTATCTTCATAATAATCAGGGATACCATCTTCATCTCCATCGGTTTCAATATCTATCTTCTCGCCGATCTGCTTGTAAATCTCAGCAAGTTCATCCGCATTATTAGCAAGGTAGAAAGCTCCTCCTGTATTGGTAGCGAGAGGATTTAAATATTCATTAAAATAATAAGTATCAGGGCCAAGTCCAACTGTGTATATCTTAATGTTCAGCTCATTTGCTAAGTCAATAACATCATTATGATAATAAGTATCAGCCGCTTCACCATCACTAAGAAGAATCATTACTTTTAAGACAGAATCGTCACTCGACTGATAAATAGAGGAAGTATCCTTAATTGCCGCATACATATATGTGCCGCCATATGAACCAAAATATGAGCTTGTCAGATAGTTTTTAGCAATTTCTTTATCTTCAATAAGACCTTCGGTCAATATTTTTGTTGAGTAGCTGAACCTAACAACGCCAACCTTACTGTTCTTTGGCAATTTATCAATCAAACTCTTTGCAACTTCTAATCTGTTGTTTTTAGGGTCATTATCATCCATACTACCTGAGTCATCAATAACAAGAGCAACTTCAACACCAGTATAGTTTTTTGTGCTATCCCATACATCTGTCCAAGTAAAGCTATCATTATATATTTTTCTATCAATCAAGATATATTTTGAAAAATGCTCTACAACAGCGCTAGCTTTATTTCCACTAATAGTTGTTTTTAGTTCTTCGAGTTCCTGTGACTCTTCGTTGAAATAGCAAATAACAGGATCTGATTCTTCTGAAAGCACAGATTCATCAAACTCAAAGGTAATAGTCGCTTCATCGAACTCACCATCAACACTGAAGTCATACGCTTTGCCCATATAGCCAGGCATAGTTTCTGGGAAAAAGTTATCATTTTCATACGAATCAATACTTAATGTTTCAACTTGTTCGCCTGATAAGCTTATTTCTACTGAAGGTTTAACTTTATCATCAGTATCTTCTGATAAATCAATACTAAAAGAAGATTGTGCTACAGTAGGATCTGTCCCTAGCTCAACTTCTTTACCGTCAGACACACCATCTCCATCAGTATCCACTTTCAAAGGGTTTGTATGATATTTATTAATTTCCTCGCCATCTGCTAAATCATCTTTATCTGTATCATCTACGAAAGGATCAGTACAAATTTCGATTTCAAGCGCATTAATCAATGCATCATAATCAAAATCCTCATCACCATCAGTTACCCCATTATTATCTGTATCCTCAAGTGTAGGATCTGTACCAAAACTAAACACTTCAAGATAATCACTCAAGCCATCATTATCTGTATCTCGTTTGTTAATATCTGTTCCATAAATTTTTTCAAGATCATCTACTAAACCTTCTTGATCAGTATCAATTTCACTAACCCATCCAGCGTATAAGGTGATATTAGCGGAAATCGGTTCCTCAAAATTGAAACCGTTATCGTAGTTAGTATCATCTTTTAATAAATACCAACCAACAAAATGAAATCCATCTCTATCCGGAGCAGATGGTTCAACAGCACATTCACCTGCAGCAATTGTCTGTACAGGTATATTATTCTCTGCTACTTCGTAGTTCAAATCAAAAGAGACAGTATATTCATCTTCTGTTGAAGAGCTCACATTCGGTACATTAACTATCATAGAAATCGAATAATCTTTTTTGTCGACTTTGATAGTCTTATCGAGTTCAAAAGAATTTGTTTTTGTTTCGGCTGCGAAGGCGCTCAGTGGTGCCATAGATACAGCCATAGCAATACAAAGAATAACGCTAAGAACTTTCACGCTCTTTCTGTATTTAATGCATACAAAAATGCAAACAGCAGACAGCACAAAGAAAACAATCCAAAGTACAATTTTAGATGTATCGTTTGTTTTAGGTGACTTTGAGTTATCCTTTTTGTCATCTTTTTTGTCGTCTGTTTTATCATCTTTTGAGGTATCATCAACTAAATTTTTCTTTGTTGTCAACACCATTTTTGCGCTGTAAGATTCATCTTTATCCAAAGCAATAGCTTTGTTTGTCAAGTCAGAAGAATCCAAAATCAGACCTTCAGAAAGCTTTGGCTCAACTGTTACACCTTCAACCTTGCTGCCGCTAGTATTTGTAACAGTAAATATAGCCTCGATTTTTTCGTCTGCTTTGTACTCATCCTTATCGGTTACAATGGACGCTTGTAAACCGTACTGAGTATCAGCGCTAGCCGCACTCGCAGTTACAGGAACTGAAAGCACAAAACATAGTACTAACAAAACAGTTAAAAATATGCCCGCAACTTTTTTCATAATATTCCTCTCCTTTTAATATTACAAAACAATTTGATGCTTATTATATTACCACTATTTTACACTAAAATCAATGCTAATTTGTATATAATGCTTAATCAAAGCTCTATACAATTCTCTTTTTGAGTAAAAAACAACAAGGAGTGTACAACATAATGTTATACACTCCTTTTCTCATTACAATATGTGGAGAATAAAACTTTTACTATTTTTTGAAAATATCTTTCAAAGCATCGCAATAGCTTTGTGGAACATACAAATCGCCCTTGCCCATACCCAGTTTAATATCAGGTTTATTGTCTCCGTGAAAATCACTACCACCACTACACAGCAGAGAAAACTGTTGTGCTAACTCTTGAGCTAACTTTGTTGTCGCTTTATCAAACAAAGAATAATTTGTTTCCATAGCTATTAGCCCGCTTTCTTTAGCTTTTGGTAAAAACTCAAGCAACTCATCATAACTCAAATTCAAAAAAGGATGAGCCAAAACCGCTACTGCTGATATAGAGCGAAGAAATTCAATTGCTTCAAAAGCGTCGAATCTCTTTGCAGGAACATAAAACTCACCATTAGGTTGCAGTATGGTATCAAAGGCTTCTTTTCTTGAGGATACATATCCGTTTTCAAGCAACTCGTTAGCAAAATGCAATCTATTTATAAAAGCCCCGTCAGCTTTTTTCTTGATAGCGTCATAATCTACTTTTAATCCTGCTTGATTCAGCTTTCTTGCAAGACAAATATTACTTTCTTCTTTGAGGAATTTGTATGTTTGTAAATATTTCGAAAGCTTTTCTATCTCATTTTCCTGCAAAAACAAACCGACAACATGAACTTCTTTTTCGCCATAAACACAGGTCAGTTCAACTCCGGGCACTGCTTCTACTGTGCTATTTTGTGCAGCATTCAAAAACTCGCTGATACCATCAATGGTGTTATGATCACAAAGTGCAACTGATGAAAGCGAAGCTTTTTCTGCTTCTTTAATAAGTTGAGTTGGTGTGAGTGTTCCATCTGAAAAGGTCGAATGAGTATGCAGGTCGCATATACAAATTTTTGTATTCAAAATAATACTCCTTTATAGTGTCAGTTGTGATTTTATATTATCAAAATCGTGTTTTTGTTGTCAACTTATTAAACCTCTTTGATTGACACATAATAGAAAAATTGCTACAATTATCCCATAATAATAAAAGAGGTGTTGTATTATGTCAAAAACTGTAAAAGACATTATCAAACTTATCAAAGATAACGATATTAAAATGGTTGACTTCAAGATGGTTGACATCAATGGTCAGTACAGACACGTATCTATACTAGCTGAAAACTTTACTGAAGATACTATGAAGAGTGGTATCGGTTTTGATGCTTCTAACTATGGCTACGCTGTAGTAGAGAAAAGCGATATGGTATTTATTCCTGATCCTGACACAGCTTATATTGATCCTTTCTGTGAGGTTCCTACACTCTCTATGACAGGTAATGCGATGATTATTGATAACCCTGAGAACCGCCCCCTCGCACAATATCCACGCAATATCGTAAAAGCTGCCACACAGTATATGAAAGCCAGCGGTGTTGCTGATACTATGTACATCTTACCTGAATTTGAGTTTTATCTTTTTGATCAGGTTGGTTGGGAAGTTGCACCTAACGAAGTCACTGCTTTTGTTGACACTGACCAGTCATACTGGAACAGCGCTACACAGGGCAAAGGCTGTGTAGTACCACACCAGAAAGCATACCATGTTGCAAAACCATTCGACACCTCATACGATATCCGCTCTGAGATGTGCCTGTTGATGAAAGAAATGGGCATCGAAATCAACTACCAGCATCCAGAAGTTGCTGCATCAGGTCAGTTTGAAATCGAACCACAGCTTGGTGAAATGACTAAGATGGCCGATGCTTCCATGATGATCAAATATATCATTCACAATGTTGCTATGAAACACGGCAAAACAGCTACATTTATGCCAAAACCAATCTATGGCGAGGCAGGCTCAGGCATGCACGTTCATATGCTACTCATGAAAGACGGACAACCTGTGTTCTCTGATGATAACGGCTACTCAAATCTTTCTAAAGAAGCTCACTACTTTATGGGCGGACTCTTAAAGCACATCAGCTCACTGTGTGCTATCACTAACCCAAGCACAAACTCATTCAAGCGTTTAGTTCCTGGATTTGAGGCTCCTGTTACTGTGGGTTATGCTACATCAAACCGCAGTGCAGTTATCCGTATTCCAGCATATGCTAAGAGTCCTGACAAGCGTCGTTTCGAGCTCAGAAATCCTGACGCTACTTGTAACCCATACTTCTGCTATGCAGCTATTCTTATGGCAGGTTTAGACGGTATAAAGAACAAGATTGACCCACACGAAAACGGCTGGGGTCCTTATGATATGAACCTCTTCCACCTCTCTGACGAAGAAAAAGCAAAGCTCAAGGGCTTGCCTACTCGTCTTGAAGATGCTCTCGATGCACTCGAAGCTGATCATGACTATTTAACAGCAGGCGGTGTATTCCCAGAAGAACTCATCACAAACTTCATCAAAACAAAACGTGCTGAATGTGCTGAACTTTCTAAGATTCCACACCCAGCAGAGTTTGATAAATATTATAATCTTTAATGTTGGTAAAACAAAACCCGTGTACAAATTTGTACACGGGTTTTATATATGTCATTCAAAGTTCAATCAATTACCAACGGCTTTTTAGCATCTAAAATGATAGAGACCATTCCTAATCTCCCATTGGTATTCCTTGTGTCAAATCTTAACGAACGCCCAATATACCCATCGCTTTCATTCCAATATTTGTAATGGAACTTACCTTTTTCATCACACCACTCAAGTAATTCCACCTCAAAACCAGCTTGTGCAAACACCTGAGATAACAATTTATAATCATAAACAATCTTATGAGTAAACGCAGGGTGACAAGGATCGCTATTTCCTCCAACCTTTACCATGTTTTGATACCATTCGTTCCTAAAATTCTTATCAGGCACAGCAACTCTAATATATCCCCCGTCCGAAAGATAATCATAACAATTTTTAGCAGCTTTCATTCCTTCTTCTAAAGTCATATGCTCCCATACGTGCTCAGCAAGGAACGCAGTCGGCTTTTCATCGGAAAACAACAATTCAAAATCATCTCGAATAAGTAGATTCAGATCGTTCTCCTGTGTAGAAACCCAACCATCAAATTTAGTTTTGCCGGCTCCAATTATAATCTTCATACATTCTCCTTATGTGTCTTTATTTAAAGCAAGAATCTGATCAATAAATGTTTGTTTATCGTTTGCATATGTAGTTCTGTCATTATAATACTTTTTCGCAAGTTTTTCTTAAGTAACTCAAATTCAAGCTCTAAAATCTTCACGATTTTCTCCTTAATTATTATTCTCTGCTTCTATACAATACATATTCCGCTTGCTTTTTATGCTACCAGATTAACGGTATCAAGCGATATTTTACTTTTTTCTTATATTCACGATAACCATCAAGCTCTTCTTCGAGTAATTGCTCTTCGTTTTTTATCCTTACAGCTATGATAAAAGGATAAGCTAAGAAAATCAAAAATGAAAAGATGGAACCTAATACGATTGGCATCGACAAAAACAAAAGCAACGTCACACTATACATCGGGTGTCTGACAATACCGTACAATCCTGTATCTATAACCTTTTGATTTTTTTGAACTTCGATAGTTCGACTGAGATACGTATTTTCTCTCAAAACCTCTGCATATAGTAAGTAAGATATAAGAAAAATAATTGTGCCAGTAATCACAATACCTTTGGGCAAGATATACCAGTCATATCGAACACCCAGTCCTGCAATAATAAACCCTACAATAAACATTAACCCACTCAATTTAACAACAAGTTGTTGTTCATGCTGTTTTTCTTTAGCGCTCAGTCGCCTTCTTAATAATTCGGGATTTTTGAACATCATCACAATCCCTGCGAAAAAAATTGGTACAAATAAAACCCCCATAAACAACCAGCCGTTAAAAAAAGCGAATGTACCTGCAGGCAAAAATATCAATAAGAAAACAAATATTACGCCTAGCAAAAACTTGGAGATTGCTTGAATAAATAATTTAGTAGTCATATATTATCCCTCGTGCATCCATTTTATACGAAAAGTATATCACATAATAGATTTTAAAATCAACCAATATAATCTCTATGCTAAAATAGTTTATCACATAAAAGAAAACGGATATCCGATTGGATATCCGTTTCATTATGGCTCCCCCAGTTGGACTCGAACCAACGACAACTCGGTTAACAGCCGAGTGCTCTACCGACTGAGCTATGGAGGAATATAAATGTTGGCACCTTCCTATTTTCCCGGGCCGTCACCAGCCAAGTATTTTCGGCACTACAGGGCTTAACTTCCGTGTTCGGGATGGGAACGGGTGGACCCCCTGCGTCAGCGACACCAACTATTTAACTGATTAAAGGGTTCCTTGACAAACAAATGGTGACTCGTGGGGGAATCGAACCCCCGTTACCGGCGTGAGAGGCCGGTGTCTTAACCGCTTGACCAACGAGCCATATTGGTGCACCATCAGGGACTCGAACCCGGGACACCCTGATTAAGAGTCAGGTGCTCTACCAACTGAGCTAATGGTGCAAATTAGGGCATGCACCCTGAAAACTGAATAAAGGGGAAAGGAGATAAGAGAGATAATTTAGTTAAGACCAAAGACTGACAAATCCTGAGAAATGTCTTTGTGGTCAAGCCCTCGACCTATTAGTATTGCCAAGCTGAACATATCACTATGCTTACACACGCAACCTATCAACCTCGTAGTCTACAAGGGGTCTTACTCGTTAAACGATGGGATATCTAATCTTGGAGACGGTTTCACGCTTAGATGCTTTCAGCGTTTATCCGATTGCACTTAGCTGCCCAGCTGTGCCACTGGCGTGACAACTGGTGCACCAGAGGTGCATCCATCCCGGTCCTCTCGTACTAAGGACAGCGCTCCTCAAATATCCTGCGCCCACGACAGATAGGGACCGAACTGTCTCGCGACGTTCTGAACCCAGCTCGCGTACCACTTTAATCGGCGAACAGCCGAACCCTTGGGACCGAATTCAGCCCCAGGATGTGATGAGCCGACA